>NZ_JBCNLB010000005.1:0-327474 GCF_039595735.1 Duganella sp.
ATGGCTTCGGCGTCGCTTTGGCGGGCTTTGCAGGCGTTTTGGCGGCCCCAATCATCCAGGTGCAGCCCCTGATGGGGCAGAACCTGATTATCGTCGTATTCGCCGTTGTGGTGATCGGCGGCATGGGGTCGATCATGGGCTCCATCCTGACCGGCCTGGCGCTGGGCGTGATCGAGGGCCTGACCAAAGTGTTTTACCCGGAGTTTTCGTCGACGGTGGTGTTCCTGGTGATGGTGGTTGTGCTGCTGCTGCGTCCGGCCGGCCTGTTTGGTAAGGAAAAATGATGAACAAGAAAATCGGCTACCTGATCGCCTTTGCCATTGCCGTGGCGGCGCCGTTTGTCGGCTACCCGGTGTTCCTGTCCAAGCTGCTGTGCTTTGCCTTGTTTGCCAGCGCCTTCAACCTGCTGATCGGCTTTACCGGTTTGCTGTCCTTCGGCCACGCGGCCTTCTTCGGCATGGCCGGCTATGTGGCCGGCAACGCGCTGAAGAACTGGGGCTGGCCGACCGAGCTGGGCCTGCTGGCCGGCGTGGCGGCCGCCGCGCTGATCGGGCTGGTGATGGGCGGGCTGGCAATCCGCCGCCAGGGCATTTACTTCTCGATGATCACGCTGGCGCTGGCGCAGATGGTGTATTTCGGCGCGCTGCGGGCAGGGGAGTTCACCGGCGGCGAAGATGGCTTGCAGGGCGTTCCACGTGGAAAACTCCTCGGCGTGATCGACCTCGCCAACGACACCACCTTGTACTTCGTGGTGCTGGGCATCTGCGTGCTGGCGTTCATGCTGATCGTGCGCACCGTGCATTCGCCGTTCGGCCAGGTGCTGAAGGCGATCAAGGAAAACGAACCGCGCGCCATCTCGCTGGGCTACGACGTCGACAAGTACAAGCTGCTGGCGTTCGTGCTGTCGGCGGCGCTGGCCGGTCTGGCGGGCGCCAGCAAGACCTTGATTCTGGGCTTTGAAACCCTGACCGACGTCCACTGGACCATGTCCGGTCTGGTGATCCTGATGACGCTGGTTGGCGGCATGGGCACGCTGGCCGGTCCGATGTTGGGCGCGATCATCATCATTGCGCTGGAAAACAAGCTGGGTGACTGGGGCACGCTGCTGGCCCGCATCTCCGGCATTGAATGGTTTAACACCATAGGCGAAGCGGTCAACATGGTTGTTGGCCTGATCTTCATTATTTGTGTGCTGTTGTTCCGGCGTGGGATTATTGGCGAGTTCATCGCTCTGGCCGGAAAGAAGAAACCAGTGTGAGGACGATATGCAAATCAAAACCATGGTGCTGGCGCTGGCCGGCATCGCAGTCGCCGCCTGCGGCTCGAATGAGCACGACGAGCAACAAGACCTGAACCTCAAGCCGAGCTTCCTCGGCGACATCAGCAGTAAAACCTACGACGGCGCCAGCGACGATTTGCTGACCGCCGGCCTGGGCAAGACCGGACTGGCGGCCGCCGCCCCGGCCTACGCAGACCCAGCCAATCCCACCGCCGCAGAACTGCGCCGCAACGCGATCCATGCCAATTACCGGGCGGTGCTGGATATCGCCGCCAACAGCGGCTATGGCACGTTGTACGGCCCGAACGTGGACGCCAAGGGCGTGGCCGGCACCGGCGAGGGCAAGGTGGCCGGCACCGAGTACATCGCCTACGCCGACGATGGCAGCGGCAGCCAGAACGTGACCCTGATGGTGCAGGTGCCGGCCGGGTTCGACGTGAAAAATCCCTGCATTGTCACCGGCACGTCGAGCGGCTCGCGCGGGATTTACGGCGCCATCGGCAGCGCCGGCGAATGGGGTTTGAAGAACAATTGCGCCGTGGCTTACAGCGACAAGGGCAGCGGCACCGGCCTCTACACCTTCGACGATGATAGCGTGAACCTGCAAAGCGGCTTGCGCGCCACGCGCACCGCGGCCGCCAAAAACAGCACGTTCGCGCCGGCGCTGACCGATGCCGCGCGTGCCGCCTTTGCCGCCGCCTACCCGGGCCGCGTCGCCTTCAAGCACGCCCACTCGCAACAGAATCCGGAAAAGGATTGGGGCAAGTTCACGCTGCAGGCGGTCGAGTTTGCGTTCTACGTGCTGAACGAAAAGTACGGCACCCTGGCGAAGGACAACAACAGCCACGTGGTGGTGCTGACGCCCAAGAATACGATCACCATCGCCTCCAGCATTTCCAATGGCGCCGGCTCGGCCTTGCTGGCGGCCGAGCAGGACACCAAGGGCCTGATTTCCGGCGTGGCGGCCACCGAGCCGCAGATCCAGCCCAAGACGGCCGCTGGCTACACGGTACGGCAGGGCGCTGCGGCGGTGAGCGGGCAGGGCAAGGCGTTGTTCGATTACTCGACTTATGCGGCGCTGTATCAGCCGTGCATCGCCTCGACAGCAGCGGCACCGGGACGCTGCACCGCGTTGGCCGCCAAGGGCTTGCTGAACGGCGGCGATCTGTTGTCGCAGCAAAACGACGCCAAAGCGCGTCTCAAGGCCTACGGCTGGCTGCCGGATTCAGACGTGCTGCAGGCCGCCCACGCGGGCACCAACGTGCTGGTGGCGGTGACGTATGCCTATGCCTACGGCAAGTTTTCCGTGACCGATAAAGTGTGCGGTTTGAGCTTTGCGCCAACCGATGCGGCCGGGGGGCCGTTGGCGTTCACGACCGCGCAGAAGGCGTCCAGCTTCGCCACGCAGAACGGGATTATCGGCAGCGTGGTGTACGAGGATTCGGTGGGCGGGGCCAGGGCCTATAACCTGGGCGTATCCCCAGGCTCGCAGCTGGCTGATCAGTCGCTGGATGCGTTCCTGTGCCTGCGCTCGCTGGCGACGGGGATCGATGCGGTGTCTGGCGCCGCGCTGACCGGCACGCTGGCGGCGCAGAGCGCGCGGGTTAGGGCGGGCATGGCGGAGGTGGCGGCGACCGGCAATCTGAAGGGCAAGCCGGCCATCATCGTGCACGGCCGCAGCGATGCCCTGATTCCGGTGAACTTTGCTTCGCGCGCGTATGTGGGACTGAATGCGACGGCGGAGGGCAGTGCGAGCAAGCTGCGCTATATCGAGGTGACCAATGCCAACCACTTCGATTCGTTCACCAATGCGCTGCCGGCCAACATTGTGCCGCTGCATGTGTATCTGTTCCGGGCGCTGGATGCGATGCTGGCCAACTTGCGCAGCAACGCCGCACTGCCGCCGTCGCAGGTGGTGCGGACAGTGACGCGGGCGGATAACACCACGCCGCTGACCACAGCCAACTTGCCGCCCATCGCCACCACGCCTACCGTGGCGAACACCATTGCCGTGACCGGCACCACGGTTGCAGTGCCTGATTGAGCGGCGCAGCGTACCCCGGTTAAGGCGGGGTCTGGCCCGCAGGGTCAGACCCCTGTGTGCCGCCGTGCGGGTTAAAGCGCGGCAGCGTAGATTGCGCGCGCGTCTGCCCGCGTCACCAGGCGCGGGTTATTCCCGAGTAACCTGGTCTGAAGCATGGCGTCGTCCGCCAGCCGGTCCAGATCGGTTTCCTTGATGCCCACCTGCTGCAAAGTCCGTTCTATCCCGGTCACAATGGCGATTTGTTGCATCGCAACAGCCAGCGCCTCCGCCCTCGCTTCGACGCTGCCGCTGGCGGCCGGCACCACAATCTCCGCCAACTCCGCATACATGCCTGCCGCTTCCGGCGCATTGAACCTCAGCACATGCGGCAGCACCAGCGAATTCGACAGCCCATGTGGCACGTGAAATATCCCGCCAATCGGATAGGCCAGCGCGTGCACTGCCGCCACCGGCGCATTTGAAAACGCCTGCCCGGCCAGCAGCGCCCCCAGCAACATGGCCTGGCGCGCCGCCAGATTGCGGCCATTTTCGCAGGCCGCAATCAGGTTGGCCGACAGCAGCTCCAGCGCCTTGCGCGCCAGAACATCGGACAGCGGGTTCTTTTTATGCTTGCTGGTGTACGCCTCGATCGCATGCACCATGGCGTCGATGCCGGTAGCGGCGGTCACCGGCGGTGGCAGACCCAAGGTCAGTTCCGCATCCAGCAATGCCAAATCGGCATAAAGCTGCGGCGCTACCACGCCCATCTTGGTGGTAGCGCCAGTGGTCACGATGGCGATATTGGTGACCTCGGAACCAGTGCCAGCCGTGGTCGGAATCTGTACCAGCGGCAGCCGCGCCCCCTTCACATTGCCGATGCCGTAGATGGCACCGATCGGTTGATCACTGTCCGCCAGCACCGCAATCAGCTTGGCCACATCCATTGAACTGCCGCCGCCCAGGCCGATCACAACATCGGGCCGGAATGCGCGCGCCGCATCGACTGCCGCCAGCACGACAGCTTCCGGCGGATCTGCCACCACCTGTGAATAGATTTCCACAGCCAGCCCGGCCGCCTGCAAACTGGCCGCCGGCGCATCGACCAGGCCGGTCTTGAGGAAGCCCGGATCGGTCACCAGCATGGCACGTCTGGCGTTGGGGAATCGCTGGGCGATGTGCTCGCCCAGCCGCCTGGCGGCACCCAGTTCTGAGACGATATGCGACACGGTGCTGAAAGCAAAGTCAGTCATGAGAGCGTCCAATCGGTAGTGGATTCACCAGCTAGCTTACCCCAAGCCATGCCGCATCCGCATAAGCCGATGTAGATTTCTTCCGTACAATAGAGCCTTTGCATGTTGAGGACGGCGGGATCATGGTGGACTTTTGGGTGTTAGGTGCGGCTGCGTTTGGCGCAGGTTTGGTTGACGCGGTGGTGGGGGGAGGAGGGCTGATCCAGCTGCCCACCATGTTCGCGGTGTTCCCCAACATGGCCCCGGCCACGCTGATCGGCACCAATAAGCTGGCCAGCATCTTCGGCACCAGCGTCGCTGCCGTGAGCTACGCTCGCCGTGTGGCGATTGCCTGGTCGGTAGCGACACCGGCCGCGCTGGCGGCGTTGGTATTTGCTTTCCTCGGAGCCTATGTGGTGACCAAGGTATCGGCCGACTTCATGCGCATTGCGCTGCCGGTAGTGTTGCTGGCGGTGGCCATCTACACCTTCGCCAAGAAGGATTTCGGCAGCGTGCATGCGCCGATTCACTCCGGCGCCAAAGAGCAATCGCTGGCGCTGGTGGTCGGTGCGGCGATCGGTTTCTACGACGGCTTCTTCGGTCCGGGTACCGGCAGCTTCCTGGTATTCCTGTTCGTGCGCGTGTTTGGCTTCGACTTCCTGGGCGCCTCGGCGGTGGCCAAGATCGTCAACGTGGCCTGCAACTTCGCTGCCCTGGTGTGGTTCGGCTACAGCGGCCACCTGATCTGGCAGCTGGGTCTGACCATGGCCGTATGCCAGATCATCGGCTCCCTGATTGGCTCGCGCATGGCGATGAAACACGGCAGTGGTTTTGTGCGCAAATTGTTCCTCGTGGTGGTGTCTGTACTTATTGTTAAGTCGGGCTATGATGCGTGGTTACGATGGTAATGTTCCACGTGGAACATTGATAAAGGGGCACTCATCGGAAACGATAAGTGCCCTTTTTTTATTGTTTCACGTGGAACACAATCAAGAATATTTTTGCCTAAAAAAGTCGCAGCATCAAAAAAACTCTATAATCTGAACTTGATCCCTTCGCTTTAAATTTTCCACCATGTTATTTCCTACGAATTTCGACGTCATCGTTGTCGGCGGTGGACACGCCGGTACCGAGGCCGCGCTTGCTTCCGCCCGTATGGGGCAGAAGACGCTGCTGCTCACCCACAATATTGAGACGCTGGGCCAGATGTCGTGCAACCCATCCATCGGCGGTATCGGTAAAGGCCATCTGGTCAAGGAAGTCGATGCGCTTGGCGGCGCCATGGCGATCGCCACCGATGAGGCGGGTATCCAGTTCCGCATCCTGAATTCCTCCAAAGGCCCTGCCGTGCGCGCTACCCGCGCCCAGGCCGACCGTATTCTGTACAAGGCCGCCATCCGCTCCCGCCTGGAAAACCAGCCCAACCTGTGGCTGTTCCAGCAGGCTGTGGATGATCTGATGGTGGAGGGCGACCGCGTGGTTGGCGCCGTCACCCAGATCGGCCTGAAGTTTGCCGCCCGCGCCGTGGTGCTGACTGCCGGTACTTTCCTCGACGGGAAAATCCACGTCGGCCTGAACAACTACTCGGGCGGCCGTGCCGGCGATCCGCCTGCCGTATCGCTGTCGGCCCGCCTGAAAGAATTGAAGCTGCCACAAGGCCGCCTGAAGACCGGCACGCCGCCGCGCATCGATGGCCGCAGCATGGACTTCTCGCAAATGACCGAGCAGCCGGGCGACCTGGATCCAGTGCCTGTGTTTTCGGTGATGGGCAATGCCGGCATGCATCCGCAGCAGATGCCATGCTGGGTCACCCACACCAACCAGAAAACCCACGACATTATCCGTGGCGGCCTGGATCGCAGCCCGATGTACACCGGCGTGATTGAAGGCGTCGGTCCGCGTTATTGCCCGTCGATCGAGGACAAGATCCACCGCTTCTCGTCCAAGGAATCGCACCAGATTTTCCTGGAACCGGAAGGCCTGACCACCAACGAATTCTATCCAAACGGCATTTCCACCAGCCTGCCATTCGACGTGCAGATCGAGCTGGTGCGCTCGATGAAAGGCCTGGAAAACGCGCATATCCTGCGCCCGGGTTATGCCATTGAGTACGATTACTTCGACCCGCGCGGCCTGAAAGCCTCGCTGGAAACCAAGGCCATCAACGGTCTGTTCTTCGCCGGCCAGATCAACGGCACCACCGGTTACGAAGAAGCGGCAGCACAAGGTCTGCTGGCCGGCGTCAACGCCGCGCTGCAAACCCAGGGCAAGGAAGCCTGGACGCCAGCCCGTTCGGAAGCCTACCTCGGCGTGATGGTCGACGACCTGGTCACCCAGGGCGTGATGGAACCCTACCGCATGTTCACCAGCCGCGCCGAGTACCGCCTCAGCCTGCGTGAAGATAACGCGGACATGCGCCTGACCGAAATCGGCCGCAAGCTGGGCGTGATTGGTGATGCGCAATGGGAAGCTTTCGACCGCAAACGCGAGTCCGTGGCCAAGGAACTGGAGCGTCTGCGTTCCACGTGGGTGAACCCGCGCATCCTGGAAGCGGCCGAATCCGAGCGCGTGATTGGCCAGGCCATCGAGCGCGAGTACTCGCTGGCCGACCTGCTGCGCCGTCCCGGCGTGGAGTACGACAAGCTGATGACGCTGAAAGGCGCCGACGGCCGCGAGCTGGCCGGCCCGGGCGAAACCGACTCAGCGGTCAAGGAACAGATCGAAATCCAGCTCAAGTATTCGGGCTATATCGATCGCCAGACCAAGGAAGTCGAGCGCCACGAGCACTACGAAAACCTGAAGCTGCCGGAGAACTACAACTACCTGGACATCACCGCACTGTCGGTGGAAGTGCGCCAGAAGCTGCACGCGCAACGTCCGGAAACGCTGGGCCAGGCATCGCGTATCTCCGGCGTCACCCCGGCGGCGATTTCGCTGCTGCTGGTGCATCTGAAGAAGGCCGGTTTCGGCGGTTTTGTTCAGAAAGACGAGGCAGCATGAAGGTGTTTGACCGCACTGTAGTAGCGGATGTTTTGAAACAAGGCATCAAGCAGCTGCCACTGACGCTGAGCGTGGAACAGGTAGAAAAACTGCTGGACTACCTGGCCCTGCTGAACAAGTGGAACGCGGTGTACAACCTGACCTCGGTGCGCGACCCGTTGGAAATGGTGAAGCTGCACCTGCTGGACTCGCTGACAGCCGTGCCCGCATTCAAGGATGCCAGGAACGTGCTGGACGTGGGAGCAGGGGGCGGCTTGCCGGGCATGGTGCTGGCCATCAGCCGCCCGGACATGAAAGTGTCGATGATCGACACGGTGCACAAGAAAACCGCCTTCCTCAACCAGGTGAAGGCGGAGCTGGGATTGAGCAACGTCACGGTGTACACGAAGAAAGTGCAGGAGCTGGAAGTGAAGACCAAATTCGACGTCATCACTTCGCGGGCATTTGCCGACCTGTCAGACTTCGTCAACTGGTCGGGGCATCTGCTGCAAGAGGGCGGGCAGTACATCGCCTTGAAAGGCACGGCGCCGGCAGAGGAGCGCGAGCGGCTGCCAGCACCATGGAAAGTGCAGAAACTGGAGCCTTTGGCAGTGCCGGGGCTGGACGCGGAACGTCATCTGGTTTTCATTCAAGCAGAAACTGCATAAACGATTTATACGGTATAAATGATTTATATCGTATAAATAGTATAAATCGTTTATACCGTTTATATCGTATAAATCAATCGCATCAACCAAGATAAGAATTACATGGCAAAAATTTTTTGCGTAGCAAATCAAAAGGGCGGCGTCGGCAAAACCACCACCACCGTTAACCTCGCCGCCGGTCTGGCAAAACTGGACCAGCGCGTGCTGCTGGTCGACCTGGACCCGCAAGGCAATGCCACCATGGGCGCGGGCATCAACAAGGCAGGACTGAAGGCATCGACCTACGAGGTGATGCTGGGCACGGCCGACGTGGCCGCCGCCCGCCAGCGCTCCGAGCCTGGCCACTTCGACGTGCTGCCGTCCAACCGCGAGCTGGCCGGCGCGGAAGTGGAGATGGTGGAACTGGACAACCGCGAGCGCCGCCTGAAGGACGCGCTGGCCGTTGTGGATAAGGAGTACGATTTCATTCTGATCGACTGCCCGCCGGCGCTGTCGATGCTGACGCTGAACGGCCTGTGCGCCGCGCACGGCGTGATCATCCCGATGCAGTGCGAGTACTACGCGCTGGAAGGTTTGTCCGATCTGGTTAACACCATCAAGAAGGTGCACGCCAACCTCAACCCTGACCTGAAGATCATCGGCCTGCTGCGCGTGATGTTCGATCCGCGCATGACGCTGTCGCAGCAGGTGTCGGCCCAGCTGGAGCAGCACTTCGGCGACAAAGTCTTCAAGACCATCATCCCGCGCAACGTGCGCCTGGCGGAAGCGCCGTCGTACGGCGTACCGGGCGTGACCTTCGATCCGACCTCCAAGGGCGCACAGGCATATATCGCCTTCGGCGCCGAGATGGTCAAGCGCATCAAGAAAATGTAAGGCAATCACATGGCAACCAAAAAACTCAAAGGCCTGGGTCGCGGCCTGGAAGCGCTGCTTGGCGGCGACGGCGACATCACCACCCCGGACGCCAACACGCCGTCCGAGCTGAAGGTCACCCAGATGCAGGCGGGTAAGTACCAGCCGCGCACCCGCATGGACGAGGGCGGCCTGCAGGAACTGGCCGCCTCGATCAAAACCCAGGGCATCATGCAGCCGATCCTGGTGCGTCCGGTCGGCAAGGACAAATACGAGATCATCGCCGGCGAGCGCCGTTTCCGCGCTGCGCAATTGGCCGGCCTGGAAGTGCTCCCCGTTTTGGTGCGTGATGTAGACGACCAGGCCGCCGCCGCCATGGCGCTGATTGAGAACATGCAGCGCGAGGATCTCAATCCGCTGGAAGAGGCACAGGGCATCCATCGCCTAATCACCGACTTCAGCTTCACCCACGAACAGGCCGCCAACGCGGTCGGTCGCTCTCGCAGTGCCGTTTCGAATCTGCTGCGTCTGATGAATCTGGCCGCACCGGTGCAAACCATGCTGATGGCCGGCGATATCGACATGGGCCACGCGCGCGCGCTGCTGGCGGTGGACGCCGCCACCCAGATCAACCTGGCCAACATGGTGGTGGCCAAGCGTTTATCGGTGCGCGAGACCGAGAAGCTGGTGGCCAGAACGGTGGAAGAACTGAAGGCCGCGCCGAAGGACGCGCGCGTCAAGGAAAAGTCGGGCGACATCGTCCGCCTGGAAGAAGAGCTGTCCGATACCCTGGCCACGCCGGTGGTGTTCAAGATGGGACCGAAAGGGCGCGGCCAGATGATCATTGACTTTGCCGACCTCGACGTCCTTGACGGCGTACTGGCCCGCCTGCGTGCGTAAGCCGTGGAAGGTGTTCTGCGCGGGAATTGCAGCGCTGTTGCTGCCCAATGGCGCCATGGCTGCGGCCGGCGCCACGTTTATTTCCCAGAGCGTGCCCCACACCATGCAACTGGGGCAGACCTATACCGTTTCCGTCACCTATAAAAATACCGGCACCACCAGGTGGACCAGCGGCCAGTATCGCCTTGGCGCCCAGAATCCGGGAGATAACTGGCGCTGGGGATTCGGTCGTGTTGATTTGCCAGCCGGGGTGGAGGTTGCGCCTGGCGCGCTGTACACCTTTAGCTTTGACGTCGCCGTGCGCGAGCCGCGCTATTGCGACGCCACCAGTTATCCACAGGTGGTGGGCTGTCATTTCCAGTGGGGCTTGGTGCAGGAAGGTGTCGAATGGCTTGACCCGGGCGTGACCACCCTGGTGGAGACCTACAACGTACCGGCAGTCCGCTCGCTGGCGCCGCCGATCGTGCCGCCGGTAGCGGTCGACCCGCTTGCCTTCAGCAACGCCAATTTCCGCGGCGCCAATGTGCTGATGCAAACCTTTGAAGACAACCGCCTGTGCGACCACACGGCCTGGCTGCCGCAAGGCGCGGACGTCGACACCATCATCAGCAATGCCATTGGCATGGGCCTCAACGTATTGCGCATGGCGGTGATCTTGCCGCCGAAAACCCCGGGCGCACCGTCCGACTGGGTGCCTGACAATGCGCGCTACCAGAATGTGTGCGCCGATCCGGCCAAGAAAGAGTGGGGCGCGGAAAGCGACAGCGCGGTGCTGGCCCGGCAGGTTATCAGCAAGGTGCAAGTCTTTATGGATAAGGCGGACGCGGCAGGCCTGAAGGTGATTCTGGTACTGGACGGCTACACCAAGTACGACGCCAACTGCTATTGGAAGAAGGGCTTCGTCGATGTGCGCGATAGCGCCGATGCACTGATCAAGAGCTTCAGGAGCCACCGCGCGCTGCTGGCGTGGGACATCATGAATGAACCGCTGTGGAATGCGGTGGCATTCGACTGCATGCACTCGGACCAGGACTATGCTTCGGTAGTGCGCGCGGTCGATTCCATGTACAACCTGGTGCGCAGCAACGATGCCGTCCACCCGACCACGGTGGGCGAAGCGCAGACCCCCCTGCTCAAATACTGGAAAGACATCTCGTCCTTTGCCAGTCCGCACTTATATATTGGCGCAAGCAGTCGCGACAGCGCCAGCCTGCAACAGGTCAATTTTGTGCAAGCGGCCGCGCTGCGCGAGATGAGCCGCGAGTACGGCAGCGCCATGCCGTTGGTGATCGGTGAATTCGGCAGCGCCGATCCTGACGACCAGTTCAATCAGGCGTTCTACGAGCGCTTCCTCGATGGCCTGACCGTGGCCGACCGCGGTTTCATGCTATGGTCGCTGTCGCCCAGCCCCAACCAGCAAGGTTTTTCGGTGATCACGCCGGATGGCCTGCTCAAGCCGGCGGGGCAGCTGGTGCAGCGCCGCCTGTGGTATCCGGTGGTGCAGCAGCTCTACCTGGCCTATGTCGGCTTCCCTGCCGATCCGGGCGGACTGGATGGATTTGCCGGCCAGTTGACCGATCTTGCGGCCGACATGCGCAGCCGGGGCCTGATGTTGCGGCCCACGCTGGCCGCCCTGGACCAGGCTTACGATACCGAGCCCGCGCTGCGCCGGATGGTGGACGGTCTGTATCAGAGCGGCGCGTTCCGGCAACTCTATACGCCTGAACGTGTTAACGAGTATGTGCAGCAGATTTACGGTCAGCTGTTCAACCGTCAGGCCGATGCCGATGGTCTCAAGCACTGGACCGACAACATCAATTACTCCGGCCTGGAAAAGAGCAGGGCGGTCCTGGCGATCTATGCCGCCGGCCTGGCCGACGCCAGCGCCCAAGGCCGCCTGGATGCCGCGGCGGGAAACAGGAAAGCGGCGGTGGCGGGTGCCTTCACGGCCAGCTTGAACACGCCGCAGCGCCGTGATTGCTATTCGACCAATGAAGCGGCCGCCGCGGGGCGGGCGTTGCTGGCTTCGGTGGACGGCGGCGCGGACGTGACGGCCTATCATGCCAAAATCTCGGCCGCGATCGCCAAGCTGTGTGCCCAGTAAGCCCAACTTGGCAAACGGCTAACTCGCTTCATCGTGGTGCAAAGCGCACGGAAATGTTTCTAAAAGCGTCGCTTTCGTGCACCAAAAGCGATGCTGCGGCGCAGCATGTTTGACGTGATACAGGAAAGACACATATAATCACGCGTCTTTGGGGTTTAATCGGCTTTTAAGGGAGGCTCGGCAGTGAGTAGTTCCACGAGCATCTCCAGGCCGGTGTTCCGAGTCGTCGCCCTCCAGTTGGCCATCGCCACTGGATTCGCCTTGCTCACCTGGAATATAGGTGGAGTAATCAAAGCTTGGTCGGCCGCCTATGGCGGAGCAATCGCAGTCATCGGGAGTCTGATGTACGCGATGATTGTTGCGGGCGGAACAAATGACGCCAAAAAAGCTTTCCGCGCGCATGTGCGCGCCGAAGTGACAAAGATTTTTATCACGGTAGTGCTGTTCGTGTTGGCACTGCTGTTGTTTCAGTCGGCCTCATGGTTATGGCTGATCTTGGGTTTCGCGGTGTCAACCTTCGCTTACTGGCTGGCATTGCTCGCAATTTAATCACCAAAATCTTATATTTTTATGACCACTGAACACGTCGGGCACGAAGCGCCCACCAATATCGAGTACATTCAGCACCACCTTAGCCACCTGAAATCGGCCGACGGCATGTATAACCTGGACACGTTCTGGGTTTCGGCCATTCTGGGCCTGGTTTTCCTCGGCGTGTTCTGGCTGGCCTCGCGCCGCGCCACCGCCGGCGTGCCGGGCAAGCTGCAGAACTTCGTCGAAGCCGTGATGGAACTGGTCAATGAAGTGGTCAATTCGGCGTTCCACGCCAAGAGCAAGGTGATCGCCCCGCTGGCGATCACCATCTTCTGCTGGGTCTGGCTGATGAACGCCATGGACTTCCTGCCGGTCGACCTGCTGCCTAAACTGCTGTCCTTCTTTGGCGTCCACAAACTGCGTGTCGTGCCGACCGCCGACGTCAACCACACTTTCGGCATGTCCTTCGGCGTCATGCTGTGCATTATTGGTTTCTCGATCAAAGCCAAAGGTCTCGGCGGCTGGGGTAAAGAGCTGCTGACCGCGCCGTTCCACGCGCATGGCTTCATGGCCATCGTGCTGGCACCGGTCAACTTCATCTTCCAGATGATCGAGTTGCTGGCTAAGCCACTGTCGCTGTCGCTGCGTTTGTTCGGCAATATGTACGCCGGCGAACTGCTGTTCATCCTGATCGCACTGCTGCCGTGGTATGCGCAGTGGCTGCTCGGTGGTCCTTGGGTTATCTTCCACATCCTGGTGGTGACCCTGCAAGCGTTTGTATTCATGGCGCTGACGGTTGTGTATCTGGCCATCGCGGTTGAGAAGCACTAAGCAACAATTCGTTTTTAATTTTTTAGTATCTGTAGTCTTTTTTAAATCTTAGGAGAAATTTCAATGCAAGCTCTGATCGCACAAGTACAAAGCATGACCGTTCTGGCAGCCGCTATCATCATCGGCCTGGCCGCTATCGGCACCGCTCTGGGTTTCGCCATTCTGGGCGGTAAATTCCTGGAAGCGTCGGCCCGTCAGCCAGAACTGATGCCACAACTGCAAACCAAGCTGTTCGTGATCGCTGGTCTGCTGGACGCGATCTCGATGATCGGCGTTGGTGTTGCTCTGCTGTACACCTTCAGCAACCCATTCCTGGCTGCTCTGCAAACCGTCGCTCAGTAATCTGCTCCACCCTAGGAGAAACTTTTAGTTAGGAGCAAAGGTATGGACATCAATATGTCTCTCATCGGCCAGATGATCACCTTCGCGGTGTTGGTCTGGGTTTCGATGAAGTTCGTATTTCCATCGCTGAATGCAGCGTTGGATGAGCGTGCCAAGCGTATCGCTGATGGTCTGGCTGCGGCCGACCAGGGCCAGCAAGCCATGATCGTCGCTGAAAAGCGCGCCAGCGAAGCCCTGGCCGGTGCACGCGAAGAAGCTTCGCAACGCGTTGCTGACGCTGAAAAGCGCGCGCAACTGGTGGCGGAAGAAATCAAAGCGAATGCACAAGCTGAAGCGAACCGCATCATTGCGCAAGCCAAGGCCGAAGCCGAGCAGCAACTGGCCACCGCGCGTGAAGCGCTGCGCGCTCAGGTGGCTGACCTGGCTGTGAAGGGCGCCGAGCAAATCCTCAAGCGCGAAGTCAACGCCTCGGCCCACGCCGAACTGTTGTCGCGCCTGTCTGTCGAGCTGTAATCATGGCAGAAAACGCAACCGTCGCCCGTCCCTACGCGGAAGCCCTGTTCCGCGTAGCCCAAGCAGGTAAGGAATCGTTCAACCTCGCGGCGTGGGCCGAACTGGTGGCTGAACTGGCCCAGATCGGTGCCCACCCCGAGGTGCAAGCATTCGCCCGCAACCCGAAAGCGTCGGCCAGCGACATCGTCGCCGCGTTCAAAGCCCTGGTGAAATCGCCGCTGAACACGGAAGCCGATAACTTCCTGACGATGCTGGTCGAGAATGGCCGTATCAGTCTGCTGCCGGAAATCGGCGCGCAATTCCAGGCGTTGAAAAACGCCGCGGAAGGTGCGGCAGACGCGGAAATCACCACGGCCTTCGAGCTCGACGCCGCCCAGGTCAGCACGCTGATCGCGACGCTGGAAAAGAAATTCAGCCGCAAGCTGAACCCGGTCGTGACCGTGGATCCAGCGCTGATCGGTGGCGTGCGCGTGGTGGTTGGCGATGAAGTGCTGGACACTTCGGTCCGCGCCAAGCTGCAGCAAATGCGTGTTGCACTGGTCGCGTGAGTTAACCCTCGGCTGACCCGCTTAGAACAGATTCTTCATCTCGCGCAAGCTGAGAGAAACACTTTTAGGAGTTAGTATGCAACTCAACCCATCTGAAATCAGCGAGCTGATCAAGAGCCGTATTCAAGGCCTTGATGGTGGCGCTGAAGTACGTAACCAAGGCACGGTGATTTCCGTGGCCGACGGTATCGTCCGCATCCACGGCCTGTCGGAAGTCATGCAGGGCGAGATGCTGGAATTCCCAGGCAACACCTTCGGTCTGGCGATGAACCTGGAGCGCGATTCGGTTGGCGCCGTGATTCTGGGTGCTTACGAGCACATCTCGGAAGGCGACACCGTCAAGTGCACCGGCCGTATTCTGGAAGTGCCAGTCGGTCCGGAACTGCGTGGCCGTGTGGTCAACGCCCTGGGCCAGCCGATCGACGGCAAAGGCGCCATCGAGACCAAGCTGACCTCGCCGATCGAAAAGATCGCCCCGGGGGTGATCGCCCGTGAGTCGGTGTCGCAGCCGATGCAGACCGGCCTGAAGTCGATCGACGCCATGGTGCCAATTGGCCGTGGCCAGCGTGAGCTGATCATTGGCGACCGCCAGACCGGTAAGTCGGCAGTCGCGGTTGATGCGATCATCAACCAAAAAGGCCAGGGCATGACGTGCATCTACGTTGCCATCGGCCAGAAAGCATCGACCATCAAGAACATCGTGCGCTCGCTGGAAGAGCACGGCGCGCTGGAGTACACCATCGTGGTGGCTGCCTCGGCGTCGGAATCGGCCGCCATGCAGTACATCTCGGCCTACTCGGGCTGCACCATGGGCGAATACTTCCGCGACCGCGGCGAAGACGCCCTGATCGTCTACGATGACCTGTCGAAGCAAGCTGTTGCCTACCGTCAGATCTCGCTGCTGCTGCGCCGTCCACCAGGCCGCGAAGCTTACCCAGGCGACGTGTTCTACCTGCACTCGCGTCTGCTGGAGCGTGCCGCCCGCGTGAACGCCGACTACGTCGAAGCCTTCACCAACGGCGAAGTCAAAGGCAAGACCGGCTCGCTGACCGCACTGCCGATCATTGAAACCCAGGCCGGCGACGTGTCGGCGTTCGTGCCGACCAACGTGATTTCGATTACCGACGGCCAGATCTTCCTGGAAACCTCGCTGTTCAACTCGGGCATCCGTCCGGCGATCAACGCCGGTATCTCGGTGTCGCGCGTGGGTGGTGCTGCTCAGACCAAGGTCATCAAAAACCTGTCCGGCGGTATCCGTACCGACCTGGCCCAGTACCGTGAACTGGCTGCGTTCGCGCAGTTCGCTTCGGACCTGGACGAGTCGACCCGCAAGCAGCTGGACCGCGGCGCCCGCGTGACCGAACTGCTGAAGCAGAAACAATACTCGCCACTGTCGATTTCCCTGATGGCCGCCTCGCTGTTCGCAGTGAACAAGGGCTACCTGGATGACGTCGAAGTCAAGAAAGTGCTGCCTTTCGAAGCCGGCCTGCATGCTTACCTGAAGACCAAGCAAGCTGACCTGCTGTCGAAGATTGAGTCGTCGAAGCAACTGGACAAGGACGGCGAAGCTGCGCTGGCCGCCGCCATTGCCGACTTCAAGAAATCCGGCGCATTTTAAGGGTAACGGCGCCCACGGTGGGACCGGGGCGCCATCTGCGCAGAAGGAGTAAGGACTCATGGCAGTAGGCAAAGAGATACGTGGCAAGATCAAAAGCGTAGAAAATACGAAGAAGATCACCAAGGCGATGGAAATGGTCGCCGCATCGAAAATGCGCAAAGCGCAGGATCGCATGCGCGCCGCCCGTCCCTATAGTGAGAAAGTTCGTAACATCGCTGCAAATCTGGCCAACGCAAATCCAGAATACACGCACCCATTCCTGGCCGATGAAGCCAAGGATGAGGCAAAAGCGGTGGGTTTCATCGTCGTCACGACCGACAAGGGTCTGTGCGGCGGCATGAACACCAACGTGCTGCGTCTGGTGACGAACAAAACGCGTGAGCTGGAAGCCGCCGGCAACAAGATTGCCGCCGTGGCGATTGGTAATAAAGGTTTGGGCTTCCTGGGGCGCGTTGGCGTGCCGGTGGTGGCGCAAGTCACCCAGATCGGCGATACCCCGCACCTGGAAAAACTGATAGGCCCCGTCAAAGTGATGCTGGAAAAATTCCAGAACGGCGAAGTCGATGCGGTTTACCTGTGCTACACCAAGTTCATCAACACGATGAAGCAGGAGCCAGTGGTTGAACAACTGCTGCCACTGCCGGCTGCGAAGAAGCAGGCTGACGAAGGTAATCACAACTGGGATTACATCTACGAGCCAGACGCCGCCACCGTGATTGACGAACTGCTGGAGCGCTATGTAGAAGCGCTGGTGTACCAGTCGGTGGCGGAAAACCTGGCGTCGGAACAATCGGCGCGGATGGTGGCGATGAAGGCGGCCAGCGACAACGCGGGCAATGTGATCGGCGAACTGAAGCTGATCTACAACAAAACCCGCCAGGCTGCGATTACCAAAGAACTCTCCGAAATCGTCGCCGGTGCGGCAGCGGTTTAAACGAATTTAACTATATTTGAAGGAACGAACATGGCTGATGGCAAAATCGTTCAGTGTATCGGCGCGGTGGTTGACGTTGAGTTTCCACGCAACGCAATGCCCAAGGTATTTGATGCCTTGAAGATGGAAGGCTCCGAGCTGACGCTGGAAGTACAACAACAACTGGGTGACGGCGTGGTCCGTACCATTGCTCTGGGTTCGTCCGACGGTCTGCGTCGCGGCATGAGCATCCAGAACACCGGCAAGCCAATCATGGTGCCAGTGGGTAAAGCCACCCTGGGCCGTATTATGGACGTGCTGGGCAACCCGATCGACGAATGCGGCCCGGTCGCGCACGACCAGATCGCCTCGATCCACCGCACCCCGCCTGCATACGACGAACTGTCGCCATCGCAGGACCTGCTGGAAACCGGCATCAAGGTGATTGACCTGGTTTGCCCGTTCGCCAAAGGCGGTAAGGTCGGTCTGTTCGGCGGCGCCGGCGTCGGCAAGACCGTGAACATGATGGAACTGATCAACAACATCGCTAAAGCGCACTCGGGTCTGTCCGTGTTCGCTGGTGTGGGCGAGCGTACCCGTGAAGGTAACGACTTCTACCACGAAATGGCGGACGCCAAAGTGGTGGACCTGGAAAACCCGGCCAACTCGAAAGTGGCGATGGTCTACGGTCAGATGAACGAACCACCAGGCAACCGTCTGCGCGTGGCGTTGACCGGCCTGACCATTGCGGAATCGTTCCGTGACGAAGGCAAGGACGTGCTGTTCTTCGTGGACAACATCTACCGCTTCACCCTGGCCGGTACCGAAGTGTCGGCACTGCTGGGCCGTATGCCTTCCGCCGTGGGTTACCAGCCGACCCTGGCCGAAGAAATGGGCCGTCTGCAAGAGCGTATCACCTCGACCAAGACCGGTTCGATCACCTCGATCCAGGCCGTGTACGTGCCAGCGGACGACTTGACCGACCCATCGCCAGCGACCACCTTCGGTCACCTGGATTCGACCGTCGTTCTGTCGCGTGACATCGCCTCGCTGGGTATCTACCCTGCCGTGGACCCGCTGGACTCGACCTCGCGTCAGCTGGACCCGCTGGTCGTCGGTCAAGAGCACTACGAAACCGCGCGCGCTGTGCAGGGCACCCTGCAGCGCTACAAGGAACTGCGCGACATCATCGCCATTCTGGGCATGGACGAACTGGCGCCGGAAGACAAGCTGACCGTGGCACGCGCACGTAAGATGCAGCGTTTCCTGTCGCAGCCGTTCCACGTGGCTGAAGTGTTCACCGGCGCACCTGGCAAGTACGTGTCGCTGAAGGACACCATCAAGGGCTTCAAGATGATCGCCTCGGGCGAACTGGATCACCTGCCAGAGCAAGCGTTCTACATGGTTGGCACGATCGAAGAAGCCATCGAAAAAGCCAAGAAACTCAACTAATTGTTGAGGCCGGCCCTGCTGTAAAGCAGGGCCGTTCTACCCGATAGGACACACATGGCAAACACTATTCACGTTGACGTGGTTTCCGCCGAGGAGTTGATCTACTCTGGCGAAGCCGAATTCGTCGCGTTGCCGGGTGAACAGGGCGAGCTGGGTATTTATCCCAAGCACACGCCGCTGATTACCCGCATTCGTCCGGGCGCGGTGCGCATCCAGGTTCCGGGCCAGTCGGAAGAAGAGTTCGTCTTCGTTGCCGGCGGCCTGCTGGAAGTGCAGCCGAACGCCGTGACGGTGCTGGCGGACACCGCGATTCGCGGCAAGGATCTGGACGAGGCCAAAGCAACGGCCGCCAAGAAACGTGCCGAAGAAGCGCTGGCCAACAACAGCTCCGGCATCGACTACGCTAAAGCGCAAGCCGAACTGGCAGCGGCGATCGGCCAACTGGCCGCCATCGCCAAACTGCGCGCCAAGCACTAAGCAACGCACAGCAGCACCCACAAAAAGGCAGCCTCGGCTGCCTTTTTTCATTGGTGCGCGCACATCGTTTCAAAACGTATATAACTGCTAAAACAACAAGACTAATTCGTTAACCAGCATTTTGATTTATTAACTTGTATTGATACGAAAGTGATAAATGAGTGATTGGACTGGCGGTTATGTAGAGGGGATCGATTACACCTATGGCTACTATCAGGAATTAAATCCGCTGCGGGTGACGCTGGCGTTTGTCAACGCTGGTCTCGAAGTCCCGGCCATGGGCACGGCCTGCGAGCTGGGCTTCGGTCAGGGCGTGAGCGCCAATGTCCACGCTGCGGCCACCACCGTGGCATGGCACGGCACCGACTTCAACCCGGCGCACGCCGCGTTTGCACAGGAATTGGCCGGCGCCGCCGGCAGCGGCGCGCGGTTCGTCGATCAAGCCTTTGCCGACTATTGCACCCGCACTGATTTGCCGGACTTTGATTTCATTGGCCTGCACGGCATCTGGAGCTGGGTGTCGGATGCCAATCGCGCCATCATCGTCGACTTTGTACGCCGCAAGCTTAAGGTCGGCGGCGTGCTGTATATCAGCTATAACACGCAGCCGGGCTGGGCCCCATCAGTGCCGCTGCGCGGCTTGCTGACGCAATACGCCGACGTCATGGCCGCGCCGGCTGCCGGCATCGGTAACCGCATTGGCGCCGCATTGGATTTTGCCGACAAGCTGCTAGAAACCTCGCCGGCCTTCTTCAATGCCAATCCTGGCGTGGCCAACCGCCTCAAACAGCTGCGCACGCAGAACCGCAACTACCTTGCCCACGAATATTTCAACCGCGATTGGCAGCCGATGAGCTTTGCCAACATGGCCGAACTGCTGGCCGAAGCCAAGCTCACCTACGCCTGCTCGGCACATTACCTCGATCATATCGAGAGCATCAATATGCTTCAGCCGCAGCGCGCCTTGCTGGACGAGCTGCCGGATCCGGTTTTCCGTCAAAGCGTGCGCGATTTCATGGTCAATCAGCAGTTCCGTCGCGACTACTGGGTGAAAGGTCCGCGCCGCCAGAATCCGCTGCAACGGTCGGAAGCGATACGTCGTCAACGGGTGGTGCTGACGGCGCCGCCTGCTGGCATCTCGCTCAAGGTACGTGGCGCGGCCATAGAGGGCGGCCTCAACGAGTCGGTTTATGCGCCCCTGTTGGCGATGCTGGGCGATTACAAGCCGCACATGCTGGGCCAACTGGAGACGGCTTTGGCCGGACGTAAGATCAGCTTGCTGCAAATACTGGAGGTGGTCATGGTCCTCGGTGGTCGCGGCGAACTGGCGTTGGCGCAGGCACCGGAAGTGGTGCAGGCCGCGACCGCGGCCACCCAGCGGCTCAACCTGAAGCTGTGCGAGCGTGCCCGCGCCAGCGACGACACTGCGGCACTGGCCAGCCCGGTCACCGGCGGCGGCTTGCCGCTGGGGCGCATCGCCCAGCTGTTTTTGCTGGCACACAGCCTGGGCAAGCGCGGCGCCGCTGCGTGGACGGACTTTGTCTGGGCGATCCTGAATTCACAGGGGCACCGCCTGATCAAAGACGGCGTCACGCTGCAAACCGCCGAAGACAACGTGTCCGAGCTGCTGCGCCATGCACAGGACTTCGAGCGCACCCATCTGCCGCTGTATCTGGCGCTGGGCGTGGCGGCCGATACCTCATCCCCGCGCTGAGGCACGGCCGCCCGGCGCGCTGGCCTAACGCCGCTTATCGCGCGCGGCCCGCTGCATCACTTTCCACTTCGCCACTTCGGCAATGCGTTCCAATGCGGTCTGCTCGCCGCGGCGGGCCTCGCGCAACAGCTTGTGGTAGTTGCGCAGACGGTCGCCATCCACCGCACCGCGCACAGCGCAACCGGGTTCGCTGGCGTGACGGCAGTCGCGGAACTGGCATTGCGCCGCCAGCGCGTCGATGTCCTCGAAACTGGCGGCGATGCTGGTTTCATCGGCGTCCGGCTGCCAGCTGCGCAGGCCGGGTGTGTCGATGATGCAGGCGCCGCTGGCGCACAGGTGCAGTGAGCGTGCGGTGGTGGTGTGCCGGCCACGGCTGTCACCGTGCCGGACGCCGCCGGTTTGCTGGTTTGCCCGCGTCAGCGTGTTGGTCAGCGTCGACTTGCCGGCGCCGGAAGAACCCAGCAATACCAGCGTTTGCCCCGCGCCCAGCCATGGCGACAGTTGCGTGACGGCGTCGCCGCTCAGCGTGTTGATGGCCAGCAGCGGAATGCTGGCGGGCAGACGTTGCCGCAGCAATTCCATGTGCTGTTGCGCATCCTGTGCGATATCGGCCTTGCTTAGCACAACCACCGGTTCCACGCTGGCAGTCTTGACGATGGCAAGATAGCGCTCCAGCCGGCGCGGGTTGAAGTCGTTATCCTGGCCCATCACCAGCAGCGCGGTATCGACGTTGCTGACCAGGCTGTGATGCCGGCCATCGTTGCCGCGCCGGGCGATGTGGGTGGTGGGCGGCAGCAGGGCGCTCAGCCAGTGTTCATCGTGGGCGAGGGTGGTGCTGAGGACCCAGTCGCCAACCGCCAGGTCGGCGTTATGCAGCGCTGGCAAAACGCGGGCGCGAAATTCGGCTTTGCCATCGTGGACGGTCAGCCATTCGCGCTGGATTTCTGTGATGCGCACCAGTTGCGCGCCTTCCGGCGCGTGGTGCAGCTGGTTGATGAGAGTATTGTTTAAGCCGATACGGCGCAGTGCAGCGAAATCGAAGTCGATCATGATATGCATTCCAGTAAGACGAGCGATACCCTTCGCGAGTCAGCGAATGGGCGACGAACACGGGAAGTCAGCTGCGCGAAAACGCGCGGATCAACAACGAGGGTAAGGAAGTCCTGGCGTAATCAGGCAGCCGACAGGAGGGCAATATCTACGTGGCGCATGGTGTGGTCTCCTGTGGTTGGGTGAAGCGAGCAGTGTCTCATTGCTCACGATTCTTTGCAACTGCGGCGGTAATCGGCGGGCGGCTTGCCGACCAGTTTTTCGAAGTCGGTGGTGAAGTGGGATTGGTCGTAGTAGCCGAGTTGTTGGGCCAGCGCGGCCAGGTCGATGTCGCTGCCTTTGGCCAGCAGGTCGGCGGCGTCCAGCAGGCGCTTGCGGCGGATGATCCACTTGGGACTGGCGCCGATGTAGTCTTTGAACAGCATCTGCAATTTGCGCACGCTGATGCCGACGTGGTCGGCCAGCTGCTGCACTTGGGTGATGCCGGCATTGTCTTCCAGCGCCGCCAGCATGCCGGCGATGCGCTCGACCAGCGGGTCCGGCGCCGGCAGCGAAGCGCGCAACAGCGCGCTGGCGGCGGCGACCATGCCGGCATCGTCCGCCGCATCCAGCACGCTGCGTTCGGCAGCCGCATCGTCGCAGGCAAACACGGCGGACAAGGGCAGTTTGCGGTCGGTGATGGCTTGCACCGGCTGCCGCAGGAAACTGCGGAATGCGCCCGGCCGGAAGCTCACGCCCAACACCCGGCCGCTGCCGCGCAACGTGTATTCAAACGAACCGGTCATCACGCCAAACACCGCCGTGCGGCCAGCGTCAAACACCATATGGATGGCGTGGCGCGGCAGGGTGCGCTGCACGTGCGTGACGCCATCCGGCAGCGACCAGCCCACCAGCCAGAAGAAGTCGACAAATGGCGCCAGATCGGCCTCGGGCAGGTAGCGTTCCAGACGAAACATGCGTTCGCCGGCGGCCGGATTCACCACCCCGCGCGTCGGACGCGGTACACTTTGCAGCGTTGTCATGATGCGTTCGCGTTTTTACAAGACCGCCATCTTAGCAAGATTTATCGTGGGTTTTTCACCACCATAGAGGAGAAAACCATGAACCAGCAACTGACCCTGTTCCACTGCCCGTACTCGCGCTCGACCGGCGTGCTGACCCTGCTTGAAGAATTGCACGCGCCTTATGAGCTGCATGTGATGAACATGAAAAAAGGTGAAAACCGCGAACCGGCCTATCTGGCCATCAACCCCATGGGCAAGGTGCCGGCCATCCGCCATGGTGAAGCCATCGTCACCGAACAGGTGGCCATCTACCTGTATCTGGCCGACCTGTTCCCGCAGGCCAGACTGGCGCCGCCGCTGGGCGATCCGCAACGCGGCCCTTACCTGCGCTGGATGGCGTTCTACGGCAGCTGCTTTGAACCGGCCATGATGGACCAGTGGATGAAAAACAAACCAGCCGACAAGACCGCCTGCCACTACGGCGACTTTGACACCATGTTCAACACGCTGATCGAACAGCTGTCGCAAGGCCCGTATCTGCTGGGCGACCAGTTCACCGCACTGGACGTGTTGTGGGCGACCGCGTTTGAATGGATGCTGATGTTCGGCCTGCTGCCCAAGCTGCCTGTCATTGAGGAATATGTGGCGCGCGTGAATGGCCGGCCAGCCGCGGTTGCCGCCCGCGAAAAAGATGCGGCGCTGGCCGCCGAACAGGCCGCCGCATGATCAGCACCATCGCCGGGCTGCTGTTGGCGCTGGGCGCGCCGTCGCTGCTGGCCTATTTCAGGCGCAGTGAAAAGAACAGCCCCGGCAAGCAGGTGCGCCGTCTGACGACCGCGTGGGCATGCTGCCTGGCCTTGTTGGCACTGGTGCTGTGCTGGGAGCAGCGTCCGCTGGCCAGCATCGGCATCGCCGCCGGCAACCACGCGGCCTGGCTGGGCGGCGCCGCGCTGGGCTTGACCATGCTGGCGCTGTCCGTGGTGAGCGTGGTGCAGGCCCGCAGGATGGGCAAGGAAGACACTTCGCAAGGCTTGATGCAGCTGACGGAGATGCCGCTGTGGTTCCGCTGCGCTGTGCCGCTGACCGCCGGCATCACCGAGGAAATCATGTTCCGCGGCTACCCGATCGAGCGCCTGCATGAGCTGACCGGCAGCTGGTGGCTGGCCGCCCTGATCCCGCTGGCGGTGTTCACGCTGGCCCACCTGGGCAGCTGGTCATGGAAGCATCTGATCGGGGTCGGACTGGCCGGTACGCTGCTGACCGGTCTCTACCTCTGGCAGCGCGACCTGATCGCCTGCATGATCGCGCATGCCCTGATCGATTCGGTGCTGATCTTCCTGCCGGCGCTGCGGAATCAGCGTTTCTCTTCCATCACCGCCAGCAGATGACCGTCCGGATCGCGGAAGAAGCCCATCCACCGTTCGTGGTCGGGCATCCTGGCGATCTGGCCCAGGGTGGATAGTCCCATGACGACTCCTTATGGCGGTCCGCGCCGCGCAGTGTGAACGTGAGCAGCCCCGGGCTGCAAGGCCTTCCTGATGAGAGCTAGCGCTAACTCCGGTTGCGCGCTGCCGCACATGAAGATGTCGGCGGCGGCGAACTGGCGTTCCGGCCAGGTGTGGATGGTGATGTGGGACTCGGCCAGCAGCACCACCCCGGTCACGCCCTGGCCTTCGCCAAACGCGTGGAAATGGCTGAACAGGACATGCGCGCCGGCGCTTTCGGCGGCACTGCGCAGCAGGGATTCCAGTGCCGCGCAGTTGCTCAATTTTTCGGCAGCGATGCCGCTCAGGTCAGCCAGCACGTGGGTGCCGGAGGGCGCATGGGTTGTCGTTGCCGCGGCGCCGGCAGGGAGCGATTCACGTTTCATTTGTGGCCTCCGCCGCCCGAACCGCCGCCCCAGCTGCCGCCACCGCCCCCAGTGTGCGAGCTCCAGGTGCTGCCGCGATAGCCGCTGCCTGTGCCGCCGCCGCTGCCCATGCGCAGCCAGCTGCTGCCCGACGTCAGCACGGTGACGATGATCGCGTAGATGAAAAATTTACTCATGCCTGGTCATTGTTATCCAAGAAAATCGCCGGCAGATAGATCGCCAGCGCGCCGATCGCGCTCAGGAACCAGGTGCCGGAAAAATTGGCCAGCAGCGGAATCGCGTTCAACGCCAGCATGAACCAGATGATGTATTTGGCGGTGTTGCGATAGCGGTTGTTGGCAAACGGCTTGCTCCTGGACGGCGACTTCACGCGGCCCTTGAAGGCGGCGCCAAACCACAGCGCCAGCTGGTCGGCCGATACCGGCGAGGAGCGCGACCACGTCATCTCGCTCTCGGTGGTTTCGGCGGCCAGCCGCAATTGGCCGGCCTGGAATTCCTCCACCCGCGTGCGGTCGCCCACCGCCACGCGCCAGTTGAAGGCGCCCACCGCGTAAGTCACCACCGAACCGTAGTCGTACAGGCGGGAAAACTGGACTTTATCCACCAGCACCGTCGGCGCTCCCGGCGCGTACGCCACCGGCCACTCGGCCAGCACGTTGGCGCCGGACCAGCCTTCGTCGGTCTCCACCAGCCAGGAGAAGCCGGAGCGCGGGCCGTACATCAGGTACTCGTCCCATTGCGTGCCTTCGTCATCGGCACGACGCATCATGCCGATGATGGTGAATTCCTGGTTATTGATTTTGGCGGTCGCGCCCAGGTCAATCGTCAGCGGTACGGCCGCCACGCGCTCGCCGGCCGCCACCACCTGTGCTTCCGGGCTGGCGGCGTCGATCTGCGTGGCGCACGCCGGGCACACCAGGTTGGCCGTCACGCCCGGCAGGTACTTGATCGGGCTGCCGCAGGAAGGGCAATCCAGCGCATCGAGCTTGCCGCGATAACGGCCGGCCGCGCGCTGAATGGTGTCGTCGTCGCGCAGCAACTGGCATTGCAGGCTGTCCAGCGTGACCGCCAGGCCGGTGTAGATCACGGGACGGGGCGAATCCGAATAATCGAGCGTGATGAATTCCGCGCCGCGCCGGAAATCCGCCACGCGCGCCTGGTAGCCATCGCCTACCTTGAACGGCAGTTCGCCCTGGCCGCCCACGCAATCGGCCACGCGCACTTCGGCCGCCAGGTAAGGCGAGCCGTTGATCGGGTAATTGCGCCCCGGCGTCAGCTGCTCAAACGCGGGCACCTGGGCTTCGCCCTGATATTCGGCAGTGATGGTGTACATGCCGGACGAGTCGCCCAGCCACGAGGTTCTGCCGTCGTCGAAAAACAGATACCACTCGTTCCACATGCCGGCCGAGTAGCGCAGCTGGATGCGGCCAACCACCGTGAATGGCCGGCCGCCCAGCACGCCGGCGGTGCCGATCTGGATCGGCGAGTAGTCCTCCAGCACGGACGACATCTTGCCCAGATCCTTGACTGCGTCCGCATCCTTGAGCACACGCGTGCTGCAATATTCGCAGACCGCCATGACCGAGGCATGCGAGCGGAATTTGACCTCCGCGCCGCAGCTGGGACAGGAAACGATTTGCACGCGCTTAGCCGATCAGCTTTTTCAGCAGTTCGGCCTTGGCGCTGTCGTAGTCGGCGGCCGAGATCAGGCCTTTGTCCAGCAGGCCCTTGAGTTTTTCCAGGCGCGCTTCGACCGAATCTTCAGCCGCGGCGGCCGGCGCCTGCGGCGTCAGCGCCGCACCCATGCTCTGGCCGATGGCCTGGCCCACCGTCATGCCGGCCCCCAGGCCGGCGCCGATGCCGGCCAGCCCGCCCTCATTCTGCGCCGCCAGCGGAATCGCGCTGGCCACCTGGTACCTGGTGAAGCCGGCCAGCTTGTCGGCGCTCATGCCGCCCTTCATGCCGGCCGAGATGCGCTCATCGAGCGCCGCCTGCAGTTCCTCCGGCAGGCTGACGCTGGCCACATTGAATTCATCCAGGCCGATGCCGTAGCGCGCAAAGGCGGTGGTCAGGTCGCCCTTGACCTGCTGCGCCATCAGCGCCTGGTTGGCCGCCATGTCGAGGAAGGGCACTTGCGAGGCGCCCAGCGAGCTGGCCATGGTCGCCATCAGGATGCCGCGCAGCTGGTCTTCCACCTCGTCGCGCGTGTACGCCTCGCGCGTGCCGCTGATCTCCGTGAAGAAGGCGCGCGCGTTGATCACGCGGTAGGAGTACATGCCGAAGGCGCGCACGCGCACCATGTCGAAGTCCTTGTCGCGGATGGTGATCGGCTGCGCCGTGCCCCATTTGCGGCCGGTCTGCACGCGGGTGCTGAAGAAATACACATCCGATTTGAACGGCGACGCAAACAGCTTGTCCCAGTTTTTCAGGTTGGTCAGCACCGGCAGGGTTTGCGTGGTGAGCGTGTGGGTGCCGGGGCCGAATACATCGGCCACCTGGCCCTCGTTGACGAACACCGCCACCTGCGACTCGCGCACCACCAGCTGGCCGCCGTTCTGGATTTCCTGGTCGGCCATCGGATAGCGCCATGCCAGCACGCCGTCGGTGTCCTCGTTCCATTGCAGTACATCGATAAACTGCTTCTTGATAAAGCTGCCGATACCCATGATGGTCCTCGCTTACGAAATGCAGGCGCCGTTAATCACGCCGATGGAAATGGAGATGGCGCTCAGCAGCCCGCCGAACGCCGTGTTGTTTGCTTCGATCTGGTCTTTCGACATATTCAGCACGCGGGTGGTGATGGCATACGCCAGCCCTTGCACCACCATGGCGCCGAAGGCCCACGCAAAGAATTCGCGGTAATCGGCAGTATGCATCAGCGCCGAACCGATCGTGATGGAAAAACCTATCAGCGCCCCGCCCAGCGATAGCGCCGCCGCCTGATTGCCCTGGCGGACCAGCTTGACCTCGTCGTAAGGCGTCATCCACGTGTAGGCTTTGAAGAACACCGCCAGCAGCACGGCGGCCAGCAACAGGTGGATCAGATAGTTTAGGATGGCGGGCACGGCGCACCTTCAGGTAAAGTGATTACTTGATAATAATGCAAACGAGCGTAAATGACCAAAAAGATTCTGATTCTGTCCGTCTTCGTGGTGGCGTCCTGTGGACTGGCGTATGAGCTGATCGCCGGCGCGCTGTCCAGCTACCTGCTGGGCGACTCGGTGCTGCAGTTTTCCACGATTATCGGATGCTACCTGTTTGCCATGGGCGTTGGGGCGCACTTTTCCAAATATGTGCGCGACGAGGATGTGCTGGCGCGCTTTGTGGATATCGAACTGGCGGTGGGTCTGGTCGGCGGCGTCTCGGCGGCAACGCTGTTTTTGACTTTCTCGTGGATGCCGGCGCCGTTCCGCACGCTGTTGTACACCATGGTGTTTTTGGTCGGCGCCTTTGTCGGCATGGAGGTGCCGCTGGTGATGCGCGCGCTGAACGAGCGCAAAACCGCATTCAATGAACTGGTCAGCAAGGTGCTGACCTTCGATTATCTGGGCGCACTGGCGGTGTCGCTGCTGTTCCCGCTGGTGCTGGCGCCGTATCTGGGGCTGGTGCGCACCGGCTTCCTGTTCGGGATGCTGAATGTCGGCGTGGCCCTGTGGACAATCAAGGCTTTTTCCACAGAGCTGAAAAACGTCACCGGCCGCATGCTGCGCGCCTGCTCGGTACTGTGCCTGCTGGTATTCGGCTTTGCCTTTGCCGACAAGCTGACCTACTGGGGCGAGCATGGCCTGTTCGGCGATGAAATCGTATTTGCCACCACCACGCCGTACCAGCGTTTGGTGATCACCAAGTGGAAGGACGATACGCGCCTGTACATCAACGGCAACCTGCAATTCTCTTCGCGTGACGAATACCGCTATCACGAAGCGCTGGTGCATCCGGTGCTGCAGCCGATGCCCTGGGCCAGGCGCGTGCTGGTGCTGGGCGGCGGCGATGGCCTGGCGCTGCGCGAAATCCTGCGCTACCCGAACATCGAGCATGTGACGCTGGTGGATCTGGACCCGGCCATGACCGGCGCCTTCACCCGGCGCGAGGAACTGGTCAAGCTCAATCATGGCTCTTTCAGCGACAAGCGCGTGCGCGTGGTGAACACCGATGCGGCCATCTGGCTGCAGCATAACGACGATATGTTCGACGCGGTGATCGTCGACTTCCCCGATCCTTCCAGCTTCGCGCTCGGCAAACTGTATTCGGTGCCGTTTTACGGCATGGTGCGCAAGCATCTGGCGGCGAAAGGCCTGATGGTGGTGCAATCGACCTCGCCGTTCTTTGCGCCGCATGCCTACTGGACGATCGACGCCACCTTGCGCGAGGTGGGCATGAAGACTTACCCGTATCACGCCTACGTGCCGTCGTTTGGCGAGTGGGGTTTCATCCTGGCGTCGCCGCAGGCGCAGTACACGCCGCCCACCAGCTACCGTCTACCGATGCGCTACCTGAACGCCGATACCACGCGCGAGATGTTCATCTTCCCGCCCGATATGAAGCCGATGGCGATGGAACCGAATCGCCTCAATACCCAGTCGCTCGTGCATGAATTCGAGCAGGACTGGCGCCGGGTGATCCGCTGATGCTGCGCCGTTCTTTTATGGTCTGGGCCGGCGCTTCCGGGCTGGCCGCCGCCGGCAGCGGACTGGCGTTCCAGCGCTGGCAGGAGATTACGCCGGTCGTGCATTACGTCGGCCGCGATGAAGGACACTTCCTGCGCGACCGCCGCGCGCTGCCGCCGCCATCGCAGCTCGTTCACACCGATATCGCGATTCTCGGCTCGGGCGTGTCCGGCCTCACCGCCGCGTGGAAGCTGAAAAAGCTCGGCAAGACCGATGTGCTGATGATCGACGGCCCGCAGCCTTACGGGAACGCGGCCGGCGGCGCCTTTGACGAATACGCCTATCCGACCGGCGCGCACTATCTGCCGCTGCCGTCGCCGGAGTCCACCCATGTGCGCGAAATCCTGGCGGATCTCGGCATCATCCAGAAGGATGCCTTTGCGGAAAAGCCTTACTACGACGAGCGCTTCATCCTGCACGCGCCGGAGGAACGCCTGCTGTTCAACGGCCACTGGCAGGACGGTTTCATTCCCACCGACGGCGTGCCGCAGTGGGAGCTGGATGAACACAAGCGCTTCTTCGACGAAGTGCACCGCCTGCGCGGCCTGCATGGCGCGGATGGCCGCCGCGTGTTCGTGTTCCCGACCGTGCTGTCGTCGGAAGATCCGCAGTGGCAGGCGCTGGACCGCATCACCCTCAAGCAGTGGATGGATCAAAACGGCTACAAGTCGCCCACGCTGCACTGGTATCTGAACTACTGCTGCCGCGACGATTACGGCACGCGCTACGACAAGGTGTCGGCATGGGCCGGCCTGCATTACTACTGCAGCCGCTGGGGCCAGGCTGCCAACGCCGGCAACGGCGCCTGGCTGACATGGCCGGGCGGCCTGCAGCCGCTGGCTTCCGGCATGGAGCGCGCGGCCGCCGTCAAGCGCATGGCCGGAACGGCGGTGTCGCTGAAAAAAACGGCAGACGGCGTGGAAGCGCTGTGCTTCAAGCTGGAAAACGGCAAGCCGACCAGCTATCTGGTGCGCGCCCGCAAAGCCATTTGCGCCATGCCGACCTATGTGGCGGCGCGGGTTGTGGATAACATCGGAGAATACGGCTTCGACGCGGCGAAACATGCGCCGGAGTACGCGCCGTGGATGGTGGCGAACTTTCTGCTCAAGCGCTTTCCGGAGGAGCTGCCGAGCCAACCGCTGTCGTGGGACAACGTGGTGTACAGCGAGCCGGGGCTGGGCTTCGTGGTGTCCACGCACCAGGACATCCGCGTGCAGCCGCCGGAGAAGACCGTGTTCAGCGCCTACGTCGCGCTGTCCGACCGCAAGGCCAGCACCGCGCGCCACTGGATGGCCGCGGCCAAGCCGGAAGAGTTGCTGGCGCTGGCCAGCGCCGATCTGAAAACCGCTTATGGCGCGCAGTTCGCGTCCTGCGTCGAACGGGTCGACATCACGCTGCGCGGCCATGCGATGGCGGTCCCGTGGCCCAACTTCCGCAGCAACGCCGGCATGAAGGCGCTGCGCGAGGTGGATGGGCCTATCCTGTTTGCGCACGCCGACCTGTCGGGTTTCTCGGTGTTCGAGGAAGCCGCCTGGTGGGGCTATCGCGCAGCACAGTTGGCCGCCAGATGATATGCTAAACCGATGACACACAATGCCCGCCAGCGCTTCCGCGCACCCTCCAGACCCAAGCTGCGCGACAAGGACGCCGACGACGCCACCTTCTCCAGCCGCGCCGCCCATCCCAAACTCGGTAAATCACGCGCCAAGACGCTCGATCTGGAGCGCACCGCCGCGCTGATCGACCGCATCGCCGCCCTGCAGGACAAGCTGTACGCGCAACACAAGCAGAAGGTGCTGCTGATCCTGCAGGGCACGGACACCGCCGGCAAGGACGGCACGGTGCGCGCGCTGTTCAGCCGCGTCAGCCCCATGGGCTTGCGTGCGGTGGCGTTCAAGGGGCCGACCGACAACGAACTGGCGCACGATTACCTGTGGCGCGTGCACCAGCATGTGCCGGTGAATGGCGAGATCGCCATCTTCAACCGCAGCCATTACGAGGATGTGCTGATCACCAAGGTGCAGGGCTGGATCGATGACGACGAATGCAAGCGCCGCTACGCGCAAATCCGCGACTTTGAACGCATGCTGGCGGAAACCGGCACAGTAATCATCAAGGTGTTCCTGCACATCTCCAAAGAAGAGCAGCGCGAGCGCCTGCAGGAGCGTCTCGACGATCCGGACAAGCAGTGGAAATTCAACCCGGAAGACATCAAGCAGCGTGAGAAATGGGACGACTACCAGCGCGCTTACGAGAAAGCCATCCGCGAAACCGATGCGCCGCACGCGCCGTGGTACGTGGTGCCGGCCAATTCCAAGACCCACCGCAACCTGGTGATTGCCAGCCTGCTGCTGGAAACGCTGGAAGACATGGACCTCAGCTACCCGCCGCCGCATCCGGACCTGTCGTCCTTCACGGTGGTGTAGTCAGGCGCTCCACCATGCGCTTGACGGCCGCCATCTGGCGGCCGGTTTGTTGTGCGTAGCGGGTGTCGTCATGGGCAAACCAGTCCCAGCACGCGTTCGGATTGGTGAAGGTGGCGGCGGCCTGCGGGTACAGGATCAGCATCCGGTTGTTGTCCGCCCAGGCGTTGTAGCCGGCGTGGCGCACAAAAGTGGCGCCGATGCTGTCCGGGTCCTGGTGGCAGCCATGGAACACCACGTGCAGCTTGCAGCCGAGGCCGGCGCCGCTGTCGCAGGCGGGCGGAATGTACAGGTAGCCGAAATCCGCCATGCCATGCCAGGCCGGCAGGGCAATGAATTCCGATTGATCGAAGGCGATGAAGCGGCCGTTCAGCGCGCCGCTGTTGCGCGCGTTGAGCGGCCCGTAGATCCAGTTCAGCAGCTGGCCGGCGGCGTCATAGCGGCAGTTGTTGATGTAGGGCGAGCCCAGCGTGCGGCAGCGGTTGCCGTAGCTGTCAGTGGGCATGGCGTGTTCGGCGTTGAGGTTGCGCTTGTAACTGATGCGGCTGGCGTCGACGTAGTGGCGGTAGTAGGTGTACAGGTCGTTCGAGACCGCTGGCGGCACCACGGAATCGGCACTGCCGGAGAACATCCAGATGCGGTGGCTGGCCAGGGCGCTGGTGGGATCGATGGTTTGCGCGGCGGCAAACCAGTCGGTCAGGGCGATCAGCTCGGGCACCTGGGTGCCGCCGGGCCGCACGCGGCAGAGCAGCAGCTCGCTGGTACAGCTGCAGGTGGTGGTGGCGGTCAGGACGCTGCCTTGCGAGCAGAAATACGGACCGCCGGCAATCACCCCCGCGCCGATGACCGTGCGCGAGAAGGCCACTTCGAACTGCACCGCCATGTAAGCGCCGGACGACAGACCGGACACGCTGACCTGTCCGGCGCGCATGGCCGGCAGCGACGCCACCTGCGCCTGCGCGGCGCAGGCCCACAGTAACAGCAAGCAAAATATTCGCATGGCCCACCTCCATCCTTCTGGGGAGACGGTAACTCCGAACCGGCTATTTTGCTTAATCTGGGTCAATCGTGCGAGGGGCACTAAATTGGACTAGAATGATTTTTTTTCTCATCCTTTCCTGCCGACCATCATGTCCAAGACCATCGCTCAACTGTGCCTCGTTTCCTCGCTGACCGTCCTGGCCAGCGCCTCCACGTTTGCGCAAGCGCCGGCTGCTGCGCCTGCCGCACCAGCCGCGGCGGCGGCTCCCGGCAGTTGCCCGGCCATCCTCAAGCAAACCTTCAAGCGCCTGCAGGACGACACGCCCCAAGACCTGTGCCAGTACTCGGGCAAGGTGATTCTGGTGGTCAACACCGCCAGCTACTGCGGCTTCACCAACCAGTACGAAGGCCTGGAAGGCCTGTACGCCAAATACGGCAGCAAGGGCCTGGTGGTGCTGGGCTTCCCATCGAACGATTTCGGCCAGCAGGAGCCGGGTTCCAGCAAGGAAATCGCTGATTTCTGCTACAACACCTATGGCGTGAAATTCCCGATGTTCGCCAAGTCGGTGGTGTCGGGCAAGGAACCAAACCCGCTGTTCGCCAGCCTGATCAAGGCGACCGGCAAGGCGCCGGCCTGGAACTTCCACAAATACCTGATCGACCGTCACGGCAACGTGGTAACCAACTTTGGCAGCAAGGTCACCCCGACTGACAAGCAACTGGTCAGCGCCGTGGAAAAAGCGCTGGGTTCCTAAGCCCGGACCAGCTCGAAGCCTTCATCCAGCCAGCCCGTAATCCCGCCCGGCATCACCTTGACCGGGCGGCCCAGCTGCGCCAGCCGCACGGCCGCGCGCGCCGCGCCGTTGCAGTGCGGGCCGGCGCAATACACCACGAACAGCGTCCCGGCCGGGAATGCGGCGATCTTTGAGCCGATGATCTTGCGGTGCGCCAGATCCAGCGCGCCCGGCACATGGCCGGCGGCGTACTTTTCCGTTCCGCGCACATCCAGCAATACAAAATCCTGCTTGCCGCTGGCGAGCGCGTCATGCACGTCCCAGCAATCGGTCTCGAAACTGAAACTGGCCTCGAAGTGGGCAAGGGCGGCGGCGCTGTCGGCGGCGGCGATGGCGGTAACGAGGGACATCTTGAATCTCCTGGTGTGGTGAGCAATGGCGTCATTGTGCGGTGGTGCCGCCACCGCCAGAAGTGGCGCATCAGCCATTCTGCGTTAAGATTACGCCATGAAAAAACATCTCGTGGTGGCGCTGGCTTACGATCGCCTGTGCACTTTTGAGTTCGGCTGCACGGTCGAACTGTTCGCTCTGGAGCGTCCGGAACTGGGCGTGGACTGGTATGACTTTGCCGTCTGCGCGGTGGAGCAGGGGCCGATCCGGGCGGCCGGCGGCATCACGGTGCAGGCGCCGTACACGCCGGAATTGCTGGCGCTGGCTGACACCATCGTCATCCCCGGCTGGCGCGATGCCGACGAACTGCCGCCGGCGCCATTGCTGGAATGGATACGCGCCGCCCACGCGCGCGGCGCGCGGCTGGCCTCGATCTGCTCGGGCGTGTTCGTGCTGGCCGCGGCCGGCATTCTGGACGGCCAGCGCGCCACCACCCACTGGCGCTATGCCGGGCGGCTGGCGCAACGTTATCCACGGATCGATGTGCAGCCAGATCATTTGTATGTGGATAACGGCCAGGTGATCACCGCTGCCGGTTCGGCCGCCGGGCTGGACATGCTGCTGCACCTGGTGCGGCGCGACTACGGCGCCAAGGTCGGCAATCTGGTGGCGCAGCGGCTGGTGGTGGCGCCGCATCGCGAGGGCGGCCAGGCGCAGTTCCTGCCGCGTCCCATGGCGCAAGGGGAGCAGGGCAGGCTGTCCCGGCTGATGGACTGGCTGCGCAGCCACCCGGCGCTGCCGCACACGGTGGCCAGCATGGCCGAGCGCGCCGCCATGAGCCCGCGCACCCTGCAGCGCCAGTTCCAGCAAGCCACCGGCCTCGGTCCGATCGAATGGCTGATCCGCGAGCGCGTGGCGATCGTCAAGGACATGCTGGAACAACCGGATGTGCCGCTGACGCAGATCGCCGAACGCGCCGGCTTCGGCTCGGAGGAATCGCTGCGCCATCATTTCCGCAGACTTGCCGCCACCACACCGGGCGCTTACCGCAGGCGCTTCGTGCTACGCTGAACCTCCCATCACCAAGGAGACGGCCATGGCTTACGTAGACGGTTTTGTGGTTCCGGTGCCTAAAGACAATATTGAGGCGTACAAGCAAATGTCGCTGGTGTGCGGCGCGGTGTGGAAAGATCACGGCGCGCTGGAATATCGCGAAACCATCGGTGACGATGTGCCGACCGGCAAAGTTACCTCGTTCCCGCAAAGCGTCAACTTGCAGGAGGGCGAAGTGGTGGCGTTTTCGTGGATCGTCTACGAATCACGCGCGCGCCGCAACGAGATCAATGAAAAAGTCATGAAAGACCCGCGCATGACCCACTACATGGAAGCGGGCAACATGCCGTTCGACGGCAAGCGCATGATCTACGGCGGCTTCGAGATGCTTATCGACCTGTAAGCGTGGCGGGCAGCGCGCCGCGCAGGGCGTTGCAGATGATGATGTCTTGCGCGCTGTCCAGCATGGCGCGGGTGATGACGGCTTCGCTGGCCAGCCATGCCGGATCGTCCAGCAGCACGCTGCGCATCACGCCCGGCAGCACGCCGCTGCGCAATGGCGGCGTGAGCCAGCGGCCGTTCACGCGCACGAACACGCTGCTGCGGCCGCCTTCCGTCAGTTCGCCGCGTTCATTGAAGAACAGGGTGTCGAAGGCGCCCTGCGCTTCGGCCTCGCGCCAGGCGGCGTCGTAGCGCGCGCGGATGCTGGTTTTGTGGCGCAGGAACAGGTCGTCGCTGCTGGTGGCGTCGTCGGCCAGCAGCACGCGCACCGGACCGGCCAGCGGCGTCAGCGGCGCATGCTGTACGGCGAAGGCGCCGGCGGGACTGATCGCCAGCCGCACGCGGTAGGCCGCGTGCTGCGGTTCCAGCATGGCGCTGGCGGCGTCCATGTAGGCGATGGCGGCCTTCTCGTCCCACGGGAAGCCGAAGTAGGCGGCCGACGCGGCCAGCCGTTTCAGATGACGCTCGCGATGGCGGATGCCGCCGCCCGGCGTGGCGTACATGGTTTCAAAGATGTCGAAATCGTTTTGCAGGCCGGTGAGAAAGCGTGCCTTGAGTTTGCACTCGGCGTATTCTTCGTTGGCGTCGCTGTCGAACACGATGCCGGCGCCGACCCCCATCTCGCCGCGGCGCACGCCGTCGCCGCCCTGCGCTTGCAGGGTGAGTGTGCGGATCGGTACCGACATGCAGAAGTCGCCCACCTTGCCGTCGTCACGTGGATCGAACCAGCCGATGGCGCCGGTGTAGATGCCGCGCGCGTCCGGCTCCAGCTCGCGGATGATTTCCATGGTGCGGCGTTTCGGCGCGCCGGTGATGGAGCCGCAAGGGTAGAGCGCGCCGAAGATGTCGGCCAGGGTGGCGTCCTCGCGCAGCTGCGCGGTGATGGTCGACGTCATTTGCAGCACGCTGGCATAGCGGTGCACCTCGAACAGCGCCGGCACTTCCACGCTGCCGGTCGTGGCCACGCGCGCGATGTCGTTGCGCAGCAGGTCGACGATCATCAGGTTCTCGGCGCGGTTCTTGGCGTCGGCGGCCAGGTTGGTGGCGCGCAGGATGTTCTCCGCCTGCTGCGACGGCGGCGCGGCGGGTGCCGTGCCTTTCATCGGCCGCGCGGTCAGCACACCGTCGGTGTGGCGCACGAACAGTTCCGGCGACAGCGACAGGACGGCCGTGCCGTCGTCCAGCGCGATCAGGGCGCCGTAAGGGACCGGCTGGCGGCCGCGCAGGCGCGCGTACAGCGCGTGGATGCCGCCAAAGGCGTCAAAACGCAGGCGGTAGGTGTAATTGACCTGGTAGGTGTCGCCGGCCGCAATGTAGTCGTGGATGCGCGCCAGCGCGGCGCTGAAGGCTTGCTGGTCGATGTTCGGGCGGATATGGGCGATGCCGGCCGGCCGCTCGATGGGGAAGGAGCGCGCGGCCAGCCAGTCGCTCACTTCCGCCGCCGACAGCAGCGCGCAGCTGCTGAACAGCAGCACCTGCGCCAGCGGCGCGGCAGCGGCCGCGCGTGGCGGCGCTGTGGGCGGCGCCAGCGCCAGCAGTGCCTCGCCCAGCTCATAGGCGCACACCGTCACCGCGTATTCGCCGCGCGCCAGCGCTGCCTGCATCTGCGCCAGCACCTGCGGCCATTGCGCGATATCGTCGCAGCGCAGGGTGCCGGTGTGGCCGGTGTAGAGGCGTGAACGGCTGCCGGTTTGTGCTGCTTCCGGGCTGGCGTCGTCCAGCAGGGCGAATACTTCGGTGTTCATTACGATAGGAGCAAAGTGATTTGCACCGCCGCGTCCTGCGACGGATTGTGTTTGAAGCCGCTCTTGGCGTAGCGGTGCCAGCGGCCGATGACAAAACTGGTCAGCATGCCGGCGCGCGCCGTCACATCCGCTTCATGCGCCTGGCCTTCGCTGGCCGCCACACGCAGCGCCTGTTTCAGCGCCAGCTCCACCCGGTCGTAGAACTGGTTCATGCGCAGCTGCAGGCGTTCGTCCTCGTTGACCAGCGCATCGCCGATCAGTACCCGCGTCATGCCGGGATTCTGCGCGGCGAAGTTGAGCAGCATGGCGACGGTGTCGCGCGCCTGTGCCAGGCCGTCGCTTTGACGCTCCGCGATCTGGTTGATCAGGCCAAACACGGTCTGCTCGATGAACTCGATCAGTCCCTCGAACATTTGCGCCTTGCTGGCGAAATGCCGGTACAGTGCGGCCTCGGAAAACTCCAGCTTGCGCGCCAGCGCAGCGGTGGTGATCTTGTCGCCCTTGGGCTGTTCCAGCATCTCCGCCAGCGCCTGCAGGATTTGCAAACGGCGCTGGCCCGGCGGTGTGCTTGCCATATGAATCTCGCGGGTTAAAAAGGTGTTGGTCAGCGCAGGCGGTGCAGACGTGCCGGCAGGTTTCTGACAGATTTTACTTTGACATCGACGTAAGCGGGGCGAATTAAGCGCTTTTGCGGATGTGCCAGGCCGGCGCTGTCGCCGATGGTGAGGTACTGCGTGACCCACGCGGTGCGCATCCCCAGTTCGCGCGCGCTGCGCAGATTGGCCAGCGTGTCTTCCACCAGGATGCAGCGGCCGGGACGCAGCTGATGGCGGCGCATCAGCCGTTGCAGCAGCAGCTTGGATGGCTTGGGCCGCATCTGCCGGTGCACCGTCATCGCTTCCACTGCCACGTGGTGCTGGAACTGGCGTTGCAAACCGAGATGGCGCAGTACCTGCGACGAGTAGCGGTGCGGCGCATTGGTCAGCAGGATTTTGCGGCCGGGCAGGCGGCGCAGCAGCTGGCGCAGTCCGCGCTCGGCGCGGATCATGGCCTGCAGATCGTCGAAGCGATGGGTGGCGTCGAGAAAGTGCTCAGCCTTGACGCCGTGGTGCTTGACCACCCCCAGCGTGGTGGCGCCGTAGCGCTGCCAGTACATGGTGCGGGTGGCGTTGACCAGCTCCTCGCTGGCAGGCGTGACGCCGTCTCCCAGCAGGCGGGCCAGATAGCTGTTCATGCCGGCCATGATCGCCGGGAAGATGGCATGCGAGGCATTGTGCAGCGTGTTATCGAGATCAAACAGCCATACCGGCGAGGAGCGAGTAATATTCACGTCATATCTACCAACGAAGGAAACCATGCAGCGCCAGATTATAGTGATGTTCTGCAGTTTGTTCTTGTTTGTGCTGGGCCCCGCATGGTCGGCCGAGCCGGCGCCGGCGCAAAACCGCGGCGCCTTGTTCAAGGTGCAGCAGGGCGCGCATACGCTGTATTTGTTCGGCACCATCCACGTGGGGTCGAAAGATTTCTATCCATTGGAGCCGCGCCTGGCGGGCCTGCTCAAAAAAGCGCCGGTGCTGGCGCTGGAGATCGATCCGCTGGGCGATCCGCAAAAGCTGGCGCGCGCGGTGCAGCAGCATGGCTTGAGCAGCAAGGGCACCGCCGGTCTGTCTCCGGCGTGGCGCCAGCGGCTGGAGCGCTTGCTCAAGCAGTACAACATCGAACCGGATACCGTGGCGGCCATGAAGCCATGGCTGCTTGCCAGCCTGCTGACGGTGAGCGAGTTTGCCGCGCAAGGTTATGAGGCGTCGATGGCGGTGGATGCGCACCTGTCGAAGCAAGCGCATGCCGCCGGCCAGAAAATCGTCGAACTGGAATCGGCCGACAGCCAGATGGCGCTGTTCGACAAGATGACAGCCAACGAACAGCTGATGTTCCTGCAGGAGGCCATCGCCGGCATCGAGGACAAGGAACAGGCCAAACAGGCGCGCGAGATCGCCGATGCCTGGCGCAAGGCCGATATCGAGGCGCTGGACGCGCTGGCGCTGAAGGCGGAGCAGGACGACACCTTTTCCGGCCGCTTCGTGCAGCAGGTGCTGCTGGAAGGCCGCAATCCGGCGCTGGCCGATGGCATGGTCAGGCTGATGGCGCGTGAAAACAACAGCGTGGCGGCGATCGGCGTGCTGCACCTGGTCGGCAAATCAAGCGTGCCGGAACTGCTGCGCAAGCGCGGGCTGACTGTCGAACGGATTTACTAGAAAGGGGAAGGGTGCTGCTAGAGAGTGGTGCCCTTGACGTGGATTGAACACGTGGCCTCTCCCTTACCAAGGGAGTGCTCTACCACTGAGCTACAAGGGCATTTGAAAATGTGGCGGTTTCACCGACTGCCGGCGAGACCGCCTTTTTTTCAGTGAGACCGGATCATAGTGCCAAAAGCCTGTTCGGTCAAGACTTCCAGCAATAAAGAATGCTCAATACGGCCATCGATGATGTGCACCGTGTTCACGCCGGACTTGGCGGCGTCCAGGGCTGATGAAATTTTAGGCAGCATGCCGCCGGAAATCGTGCCGTCGGCGAACATCTCATCGATCTCGCGCGCCGACAGGTCGGTCACCAGATTGCCTTGCTTGTCCTGCACGCCGGCGATATTGGTCATCATGATCAGCTTTTCAGCTTTCAGGATTTCCGCGATCTTGCCGGCCACCACGTCGGCGTTGATGTTGTAGGCCTGGCCGTCCTGACCGAAGCCGATCGGCGAGATGATCGGGATGAAGGCGTCGTCCTGCAAGGCCTTCACCACGGCCGGGTTGATGGCTTCGATTTCGCCGACGAAGCCGATGTCCAGGGTCTGACCCGGGTTGTCCTTGTCCGGCATGGCCATCTTGCGGGCGCGGATCAGGCCGCCGTCCTTGCCGGTCAGGCCGACTGCCTGGCCGCCGTAGTGATTAATCAGCATCACGATGTCCTGCTGCACTTCGCCGCCCAGCACCCACTCCACCACTTCCATGGTTTCTTCGTCGGTGATGCGCATGCCTTGCACAAAGGTGCCTTGTTTGCCGATTTTCTTCAGGGCGTTGTCGATTTGCGGACCGCCCCCGTGTACCACCACCGGGTTCATGCCGACCAGCTTGAGCAAAATGACATCGCGCGCGAAGCCGTGTTTCAGGCGTTCGTCGGTCATGGCGTTGCCGCCGTATTTGATGACGATGGTTTTGCCGTGGTAATTACGGATGTAAGGGAGGGCCTCAGCCAGAATCTGCGCCTTGATCTGCGGAGCAACCGCGGTCAAATCGTCATTCATGCCTAAGTTCAGGTTGGTCAGTTGGGTCATGGCGAGTCCGGTAGAAAAGATTTTGGGCGCAATTTTACAGCCTGTTGGCGCGCAAGTACGCATTATAGGGCCATCCGGTGGTATTTTCTTGGGCGCTGCGGTACGCTGGACGCTCATGATTGTCCTGGAATTAACATGAGTACCTGTTCCCGCTGCGGCGCGCAGTTCTCCTGCGCCATGAAGGATGCCGATCCGGCCGCGCCGGCGCAGCCGTGCTGGTGCACCACCCTGCCGCCGGCGGTGGCCATCCCGTCCGCTCCCGGCGCCAGCTGCTGGTGCCCGGACTGCCTGCGGCAGCACATCCTTGATATGGCGCAAACGCCCGCCAGTCCCCCGCTTGACAATAACGCATAACCCTCACCGGGAGTGCGCAAATGAACCCGACCTCGCTTGACAAGCAAAGTGGCGCGGCAGACGATACCCACATCGTCCGCATCGTGCGGCTGGAGACCCAAATGGACAACGTTGCCAGTGCTATAACGTCCTTACAGCGAGGGCAGGAAGTCTTGCAGCGGACGATAGAACAAAACCAGCAAGCCACGCTGAAACAGTTTGCCGTCATGAACGACAAGATCGATAGTGTGCGTGATGATCTGCGTGACAAAATCCATGCAACGGAATGGCGCTTGCTGAACCGGATGGATCGGCAGTTTTATTGGCTTGTGGGATTGTTCGTGACCAACATGACGATCACCGTGAGCATCCTTGTCCGGCTAACTGCAACATAGTCAGCTCACCGTGCGGAAAAAGCGCAGCATTTCGCGGCTGGCGTCGGGGCCTTTGGCATCGGTGTAGCTGCCGGAGGCGCTGCCGCCTGACCAGGCGTGGCCGGCGCCATGCACTACCCAGTGCTCGCCCAGCGGCGTGCCGTCCGGCTTGATATGGGTAATTTGCGTGTAGCGGTAGCCGTTTGGCACCGCACCCGATTGCACTGATGGCCGCGCGCCGCGATGGTGGTGCAGCCGCTGCGCCATCACCTGCTCGCCGTTCACCGGATTGACCGTGGTGTCGCTGTCCCCATGGAAAACGATAATCGGCTGCGACGGATTGCCGGCCTTGGCCGCGCGCTGCACGCCGCGCTTCATGGCCGTCAGCGCCGATGGCAAATCCTGTGCCGACGCAAATGGCAAGCCCGAATGCACGCCCACGGCCGCAAACAATTCCGGATACAGGGTGCCGACAATCACCGCCATCGCGCCGCCCGCCGACAGACCGGCCACGTAGACCTGCCGCTCGTTGACCGGATACTCCTCGATAATCTGCTGCGTAATGCCGGCGATGATGGACGGCTCGCCTTGGCCGCGCTGCTGGTCGATGGCGTTGAACCAGTTCCAGCACTTGGAGTGATTGGCATTGGCGTTTTGCTCCGGATAGACCACGAAGCAACCGACTTCCTCGGCCAGCTGATTCATTTGCGTGCCGGCGGCGAAATCGTCCGGATTCTGGGTGCAGCCATGCAGCATTACCAGCAGCGGCATGGCCTGGCCGTGATAGCTGGCGGGAATATACAGCTTGTAGTTGCGGCTGCCGGCATGATTGGCGTAGCTGCCGCTGACAAACTGCGCTCCCTCCGTCAGTGGCTGAGTCGGGCCAGGATGCAACATCGAACCGAGGTCGATGGCGCGGTCCAGATTGGCCGGCAAACCGACGCTGATGCCCATGCGGTTGAGGATGTCTTGCGCGTATTCAGCCGGATGGGTGGCGGGATTGGGCGTGGACGCTGGCGTTGAGGCCGGTTCGGGTGTAGGTGGCGCTGCGTGTGACGGCGGCGGATTAATATCCCGTAAGGCGGGGCGCAAGGAAATATCCTTGTTCAGTAATTGCTGCGCTGCTTCGCGCATCTGCGTGAGAAAATTGAGCTTCATGGCACTCCTTAGTGGATGCGTGGCGCCAGTGCAGTCTTGAGGACGGCGCTGGCGTGCAGCGAGCCAAGTACAAAAATCGATTCAATGGTGGCCAAGGCCAGTTCGACGGACACGTCGCTGGCGATGCTGGCCAGGCCCAGTACCTGGATTTGCAACCGCTCCCCGGCGGCCTGGATGGCTTCCAGGTCGGCCCGCGAATAGTGTTGCATGCCAAGTACCAGACTCTTGCGCGCCACGGTCTGCTTGACCACCTCGGCGTGCTGGTTCAGCTGGTTGCGGATCGCCGTGCGGATCAGATCGGTGCGGTTGGAGTAAAACCCTTCCTGCACCAGCAGATCGATCTGGCCCAGGTCTATCGGGCCAAGATTGATGGTGATTTTTTCTGATTCAGCGATCTTCAGCTTTATTTCTTGCTTGGCCATGATGTCTCCATCTCACTGCCATCTATATGGATGGTAAGTCTACGCCGTGCCCTCCACAAGTCAAGCGGCTTCGCGGCATAATGTGGCCATGAGTGAAGTCACCAACATAATGCCGTCGCCGGTCCCCTCGCCGTGTGTCAGCCTGTGCAAAATGGATCAGGAGCGCCGCTACTGCATGGGCTGCCTGCGCACCATTGACGAAATCGTGGCATGGGGCAGGGCCGATGACGATTTCAAGCGCGCCGTGTGGGCCGAATTGCCGCAGCGGCGCCTCATCGTCCATTTCGACGAGGAAGAATGAGCGCGCTGCCGGATTCGATACAGGTGTTTGAACGGGGTTGGCTGTCGTCCAACAACATCATGCTGCTGGGCCGCCATGACACGGCCATCATCGATACCGGCTACGTCAGCCATGCGCCGCAGACGCTGGAGCTGGTGCGGCATGTGCTGCACGGCCGCCATCTGGATCAGATCATCAATACCCATCTGCATTCCGACCACTGCGGCGGCAATGCTATCCTGCAAGCGCATTTCGGCTGCAAGACGTCGATTCCGGTGGCGGAAGCGGACAAGGTCCGTCACTGGGATGTGGAGGCGCTCAGCTTCAAGGCCACCGGCCAGCGTTGCGACCGCTTCACCTTTGACGCCACCATCGCTGCCGGCGACGTGCTGATTCTGGCAGACATGGAATGGCAGGCACTGGCCGCGCCCGGCCACGATCCGCATGCACTGATCTTCCACTGTCCGCAGGAAAAGCTGCTGATTTCGGCCGACGCCCTGTGGGAAAACGGTTTTGGCGTCATCTTCCCGGAACTGGATGGAAAATCCGGCTTTGCCGAGGAACGCGCCACGCTGGATCTGATTGCCGCGCTTGACGTGCGGCTGGTGATTCCCGGCCATGGCGCGCCGTTCACCGACGTGGCGGGCGCCTTGGCCCGCGCCCGCTCACGACTGGATTACCTGGCCGCCGATCCGGTGCGCAACGCGCAAAATGCGCTGAAAGTGCTGCTCAAGTTCTTGCTGCTGGAACGCCAGCGCATTGCGCTGGCCGATGTGCCGGCCTTGCTGACGTCCATGCCGGTGTTCGCGGCGGCCAACAACAACTTCCTCAAACAAGCGCCGGAAGAACTGGGCAAATGGGCTGCCGGCCAGCTGGTCCGCAGCGCCGCCGCCCGTATCGAGGGTGAGTACTTACTTAACTCGTAAGCCGCTGTTGTTGCATGGTTTGTGGTAACTCGGCGGCGAGGAATTCGATAAAAGCCCGCACCGCCGGCAGCAGGCCGCGGCGCGAGGCATACACCGCGTGCAATTGATGGGCCGTGGCGCGGTATTCCGGAAACAGTTGCTGCAACCGGCCCTGTGCGATGGCCTGGCGGCAGGCATTGAAGGGCACCAGCGCAATGCCGGCGCCGCCGATGGCAGCCATTGTCATCAATTCCACGTCGTCGGTCACCAGCACCGGGACATAGTCGATGTCCGCGATCTGGTCATCGGGCGCGGTCAGGCGCCAGCGCGGCGCTTCGCCGCCGCGTCCTCCCGCGCCGAGGCCGCGTGTGCCCTGCAGCGCATCAATGCCGGCAAACGGCCCATGCGCGGCGATGAAATCGGGACTCGCCACCAATATCTGGTCGCTGACGCCAAGGGTCCGCACCACGAGGTCCGAGTCGTCCAGCGCGGTGCGGACCCGCATGGCCACGTCCACGCCTTCGCCGATCACGTCGACGCGGCGATTGGTCAATTCCAGTTCCAGCCGCACCTCCGGATGGGCGCACAGAAAGCGCGGCAGCAGCGGCGCCAGAAACAGGTGCGCCACGCCGGCCGGTGAACTGACGCGCACCCGGCCCGACGGCCGCTCACCGGCCCGTTCAGCCACCTCCAGCGCGGCTTTGGCGGCGCTGGTCATGGTTTCGCAATGCGCGAAGAAAGCCGCCCCGACCTCGGTCACGCGCATGGCGCGCGTGGAGCGCTGCAGCAGCCGTACCCCCAGGCGCTGTTCCAATTCGGCGATGCGGCGGCTGACCCGCGATTTGGGCACGCCCAGCGCCCGCGCGGCGCCGGAGAAGCTGCCATGGGTCACCACAGCGGCAAAGAAGGCAAGGTCGTTGAAATCTTCCATTGTCCCATCCATAGAACAAACTGATCTATTTTAGCGGCTGGCAAGCATAATGCGCTTGAAATATCCTGACACCACTTACTTTTTCAGGAGAACCATCATGCAGATCTTGCACCTCGACACCAGCATCTTTGGCGACGCCTCCGTTTCCCGCGTGCTGAGCGCGGCCATCGTGGAGGAGTTGCGACGCGCCCATCCTGACGCCCAGGTGGTCTACCGCGACCTGGCGGCCCAGCCTATCGCCCACCTGGACGAGGTGATCGCTGCAGGTTTCCGGGCCAGCAACATCGAACATTTCAGCGCGGCCGACAAGGCGCAGCACGCGTTGTCGGAAGAACTGGTGACGGAATTGCTGGCCAGCGACATCATCGTGCTGGGCGTGCCAATGTATAACTTTTCCGTGCCAAGCCAGTTGAAGGCCTGGTTTGACCGCCTGGCGCAGCCGGGCCGGACCTTCCAGTACACCTCGGCCGGGCCGGTTGGGATTGCTGGCGACAAAAAAGTGATCATGGCATCGACGCGCGGTGGTGGCTATGCGTCCGGCCCGGCAGCGGCGATGGATTTCCATGAGACGTACACCCGCGCTTATTTCGGCTTCATCGGCATCCGGCATTTCAGCGTGTTGCGCGCCGAACTGCTGTCCAAGGGCGCGGAATTGCGCAGCCAGTCGATCAAGGCGGCGCTGGATGGCGTGCCGGCGGCTGTGGCGGCGCTGGCGGAGCCGGAGGCGGCATGAGCGCCAGTCTGTGTGCGGCAGTCAGCATCGTGCTGGTGCACGGCGCGTTTGCTGACGGCTCCAGCTGGGTCGACGTGATGGCTGCCCTGCAGGCGCGCGGCTGCCGGGTGGCGGCGGTGCAAAATCCGTTGACCTCGCTGGCAGACGACGTCGCCGCGACCCGCGCGGTGATCGAGCGTCAGCCGGGCAAGGTGCTGCTGGTCGGGCATTCCTGGGGCGGGGTGGTGATCACCGAGGCCGGCAATCTGCCGCAGGTGCAGGGGCTGGTCTATCTGTCGGCCATGGTGCCGGATAGCCAGGAGTCGGCCGCCGCCATGTTGTCCCGGCTGGGCGCGCCAATGGAAGGCATGACGCCGGATCGCCAAGGGCGCATCTGGCTGGATGATCCCGGCGCCTACGGTAAGATGATGGCGGCGGACGTGCCGGTCTCCCGGGTGCAGCTGCTGGCTGCCACCCAGCAACCGATCGCGGCGCGCGCCTTTGGCGATCCGGTCGGTCACGCCGCCTGGCATGACAAGCCTAGCTGGTATCTGATGACCGCCAACGATCAGGCGCTGCCGTTTGCCGTCCAGCGCAAGCTGGCGCAGCAGATCAAGGCCGACAGTGTCGTGTTGCAATCCAGCCATATGTCGCTGATTTCGCAGCCGCGGCAGGTGGCGGACTTCATCCTGGGGGCGGCGCAGCGCTTGCCGTAGCGTAAATGTAGAGGGCACGGTCTATTTTCTGCACGATCGTACTATTTTCGATCTATAATCGTTTGCATTGTCCAACTCACCTCAGCGAGTCCGCCATGACCTTGCCTGCAGTCTTGCAAAACCTCACCCTCCCTGTCATCGCTTCCCCGATGTTCATTGCCAGCGGTCCCGCGCTGGTGGCGGCGCAATGCAAGGCCGGCATCGTCGGCTCGTTCCCGGCGCTCAACGCGCGCCCGGCCGAGCAACTGGACGTGTGGCTGACCGATCTGCAACAAGAACTGGCTGACTTCCAGGCCGCCAATCCGGACAAGCGCGTCGGCCCGATTGCCGTCAACCAGATCGTGCACCAGTCCAACGACCGCCTGGCGCACGACGTCGAGGTGTGCGTGAAGCATCAGATTCCGATCATCATCTCTTCGCTGCGCGCGCCGCCGAAAGAAATGCTGGACGCCATCCACAGCTACGGCGGCATCGTGCTGCACGATGTGATTTCCATCCGTCACGCGGAAAAAGCGCTGGAAGCGGGTGTGGACGGCCTGATCCTGGTGGCCAGCGGCGCCGGCGGCCATGCCGGCACGCTGTCGCCGTTTGCGCTGGTGGGCGAGGTGCGCAAGTTCTTCAAGGGCCCGATCGCTCTGTCCGGCTCGATTGCCACCGGCGATGCGATTCTGGCAGCGCAGGCCATGGGGGCGGACTTTGCCTACATTGGCTCGCGCTGGCTGGCGACCAAGGAATCCAACGTCAGCGACGGCTACCGCGAAGCGATCGTCGAATCGACCGCGGCGGACATCGTCTATTCCAACCTGTTCACTGGCGTTCACGGAAATTACCTGAAGAAGTCCATCGTTGCCGCTGGTTTGGACCCGGACGCGCTGCCAACCGCGGACAAGACCGCCATGAACTTCGGTTCCAGCAGCGCCAAGGCCTGGCGCGACATCTGGGGCGCCGGCCAGGGCGTGGGCCTGATGGACGACATTCCGTCGGCCGGCGAGATGGTGGAGCGCCTCAAGCGCGAGTACGACGCCGCCCGCGCCCGCCTGGCGCTGTAATTCAGCGGCCGGCGGCGAGGCTGTCGCGCGCTGCCGGTTTGCCCCTCACCCACACCGTTTGCACGCTGTCGTAGGCGCGGATGTCTTGCAGCGGTGATTCTTTCATCAACACCAGATTGGCCAGCTTGCCCGGCTCGATGCTGCCCACCTCCGTCTCCAGATGGAAGGCGCGGGCATTGTTGATGGTGGCCGCCTTGAACAATTGCGTGAGCGACAAGCCGGCCTGGTGCAGATTCTGCATTTCCAGATAACCGTTCAGCCCCGGCACGTTGCCGTAGGTGGGCGAAGACGGCGTGTCGGTGCCGAACAGGAAATTCGCGTCCTTGCTCGCCAGATAGGCCACTACCTGCCGCTGGCGGCGCAACGGCGCTTCCAGACCTTGACGTGCGGCTTCGTCGGTTTCGCCGTCTTCCGCCACCTCGCTTTTGAACCACGCGCCCTCAGGCGTTTTCAGCCATGCCAGCATGGCCGGCGGCAGCAGTTTGGCCAGCGCTGGCGTGTTCAGGTAATCCGGATCGACGTAGGCGCGCAAGCCGTACAGCACCTGCATGGTGGGCTGGTAGCCAATCTTGCGTTCGACGATTTTATCCAGCAGTTGTTTGATTTCCGGCGGCAGTTCCTGGGCCTTGTTCAAGGCGCCCCAGTTCCACAGGCCGTGGGCCAGCACGTCCGTGCCGCCGTTGACGGCAAAAGTCTGCGCTTCCAGCGAATTGCCATGGGTGACCAGCACCAGTTTGGCCTGGTGCGCCAGCTGGCGCACTTCAGCGTACGTGGCCGGACTCATCACCGGGAGGTTGTGGTCTTTGCCGAAACCGCGTTCGTAATGGGTTTTCAGGCAGATGGCGCCCTCGGCCTTGACCCGCGCCACGCCCTTGGCCGGGGTGTAGTCCTCGGGCTTGAAGCGGGATGGGATGCGGTCTTTCTGCGCCGGATCGTAGATGAAGTTGGTAAACATCTGATAGCGCAGTTCCGGCGGGACGAACGACGACGGATAGCCGTTGGCCATCACCAGCGGCGGACCGCAGTCGTAAATGTCCGGATGCTGCGGCATGGCCTTGACCCGGTTGATGAACTCACGGCTGCCGGCAGCCAGGTCAATCAGGGTCGTATAGCCGTAGTAAAGGTAAGATCGCGGCATTTGCGCGAAGTAGGCGTCCACCATCGGCGTCATCTTGAAAGCCTGCTCAAAGCTCATGCCGGGCACGGCGTAGAGGTGGACGTGGGAATCAATCAGACCGGGCGTGAGGTAGTAGCCCTGGCCGTCGACCACGGCGGCCCCCGCCGGTGCGGCGCGCCCGGCGCCGCGCTCGACGCGCACGATCCGCTCGTCCTCGATCAGGACGCTGCCGCTTTCAATGCGGTCCAGTTTTTCCGGCGACACCAGTTTGACGTTGGTGATCCAGGTCTGTTGCCCGGCAAAGGCCGGTGCGCAGACCAACAGGCAGGCGAGGAGAGATGTCAGTTTCATGCTCGGCAGGGTTGTGTTAATTATCATGCAATCCTGCCATAATTGGCCATCAATGGAAACCATAGGCGGCATCATGAAACAAATTATTGCGCTGATGCTGGCGCTGGCAGGTGCGACAGGCAATGCCCAAAGTCTGGCGCCGATGAATGCCGAGGCCGATGCACTGATCCGCCAGGGACATACCTTGCAGGCGCAGGGCAAGTACAAGGAAGCGTTTGAGAAGTTTTCTGCTGCCGGCCAGGCCGATCCGCAAGCGTCGCTGCCTTTGTCCAGCCTTGCCGGCATGCTGCTCAGCATGTCGAAACAATCGCAGGGCGCGGATGCCGTCAAGCTGCGCGGGCAGTCGGAAGACCTGGCCCGCCAAGCGCTGCAAAAGCAGGCCAACGACCCGGTCGCGATGGAAGTCTTGCGCGAAATTGCCGACGACCAGCCGCTGCCGCTGCACCAGCCGACCCCGGAAGCGGCAGCCGCGCTGCATGAAGGCGAGTTGCTGTTCACCCAGCGCAAGCTGGACGAGGCGTTAGTGCACTACGAACGTGCCGCCGCACTCGATCCCAAGTACTCGCAAGCCTGGATCTACGCCGGTGATTGCTATTTTTTCCAGAAAAAATACGCCGAGGCCGAGCAGCGCTTCCGCAAGGGCGTGGAGGTGGAGCCACTGAACTCGCAAGGTTGGCGCTTTCTGGCGGATGCGCTGGTATCGCAGCGCAAGCCAGGGCTGGCCGAAGGTGCGCTGATGGGCGGCATCGCCGCGCAGCCGAGCCAATTGCCGAACTGGGTCAGGTTGAATCAGCTGCGCACCCAAAGCGGTTTTCCGTTGACTTCCCTGCAGCTGGTACGCAAGGCGAAAGGACAACTCGATCCCGCCACCCGTACCCTGAATCTGACGATCGATCCGTCGCTGAAAGGCAGCGATCCTGCCAAACAGCCCGATGCCGGGTTATGGATGATGCTGGCAACCCAGCAGGCGATTGAAGGCAAGACCAGCAGCACGCCGTTCGCCACCGAGCTGGCAGCCTGGCGCAAAGCCTTGAAAGTGGCCGATGAATTGTCCGCCAACGGCGGCGGCGAATTGCAGGACCCGGCGCTGAAAACCATGCAGATGCTGGCCAAGGCCGATCAGCTGGAGCCAGCCTTGCTGCTGTTGCAATACAGGGAGTCCTGGCGCGCCGAATTTGAAGCATGGAAAACCGCACACCCGGACGGCGTGCGCAAGTTCATCGACGCTTATCAGCTGCGGCCTTAGGCGTCGGTATTGATCGCCCACAGGCCAGGCAGGTTGCGCCAGTAGCCGTAGGCGTCCATGCCGAAACCAACCACGAAGCGGTTCGGGATGGTGATGCCGACGATGTCGGCTTTCACCGGCTTGGCCTTGCCGATGGCCTTGTCGGCAAACACGGCCAGGATCACTTCCTTGGCGCCCATGTCCAGCAGGCGCTGTTTGACGTGGGCCAGGGTTTCGCCTTCGTCCAGGATGTCATCCAGCACGATCACGGTGCGGCCGCTGACGTTCGAGCGCGGCACCACTTTCCACACCACTTCGCCGCCCTTGTCTTCGTCGCCGTAGCGGCTGACGTGGATGTAGTCGAATTCCAGCGGGAAGGTCAGCTGCGGCAGCAGGTTGCCGGTGAAGACCACGGCGCCGCCCATCACGCCCAGCACCAGCGGGAATTCCTCGCTGTCCGGCTGGTTGTAGCGGGCATTCAGCGTCTCGGCCATGGCGGTGACAGCGTGGTCGACGTCCTGCTTGGTGTACAGCTCTTCGGCGCTTTGCATCAGCGCGCGGGCGCGGTTGTGGTGGAACTCTTGCATGATTTTTTTATTAAAAACGAATGTGAAGACCGATATTATCCCTCAATTACTGGTAGTCGCGCACGTCCGCGATGACCTTGCCGTCGTTGGGCAGGCTGCCCAGCGCAACAAACTGCACCTCGCCGCGCAGCTTGGTCAGTTTGCGGATTGACTCAATGACATCGGCGGCGCTGGCTGTCGCACGGGCAGGATCGGCCACCTCGCAATGCAGCGTCATGGCCTCCTGGGCAATCTGGCCCGACACCACCAGGCGCGCTTTCACAATCTCCGGGTGGCGCCGCGCGATGTCGTGCACCTGCGACGGATGCACGAACATCCCGCGTACCTTGGTGGTCTGGTCGGCGCGCCCCAGCCAGCCGCGGATACGGGTGTTGGTGCGGCCGCAGGCCGAGGGCGGCGCGTCGGTCAGGATCGCCGACAGGTCGCCGGTGGCAAAGCGGATCAGCGGATAGTCCGGATTGAAGACGGTGACCACCACTTCGCCCACTTCGCCCGCAGGTACGGGCTCGCCGCTGCCGGGGCGGACGATTTCCAGCAGCACGTCTTCATCCAGCACCATGCCGGGATCGCGCTCGTCGCCGCTGTGTGTTTCGTAAGCGATGCTGCCGATATCGGCCGAGGCATAGGCTTGCAGCACACGCGGCACGCCATGCTCGGCAAACCACAGGCGCAGCGATTCGGGCAGCGCTTCCGCGCTGACCAGCGCGCGCTGGATGCTGCTGATATCCACGCCCATTTCCTGCGCCTTCTCGATGATGATCTTCAGGAAGGACGGCGTGCCGACGTAAGTATCCGGCCGCAGCGCGTGGATGGCTTGCACCTGCATTTCTGTCTGGCCGCTGCCGGCCGGGATCACCGCGCAGCCGATGCGCGCGGCGCCGCCTTCCACCATGAAGGCGGCCGGCGTGAAGTGATAAGCGAAGCAGTTCTGCAGCAGGCCGCCGGCGCGCACGCCGGTGGCGTACAGCGGCCGCGCGAAACGCCACCAGTCGGCGCCGCGTCCTTCCGGATCAAAGATCGGGCCGGGCGACATGTAGACGCGCGCCAGCTGGCCCACCGGGGTGGTGTTCAAGCCGCCGAACGGCGCCTGCTGCGCCTGCAGCCCATGCAGCTCGGACTTGCGCGTCACCGGCAGCGTGGCCAGCGCGGCGCGGCTGTTGATGTCGGCGGCGTTGACGTCCTTGAGGATGCGCGCCCAGCCGGCCGCCGCCTTGGCGCGCGCCACCAGTTGCGGCAGGCGCATCATCAGTTCGCGCTCGCGTTGTTCCGGCGTGCGCGCTTCCAGGCTGTCGAAAGTGTCGGCCATGTTCAAAGTCCTTGTATTTCGCGTTGCAGCTTTTTGGTCAGTTTGGCGAATACCAGTTCGTAGGAGCGTTGCAGCAGCGCAGCCGCTTCCGCATCGGTGATGGCTTTCGGGTCTTCGATGTAGACCCATTTGGCGCGTGCGAGATAGGGCGCCGGAATGATGCCGGGACGGTCGGTCAGTTCCAGAAAGCGGTCGTCGTCGACCTTGAAGCTGATGCCGCGATCGCTGCCATCGGCGCCGGTCACGGCGAACATTTTCCCGCCGACCGAAAATACCAGGTTGGTTTCCCATTTGATGTCTTCGGTGGCGCCGGGCAGTTTGCGGCAGTAAGCCTTGGCCTTGGTGAGATTCATTCTGTTCCTTATGCCAGCCAGCGCTTGCGGCGCCGGTAAAATTTCATGTCGCGGAAGCTCTTGCGGCCGGCGCCGGAGACGCCGAGGTAGAACTCCTTCACGTCTTCGTTGCAGGACAGGTCGGCGGCCGCGCCTTCCATCACCACGCGGCCATTCTCCAGGATGTAGCCGAAGTCCGCGTAGCGCAGGGCGATGCTGGTGTTTTGCTCGGCCAGCAGGAAGGAGACGTTCTCCTTGCTGTTCAAATCCTTGACGATGCCGAAGATCTCTTCGACGATTTGCGGCGCGATGCCCATCGAGGGTTCGTCCAGCAGGATCATGGACGGCCGCGCCATCAGCGCGCGGCCGATGGCGCACATCTGCTGTTCGCCGCCGGAGGTGTAGCCGGCCTGGCTTTGCCTGCGCTCCTTCAGGCGCGGGAAGTAGTGGTAGACCTTTTCCAGCGATTCCTTCAGTTCTGCCCGTGAGGCATTGCGCGTGTAGGCGCCGGTCAGCAGGTTTTCCTCGATGGTCAGGTGGCCGAAGCAGTGGCGGCCCTCCATCACTTGCGACAGGCCGCGCTTGACCAGTTCATTCGGCGTCAGTTGGTCGATACGTTCGCCCTTGAACTGGACTTCGCCTTTGGTGACGTCGCCGCGTTCGCCGCGCAGCAGGGTGGAGATGGTTTTCAGCGTGGTCGATTTGCCGGCGCCGTTGGCGCCCAGCAGGGCGACGATTTTCCCCTGCGGGACTTGCAGCGATACGCCTTTCAGCACGAGGATAACGTGGTCGTAGATAACTTCCACGTTATTCACAGAGAGGTAGGGCGCGCCGGCCGCCACCGGCGCGGGTGTGCGCGGGGCGTCGGCGCCGGCCACGGCGGCAAGAACGGCGGTTGCGGCGGCGGCTGTCATTTCAGGCACGCCGGGGTGATTTTTTTCTCGGTCGCGTAGGCCTGGGAGCTATCCTCCAGCAGCTTGCGCGTCAGCGCCTTGTCGCCCACGATCCAGTTCGGCGTGATGGCATTCCACTTCTTGCCGTCCCATTGCTGGACCTTCACCGCGCCCGAGCCTTCATGATCGTCGCAGCTGGTCTTCACCACCGGCAGCATGCCGAAGGCGCCTATGGCTTTCTGGCGCGCCTCATCGACGTTCAGGTTCTCCAGGCCCCAGCGCAACTGCTCGCCCGTCACGCGCTTGCCCTTGCCGAATTTTTCCTGCGCGGTGCGCATGGCTTCCACCCACAGGATGGCCGCGCTCACGCCGCGCATGTGGTACACGCTGCCGATGCGGGTGGGATCGGCGAGGTTGCCTTTGCCGGCGTCGTAGAGTTTTTTGCGGATCTCATCCAGCACCGGATAATTGCCCGGCGTGTTGAAGGTCATCGCGCTGTAGCCTTTGGCCGCATCGCCGGTAGGCACGGTATCTTCTTCCGAGCCAGCCCACCACACGCCGAGGATTTTCTCGCGCGGGAAGCCGTTGCGCTGCGCGGTCTTGATGGCGACCGCATTCATCGAACCCCAGCCCCACAGGATCACATGGTCGGGCCGCGCCTGGCGGATCTGCAGCCATTGCGATTGCTGCTCGCTGCCCGGCGGCGTGACGGGAATCCTGATCAGCTCAAAGCCATGCTGTTTGGCCAGGGCTTCCAGCACTGGCAGGGGTTCCTTGCCGAATGCCGAGTCGTGATACAGGTGGACGATCTTTTTGCCCTTAAGCTTATTGACGCCGCCTTCCTTGTCGCCCAGGTACTTGATCATGGCCGCAGCCTGATTCCAGTAGCTGGTAATCAGCGGGAAGACGTAGGGGAAGACCTTGCCGTTGGCAGCGTCCGAACGGCCGTAACCGATCATCGTCATCGGGATCTTGTCCACCGCAAGGCGATCGAGAATGCCATAGGCGACGCCGGTGGACAACGGCTCGACCAGCGTTGCGCCGCCATTTTTGGTTTTCAAACGCTCATAGCATTCCACGCCGCGCGACGGGTTGTATTCGGTCTCGCACTCTTCCCAGGAAATCTTCACGCCATTCACGCCGCCGGATAAATTCACCAGGTTGAAGTAGTCGATGATGCCGCCATAAAAGCCGGAACCGCCCGCCGCATAAGGGCCTACGCGATACGAGGGCAGGGCGACATACTGCTCCGCCGGCTGCGCAATGGCCGCGCCGCTGGCGGCAAGTGTGATTCCGGCGACGATGGATGCAAAGCGTTTCATATGTGTCTCCTCTGATCTTTTAATGGGGGAACGGCCACAAACGCAACTTCTCTTTACCAATTTGCCACAGACGCGCCAGCCCGTGGGGCTCGACGATCAGGAAAAATATAATCAGCGCGCCAAACACCATCAATTCCAGATTGGACGCAACGCTGGTCGGCAGCGCGAGGCTGTGCGCGATCACGTTCAGCAGCACCGGCAGCAGCACGATGAAGGCGGCGCCGAGGAAGGAACCCAGTACCGAGCCCACGCCGCCGATGATAATCATGAACAGGATGCGGAACGACAGATCGAGGTTGTACGCCTCCGGTTCCACCGTGCCGAGGTAAGCATACGCGTACAGCGCGCCGGCCACGCCGCAGTAGAACGAGCTGACCGCAAATGCCAGCAGCTTGGTGCGCATCAGGCGGAAGCCGATCACTTCGGCCGCGACGTCCATGTCGCGCACCGCCATCCAGGAGCGGCCGACGTTGGAGCGGATCATGTTCTTGGCCAGCAGCGCCATCACCGCCACCACGCCCAGCACCAGCAGGTATTTGCGGTCCGGCGTATCGAAGGCATAGCCGAGGATGACGATGGGCTGCGCAGTGATCACGCCGGAGGCGCTGTAGTTGGTCAGGTAGGGAATCTTGGTCAGGCACCAGACCACGAAGAACTGCGTCGCCAGCGTGGCGGCCGCGAGGTAAAAGCCGCGGATGCGCAGCGACGGCAGGCCAAACGCAATCCCGACCAGTGCCGCGCTCAAGCCGCCCAGCACAAAGGCCAGCAGCACCGGCAAGCCGGGGATGCGCAGGATGAAGTTATACGATGCGAACGCGCCCGCCGCCATGAAGGCGGCCGTGCCAAGCGACAGTTGGCCCGCGTAGCCGGTCAGGATATTCAGTCCCAGCGCGGCCAGCGAAAAAATCAGAAACGGAATCAGGATGGCCGACAGTACGTAGGGCGACGCGGCCAGCGGCACGATCACGATGGCCACTGCCAGCAGTGCAAGCAGCGCCAGGCGGTCCTGCAATATCGGGAAGATCTGGCCATCGGCCTGGTAACTGGTTTTGAATTGTCCTGCTTCGCGGTAGAACATGGCTTAGATTCTCCGGATGATTTTTTCGCCGAACAGACCTTCGGGCCGCACCAGCAGGAACAACAAGGCCAGCACGTACGGGAACCAGCCCTCGATGCCGCCGCCGACGATCGGCCCGATATATACCTCGGCCAGTTTTTCGGACGCGCCGATAATCAGTCCGCCCACAATCGCGCCCGGCATCGAGGTAAAGCCGCCGAGGATCAGCACCGGCAGCGCTTTCAGCGCCACGAACGTCAACGCGAACTGCACGCCATTGCGCGCGCCCCACAGCATGCCCGCCACCAGCGCCACCAAACCTGCCACCGCCCACAGCACGGCCCAGATGCGCTGCAGCGGAATGCCGACCGCCAGCGCGGCCTGATGGTCGTCCGCCACGGCGCGCAGGGCGCGGCCTACTTTGGTTTTCGAGAACAGCAGGGCCAGCGTGGTGACCAGCAGGCCGCACACCAGCGCCGCCATGATGTCGAACTGCGAAACCAGGATGTTGTAGTTGTCCATCAGGTACTGCGATGGCACGTCTTCAATCGGCAGCTCCAGCTTGCGTACCTGCGCGCCAAACACCAGCTGGGCCAGGCCTTCGATGAAGAAAGCCAGGCCGATGGTCGCCATGAACAGCGTGATCTCTGGCTGGTTCACCAAAGGCCGCAGTACCACGCGCTCGATCGACAGGCCAAGCAAAATCATCACCGCCACCGTGATCGGCAACGCGATCCATAGCGACACGCCCAGCTTGTCCATCACGCCGACGCAGGTCAGCGCGGCGAAGTACACCATCGCGCCCTGCGCAAAATTGAACACGCCGGAGGCTTTATAGATCAGCACAAAACCAATCGCCACCAGCGCATACATCACGCCGGACAGCAAGCCGCCGATCAGCACTTCGAAAAAGAAGTTAATGTTCACAGCCCACCCCCAGGTAAGCGTTGATCACGTCCTGATTGCTGCGTACTTCGTCCGGCGTGCCGTCGCCGATCTTTTTGCCGTAGTCCAGCACCACCACGCGGTCCGAAATATCCATCACCACGCCCATGTCATGCTCGATCAGCACGATGGTGGTGCCGAACTGGTCGTTCACGTCGAGGATGAAACGGCACATGTCCTGCTTTTCTTCGACATTCATGCCGGCCATGGGTTCGTCCAGCAGCAGGATTTCCGGTTCGGCGGCCAGTGCGCGGCCGAGCTCCACGCGTTTTTGCAGGCCGTAGGGCAGGCGGCCCACCGGCGTTTTGCGGATGGCCTGAATTTCCAGGAAGTCGATGATTTCCTCGGCCTTGATGCGGTGGGCGATCTCTTCGCGCCGGGCCGGTCCCCAGTACAGGGCCTGCATCAGGAAGTTGGATTTCATCTTGAGGTTACGGCCGGTCATGATGTTGTCCAGCACCGTCATGCCTTTGAACAGGGCGATGTTCTGGAAGGTGCGGGCGATGCCGGATTTGGCGGCGGCGTAGCAGTCCATATTCTTGCGTACCTCGCCGCGATACACGATCTGGCCTTGCTGCGGACGGTACACGCCGTTGATCACGTTGAGCATGGAGCTTTTGCCGGCGCCATTGGGGCCGATGATGGCGCGGATTTCGTGCTGGCGCACGTCGAACGAAATATCGGTCAGCGCTTTCACGCCGCCGAAGGACAGCGAAATATTTTTCAGGTCGAGGATCACCGGACCGGTGGGACGGCGTGTCGCGCCGAAGTGTGCCTCTGGCTCGTTCATCTGCATGTGCGCCTCCTCGGTCATGCCGCTGCCTGCATGGCAGGGTAGGTCTTGCAGCTTTCGATTTTCAGGTCCGCCGCGACCACGCCGCTGCGGCCATCTTCAAACTTCACCAGCGTTTCAATGTATTGCGAAGCCTTGCCTTCGTAGAGTGCGGCGATCAGCACCGCGTATTTTTCGGCGATGAACTTGCGGCGCACTTTGCGGGTGCGGGTCAGCTCATCGTCGTCCGGATCCAGCTCCTTGTGCAGCACCAGGTAGCGGTGGATCTGCGTGTCGCTCATGCCTGCTTCCGCCGCCAGATCAGCGTTGACCTGTTCGATGCAGTCGCGCACCAGCCCGTACACGGCAGGATGCGCCGCCAGGTCGGTGTAGCCGGAATAGGCGATGCTGCGCCGCTCGGCCCAGTTGCCGACCGCTTCCATGTCGATATTGATGAAGGCGCACACCTCGTCGCGCTGGTGGCCGAACACCACCGCTTCTTTAATGAAGGGGAAAAACTTGAGCTTATTCTCGACATAGTTGGGCGCGAAGATGGCGCCGCTGTTCATGCGGCCGACGTCGGCTGCACGGTCGATGATTTTCAGGTGGCCTTCGTGGTCGAACAGGCCGGCGTCACCGGTGTGGAAATAGCCTTGCGCGTCGATGGCTTCAGCGGTGGCGTCGGGCCGCTTATAGTAACAGTCCATCAACGTCGGGGATTTCACGAGAACTTCGCCGTTCTCCGCCAATTTCACCTCCACGCCCGGCGCCGGCAGGCCGACGCTGTCAAACTTGATCTGGCCGTCCGGCTGCAGGCAAATGTAGGCGCAGGTTTCGGTCGAACCGTAGAATTGCTTCAAGTTGACGCCAATTGAGCGATAGAAGCGGAACAGATCGGGGCCGATCGCTGCACCGGCCGTGTAGGCGACGCGGATGCGCGACATGCCCAGCACGTTTTTCAGCGGCCCGTAAACCAGTGCCCGGCCGACGGCATAGCGCACGCGGTCGGCCAGCGGCACCGGCTTGTTGTCTAAAATTTGAGCACCGCAGCGGCGCGCCACGCCCATGAAGTAGTGGAACAGCTTGCGCTTGATGGCGCCGGCGTCTTCCATCCGTATCATCACCGTGGTCAGCATGTTCTCGAATACGCGCGGCGGGGCGAAATAATAGGTCGGTCCGATTTCGCGCATGTCGGTCATCACCGTTTCGCCGGATTCCGGACAGTTGACGGTGAAGCCGGCCGTCATCGCCTGGGCAAAGGAAAACAGGCAGTCGCCCACCCAGGCCATCGGCAGGTAGGACAGGATGTCTTCTTCATCGGTCAGCTTTTCAAAGCCGACCCCGCCGTCGCCGGCCGCCAGCAGCGCCGCGTGGGTCTGGCACACGCCCTTGGGCTTGCCGGTGGTGCCGGAGGTGTACAGGATGATGGCGTTGTCGCTGGCCTGGCCGGCGGCAATGGCGGCGTCGAAAAAGCCGGGATGCGCCCTGTCCCATTCGCGTCCCATTTCCTGCAGACTGGCGAAGGAAAGCAGGCCTTGCTGGCGGTAGTGGCGCATACCGCGTTCATCGTCGTAAGCGATGTGGCGGATGTGGGGATATAAATTTTGCAATTCCAGCAACTTGTCGACTTGTTCCTGGTCTTCGACAATGGCGTAGTGGATTTCGGCGTTTTCCAGCACGTAGGCCATGTCCGCGGCGGGCGCGTCCTGATACAGTGGTACCGGGACGCCGCCCAGGCATTGGGCGGCCAGCATGGACCAGTACAGGCGCGGGCGGTTGTCGCCGATGATGGCCAGGTTCATGCCGCGTTCGAAGCCGAGCGCGGCCAGACCGCAGGCGAGGGCGCGCACTTCGTCGTTGACCTGGGCCCAGTTCCAGCTTTGCCAGATGCCCAGATACTTTTCGCGAAACGCGGGTTTCCCCGGCCTGACCTGGCCGTGCGCGAGCAAGCGGCGAGGAAAAGTCTCGAATTCAGTTTGCACCAGTGTCTCCTGTTGCTGATTCTTTTTGTGTGATGATATTAGCGTGCCGCGAGAAGGCAGGTTGTCTTTTCGACGACAATTCACCGACTTTTCTATGATGCGTTGCAAAAAATGTCTGATCGAAACCAAGTTACGTTGAAGGAAGCATTGCGTTCGGCGATCTGGGCCAAAGACCTGACGCCGGAACAAATGGCACGCGTCGAGGCCGATACCTTTGAAACCTTTGTGCCGAAAGGCGGTTATGTGTGCCGCAAGGGCGATATGGTGGAGAATTGGCTGGGTATTATCGACGGCATGGTGAAGATGAATAATTTCTCTTCCGATGGTAAAAGCGTGACTTTTACCGGCGTGCCGCCGGGTGGCTGGTTTGGCGAGGGCACGGTTTTAAAAAACGAGATTTTAAAATACGATGCCATGGCTTTGCGTGATAGCCGGATCGCGCGCATGCCGGCAGCCACGTTTATGTGGCTGCTCGATAATAGTCTGCCGTTTACCCGATTTTTGCTGATGCAATTAAACGAACGGCTGGGGCAGTTTATCGGCATGGTAGAAAACGACCGGCTATTAAATCCGGATACCCGCGTGGCGCGTTGTCTGGCATCTTTATACCATGCGCATTTATATCCGAGCCTGGAAAAGATCGTACATATATCGCAGGAGGAACTGGGCTTATTATCCGGCGCTTCGCGCCAGCGTGCCAACCAGGCATTGCAGCTTCTGGAAAAACAGGGATTGCTGAGTCTTGACTACGGCGGCATCCGCATTCTGGATCTGGAAGGATTACGACGTTATCAGGCCTGAGCGGTTTTTTTTGTCCTTTTCATGCCAATTATTGGCACGAACTCGCCAACTATCGGCACACTAAGCCGCTGCTCAGCAAATTTACCGGCACTGACATTATTCGGTCTCAGATAAAATTCAACGATAAATTCGCCCGGCGGAGTTGGACTGCACATTTCCATTGGCGATAATCCTCATGAGTTTGTATCCCTTTCATCATAATTAATATAGGTCGGCGTGGTTTACACAACAAGCTGAGCCATTGAATCATTGACGTACACGGCTATTTGGCAGTGGATCAAGCAATCGCGGTATCATGGAGGCAAGCTATTTTGAAATTTCTCATGGATACTCCAGACCCTTCCCAAGTCATCGAACGTTTGGCGCTGTTGCGTGCCGCGATGCGTCAGTTGCATATTGATGCGCTGATGGTGCCATCCGCCGATCCGCACCTGTCCGAATATCTGCCCGCGCGCTGGCAAGGCCGCGAGTGGGCGTCCGGTTTTACCGGCTCGGTCGGCACGTTTATCATCACCCCGGAATTCGCCGGCATCTGGACCGACGCCCGTTATTGGACCCAGGCCGAGCAGCAACTGGCCGGCACCGGGATTCAATTGATGAAGCTGACCTCGGGCGCCAGTGTCCAATACGTTGACTGGCTGGCAAGCCATCTGAAAGCTGGCCAGACCCTGGCCGTGGACGGTGCCGTGCTCGGCCTGGCCATCGCCCGCCTGCTGCAAACCGCGCTGGGCGCCAAAGACGTCCGCCTGCGCACCGACCTCGACCTGCTGGACCAGGTCTGGCAAAACCGTCCGCCGCTGCCGGCCGCGCCGGTCTACGAACACTTGCCCCCATACGCCTCGAAAAGCCGCAGCGGCAAGCTGGCCGATCTGCGCGGCGCCATGCAGCAAGCCGGCGCCAACCGCCACCTGATTTCGACGCTGGACGACATTGCCTACCTGTTCAATCTGCGCGGCGCCGACGTCAACTTCAACCCGATTTTCCTGTCGCACGCCCTGATCACCCCCACCCGCGCCACGTTATATGTCGCGGATGGCAAGATTTCCGCCGCGCTGAGCGCCGCGCTGGCCGATGAAGGCATCGAGGTCGCCCCCTACGCCGCGGCCGCGGAAGCGCTGGCCGCGCTGCCGGCCGACGCCGTCGTGCTGCTCGATCCGCGCCGCATCACCTACGGCACCCGCCAGTGGATTCCAGCGACGGTCAAGGTAATTGAAGCCATCAACCCGACCACGCTGGCCAAGTCGCGCAAGAGCGAGGCCGACGCCGTCCATGTGCGGGCCGCCATGGAACAGGATGGCGCCGCCCTGTGCGAATTCTTCACCTGGCTGGAACAAACCCTGTCCAACCCCGACCGCGCGCCACTGACCGAAGTCGAGATCGACAGGCAAATCACCGCCGCCCGCGCCCGCCGCCCCGGCTTCATCAGCCCGAGCTTTGCCACCATCGCCGGGTTCGGTCCGAACGGTGCGATCATGCACTACAGAGCAACCGAAGCACGCCATTCCGTCATCGAAGGCAATAATCTGCTGTTGATCGATTCCGGCGGCCAGTATCTGGGCGGCACGACCGACATCACCCGCGTGGTGGCGGTCGGCCGCATCACCGACCAGCAGCGCCGCGATTTCACGCTGGTACTGAAAGGCATGATCGCCCTGTCCGCCGCCCGCTTCCCGCGCGGCGCCAAGTCGCCCATGCTGGACGCCATTGCCCGCGCGCCGCTGTGGGCCGAGGGCCTGGATTTCGGCCACGGCACCGGTCACGGCGTCGGCTATTTCCTGAACGTGCACGAAGGCCCGCAATCGATCTCGCCGTCGACCATGCCGGAAGCGCACACGGCCATGGAGCCGGGCATGATCACCTCGATCGAGCCGGGCTTGTACCGGCCTGGCCGCTGGGGCATCCGCATCGAAAACCTGGTGCTGAACCGCGCCGCCGGCCAGACCGAGTTTGGCGAATTCCTCGATTTTGAAACCTTGACCCTGTGCCCGATCGACACCCGCTGCATCGAACCATCGCTGCTGCGCGACGATGAAAAGCGCTGGCTCAACGATTACCACGCCACCGTGCGCCAGCGCCTGTCGCCGCTGCTGTCCGGCGCGCCGCTGGCGTGGCTGCAGACCCGAACGGAGACCCTATGAGTGGACGCGCCACCAAAGCCACCTCGGCGGTAGATCGCCTGAAGCGCCGCACCGGCAACCAGAAATACTCGATGTCAGTGACCGGCAGCGGTCATTTCTTCCTGTCTGAAGGCGCCGGCAATCCGCCGCTGTGCGCGCCGATGGAACTGGACGACTTCGTTGCCTTCGTCAACGGCATCGAGCCGCCCGCGCCCAAGCGCGTGAGCAAACTGGATATCGCCTTCGAAAAACAACTTAAAAAATAAAGAGGCTCATCATGCCCGCCATGGAATTCCTGCAAGCGTACTGGTCGCATTCGGAGATCGCCACCAACGCCGTCGTCCTGCTGAACTTGCTGGGCGCCCTGGCGCTGGGCTTGCTGGTGGGGTATGAACGCTCCTATCACGGGCGCGCGGCCGGCATGCGGACTTACGGCCTGGTGTGCATGGCCTCGGCCGCGCTGACCGTGATCGGCGGCTATCCGGGCCACTGGTTTGGCGGCCATGTCTCGCAATACCTGGTGAATTCGGACCCGACCCGCGTCATCCAGGGCATCGTCACCGGCATCGGTTTCCTGGGTGCCGGCGTCATCATGCGCGAGGGTTTCAACATCAGCGGCCTGACCACGGCCGCCTCGATCTGGGCCTCGTCGGTGATCGGCGTGATGGTGGGCGTGGGCTTCTACATGGGGGCCATGGGCCTGGCGGCCCTGTGCGCCAGCTCCATGATTTTCCTGACCCGGGTGGAAGCCTGGCTGCCGTCGCGTCATGCGATTGCCATCACCATGCGGTTCAAGGCCGGCTACAAGCCGCAGGAGCCGGCGCTAAGGGCGATGGCGCTGCAGCGCGGTTATGAAATCGCCGGCGGCTCGCTGATGATCGGCAGCGAAGGCGGCATGCAGGAGTGGCGCTTTGTCGCCATCGCCTTGAGTAAACGCAGTGGCGCGCCGATGGCGGTATTATCGGCGGAGTTGGCCGAATTTGAAGGCATCCACAGCTTCCAGCTCACGCACGCACGCAATTGAACATGAACCCACAAGCACAGGCCGTATTTGATTTCTGGTTCGCCGGCGCTGACGCACCGCGCCGCGAATGGTTTCAAAAAGATGATGCTTTCGACCGCGAAATCGAACAGCGCTTTGGCGAGCAGATCGCACAGGCGCTGGAGGGCGGCCTGCATCAATGGGACGCCGAGGGGCCGCAAGCGGCGCTGGCGCGCATCATCTTGCTGGACCAGTTCTGCCGCAACGTCTATCGCGGCACGCCGCTGGCGTTTGCCGGCGACCATCTGGCCTTGCAGGCCGCGCTCGACATGATCGAGGCTGGCGAGGACCAGCAACTGGCGCCCCTGCAACGCGCCTTTGTCTATCTGCCGCTGGAGCACGCGGAAAGCATGGCAATGCAGGAGCAGGCCGTGGCCCTGTTCACGCGCCTGGCCGAGGCGCAGCCGGGCAATCAAGGCCTGGCCGGCATGCTCGACTACGCCAAGCGCCACCGCGAAGTGATTCAGCGCTTTGGCCGCTTCCCGCATCGCAACGCCATCCTGAACCGCGCGTCGACCCCAGCCGAGGTGGAGTTCCTCAAGCAGCCGGGATCGGGATTCTGATGTCGGCCAGCGTCAACCTGATCGGCGCCGGCCACGTTGGCCGCGTGCTGGGCCGCCTGCTGGCGGCGCATGGCTTCCGCATCCAGCAGGTGCTGACGCGTTCGGCCGGTTCGGCCCAGGAGGCGGTGGCATTTATTGGCGCCGGCAGCGTGGCCACGGCTTGCGCGCAGCTGCAGCCGGCCGATGTGCATGTGCTGGCGGTGGGCGACGACCAGATTGTGCCGGCCTGCGCAGCGCTGGCCCAGGCCGTGCCGCTGAACGGCAGCATCGTCTTCCATTGCAGCGGCGCGCTGGCCTCGGACCGCCTGCAGGCCGCGCGTGCCGCCGGGGCTCTGGTCGCCAGCGTGCATCCGATCCGCAGCTTTGCCGACCCGGCCGCGGTGGCGGCGCAGTTTGCCGGCACCTTCTGCGGCATCGAGGGCGATGAGGGCGCGCTGGCAGTGCTGACGCCGGCGCTGCAGGCCATCGGCGCACAGCCGGTGCCGATCAAGGCGGAAGCCAAGACCGTGTACCACGCGGCCGCTGTGTTCGCCAGCAATTACCTGGTGACGGTGCTGGACGCGGCCTTGCGCGCTTATCAGGCCGCAGGCATTCCGGAGCCGGTGGCGCGGCAGCTGGCGCAGCCGCTGGCCAGCGAATCGATGGCCAATGTATTCCGCCTGGGTGCGGCCGCCGCGCTGAGCGGCCCCATCGCGCGCGGCGATCTGGCCACCGTGGCGCGCCAGCAGCAGGCGGTCAGCGCCTGGGATGCGGAAACGGGAGCGTTGTATCGGGCTCTTGTCGCGCCGACTACAGATCTGGCGCACAGAAAGCAGCAGAAATAGCGCATCAGCACGCAACTCCTTGCAAATTACTACTTAACAACTATATTTTAAGTAGATGCAGCCGCACTTCAGTCGACGTTTTGCAGTTGTAATGCGACGAATTCACAAAATAAGTACCCGGATCAGTCGACAAACCTCTGAATTAGCAATAAGCTTGATTCTTAGAATGTTTTCTACAAGAATCAATCTGCAAGCTTAACCGGCGCCAAAAACTGGATAGTAGGGGTAAGAACATGTTATTTCTGAAAAGTACGACCGTAACGAAAGCGCCAGGAATTTACGACGTCGACGTCGCTGCCAAACCGCCAGGCAAAACCTTTGGCGTGTTCATCGCCACCGATCCGGACAATCCTCCAACCGAAGTGCTGGCGCAGCTGGCGGCGCTGGGCTTCAAGCAAACCTATAGCGGCGGCTACACCCACAAGGACCGCGGCAAGGTGCTGGATCTGCACTTCCAGAAAGCCGGCACCGACCTGTTCGAAGGCTGGAAGGCGGAAGAGCTGGAAGCCAACATGGCCGCCATCAATGCGCTGTTCAACGGCATCGGCATCACCATCACCCCGCGGGTAATGAGCCTGGCCGAAGCTTACGCCTGAACCTCGATGTGATACAGCCCCCAAGGGCATAAGCCAAACCGGTCAGCGACCGGCTTGGCCGCCATCTCGGGGACTTTATCGGCTTCGTACACGGCCCACAGCGGTCCCAGTCCGCCCAGCGCCATCGGTGCGCCATCCAGCTGGGTGGCGACGATGTAGCGCTGCGCCTTCGCTTGCGCCACCGTCACGGTGGCGGCAAAGCCATCAATAGCGCGTAGCACCAGCTTGCTGTTGTCATTCAGTCTGGCGCCGGCCGCCTTCATCACATCCAGCAGCAAAGGACCGCGCAGCGTGTGCTGCCTGCTGTCGTATTCCAGTGTGGGCTTGATGGTGACCGCGGGCAGCGCCGTCAGCGCAGCGTAGTCGAAGGCGTAGGCCTTGTCGAAGCTGAGCTTTTGCTTGTACATCATCTGATCGCGCACCGGGTCCAGCTTGCCGCGATTGCCGTTGCCGATTGCACCAGTGACGGTCAGCAAGGTTGGGCCGGCGGCGGCAGCGGCGCGCGCCGGCAGCGTCACAGCGGCGGACAGCCCGGCCAGCGCGGCCGTGCCCAGGAACTGGCGTTTTTTCATGCAATGACTCCTTGAATGCGTGGTGCCGGTATCATACCGCGCATGGACTTATTTGCCGATGACACCAGCCTGACGCCGATCCCGATCGAGGACGGCGAACTGTGGTTCCAGCAGCGCCTGCCGCTGGACTTGCCGCCTGACGAGGTGATGCGCCGCCTGCTGGCCGAGACCGACTGGCGCGAGGAGCAGATTCAGGTATGGGGCAAGCTGCACATGCAGCCGCGTTTGTCGGCCTGGCATGGCGAGGCCAGCTACCGTTATTCCGGCAAGACCTTTCATCCGCAGCCGTTCAGCGCGCTGCAGCTGCACATCAAGCAGGCGGTCGAGCGCGTCACCGGGCGGCGCTTCAACAGCGTGCTGCTCAACTACTACCGCGATGAGCGCGACAGCATGGGCTTCCATGCCGACGACGAGCGCGAGCTGGGACCGGAGCCCGCCATCGCCTCGGTCAGTTTTGGCGCGCCGCGCACCTTCATCCTCAAGCACCGGCGCTTGCCGAAAACCGTCAAGCTGGCGCTCGGCGACGGCTGTCTGCTGCTGATGGCGGGCGCCCTGCAGCAGCACTGGCTGCATGGCATCAACAAGGAGCGCACGGCGCGCGGACCACGCATCAACCTGACCTTTCGTTTGATTGTGTGAATCGGGCCACACTCGCGCGAAGAAGTGAAGCAAGTCGCGCCGCAGGCTGCTATCGTAATCTTCTTCACTATGGGGAGGACGTTATGTTTAGCAACATGAAAGTCGGTACCAAACTCATCATAGGTTTCAGCAGCATTGCGGTCGTTGGCGCGATCGTGGCGTGCGTGGGCATCGTCAGCATGAGCAAGCTGAATGACGCGGCGGACACCATGTATCGGGAAGATCTGGTTGGACTCTCTTACATCAAGGAAGCCAATATCAACCTGATCTATGCCGGCCGGGCGCGGAACACTTTCCTTGCGGCCCAGACCGCTGAAGAACGCAACAAGCAGCGCGCCGACATCAAGCAATACCTGGCGGCCATGGACGATTACCTGGTCAAGGCGCGGCCGCTGTTCGTCACGCCCAAGGGGCAAAAACTGCTGGACGATTACGTCGAACCATCCCGCGAATATGCGCGCCTGATGACGGCCGCGCTGGACGCTGCCGGCAATGAACCGCTGGCGCAGCGCTCGGAGGAATCGCAGCGCGCGCAAGTGGCGGCGCGCCAGCAGGCCGACCGGTTGGACAAGCTGATGGATGGCATGACCGATCTCAAGGAAGAGCGCGCCGGCAACAAGGCTGCCGCCACCAGCGAGCTGTACCGCTTTAGCCTGGGCCTGATGATCGTGCTGGTGCTTGCCAGCCTGGCCGGCGGCCTGGTGCTGGGCTTGCTGATCACGCGCGCACTGACGCGGCAACTGGGCGGCGAACCGGCCGAGGTGGCCAAGGTGGCAGGCCAGATTGCCGGCGGCGACCTCACCGTCGACGTGGCGGTGCGGCAGAACGATGAGCGCAGTGTGCTGCATGCAATGAAATCCATGCGCGACAGCCTGGGCGGCATCGTCGGGCAGGTGCGCAGCGGTACCGACATGATTGCCACGGCGTCGGCGCAAATCGCCAGCGGCACCCAGGACTTGTCGGCGCGCACCGAGGAGCAGGCCGGCGCCTTGGAGGAAACCGCGTCGTCGATGGAACAGCTGACCTCCACCGTCAAGCAGAATGCCGACCACACGCGCCAGGCCAACGAGCTGGCGCGTTCGGCCTCCACCGTGGCGCAACGGGGCGGCGCCGTGGTGGACGAGGTGATTGGCACCATGGGCGCCATCAACGAATCGTCCGGCAAGATTGCCGACATCATCGGCGTGATCGATGGCATCGCCTTCCAGACCAATATCCTGGCCTTGAACGCGGCGGTGGAAGCGGCCCGCGCCGGTGAACAGGGACGCGGCTTTGCGGTGGTGGCGTCGGAAGTGCGCACGCTGGCGCAACGCTCGGCCACGGCGGCCAAGGAAATCAAGCAGCTCATCGACGAGTCGGTCAGCAAGGTGGGGGCCGGCGCGCGGCAGGTGGACGAAGCCGGCGTGACCATGCGCGAGATCGTGGCCAGCATCCAGCGCGTGACCGACATCATGGCCGACATCCAGGCCGCCAACAGCGAACAAAGCACGGGCATCGAGCAAATCAACCAGGCCATCATCCAGATGGACCAGGTGACGCAGCAAAATGCCGCGCTGGTGGAACAATCGGCGGCGGCGTCGGAAGCCATGCAGGAACAGGCGCGCAAACTGGCCGAGCTGGTCAGCGTGTTCCGTGTCGAGCAGTCGGCCACGGCGCTGGCGGCGCCCTCGCGGCCACGTCCGGCGCCAACGCCGCGTGTGGCCCCTAAACCGGTAGCCAAGCTGCCCAAACCGGCGCTCGGCAAGGCCGCTGTTAAAGAGATGGCAACAGATTGGGAGGAATTTTAAGCTCGCCTTAAGTTTGGCGCATCTTGAAATTTGCCAATGATCGTTTGGCTTACATCTCGTCACACTTCTTACTAATTCGGTGGCCACAGATGTTGGTTGGAGTGCTATCTTGAACCCATCGCAATTCATAGCAACTGCGATCCCAAGCAAGTCCGCTTCAACCATTTTGCTGAAAGATCAAAATCATGAAAAAAATTCTGTTTGCTTTAGTCGCTTCCGCAGCCGCCCTGGGTGGCACCGCAGCTTACGCACAATCCAATACGCAGGACGCCGCCGGCACCGCTTACATCGGTGCTGGCGTGGTCGGCAGCCGCTACGACTTCGGTGACGCGGCCGGCGCCGGCGCCCTGAGCAGCGACAACCACAGCGGCACCAAAGCCGCTGGCAAAATCTACGGTGGCTACAACATTGACAGCACCTGGGCTGTGGAAGCCGGCTATACCGACTTCGGCAAACGCAGCTACAACTACACCCAGGGTGGGGCGGCCGGTGGCCTGAACACCGACGCGCACTCGTACTACCTGGCCGGTAAAGGCACCTGGCCGGTGGCCCGCGACTTTGCCGTGTTCGGCAAACTGGGCGTGGCACGCAACCACAACGATGTGACCACCTCCGGTATCGCATCGGTCAGCGGCAGCGAAAACAAAACCGCGCTGTACGCCTCGGTGGGCGGCGAGTATGCCATCAACAAAAACGTCAAGGTCTCGCTGGAGTATGAAAACTACGGCAAGAACGACATCGACACCGGCCGCAAAGCCGGCGCCATTACCGCTGGCCTGCGCTACAACTTCTAAGCGCATCGCGGGATAATTCATTACGTTCAGAGGGCCGGGGGCATCGCTTCCGGTCCTTTTGCTTGGTGTAGAACGTCAGCCAACTCCGACAGCACCGGCGCCGACCAGTCGATGAACGCCCGCATTGCCGGCGAGAGAAAGCGGTGATGTGGGTAAAGAAGGGATACCGGTGCCGGAGCCCGGCAGCGTCATTCCGGCGCAGGCCGGAATCCATAGGTCAGTAGCGTGCCGACGCAGTATGGATTCCCGCTTTCGCGGGAATGACGAGCGTTGATCGCATGCCGGCAGCTGATTAGTTGGTCAGCGGCTTGTAGCGGATGCGTTTGGGTTTGGCGCCTTCTTCGCCCAGGCGTTTCTTCTTGTCGGCTTCGTACTCCTGATAGTTGCCGTCGAAGAAGGTGACTTGCGAGTTGCCTTCAAATGCCAGGATGTGGGTGGCGATGCGGTCGAGGAACCAGCGGTCGTGCGAGATCACCATCACGGAACCGGCAAACTCCAGCAGCGCATCTTCCAGCGCGCGCAGGGTTTCCACGTCCAGATCGTTCGACGGTTCGTCCAGCAGCAGGACGTTGCCGCCCTTGAGCAGGGTCTTGGCCAGGTGCAGACGGCCGCGCTCACCACCGGACAGGTTGCCAACGATCTTCTGCTGATCCGCACCCTTAAAGTTGAAGCGGCCCAGGTAGGCGCGCGATGGCATTTCGAAGCGGCCCACGCTCAGGATGTCGGCACCGCCCGAGACGTCTTCAAACACGGTCTTGGCATCGGCCAGCTTGTCGCGGCTCTGGTCCACCAGCGAGATTTTCGCGGTCTTGCCGATCACCACTTCGCCGCTGTCCGGCGTATCCAGGCCGGCAATCATCTTGAACAGGGTCGACTTACCGGCGCCGTTCGGGCCGATGATGCCGACGATGGCGCCCGGCGGAATCGTGAACGAGACGTTGTCCAGCAGCAGGCGGTCGCCAAAGCCTTTCGACACATTCTTGAATTCGATCACTTCATTGCCCAGGCGTTCGGCCACAGGGATGAAGATCTCCTGGGTCTCGTTGCGCTTCTGGTATTCGTATTCGCTCAGCTCGTTGAAGCGGGCCAGACGGGCTTTCGACTTGGCCTGGCGCGCCTTCGGATTCTGGCGCGACCATTCCAGTTCTTTTTGCAGCGCTTTCTGGCGTGCCGATTCGGTGGCTTCCTCCTGCTTCAGGCGGTCCTGTTTCTGCTCCAGCCACGATGAGTAATTGCCTTTCCATGGAATGCCATGGCCGCGGTCCAGTTCCAGGATCCATTCGGCGGCGTTGTCGAGGAAGTAGCGGTCGTGGGTGATGCCGACCACGGTGCCCGGGAAGCGCACCAGGAATTGCTCCAGCCATTCCACCGATTCCGCGTCCAGGTGGTTGGTCGGTTCGTCCAGCAGCAGCATGTCCGGCTTGGACAGCAGCAGCTTGCACAGCGCCACGCGGCGCTTTTCACCACCCGACAGCACGCCGATTTTCTGATCCCACGGCGGCAGGCGCAGCGCGTCGGCGGCCATTTCCAGCTGCAGGTTGAGGTTGCCGCCATCGGCGGCGGCAATGATCGACTCCAGGCGCTCCTGTTCCTTGGCCAGGGCGTCGAAGTCGGCGTTTTCGTCGGCATAGGCGGCGTACACGGCTTCCAGCTTGGCTTGCGCTTCAAACGCTTCGCCCAGGCCCGACTCGACTTCCTGGCGCACGGTTTTTTCCGGGTCCAGCTGCGGTTCCTGCGGCAGGTAGCCAATGCTCAGGCCCGGCATCGGGCGCGCTTCGCCCTGGATGTCGGTATCGATGCCTGCCATAATTTTCAGCAAGCTCGACTTACCGGAGCCGTTCAGGCCCAGCACGCCGATCTTTGCGCCCGGGAAGAAGGACAGCGAAATATCTTTCAGAATCTGGCGCTTGGGCGGGACGATTTTGCCCACGCGGTTCATGGTATAGACGTAATTTGCCATTGAGAATCTCGGTGAAAATTGGTGGAAATGCAGGGAAGGACGACAGGATACGATAAATCCCGCCATCTTCCCACTATTTAGCGCGTTTGCTGCCCCACAGCCCTTCGGCCACGTACAGGATCAGCGCCGCCCAGATGATCAGGAAGCCGATCAGGCGGTCGGTCGTGAAGGCTTCATGGAACACCCACACGCCCAGCAGCGCCTGCATGGTGGGCGACAGGTATTGCAGCAGCCCCAGCACCGCCATCGGAATCCGGCGCGCGCCGGCCGCGAACAGCAGCAGCGGAATCGCGGTGATCGGCCCGGCGGCCGCCAGCAGCCAGCGGGTGCTGTCATGCGGCGTGTTGATGAAGGCGTTCTGGCCATGAAAGCTGAGCCACAACACATAAATCATCGCCAGCGGGAACAGCATCATGGTTTCCAGCGATAAGCCTTCCAGCGCCGCCAGCGCCGCCGTTTTGCGCAGCAAGCCGTAGCCGCCGAAGGTGATGCCTAAAATTAAGGCAATCCATGGCACCTGGCCGGCCTGCCAGGTCAGCCAGGCCACCCCGGCCGCCGCCACGCCGACCGAAATCCACTGGCCGCGGCGCAGGCGCTCGTTCAGCACCAGCAGCCCCAGCAGCACGTTGAACAGCGGATTGATGAAGTAGCCCAGGCTGGCATCGATCACGTGACCGTGGTTGACCGACCAGATGTAGACGCCCCAGTTGGCCGTCAGCAGCAGCGCGCTGGCCACAAAACTGAGCAGCACGCGCGGCTGTTGCAGCACTTTGGGCAGCCATTTCCACTGCTGGCGCGCAGTCAGCACGATCGCCAGGAACAACAGCGACCACAGCATGCGGTGCGCCAGGATTTCCAGCGGCGGCACCTCATCGATGGCGTGAAAGTACAGCGGGAACAAGCCCCAGCAAAGAAACGCCGAGGTCGCGTACAAAATACCTGAATTCATGGGGTGCAACTGCAAAAAGTGAGAGGAGGTCGAGCATTATCGCTCATCCGGGCGCGCTCCGCTGGCGCCGCACTCGCGCTTGCGGGCGCAGCGGCGTACACTCTGGATATTGATCATTTGGAACGACTTCCCATGCCAAAATATGCTTGCCTTTTGCTGATTGATGGCCTATTGTGCAATGCACCAAAACAACAACAGGTGCAATCTTGACCGAGCAACACAAGAAAAGCAGTCTTGCGGCACTCACCCTGGCCGCTGTCGGCATCGTCTACGGCGACATCGGCACCAGTCCTCTGTACACCCTCAAAACCGTCTTTGATCCGGAGCATGGCCTGGCGCTGAGCGAAGGCAATCTGCTGGGCATCATCTCCCTGATTTTCTGGGGCCTGACCATCATCGTTTCGCTCAAATACGTCAGCCTGGTGCTACGCGCCGACAACCGCGGCGAGGGCGGCATCATGGCGCTGATGGCGCTGGCGCTCAATTCCGTCACCAGGGCCGCGCCGAAATGGCACTACCCGCTGATGCTGCTGGGCGTGTTCGGCGCCACCATGTTCTACGGCGACAGTGTGATTACCCCGGCCATCTCGGTGCTGGGCGCGATCGAGGGTCTGGAAGTGGCGGCGCCGGGGCTGGAACAGTACATCGTGCCGCTGACCATCATCGTATTGATCACCCTGTACGCCATGCAGCGCCACGGCACCGCCGGCATCGGCCGCTTCTTCGGCCCGATCATGGTGGTTTGGTTTGCCGCGCTGGCGGTGATGGGGGTGGTGAACATCGTCGAGGCGCCCCAAATCCTGTATGCGCTCAACCCCTTCCACGCGCTGCGCTTCATGTACGAAAACCGCATGATCGCCTTCGTGGCGCTGGGCGCCGTGGTGCTTGCGCTGACCGGCGCCGAGGCGCTGTATGCGGACATGGGCCACTTCGGCAAGAAACCGATCCGCGCTGCCTGGTTCATGATCGTGTTCCCGGCGCTGGCGCTGAACTACCTGGGCCAGGGCGCGCTGCTGCTGATGCATCCGGGCGCGGTGGACAATCCCTTCTTCCATCAGCTGGGCGACTGGAGCGTGTACCCGCTGGTGGTGCTGTCGACTCTGGCGGCGGTGATTGCCTCGCAAGCCACCATCTCCGGCACTTTCTCGATGACCAAGCAAGCCATTGCACTGGGCCTGCTGCCGCGCATGCGCATTTTGCACACCTCGGCCAGCGAGATCGGCCAGATTTACATCCCGGCGGTCAACTGGCTGCAGCTGGGCGTGGTGCTGCTGGCGGTGGTCGGTTTCGGCTCCTCCGACAAGCTGGCCGGCGCCTACGGCATCGCCGTGACCGCGACCATGCTGGCCACCACCGTGCTGACCTTCTTCGTGATCCGCTACCGCTGGCATCTGCCGCTGGCGCTGTGCTTTGGCGCCACCGGTTTCTTCATCGCCATCGATATCTCGCTGTTCTCGGCCAGCACCCTGAAGCTGTTCCACGGCGGCTGGTTCCCGCTGCTGCTGGGCATCGTGCTGTTTACCGTCATGCTGACCTGGAAGCGCGGCCGCGAACTGGTATTTGAAAACCTGCAGAAGCACGCGATTCCGCTGGAAGAGTTCCTGTCCTCGTTGTTTGTGGCGCCGCCGACGCGGGTGTACGGCACCGCTATCTTCATGCGCGGCGAAAGTGACGGCGTGCCGCATGCGCTGCTGCACAACCTGTCGCACAACAAGGTGCTGCACGAGCGCGTGGTGTTCCTGACGGTGCACATCATCGAGGAGCCGTATGTGGCGGAGGGCGAGCAGGCCAAGGTGACGGATCTGGGCCACCAGTGCTACCAGCTGAATGTCTACTACGGCTTCAAGGACGAACCGGATATTCCGCGCGCGCTGCAGCTGTGCGAATGCCTGGGCCTGCCGTTCGAGATGATGGAGACCTCCTTCTTCATCGCCCGTCAGACCGTGATTTCGGCGCCCGGCTCCGGCATGTCGACCTGGCGCGAGCACCTGTTTGTGGCCATGTCGCGCAACGCGCGCGGCGCCGCCGACTATTACCAGATTCCGCCCAACCGTGTGATTGAACTTGGCACGCAAGTGGAAATTTGAGACAAAATAATGTAACTGAATGTAGTGCCGGGAGTGGAAGTGCTGTCGTCTGATAAACTTCTGCGCCGGGACTACCGAATACGAATACTCATCAAAGGTAAACAATGAAATCGATGTTGCAATTTATCGCCGCTGCGGCCTGCGTGGCCGTGTTGACCGCCTGCGGCGGCGGCGCCAAGACGCCGACGGCAGTTGTGGTGCCGCAGCCGGACTACAAGCTGACCACCACCGTGGTCGGCACCGGCCTGACGGCGGAAGCCGGCGATACCGTGACCTTCAATTATGTGGGTTACAAGTATGACTCGACCAAGCCCGACGGCAAGGGCACCAAGGTCCAGAGCAGCGTGGACGCCGGCGCGCCGAAAACCGGCACGGTGGGCGTGGGTGCGCTGCCGGGCGGCGGCCTGCCGGTCGCTGCCGGCTGGGATCAGGCCCTGCTGGGCATGCAGCCGGGTGGCAAGCGCACCGTGGTGCTGCCAGCCAATCTGGCGTTTGGCGCATATACCATCCCGCAATCGGCTACTACCGGCATCCTGGTCGATATCGCGGTCAATACGCCGCTGGTGTACGACTTTGAGATGATCAACGTGACCAAGGCCGTGTTCCAGCCGACCACCACCTTCACCGACGTCAAGGTCGGCACCGGTGCCACCGCCTACCTGAATTCCCAGGTGACCGTGACCTACACCGGCTGGCTGTACGACGCCACCAAGCCGGACTTCAAGGGCACGCAGTTCGACACCAACGTGGGCGGCACGCCGCTCGCGGTGACCGTCGGCACCGGCGTGGTGACCGGCTTCAGCATCGGCATCACCGGCATGCAGGTGGGCGGCAAGCGCACCGTGATCATCCCGCCGACCCAGGGCTATGGCTTCAACGGCAGCGGCGACGGCAAGATCCCAAGCAATGCCACCCTGGTGTTCGATATCGAGCTGCTGAGCGTGAAGTAAGCCGCCCCGCATCGGAAGAAAAAGCAGCCCTCGGGCTGCTTTTTTTATGCGCGCAGCACCTGCACCGGTGCGATGCGCATGGCGGACCAGGTGTGGCGCGCGGTGGCTGCCGCCACCACCAGCAGCGCCAGTGCCAGCGCGGCCAGCGGCGCCCACGCACCCAGTGGCGAGCGCTCGGTGAACGGCGCCAGGTAGCGCGCGATCGCCAGCCAGGCCGGCGGCAGCGCGATCAGGGCCGCTGTCGCCGTCAACAGCAGGAACTCGCGCCCGACCAGCAGCGCAATCGCCGCGCGGCCAGCGCCGTGCAGCTTGCGCAGCACGATTTCGCGCGCGCGCCGCTGCACGCTGTGGGCCGCCAGCACGTAGACGCCGAAAGCTGCCAGCATCAGCACCACGGCCGTGGCGCAGGCCAGCAGGCGGATCAGGCGCAGATCGTCGGCATAGGCCAGCGCGTAGTAGCTGGCCGCTGGCCGGATCAGCGCCGGCTGGGCCGGGAAGTAGCGCTGCCAGACGGCGGCGATAGACGACTCCACATCGGCCCGCGCACCGCTCAGGCGCACCGTGAACAGGCCGCTGTCGCGCGCCAGCTGGTACATCAGCGGCCCGACTGGCTCGCGCAAAGTCTCCCAGCGCAGATCCGGCGCCACCCCGGCCACGCGCAGCTGGGTGCCGTTGATGCGCTGTCCGACCGCTTCGCGGACGGAGGCAAAGCCCAGCGCCTGCACCGCGGCCTGATTGAGCACCACGCTGTGTTCGCCGTCCACTTCGAACATCTGGCCGGCCAGCGGCTGCACGCCGTACACCTTGAAGAAATCCTTGCCGACCAATTGCATGGGCATTGCCACGCTGCTGCCATCGACCCGCTTGACAGTGGTGCTGGCGCGCGTGCCGGTGTGATCATCGCGGCCAGGCACATTGCGGCTGAAGGCCACGCCGGCCACGCCAGGCAAGCGCGCCAGCGCCTCGCGCAGCGCATCCGCCGGCGGCTGGTCCATGGCGATCGGCATGTCCACCACCAGCAATGGCGAGGGATCAAAGCCGGGCGACGCGGCACTGGCAAATTGCGTCTGCCACAGCATGGCCAGGGCCACGCTGCCGATGCCGATGGCGGCGCTGAACTGCAAGGCCGTCAGCGCGCGCCGCAACCATGCGCCGCCGGCCGTCTCGCCGCTGCGCTGCGCCAGCGTGGCGCGCATATCGACGCCGCGCGCCAGCCAGCCCGGATAAATGCCGGCCACCGCGCCCACCAGCGCCCCCAGCGCGAGACAGGCCGCGATCGCCGCCGGTGTCAGCATGCCCTCCAGTGGCCGCTGCAGCAATTCGGACGCCAGCGGCAGCAGCAGCCATGCCAGCAGCACGCCCAAGGCGGCGGCACACACCGACAGCAGCAGCGCTTCGGTCATGAACTGCATCAGCAGTTGGCTGGTGGATGCGCCCATCACACGGCGCACGGCAATTTCGCGCTGGCGGCGCACGGTGCGCACCGTCGCCAGGTTGATGTAGTTGATCATCGCCAGCATCAGGATCAGCAGGCCGGCCGCGCCGAGCGCCAGCACCATGCGCATGTCGCCGCGCGGGCCGGTGCCCATGGTGTTGGCCACGCTGCGGTCGAAGTAGGCATCGGCCAGCGGGCCGACTGCGATATCGACCATCTTGCGTTCACCCAGCGCCGCCTTCATTTCCGGCGTCGCCAGACTGGCCCATGGCGCCGTGTCGACAGCGCGTTGCAGCGCCGCCTGCAGCTGCTGCGGCGCGGTGGCGGTCTTGACGTAGATGCGGCCACTGATGCCCATCCAGTTGGACAGCACCTGCTGCCGCTCCTGTTCCGTCCACAGCGCGCTGCCGGTGCCGACCAGCGCGGCGAACTGCATGGTGCTGTTGGAAGGCCGGTCAGGCAGCAGCGCCCGCACTTGCAGCGTTTGATTATTCAGCACCACAGTGCGCCCAAGTGCGTCGGTGCTGCCCAGCAGTTGCAGCGCAGCCTGCCGCGTCAGCGCCAGGCCATCGGGCCGGGTCAGTGCCGCCTGCAGGTCGCCCTGCAGTGTGTGCAGGCCGGCGATCTGTTCAAAGACCGGATCGACGGCGGTGATGTCGAGCATGCGCACGCGCCCATCCTGCTGCACGGCCGCCTGGCTGGGCCACCATGCGCTTACCTGCAGCGGCAGGCCGGTTTGCAAGGCGACGCCACGCAGGGCGAACGGCGTATATTCCATCCACTGCGGCTGCGGAATAAAGTTCAGCCGGTGCTTGATGACATACACCTGCTCGCGCTGCGGCACCTCGCGGTCGTAGCTGAACGAGTACTGCACAAACGCCAGCAGCACAAAGCAGACGGCAAAGCCGGCCGCAAGGCCCAGCAGTTCCACCGCAGTGTTGAGAGGGTGGCGTAAGAGCAGCCGCCAGCCAAGGCGAAAGTCGCGCAACATCATGCGGCCTGCAGCGCGTCCACCATCACGCGGCCGTCCAGCAGGTTGAGGGTGCGCGAGGCTTGCGCGGCGTGGTCGGGCGAGTGGGTGACCATCACCACCGTCGTGCCTTCGGCATTGATGTCGCGCAGCAGGCGCATGACTTCATCGCCATGCGCGCTGTCGAGGTTACCGGTCGGTTCGTCAGCCAGCAATACGGCGGGCCCGGACACCAGCGCGCGTGCGATCGCCACGCGTTGCTGCTGGCCGCCCGACAGTTGCGAAGGACGGTGGCTGGCGCGGTGGCCGACCCCCAGCTTGTTCAGCATTGCCGTCACGCGCTCGCGCCGCTCGCGCGCAGGTGTGCCGTTGTATTCCAGCGCCAGTTCCACGTTTTCAAACACGGTCAGTTCTTCGATCAGGTTAAAGCTCTGGAAGATGAAGCCGATGCGGCCGCGCCGCAGCTTGTTCAGCTGCGCCTCGCTCCAGCCGGCCACGTTCTGGCCTTCGAACCAGTACTCGCCGCGCGTCGGCACATCCAGCAGGCCAAGGATGCCGAGCATGGTGGATTTGCCGCAGCCGGAAGGACCGGTAATGGCGACATATTCGCCCGCCTCGATGTGGAGGTCGATGCGGTCCAGCGCCGTGGTCTGGATTTCTCCCGCTTGATGAATTTTGCTGACGCCGACGAGTTTAAGCATGTGTGTCTACCTTGTGCTGTTGTAGTGAGAGGTTACTGCGAAATTTGCAGCCGTGGAGAATTTCCATAAGCGGCGTAGCTGGACAGGATGACTTTCTCGCCCGTGTTCAGGCCATCCAGCACTTCGATCTGGCTGTTGGAGCGCCGGCCGATGCTTATCGCGCGCCGCTCGGCGTTGCGGCCTGCTGTATCCAATACGTAGACCCAGGCGCCGCCGCTGTCGTTGATGAAGGCGCCGTGGGGCAGCAGCAGGGCGCTGGCCGGTTCACCGAGCGTGATGCGCGCATCCAGGCTCTGGCCGGGATTGAGCACCGGCGGCTGCCCTTGCGTGAACACCAGCTCCACGGTAAAGCGGCCATCCTTGATCTGCGGGTAAATGGTGCTGATGTCGGCAGCGTAGTTGCGGCCATCCTGCTGCACCTTGGCATGGCGCCCGACCGCCATGCGGTTGAGGTAATATTCGTCCACGCTGGCGGACAGCTTGAAGCGCACCGGATCATCGATGCGGCCGATGTTCTTGCCGGTGGCGATGGATTCGCCCACTTGCAGGCGGAAGTTGGTCAGGCGCCCTTCCACCGGCGCGCGCACGGCCAGCGCCTCCACCGTGGCGGAGACCAGTTTGAGGCCGGAGTTCAAGCCGTGCACCGCGCTTTCCAGTTGCTGGTCGGCCTGATCGCGCACGCGCGACTCGGCTGCCGCGGCCTGCTGTTCCTGCGTGAGCGCACGTTGTTGCTGCGCTAGCCGGTCGGCCGATTCTTCCAGCGCCACTGCGGAGATAAAGCCTTGCGCCGCCAGTTTGACGTTGCGCGCATGCTGCTTGCTGGCCTGGTCCAGAGCGAATTGCAGGTCATCCAGGCGCCGCCGGTGTTCGCTGGCGCTGGCTTCCTGCGCTACGCGCAGGTTGGAGAGATTGAAGATGCTGACCGCACGCTCGGACTGGCGCGCCAGCAGTTCCAGGTTACGCTGCGGGTTGGAGATGCGGAACAGCAGCTGGCCTTTTTTCACCAGCGCGCCATCGGTGGCGAAGACCTCTTCCACGCGGCCGGATTCCACCGCGTCGAGGATGACCGAGTTGAGCGGTTCGGCGCTGGCGCGCACGATCACTTCGTCGACAAACACGCCGCGCGTGGCCTGGCCGATGCGCAGGTCGGCGCCATCAATCTGCAGACCGCGCGGCATCCATGACCAGAGCACGCCGATCGCAGCGGCGATCGCAATGACCACCGCAGCGATGATGGCGTAGCGCTTGCCGCGACGGCGCGGCACCACCATGTCCATGGCAGCGCCGGTATGCGGCGTGGCGGCTTCAAATTTTTTTTTCATGTGCATGGCGGTCTTACTGCAAACGCTGTGCCATGGCTGAAATCGGGGTTTTCGTGCGCTGGAAGCGGGCCAGTGTCCGGAAATGAACACTGGCCGCTGTTCGCTAGCGAACAGGCGCCGCGAGTGGGCGTTTACAGCATCAACGCGGCTGCTAGAATGGCCGCATGTCTGCCTATATCCTGATCCTTGATGACGATGCCGATGTGGCCACCGCCGCGCAATTGCTGCTGCGCCGCCGCTATGGCCAGGTGGCGACGCTGTCCGATCCGGCGGGCCTGCCCGCGCTGCTGGCGCGCGCCGTGCCGGATGTGGTGCTACTGGATCTGAATTTCACACCGGGCCGCATCAACGGCGCGGAGGGACTGGCTTTGCTCGATCTGTTGCGCGCGCAGGCGCAACCGCCGGCCGTGATTGCGATGACGGCGTACGCCGACGTGCCGCTGGCGGTGGAGGCGCTCAAGCGCGGCGCCGGAGACTTCATCACCAAGCCCTGGGATAACGCGCGTCTGATCGCGGCGGTGGATCAGGCCTTGGCGCGGCGCGAAGCGGTGCGGGGTGGCGCGGCCGGCGCGCCGGAGTTGATGGGTGAGTCGCGCGCCATGCGCGAGCTGAAAGGCTTGATCGCCAGCGTGGCGCCGACTGAAGCGAATGTGATGGTGCTGGGTGAGAACGGCGTCGGCAAGGAACTGGTGGCGCGCGCGATTCACGCCGCTTCGCGCCGTGCGGCCGGCACCTTGCTGGCGGTGGACATGGGCGCGCTGCCCGAATCGACCTTTGAGAGCGAGTTGTTCGGCCATCGCAAAGGCTCGTTCACCGATGCCAGGGCCGACAGGGCAGGGCGCTTCCAGGCCGCGCGCGGCGGTTCCTTGTTCCTCGATGAAATCGGCAACATGCCGTTGGCGGCGCAAGCCAAGTTGTTGACGGCGCTGGAGCGGCGCGAGGTGACGCCGATCGGCGCGGATAAGCCGGAGGCGATCGACGTGCGCATCATCAGCGCCACCAATCTGGAAGAGGAGCGCTTGTTCGACCCGTCGGTCTTCAGGGCTGATCTGCTGTTTCGCCTGAATACCATCGTGATCCGCGTGCCGCCACTGCGCGAGCGGCGCGAGGATGTGCCGCTGCTGTTGCGGCATTATCTGAAGCTGTACGAGGCTCAGTACCAGCGGCCGGCGCGGCATATCGGTGCGGCAGCGCTGGATGCGTTGATGCGGCACGATTGGCCCGGCAATGTACGCGCGCTGCGCCACGCCTGCGAGCGCGCGGCCATCCTCGCCCAAGGGGCCGAATACGTGATCAGCGATTTTGGACTGACAACGGCGCAGGCGCTGCCTGGCGCCAGTGCGGCCAGCGGTACGCCGGGCAACGTTCCGGCGGGAGTTGCTGTCGCCAGCGCATCAGCAGCAGATCGGGCTCCCGGCGGCACGGCGCTGGCGGCGATGACGGGGGCGCCGGCGGCAAACGCCAGTGCCGGCGGCGACTTGACGCTGGACGCCATCGAACGCGCGGCGATTGCGGCGACGCTGGCGCAATTCAACGGCAACATCAGCCACGCGGCCAAGACCTTGGGCATCAGCCGTGCAGCGCTGTATCGCAAACTGGGCAAGCATGGCATCTGAGCGCACGCTCAAGTGGGGCGTGGCGGCCGGTGCACTCGGCCTGATGGCGCTATCGGTCGCTGCGGATGCGCTGGCGCCGGCGCCGGAACCGCGACGCATTGTCCTCTGCGGCCTGCTGGCGCTGGCGCCGGCCACCCTCATGTGGCAATGCCTGCGCCGCCTCGCCGCGCGGATGCCGCGCATGGAAACCGCCAGCGCCGCCCCAGACAGCACAGGCGCGTCATCGCGTGCACTGCCGCTTGACGGCGCCCCCGCGCTGGAAAACGCCATGCTGGCACTGGAAGCCCGCCTTGAACACGCACCGATAGCGCTATTCCGCATCGACCACGCCAGCGGCGAAGGCGCGGTTGCGCCGCTCAATGCCAGCGCGCGCCGGCTGCTGGCGCCCGGCCGCGCCAGCGCTCCGCAAGAGCTGCATCAACTGCTGGCGGCCCAGCCCACCGGGCAACGCCGCCTGGTCAGCTTCGACACCGAACGCGGCGCCGAGCGCGCGCTGGTCGCCATCTCCTCGCTGACCCTGCAAGGCGCGACACACCGCCTGGCCGCCCTGATGCCGGTGGAAAGCGAACTGGAAGCGGAAGCCCTCAACGCCTGGCGCGAACTGGTGCAAGTGCTGACCCACGAAATCATGAATTCCCTGACCCCGGTCGCCTCGCTCTCGCGCACCGCCTGCAGCCTGCTGGACGAGGCAAAAGCACAGCTGCCGCAAGACATCCACGCGGATCTCGACATCGCGCTGGATGCCATCGCACGGCGCGCCGCCAGCCTGGTGGATTTCGTCAGCAGCTATCGCAGCCTGTCGACCGTGCCGCAGGCGCAAGCGCAACGGGTACTGCTGGAAGAATTATTCGAGCGCCTGCACGCGCTGCTTGAACCGCAGTGGCAGGGCCGGCTGACCTTCTCGGTCGAACCAGCGTCACTGGAAGTGATGATCGATCCCGGCCAGCTGGAGCAGGCCCTGATCAATCTGTTGAAGAACGCCGCCGAAGCGGCCTCGCACGCGCAAGTCAGCGCGCGCCTGAGCCGGGGCGGACGCCTGCGCATTGAAGTATCGGATGATGGCCCCGGCGTGCCGGACGCACTGGTCGCCCACATCTTCACCCCGTTCTTCTCCACCAAAAAACAGGGCAGGGGCATCGGACTGGCGATGGTGCGCCACCTGGTGCACGCCAACGGCGGCACCGTGCGTTACGCGCGCGCGGTCGGCGCCGGCGCGCGCTTTATCCTGACGTTTTAACGCGCACCATATCGATGTGCATAATGCCGTCTTCGTCGTACGGATCGGTCACGGTCTGGAAGCCAAAGCTGCCGTAGAATTTTTCCAGGTGCGCCTGCGCGCCAATGCGGATATCCCAGCCGGGGTGCAGCTTTTCAGCCAGAGGAATTGCCTTGGCCAGCAGTTCGCGGCCAACGCCGGAGCCGCGGCCGGCCTGGGTGGTCAGCACACGGCCGAGCGACATCTCATCGAATTTCACACCCGGCGGCACCACGCGCAGGTAGGCCACCAGCGTGCGCTGGCCGTCGATCTCGCGCCAGCCCATCAGGTGATGGCAGAGCGGATCGGCGCCGTCGATATCGGGGTATAAACAGGTTTGTTCGAGAATGAAAACCGCCTGGCGCTGACGTAGTACCTCGTACCAGTCAGCGCGCGGAATATCATCAAATGCCAGCCAATGCCACTCAATCATTGCTTTTCTCGTTCGTGATCAAAGCAATGATTGTAAGTGAAATCAGACGATGGTCAGGGTTACGTCGATGTTGCCGCGGGTGGCGTTCGAGTATGGGCACACGATGTGCGCTGCATCGACCAGTTTCTGCGCGGTTTCGCGGTCCAGGCCCGGCAGCGAGATTTTGTGCTCCACCTGGATGCCGAAGCCGGTCGGGATAGGACCGATGCCCACCGAGGTTTCCACTGACAGGTCGGCCGGCACGGCGATTTTGTCGCGGCCGCCAACGAATTTCATGGCGCCGATGAAGCAGGCTGCGTAGCCCGAGGCGAACAGCTGTTCCGGGTTGGTGCCATCGCCGCCGGCGCCGCCCAGTTCTTTCGGGGTGCTCAGTTTCACGCTCAGTTTGCCGTCCGTCGAAGCGGATTGGCCTTCGCGGCCGCCGGTGGTTTTAGCGTGTGCGGTGTACAGTACTTTTTCGAGCGACATGATGAATCCTTTCAGTGAGTAAGACTTCAAAAGTTTAGTTGACTATTCAATCGCTTGCTATCTACCTTCTGGCATAACAGCTTGCTAATTTACTACAGTCTGCGCTGTTTGCAGCGCCGATGTAGGTACTATACATAGTGTGCGATCTAATAGCAAGCTATTTTTTGAGTATTTTGTGAGAACCATGAGTCGATCAATTTGTGATGTTACTGATACGACACTTACTGACACTGAAGCTGTTTGATAGCCTGGGCACCAGGCCTGTTGCCTGTCGTTCCGGCGTTCGCCGGAACGACATTTCAGGCGCTAACTGAGCGGCATTGGCACAAGTCTGCCAGTTGGCTCAATCTTTTCACAAGCCCAAGGACGACATCAATGAAAGTTATTGGCGAAACTCAGCCGGCCGCCAACGCGGATGTTGGACGGCGCAGCGCCTCGGAACACTTGACTTCATCCCTGAAGCTGGCGGACCCGGCACGAGGTGAGGCGGGCCACACTTTGCAGCGCTTGCAGACAATCGCGAACGAGTCCCCACAAACGCAGCGCCTGGTGCAAATGGCGGAAATGACTCGGTCCCGCACCTCTCCGTCAGTGCGCGGCGGCATCTCGACGAATACCGTTCAACGCGTGGTCGGAGATCGCCCAGAAGGCGCATTCAGCCCCACCTTAGCTTGGGCAAAATGGTTTTCCGCGATGAATGAGGGGGAGCGGGCGGAGCATTATGAGGCTGTCGGGTTGACCCCAGATTCGGCGGTAATTCCCCTTATGAATAGTATCTTGCTCCGCCACTCTTTGCCGCTGCTGTCTGATAAGTTGCCGCAAGAGAGCCAGGAGTCGGGTGTGAAATTCCGTCATGATGCACCAGTTGAAACGGATGATGCGGTGGACGCCGCAGAGCCTAATGCGGTAGGCGCATCCGACCATGATACTTACGAGACCAAGGGGGAAGCGGCTCCAGCGCAGGTCCCGGCGACTGCTGCGGACGATGCCGAGGCGCGACATTTGAAGAGGATAACAATAGTTGCGTTAAGAATCACAAAAAAAGACAAAAAGTTCCAACTTGCTTTGCTTAATGCGTTTGACAAAGAAGAGGAAAACGTGATGGCGTCCGTTATCAAAGCTAGCGGGGAAAGCACCACGATCGCGAAAGCCATGGGTATCAACCCCTTAGCGCCCGGTAAACATCCAACTAACGCTGCACCCCATCCGGTATTCCTGCATGAATACAATAATTTTGTCAAAAAGTCAGCGGCCCAACGGGACGTGGACACCTTGGTGCCCGTGGCGGACAATTCCGGCGTCCCTCACGTTCCGCAGAAAGAGCTTTTTAACCGTCTGAAAGCCGCGATGAAGCTAGCCAAAGGGGACGGGCACCATAGCGTAAAAATGGCCAAGGTTCCTCTGAAGGCGACCTTCCAATACAAAGTTTATGGTCAGGTGCATGTGGTTAGCCACCTTTATCTTCAAAAAGGCAATGATCAAGAAATACGCTGCTATTTGGGCACGATGGAGGGCGCATTTCAGCGCATTCATACTTCCTTGACCGTGCAAGGAAACGATACGCCTACTGCGCATACGATGGTGCAGACAGGCCCGACGCTGGTTATCCCTGGGTATCACGAAAAAGACGCGCTTATAGGAGAGCGGGTGGGATTCGACTCCACCGAATCGCTGAAAAATCCCGGCATCGCGAACAGGGCGTTGACCGGACGGTCGAAGAAGCAATGCACGGTAGAGGGTTACCTGCAAGGAAAGTCTCTCGAAGAGCTTGGTGTTGGGAAAGTCCAAGCAGAGCAGGTGGCCCGAGCGTTCAACACGACGCTGGATCAGATCGCCAAAGCTATCAGGGCCGGGAATTTCAATGAAGACATGATCACGCGGACGCCGGATTTCCTGCCCTTGGACGAAGGTGCGCCGAAAAAGGCTGCCGCGACGGATTCCAGCAGCAGTTCCAGCTGATTGCCGTAGTGAAACCGAAAATACTTTGCCTATTCCGAAAATGATTGCGCTATCATTGGTGTTAAAACATATGTTAGCTAACATTGGAGGAGACATGGCATCACACCGATTGAGCGGCGCGCTCGTGCAGCGCGCTTTGCGCGTGTTATCGGCGGTAATACTCGGCACCAGCTGCGCGGGCGCGTTGGCCATCGGGACGGAGCGCTTTGTGAAAACCGATCAGGCCGATGGGGTGGTGATTGCCGCCGCAGGGCGCGCCGCCACGATCGTGCTCGGCAAGGATGAGTATGAAGGCGTGCTGCGCGCCGCCCGCGATCTGCAGCGTGACATCGGCGCCGTCAGCGGCACCACGCCACAGACGGTCAGCGGCAACGCGCCGGCGGCACAGGATCTGATCATCGCCGGTACGCTGGGCCGCCATGCGCTGATCGACCAGCTGGCAAAGCAGGGCAAGCTGGACGCCGGCAAGCTGGCCGGCCAATGGGAAGGCTTCGTGATCCAGGCGGTGCGCGATCCGCTGCCCGGCGTGAAGCGCGCGCTGGTGATTGCCGGCAGCGACAAGCGCGGCACTATCTACGGCATCTACACCCTGTCCGAACAAATCGGCGTGTCGCCGTGGTACTGGTGGGCCGACGTGCCGGTGCAAAAGCACCAGGCGCTGAGCGTGCCGCTGACCACCCGCATCGCTGAAAAGCCAACGGTGCAGTACCGCGGCATTTTCCTGAATGACGAGGCGCCGGCGCTGACCAATTGGGCCAAGGAGCGTTTCGGCGGCTTCAACCGCGCGTTCTATGAGCGTCTGTTCGAGCTGATGCTGCGCATGCGCGCCAATTACCTGTGGCCGGCCATGTGGTATTCCGCGTTCTACGACGATGACAAGGAAAACGGCCCGCTGGCCGATCGCATGGGCATTGTGATGGGCACCTCGCACCACGAGCCGATGATGCGCTCTCAGCAGGAATGGCACCGCTACGGCAAGGGACCGTGGGACTATCAGCATAATCGCCAGGGCCTGCAGGAGTTCTGGGCCGGTGGTTTGCGCAACACCCGCGATCAGGAAAAAGTGATCACCACGGCGATGCGCGGCGACGGCGATGAGCCGATGTCGGCCAGCGCCAATGTCGAGCTGCTGCAAAACATCGTCGCCGACCAGCGCGCGCTGATCCGCCAGGAACTGGGCCAGGATCCGCGGAAGGTGCCGCAGTTGTGGGCGCTGTACAAGGAGGTCCAGGAGTATTACGAAAAAGGCATGCGCGTGCCGGACGACATGCTGCTGCTCTGGTGCGACGACAACTGGGGCAATATCCGCCGCCTGCCGACCGCCGAAGAGCGCAAGCGCAGCGGCGGCGCCGGGGTCTACTATCACTTCGACTACGTGGGCGTGCCGCGTTCGTACAAGTGGCTGAACGTGACGCAGATCGGCAAGGTCTGGGAGCAGATGAATCTGGCCAATGAGTACGGCGCCAACCGGCTGTGGGTGGTGAACGTGGGCGACCTGAAACCGATGGAGGTGCCGACCGAGTTCTTCCTGGCGTATGCCTGGAATCCGGCCGCCTGGCCGGCTGAGCGTCTGCCGCAATACCTGCGCCAGTGGGCCGAGCGCGAATTTGGCGCCACCCATGCGGCCGAGATTGCCTCCATCGTCACGCGCTATACGCGCTATAACGCGCGCCGCCGGCCGGAGCAGCTGGAACCGGACACTTTCAGCCTCACCAACTATAACGAAGCGGAGCGCGTGGTGGCTGACTATCGCGCGCTGGGCGAGCAGGCCAGCCGCATCGCCCAGCAATTGCCGCCGGCCGTGCGCGACGCGTATTTCCAGCTGGTCGAATATCCGGTGCTGGCCTCCGCCAACGCGCTCGATATGTATGTGACCACCGGCCAGAACCGCCTGTACGCCCGGCAGGGACGGCTGACCACCAACGATACGGCCGCCCGCGTGCGCAGCCTGTTCGCCCGTGACGCCGAGCTGACCCATCGCTATCAGCGCGAGATCGCCGGCGGCAAATGGAATCACATGATGTCGCAGACCCGTTTCGGCTACACCAACTGGGATCAGCCCTATCGCGACATCATGCCGGCCGTGTCCGAGCTGCGCGTGCCGGAGGCGGGGCAGCTGGCAGCGCCGAACGGGATTCATCCGTCGGACCTGATGGGCATTGCGGTGGAGGGCGATCCGGTTGCGTGGCCGGTGTTCCCGATTCACAAGCTGGCGCTGCCGGCCTTCGATTCAGTCGACAAGCAGGCGCGCTATATCGATGTGTTCAGCCGTGGCGGCCCGGCGTTTGACTACAGCATCGCCGCCAGCCATCCATGGCTGCGTGTGAGCCAGCCGGGCGGCAGCATCAGCAAGGAGCAGCGGGTGTGGGTTGACGTCGACTGGAAAGCGGCGCCGGCGGGCACTACTGAGGCGGAGCTGGTCATCAGTGGCCCGGACAAGGCAAAAGTCGCAGTGAAGGTCACGCTGCATAACCGCCCCGCGGCGGAACTGGCCTCGGTGCGCGGCCATATTGAAAACGGCGGCGTGGTGGCGATCGAGGCCGAGCATTACAGCCGCGCCCATGCACCGCAAGGACGCCGCTGGCTGACGATTCCGGATTACGGCCACACGCTGTCGGGTGTGACGCCGATGCCGGCGCAAGCCGCCGCGCTGTCGGTGCAAGATGGCATGCGGCTGGAATATGACGTCCACCTGTTCAGCAGCGGTGCGTTGCAGGTCGAGGCCGTCCTCAGCCCGACGCTGAAGTTCCAGCCGGGGAAAGGCTTCCGCTACGCGATCGCCATCGATGACGAGGCGCCGCAAATCGTCAATGTGCATGCGGACGAGTCCGAGGCTTACTGGCGCAAGCTGGTGTCCGATGGCGTGGCCAGATTCGTGACCAGGCACCGCGTCGAGCGCCCGGGCAAGCATACGGTCAAGTTCTGGGCGCTGGACCCGGGGCTGGTGCTGCAACGGGTGGTGGTGGACGCGGGCGGCCTGAAGCCAAGTTATCTCGGCCCGCAGGAAAGCCCCTACATTCCGGCACAACGCCCAAGCCGGTAAAACTTGTAGGTGCGGAGTAATTGATAATGATTCGCATTATCTATAGAATGATGCGCATTGCTTCTTTTACCCGCACCTATTCATGTCGCTCCGTCTGCTTCCGGTCTGTCTTGCCGTTTCGGCCATATTTCCTGCCTTTGCACAGGATGATCAAGTCCTGCATGCTGTAAAGGTCACGGCCGCGCGCGCGGACGGCTTTGAACCCAGGACGGTGGAGGCGGGCAGCTTCCGCGGCGCGGACATCATGGACGTGCCGTCCACCGTCAACGTGGTCACGCGCGAGGTGTTGGAACTGCAGGCGGCCGGCGGCTTGTACGACGCGCTGAAGAATACCGCCGGCGTCACCCGCCAGCAGAACGGCGGCGAGACCTGGGACCAGCTGGTGATTCGTGGCATCGCGGTCGAGAACCGCACCAATTACCGCTTGAACGGCTCGCTGCCGATCATGAACTTCTCGCAGGTGCCGATGGAGGACAAGGAGCGGGTGGAAGTGCTGAAGGGCGCCACCGCCTTGTATTACGGCTTTACCTCGCCGGCCGGCGTGGTCAACTTCGTCACCAGGCGCGCCGGCGCCACGCCGGTCAGCACGGTGGGCGTGGCGGTCGACCAGAACGGCAGCGCGGTCGCCACCGCCGATGTGGCGCGCCGCTTTGGCGATGTGGGTGTGCGCGTCAATGCGGCCGGCGGCACGCTGGGTTCTTACCTGGACAATGTCGGCAGCGGCAATCGCAAGTTCGCCTCGGCGGCGCTGGACTGGCGCGTGAATGCGCGCCTGCTGTTGAAGGCCGATCTGGAATATGACAAGCGCCGCGTCACCGAGCAGGCGGGCATCGCCTTGCCGGCCGCCGTCAATGGCGTCATCAAGCTGCCGCCGGCGGTCGATCCGAAACGCCTGATTGGTCCTGACTGGGCCAGGTTTGAAGCAGAGACCAAAAACATTCTGCTGCGCGCCGATTATGCGCTGAGCGACGACTGGGCCCTGACGGTGGAGGCCGGCCATTCGGAAACGGCGCGCGACCGCGCGTTGCCCATCTTCCGCCTGACGAATGCGGCGGCGCTGGCGACTGGCGCCGGCCGCATCACCGGCAATCTGCAGCACAGCGTGGTCGATTCGGACATGCTGCGCGCCGAACTGGCGGGCACGGTGGCGACTGGTCCGGTGCAGCACGACCTTACCTTTGGCGCCACCCGCACCGACAAGGGACAAGATCCGATCTACCAGGCCAACTACACCATCGCCGCGCAAAATCTGTACAAGCCGGTACCGGTCACCAGCTATACCGTGAGCGCTTACCCGGCCACGCCCACTACGGCGGCGCTGGATTCGCGCGACAGCGGTGTGTACGCGCTTGACCGCCTGACCTTCTCGCCCAACTGGCAGCTGGTGGCCGGCGTGCGCAGCGTGCAGTATCGCAGCGACCAGGGGACAAATCACTATGACGTCAGCAAGACCACGCCGATGGCGGGGCTGATCTACAAGCTGAATAACGATTTGTCGTTCTACGCCTCGTCCTCGCAAGGGCTGGAGGAGGGCGAGACCGCGCCAACCGGCAGCGCCAACGTCGGCGTGCGCATGGCGCCCGGGGTCAGCCGTCAGAAGGAAGTCGGCACGCGCTGGCGTGTGGCGGGCGGTTCGCTGGTGCAGGCGGCGCTGTTCGATATCAGCCGCCCTGGTTATTACACCAACACCGCCAACATTTTCACCGCCGATGGCGAGCAGCGTTATCGCGGCCTGGAGCTGTCCGCGCAGGGCAGGCTGACGCGCCAGTTGTCGTGGCAGACCTCGGCGCAGTTCATCGATCCTGAATTCCGCCATATCAATGCGGACTACAACGGCAAGCTGCCGGAGAATGCGTCCAGACAGACGGGCAGCGCTTTCCTGTCGTATGAACTGGCGCCCGGCCTGTCGCTCAACGGTGGCGCATATTACACCGGCCGTCGTCCGGTCAACGACCTGAATCAGGCCTTCCTGGGCGGCGTGACGCTGTTCAGCGTGGGCAGCCGCTATGCGTACAAGAACATGGTGTGGCAGGTGAATATCGATAACGCCGCCAACAAGCAATACTGGGCTGGCGCCGGCACGCGCCTCGCTTCCGGCGCACCACGCCTGATCAAATTGAGCATGAAGGTGGACCTGTGAAAAAGCTCTGGTTCCAGCTGCATTGGTTTGTCGGCATCACCGCCGGCACGGTCCTGATGGTGATCGGGCTGACTGGCGCCATCCTCGCATTCCGCGAACAGATACTGGATGCCCTGAATCCCGGCGTGCGCAACGTCGCGGTGCAGGATTTGCCAACGCTGGGACCGCAGCAGATCATGCTGGCCGCGCAGGCGGCCCGGCCGCACGAGCGTGTGACCAGCATCATCTTCTACGATACGCCTGGTTCCAGTGCGCGTGTCGGCCTGGCGCCGGCGCCGGGACAGCGCAAGGGCGAAACGATTTACTTCAATCCCTACACCGGCGCGCTGCTGCCGGAACTGGCCGGCGAAGGTTTCTTCGAATGGACCGAGCAGCTGCACCGCTTCCTGCTGCTGCCGCGCGATCCGGGCAAGATGGTCAGCGGCACGCTGGCGTTCTGCCTGATGGGGCTCGCGCTCACCGGCCTGTATCTGCGCTGGCCGCGCCGCGTGTGGGACTGGCGCACCTGGCTGACCTTCGATGCGCGCATGAAGGGCCGCTCCTTCCTGTGGGGCCTACACTCGGTGGCGGGCACCTGGGTGATGGCGGTGTTCCTGATGTTCACCGCCTCCGGCGTGTACTGGGCCTTCGATCCGATCCGCGACATGGCGGATGGCTGGATGGGCACATTGCGCCCGCCGCGCGAAGCGTCCGCGCCGAAACCGAAAGGCGCCAAGCCGCCCAAGGCCGCGCCGGCCGATCTGACGCCGAGCTGGGAAACCTTCCAGAAGCATGCGCCGAACTGGCAGATGGCTTTCCTGCGTCCGCCGGAGCGCGCCAACGCGCCGCTGCAGATTCTGTGGGTGGCCAAGGATGCACCGCATGTGCGCGCGCGCAGCAGCATGACCATCAATCAGCAGACCGGCGATCTGGTGAAGCAGGAGCTGTATAACGACAAGCCGCTGGGCGCGCGCTTCCAGTCGACCATCTACCCGCTGCACATCGGCACTTACTTCGGCGTGGCCGGGCAGCTGATTGTGTTCATCGCCGCGCTGGCGCTGCCGGGCTTTGGCATCACGGGCTGGATGCTGTATCTGGACCGCCGCAAGCAGAAGCGCATCGCCCGCGCCGAGCGCGCGCAGTTTGCCGCCGCGGCGCCGTCCGGTGCTCAGGACGATCCGGTGCTGATGGCTTACGCCAGCCAGACCGGCCAGGCAGAACGCCTGGCGCTGCAAAGCGCGGCCGCTTTGCAGAAAGCCGGCGTGGCGGTGCATGTGCATTCGCTGGAAAAACTGACGCCGCCGCAGCTGGGCAAATACCGCCGCGCGCTGTTCGTGGCCAGCAGCTTTGGCGAGGGCGAGCCGCCCGACAGTGCGCGCCGCTTCAGCCGCCTGCTGCACGCGGCGCGCGAGGAACTCAAGCATGTGCAATACGCCGTGCTGGCGCTGGGGGACCGCAATTACAACCAGTTCTGCGGCTTTGGCCGCACGCTGGATCAGCGCCTGGCCTTGATGGGCGCGCAGCCGCTGCATCCGATCATTGAAGTCGATAAAGGCGACGCCGGCGCATTGGCGCGCTGGGGCAATGCGCTGCGCGGCCTGATGGGGCACGGTGCCGCCGAGGTGGTGCTCAACGCCGCCGTGGACGATGGCGATTACGCCAGCTGGCGTCTGACCGGCCGCATCCTGCTCAATCCCGGCAGCATGGGCGCGCCGCTGTACGAGATCACGCTGGATGGTCCGGTCGGCGCGGGCTGGCGCCCAGGCGCATTGGTCGATATCTGGCCGGGCCACTATGGCAAGGATGTGGCGCCGCGCCGCTATTCGCTGGCGTCCATCACGCAGGATGGCAGCATGCAGCTGGTGGTGCGCAAGGTGGGGCTGGCGTCCGGCTGGCTGACCGCGCAGGCGATGATCGGTGATGAGGTGCGCGTGCGCCTGATCGCCAATCCATCGTTTGATGTGTATGAGCAGCCGGCGCCGGCCATTTACATCGGCAACGGCTCCGGCATCGCCGGCCTGCGTTCGCACCTGCGCGCACGCGTGCTGGAGGGCGAGCGGCGCAACTGGCTGATCTTCGGCGAACGCCAGCAGGCCTATGACGCCATCTGCGCCGAAGAAATCCAGAGCTGGCGCGCGCGCGGCTTTTTGCCGGAGCTGGATCTGGTGTATTCGCGCGAGGGCGGCGGTTACGTGCAGGACCGCCTGCGTGAACGCGCCGACATGCTGCGCACGTGGATCAGGGACGGCGCCGCCATCTTCGTCTGCGGCAGCCTGCAAGGCATGGCCGGCGGCGTGGATGATGCGCTGGCCGAGATTCTCGGCCGCGCGCAACTGGATCAATTGACGGAAGAGGGCCGCTACCGGCGCGATGTATACTGATTTGACCTAACTCGATTGGAGCAGCAATGATGCGTAAGTTTCTCCCTCTGGTTTTTATCCTGTACACGGCCGCTGCGGCGGCCGATCCTTTGTCCGATATGGACGCCGCCATTCGCAAGGGCGACTTCAAGCAAATCACCAGTGTCCTGATCTCGCAGGACGGCAAGCTGGTACACGAATCTTATTTCGATAACGATGGCGCCGAGGGCTTGCGCAACACGCGCTCTGTCGGCAAAAGCGTCACCGATATGCTGGTGGGGATCGCCATCGACCACGGCAAGCTGACACTCGGCGCGCCGGTGTTCAGCTACTTCCCCGAAAAACATCCGGTGCGCTATCCCGATCCGCGCAAGGAGAAAATCACGGTCGAAGATTTTCTCACCATGAGTTCCTTGCTGGAGTGCGATGACCAGAACCAGTTCTCGCGCGGGAACGAGGAAGCCATGTACCTGCTGGAAGACTGGACCCAGTTTGCCATGGACCTGCCGATCCGCGGCTTCCCCGACTGGGTCACCAAACCGAAAGACTCGCCGTATGGCCGCAGCTTCTCCTACTGCACCGCCGGCCCGACCATGCTTGGCCCTGTGCTGGAAAAAGCCACCGGCGAAAAAGTCGATCAGTTCGCGGCACGCACCCTGTTCGGTCCATTGGGCATCACGAAACTGAAGTGGCAATACTCCCCCACCGGGCCTGCCATGACGGGCGGCGGGCTTGGACTGCGCAGCCGCGATCTGCTCAAGCTGGGAGAGCTTTATCTGAACAACGGCGTATGGGAAGGCAAGCGCGTGGTCTCGGCCGAATGGGTCAGGCAATCACTGTCGCCGCACGCGCAAGTCGATGACGATACCGACTACGGCTACCTGTGGTGGCTGAAGCGCTTCAAACAGGATGGGCAAGTCTGGCGCACCGCCATGATGTCGGGCAGCGGCGGCAACAAGGTGGTGGTGCTGCCGGAGCAGCGTGCGGTGGTGGTCATCACTACCACCAACTTCCAGGTACGGCAGCCGCACGCCATCAGCGAGAAGCTGCTGACCGACTACGTGTTCAAAGCGCTGTCTCGTAGCCCTCAAGCACGTTGACCACGTTGACGCCCAGCTCCTTCACTGCGTAGCCGCCTTCGAAGATGAAGGCGGTTGGCAGGTTAAGCCAGGCCAGGCGCTCGCCGACTTTCAGGTAATCCGCACTTTGCAGCTTGAAACGCGACAGCGGATCGCCGGCAAACGTGTCCACGCCCAGCGACACCACCAGCGCATCCGGCGCAAAGCTGCCGATGCGGATGCAGGCCGTTTCCAGCGCCGACAGCCACGCTTGCGCGCTGCAGCCTGCGGCCAGCGGCAGATTCAGGTTGTAGCCCATGCCGGCGCCTTCGCCGCGTTCGTCCGCGTGGCCGAGGTAGAACGGGTATTCGCTGCGCGGGTCGGCGTGGATCGAAATGAACAGCACGTCGTCACGGTTGTAGAAGATGCTCTGCGTGCCGTTGCCGTGGTGGTAGTCGATGTCGATGATGGCGACCTTGCGCGCGCCGTCGTCCAGCAGGTGCTGTGCCGCCAGCGCCGCGTTGTTCAGAAAGCAGTAGCCGCCGAAGAAGTCGGCGCCGGCATGGTGGCCGGGCGGGCGGCTCAGGACAAAGGTGCCGCGCTCACCCAGTCGCAGCGCGTGCGCCGCGTTGACGGCGCAATCGGCGCCGGTCTTAGCGGCGGTCCAGGTGCCGGCGGTCAGCGGCGTGCCGCTGTCCATCGAGTACAGGCCCATGCGGGCGGCAAAGTTCTCCGGTTCGATATCGCTGCGCAGGGTGCGCACCGGCCATACGGAGGGAAAGGCGTCCTTCTGCGCATTGGCCGGGTCCAGCGCCACCCACTCGCTCCATGCGTTGCGCAGGAAGTGCAGGTAGCGCGGCGTGTGGATGCGTTCCAGCGACATCAGCGGCACGCCGTGCGGCGTGACGATGCGCCCCAGACCGCGCCGGCCCAGTTCCGCCAGCACCGAATCGGCACGCTCCGGCTTTTCAAAGCAGGGCACCTGCTCGCCACGAAAGAACTCGTGGCGGCCACGATGCTGCGCGTGCTGTTCGTTGTAGAAGGTGAGCATCAGTCACAGTCCTGGCGCGACTGGCACAGGTTGGAAGCGCGGTAGGCTGCGACGTAATCGTCAAAGTTGGATTGCGGCGCCGCTTCCATTTCGGCCTGCTCGGCCAGCGAGATGGCGGCCAGGTTGTCGAAGTAGGCTGCTTCTTCAGCGGTGGGCGGATGGCTGCGGAAGTAGGCCGCGTGCTTTTCGCTTTGCGCCAGCCCGAAGGCGGCAAATGATTTGCCGTTGGCGCGCAGTGCCGCCAGCACCTTGGCCGATGGCGTCAGTTCGGGATCGGCCAGCTTGGCCGCCTGCGCCGCGATGGCGTCGGCGTGCACGCTGTCGCCGCGCAGCGCATCGAGCAGCGCCGCCACCGGGCGGATGCGCTCCAGCAGTTCCGCGCCCCACACCGGCAGCGGCACTTCGCTGTCGCCATGGCGCAGCGTCAGGCCCGGACGGCGGCCTTCCTTCACGGTGCGGGCAAAGTTCTCGGTGTAGACCGCGCCCTGTTCCGGCGTGATGGTCGGGCTTTCTTCCAGTGCGCAGAACAGCAGGAAGGCGTCGAGGAAGCGGCCAGCCGCCACGCTGATGCCCACCGGCTCAAACGGATCGACGTCCATGCAGCGCACTTCGATGTACTGCACGCCGCGCGCGCACAGCGCCTGGATCGGACGCTCGCCGGTCTGGATCACGCGCTTCGGACGAATGGTGGAGTAGTACTCGTTCTCGATCTGCAGCACGTTGGTGCTCAGCTGGATCCATTCGCCATCGCGCTTGGTGCCGAGTTTGGCGTAGGGCTCGTAAGGCTGGTTGACGGCCTTGGTCAGCGCCGCCACGTAGCTGTCCAGGCAGTTCTCGTGCGGGCTCAGGCCCGATTGCGCGTCGTTCTGGTAACCGAGGTCGCTCATGCGCAGGCTGGTGGCGTAGGGCAGGTAGAGCGTGTCGTCGGACAGCGTTTCCAGCTTGTGCGGGCGGCCGCGCAGGAAGCCGCTCGACAACACCGGCGAGGCGCCGAACAAATACATCAGCACCCAGCTGTAGCGGCGGAAGTTGCGGATGGTGGCCAGGTAGGCTTCCGACTGGAAGGAGCGCGGCGTCAGGCGCTTGCCGCTGACTTCATTTTCGGCCAGCACGCGCCACAGGCGTTCGTCCAGCGAGTAGTTATAGTGGATGCCGGCGATGCATTGCATGGCTTTGCCATAGCGCAGCGCCAGGCCGCGGCGGTACACATGCTTCAGGGTGCCGAGGTTGGAGGTGCCGTACCAGGCGATTTCGATCTCGTCTTCCGGCGGCAGCTGGCATGGCATGGACTGGCTCCACAGCAGCTCGTCGCCCAGCTTGCTGTAGGCGTAGCGGTGAATGCCGTCCAGCTTGGCCACGGTGTCGGCGATGTCTTTTTCGGCCGGGGTGATGAATTCCAGCAGGGCTTCAGCGTAATCGGTGGTGATTTGCGGATGCGTCAGAGCCGAACCCATGGCCACCGGATGCGGCGTGTGCGCCAGATGGCCGGCGCGGTCCACGCGCAAGGTCTCCCGCTCGATGCCGCGCAAGCCGCCAGCCAGCACGGCGCGGTGCTTTTCTTCGGCCAGCAGGGCCAGGCGTCGTGTCAAAAGAGTTGGCAATTTGAAATCCTTTCTGGTGCAGCAAAAAATTATTGGTGCTGAGATTAACCGAAATTGGCCGAACTCGCCGGAAGGCGGCAAAAAGCGCATTTTAACAAATGCCGCACACGGCCCCGGTTGGTGCAATAATGGATCACATTCCTGAACGGGAGCGCTATGGAGCCGACCTCCGCCACCCAGATTCGCGCGCGCCTGCTGGCGGCGCTGAACCACGACCTGCGGGCGCCGCTGGCGCGCATTGCCACCAGCGCCAGGACCGGTTTTGCCGACTTGAACGCGCTGGAAGGCGAGGCGCAGCGGCAGCTGGAGTGGCTGTCCGACTTGCAAGAGTGTGCCCGCTTTGAGCTGCAGGCGCCGGAGCTGGCCGTGGCGCCGGCCTATCTGCATGCCCTGATGCGCCATGTGTCGCATGACCATGCCGAACTGCCGGCGCTGGCGCTGCTCGATGCGCGTCGCCTGTCACAGGTGATGGCGCGCATCCGCGAGCATGCGGGCGGGCAGTTGGCGCTGAAGGCGCGGCGCTTGCCGGGCGCGGTGGAGCTGACCTTCCAGGCCGGCCAGGCGGATGGCCCGTGGTGCGAGGTGACGGCGTCGCTGGCCGATGAGCGCATTCTGCCCGGCGTGATGGTGGCGGCGCACCTGGTGCGCGCCATGGGCGGCATCTTGCGGCAGAGCGGCGACAGCTTGCGTTTTACGATCCGCGCGCCGCTGGCGCAAGAGCAGGATGCCATGCCGCCGACGCCGTATTTCGACTGGCCGGAACCGTTTGGCGCCGGCCATGCCATTCTGCTGCTGGAACCGCACCAGCCGATGCAGGATTACCTGAGCGAGGTCCTGGAAAGCGCGGAGTTCGACGTGCAGTACGAGCCGGGCGACCGCGATCCGGCGCTGATCCTGTGTGCCGACGAAAGCGTGTGGGATATCTGGCCGCGCGAGGAAGCGCCGCCGGTGCTGCTGCATACCCTGCTGCCGCCGGCGCGGCCGCAGGATTTTGTCGAGGTGATGTACAAGCCGGCGCCGGCGCCCATGCTGTTGTCGGCCCTGCGCCGGCGGCTGGAAATCAGGCTGTGAGGCGACCGCCGCTCACGCGCTCGATATCGGCCAGGTCGCGCCAGCTTTGCACTTCCTGGTAGCCGGCTGCGGTCAGCAGTTCGCGCACCGCTGCTGCCTGGTCGTAGCCGTGTTCCATCAGCAGCCAGCCTTGCGGCTTGAGGTGCCGCGGCGCGCCGGCGATGATGGTGCGCAGCGCCGACAGGCCATCCGCATGGTCGGTCAGCGCGCCCACCGGTTCGTAGCGCAGATCGCCTTCCGACAAATGACGGTCGCCGCTGGCGATGTAGGGCGGATTGGAGGCGATGACGTCGAACGGCGCAGCGTCTTCCAGCGCCGCATACCAGTCGCTTTGCAGGAAGCTGATGCGGGCGCCATTGGTGGCGGCGTTGCGCTGTGCCACCGCCAGCGCTGCCGGGCTGACGTCAAGCGCGGTGACGTCGGCATCCTTGCGGGTGTGCGCCAGCGCGACGGCAATGGCGCCGCTGCCGGTGCCCATGTCCAGCACGCGGCCCTTGAACGGCAGGCGGTCCAGCGTCAGCTCCACCAGCAGTTCGGTGTCGGGGCGTGGAATCAGCACGGCATCGTTGACTTCAAACGGCAGGCCAAAGAATTCGCGCCGGCCGACGATGTAGGCGATCGGTTCGCCGGCCAGGCGGCGCTGCACCAGCGCGGCAAAGCGTTGCGCCTCGGCCGCCGTCAGCACGCGCTCCGACTGGGTGATGAGGGCGATGCGGTTCAGGCCCAGCGCGTGGCACAGCAGCACGCGGTTATCCAGCGCATCCAGCACGGACTGCCGCTGCAGGGATGCGATGGTGGCGCTCATTTGACGCGGCGGATCAGCAGCCAGCCCAGCGACAGCGTGAACAGGCCAAACCATAGGAACGACCACTGCGGAATCGACAGGCCGAACCACGGCGCCAGCGCGTCTTCGCACAGGCCGTCGGCCTTGAACAGGAAGGGCAGGTAAGTGGCGGTCGGGATCTTGTTGAGGAAGGTCTCCATCGGATCGATGCCGCACGACAGGCCCGGATGCGCCAGCACCCACAGGTGTTTGCCGGCGGTGCCGAGGCCGCCCAGGGCCGCCAGCAGGCCAACGCCGGCCAGCGCCTTCGGCTTGCTGCTGTAGGCGCCGATCAGCGCGAGCACGCCGATGGCGATGAACAGGTAGCGCTGGATCACGCACAGCGGGCAAGGCAGCATATCCAGCCCGTGCTGCAGATACAGGGCGACGCCGATCAGGCCAAAGGCGGCGATGGCGATGGAAAGCAGCAGGGAGCGGGTATGTATCATGGGATGTCCTCGGGTGAATCGGGGCATTCTCGCACAAAGTTGTTATTTCAGCCTTAGGGCCTTCTTAATCACCCAGCGCGGCCAGCAGCTCGGCCTGGTGCTCGGTGGTCAAGGCGTTGACCAGTTCATTCAGGTCGCCGTCCATGATGAAGTCCAGCTTGTACAAGGTCAGGTTGATGCGGTGGTCGGTCATGCGGCCCTGCGGGTAGTTATAAGTCCTGATCCGTTCACTGCGGTCGCCGGAACCGATCAGGCTCTTGCGGGTGGCCGCTTCCTTGGCCTGCTGCTCGCGCAGCTGCACGTCCTTGATGCGGGTCGCCAGCACCTTCATGGCCTGGGCCTTGTTCTTGTGCTGCGAGCGGTCGTCCTGGCACTCGACCACGATGCCGGTCGGCAGGTGGGTGATGCGGACCGCGGAATCGGTCTTGTTGATGTGCTGGCCGCCGGCGCCGGACGCGCGGAAGGTGTCGATGCGCAGCTCGGACGGGTTGATGTTGACGTCTTCCACCTCGTCCGCTTCCGGCATCACCGCCACCGTGCAGGCCGAGGTGTGGATGCGGCCCTGGGTTTCCGTGGCCGGCACGCGCTGCACGCGGTGGCCGCCGGATTCAAACTTGAGCCTGGAGTACACGCCATTGCCGACCAGGCGCACGATCACTTCGCGATAGCCGCCCAGGTCGGACGGCGATTCCGACACCATCTCCACCTGCCAGCGATTGCGTTCGGCAAAGCGGGTGTACATGCGCAGCAGGTCGCCGGCAAACAGGGCCGATTCGTCGCCGCCGGTGCCGGCGCGGATTTCGAGGAAGATGTTGCGCTCGTCGTTGGCGTCCTTCGGCAGCAGCATTTTCTGCAGCGCCAGATCCAGTTCGGCGGTGCGGGCCTTGGCCGCTTCGATTTCTTCCTGGGCGAATTCCTTCATGTCCGGATCGGCCAGCATTTCCTGCGCCGCGTCGATATCGCCCAGCGCATCCTGATAGGACTTGTAGACCGCCACCAGCGGGCCGATCTCGGCGTGCTCGCGGTTCATCTTGCGGTAGGCGTCCATATTGTCGGTGGCGCCTTCGGACATCAGCAATTCATCGAGTTCGACCAGGCGGTTTGCCAGTTGATCGAGCTTGGCCAGCATGGATGGTTTCATAGCGTGTTCTTAAAAATGGTAGGCCGCGCGGAGCGGCAGCGGAAGAGGGTAGAGCGGGGATGCTGCCGCTAACGGCGGCCGCGGAACATCTGTGGCAGCAGTTCCGCCAGCTGGGCGCGTTCCTCGCCCTGTGCACGGTGCAGCGCCTGCTGCGGGCCGTGCATGAATTTCGCGGTCAGCCCCTTGGACAGGGCTTCCAGCACGGCGTCGATATCTTCGCCCCTGGCCAGCATCTTGCGGGCGCGCTCCAGTTCCATCTGGCGCAGCGCTTCGCCGTTTTCCTGCAGGTGCTGGATGACCGGCACCACGGCGCGGTCGTCGATCCAGTGCATGAACGATTGCACCCGGGTTTCAATGATGGCCTCGGCCTGCGCCACGGCGGCCTGGCGGTTTTCAATGCCGGTCTGGACCACCTTGCCCAGATCGTCCACCGTGTACAGGAAGGCGTCGTTCAGGCGTGCCACTTCCGGCTCGATATCGCGCGGCACGGCCAGGTCGACCATGAACATCGGCTTGTGGCGGCGCGCCTTGATGGCGCGCTCCACCATGCCCAGGCCGATCAGCGGCAGCGAGGAGGCGGTGCAGGAAATCACGATGTCGTACTGGTGCAGCTTGTCCTGCAGATCGGCCAGGCGGATGGCGCGGCCGCCGAAGCGGTGCGCCAGCACTTCGCCGCGTTCCAGCGTGCGGTTGGCGATGGTGATGGTTTTCGGATTCTGCGCGGCGAAGTGGGTGGCGCACAATTCGATCATTTCGCCGGCGCCGATGAACAGCACGTTCTGCTCGGAGATCTTGTCGAAGATGCGCTGCGACAGCCGCACGGCGGCGGCCGCCATCGACACGCTGTGGGCGCCGATTTCGGTGGTGCTGCGCACTTCCTTGGCCACCGAGAACGAGCGCTGGAACAGCTGGTGCAGATAGGTGCCGAGGCCGCCCGCTTCATCGGCGGTGCGGATGGCGTCCTTGATCTGGCCGAGGATCTGGGTTTCGCCCAGCACCATCGAGTCCAGCCCGGAGGCGACGCGGAAGGTGTGGCGCACGGCGTCGTGCTGCGGCAGCATGTACAGGTGCGGGCGCAGTTCGGCGTAATTGAGCTGGTGGAAATCGGCCAGGAAATGGGCGCCGGCGTCGAGCGGGTCGGGCACGGTGCTGGCGGCGTACAACTCGGTGCGGTTGCAGGTCGAGAGGATGGCCGCTTCGTCGGAACCGCGGTGGTCGATGCGCTCAAACCACGAGCGCGCCGCCATCACCGCCTGCCCCAGCTGCTCAGGGGCGAACGCCAGCTGCTCGCGGAGCGAGACCGGTGCGGTGGTGTGGTTGAGGCCGACGGCAAGCAGCTGCATTTCGGGTCCAGGCGATGGATATGCGGACATTATACCGTGAGTGCCCCGGTGTTGCCGTATGGACTGCCTAAAGCGATAGCAGCATCAAGCCAGCGCCGCTCAGGCGCCGAGCTTTTCCAGGCGGTAGCCGTAGCTGTAGACCGGCACCAGGCGGAAGCCGTTTTCTGGCTTTAATTGCAACTTGTTGCGCACGCGCGAAACGTGGGTGTCCATGGTGCGCGACGGTACGGCGGTTTCGCGTATCCACACTGCCTCATGGATGTAGGCGCGCGACAGCGGACGGCCGATGTTGCGGAAAAATAACAGTGCCAGGTAGAACTCTTTGTGGGTTACATCCAGCACTATGCCATCCATCAGCAGGCGGCCGGGACGGGTTTCAAACACATATTGGCCAAATTGCAGCGATTCGGCGCCGTTTTGCGCCGGGTAGGCGCGGCGCAACAGCGCTTGCACGCGGGCCACCATTTCACTGCGGCGCAGCGGCTTGATCATGTAATCGTCGGCGCCGGCGGCCAGCCCGGCCACGATGTCGTCCTCGCCGGAGCTGGTGGTCAGGAACAGCACGGGCGCGTTTTCCGGCAGCTTTTCCTTGGCGCGGCGCATGACCTCGGCACCGCCCAGGTCGACCACCTGCCAGTCGAGGATCAGCATGTCGTAACTGTCCTTGCGCAGCTGCGCCAGCACGTCCTTGGCGGTCTGGAAGCTGTGGCATATATGGCCGGCCGAGGTGAGCACCTGGCAGATCAGATCGGCTTGACTGCGGTCGTTGTCGAGTACGGCAATTCTCATCCTGCTGCCTGCTGGAAAATGTTAAGGAGAAGTCACGCCAAATATAACAGAGATTTACAAATGAATTAACAAAACAGCCAATTTATTTTTTCTATGGACACTATAATTGGTTTTCTGGCAATGCTTGTTTTCCCCCGTGCGTGCCCGCACATTCAGCACATTCAATACACGGTACACTGGAAAAACCCTGAATTCAATGTAGAAGTTGAAAAATGGCAAGAACGCCCAGTGCGGGCCGGGAGAGCGCATGAGCAGCAAAAAAGACACAAATTGGACCCTGGTGCCGGGCTCGGAACGTGACATTGCCAGCGTGCGCGAACGCTGCCGCCAGCTGGTGCGGCGCCGCGCCATGGTGTCGGCCGGGGTGGCCGCGGTGCCGATACCGGGACTGGACGTGGTGTCGGACCTGCGCCTGTTTGCCGTGCTGATCGACGATATCAATCAGGAATTTGGTCTGTCCGAACAGCAAATCGAGCGTTTGCAGCCGAAATTCCGCCTGATTGCCTATGAAGCGGCGATCGGCGTTGGCGGCATGCTGGTGGGGAAGCTGGTGACGCGGGAAGTGGTGATGCAGGTGTTGCGCAAGACCGGTTTCAAGGCGGTGGCGCGCCAGGCCGGCAAGCTGGTGCCGCTGGCCGGTCAGCTGGCCTCGGCCGGCATCGGCTTTTTCGCCTTCCGCCAGATCGGTTACCAGCACGTGGACGCCTGCGCCAAGGTGGCGCAGGAATTACTGGCGGCCGGCGTGCACCGGCCCGCCGAGGCTTAAGCGTCCGGCAGCACCACGTTGACGTCGAGCACCTCCAGGTTGCCCTGGCGGTCCAGCGAGATCTTGATGTCGTCGGCGTTGACCTTGGTGTACTTGGAAATCACCTCGATCAGTTCCTTGTGCAGGGCCGGCAGGAAATCCGGGCCGGCGCGGCCGTTGCGCTCGCGCGCGATGATGATCTGCAGCCGTTCCTTGGCCGCGGTGGCGGTTTTCGGTTTCGGCGGAAACAGGAAAGAAAGCAGTGCCATGATTACTTGCTCCCAAAGATGCGCTGCAGCAGGCCCGGCTTTTCATAGGTGGTGAAGCGCAGCGGCATTTCCTTGCCCAGGAAGCGCGATACCACGTCTTCGTAAGCTTCCGCCACGTCGGTGCCCTTGAAGTGGATGGCCGGGTTGCCCTGGTTCGAAGCATGCAGCACCTGTTCCGATTCCGGAATGATGCCGATCAGGGGAATGCGCAGGATTTCCTGCACATCTTCATAGGACAGCATTTCGTCCGCTTCCACGCGCTTCGGCGAGTAGCGGGTGATCAGCAGGTGCTCCTTGACCGGTTCGCCGCCGGTCTGGGCGCGGCGCGACTTGGCCTGGATGATGCCGAGGATGCGGTCCGAATCGCGCACCGACGACACTTCCGGGTTGGTGACGATGATGGCTTCATCGGCAAAAGTCAGCGCCATCAGCGCGCCATGCTCGATGCCGGCCGGCGAGTCGCAGACGATGAACTCGAAGCCCATGTTGATCAGCTCGTGCAGCACTTCTTCCACGCCGTCTTCCGACAGCGCATCCTTGTCGCGCGTCTGGGACGCCGGCAGGATGAACAGGTTGTCGCAGTGCTTGTCCTTGATCAGCGCCTGGGTCAGGGTCGCTTCCTTGTTGATCACATTGATCAGGTCGTACACCACGCGGCGTTCGCAGCCCATGATCAGGTCCAGATTACGCAGGCCGACGTCGAAGTCGATGACGGCGGTCTTGTGACCGCGCATGGCCAGGCCGGTGGAGAAGCTGGCGCTGGACGTCGTTTTACCTACACCGCCCTTGCCGGACGTTACAACAATAATTCTTGCCACAAATAATCCTTTTCAGAGAGGTGTGCTTAAGCGCGGTTAGCAGTATTGACAGATAATATATCGATTCGGTCCCCGACCAGGCGAATTTGCGCCGGCGCGCGTGCATATTCGGTGGGGAAGCCATCTTCAAACGTGCGGTAGACGCCGGCGATGGAGACCAGCTCCGGCGCCATGTTCAGTGCAAAAATACGGGCCTGGGCATTGCCCGAGGCGCCGGCCAGGGCGCGGCCGTTGAGCGTGTTGTACACGTGGATGCTGCCGTCGGCAATGATTTCGGCGCCGTTGTTGACCACGGCGGTGACCACCAGGTCGCAGCCGCGCGCATAGATGCGCTGGCCGGCGCGCACCGGGGTGTCGATGATCATGACGTCGGTGCCGTTGCTGGCGGGCGCCGGCGGCTGGGCCTGGGCGGCAGCCACGGCCACCGGGGCCGGCGCCGGTTTCGGCGCCGGCGCCGCTTCCTCTTCGCGTGGTTTGGCGTTGGCCGGTTCCAGCGTCAGGCCGTGGGCGGCGATTTCTTCCGCCAGCTCGGGCGGCGCATTGCGCACGGCGACCGGTTTCAGGCGGTATTTTTTCAGCAGCGCGATCAGGCTGCCCCAGTCGATCTGGCCGCAGCCGGAGGGCAGGGCGGCAACGTCGATCACGGTCAGGTCATCTTCGAAGAAGTCGGCGGTGCCGCCGGTCATTTCGGCCAGCGCGGCGTCGAGAGCGATGCTGTCAGCCGTCGACAAGATGGCGGAAACGGCGACGACGGTGGAAATCTTGATTTCTATGGGCTTTTGAAACAGGCTCTTGGACATGGGCGACAGTATCAGTGGTTATCCTCGCGCGCATGCGCGGGCACCAGCATTCTACTGTGGAAAATGCGGAAAGGGGAGGCCCGCCACGCGTGCGGGCCTTTAAATATGCGGGTTTTAGTAGATGGCGCGCAGTTGGCGGGCGGCCGCCACCATGTTGCGCAAGGCGGTTTCCGTCTCCGCCCAGCCGCGCGTCTTCAGGCCGCAGTCCGGATTGACCCACAGGTTGGCCGGCGGGATCACGGCGCTGGCTTTCTGCAGCAGGCGCACCATGTCGTCCTGCGCCGGCACGCGCGGCGAGTGGATGTCGTACACGCCGGGGCCGATCTCGTTGGGGTAGCGGAACTGGCCGAAGCCGTTCAGCAGTTCCATGTCCGAGCGGCTGGTCTCGATGGTGATGACGTCGGCATCCATGGCGGCAATCTGCGGCAGGATGTCGTTGAACTCGGCGTAGCACATATGGGTGTGGATCTGGGTCTGGTCCGCCACCGCGCTGGCCGACACGCGGAACGCGCGCGTGGCCCAATCCAGGTAGTCATCCCAGCGGCTGCGGCGCAGCGGCAAGCCTTCGCGCACGGCCGGCTCGTCGATCTGGATGATGCCGATGCCGGCCTGCTCCAGATCGGCCACTTCGTCGCGGATGGCCAGCGCGATCTGCAGCGCGGTGCGCGCGCGCGGCTGGTCGTCGCGCACGAACGACCATTGCAGGATGGTGATGGGACCGGTCAGCATGCCTTTCATCGGCTTGCCGGTCAGGCTTTGCGCGTGTACGGTCCAGTCCACGGTCATGGCTTTCGGACGGCGGACGTCGCCGTAGATGATGGGCGGCTTGACGCAGCGCGAGCCGTAGGATTGCACCCAGCCCAGCTGCGTGAAGACGAAGCCCTCCAGCTGTTCGCCAAAGTATTCGACCATGTCGTTGCGCTCGGCCTCGCCGTGCACCAGCACATCCAGGCCCAGCGCTTCCTGCCGCTGCACGGCGTAGGCGATTTCGGCGCGCATCTGCGCTTCGTATTCGGTCAGGCTGAGGTCGCCGCGCTTGAAGCTGGCGCGGGCGCTGCGGATGGCCGGCGTCTGCGGAAAGGAACCGATGGTGGTGGTCGGGAAGTCCGGCAGCTGCAAGCGCGCGCGCTGCTGCGCCTGACGCTGGGCGAACGGCGAGCGGCGCTGGTCGGCGTCGGCGGGCAGGGTTTGCAGGCGCTCGCGCACGGCCGGCTGGTGCACGCGCGGGCTGGCGCGGCGGTCGGCGCTGGCGGCGCGGGACATGGCCAGCGCCGCGCTGGCGTCCCCGCCATGCAGCGCGCGCTTGAGGACGTGCAGCTCGTCCAGCTTTTCGGTGGCGAAGGCCAGCCACTGGCGGATGCCGCTGTCCAGCGCGGTTTCGGCAGCCAGCGTGAACGGCGTGTGCAGCAGCGAGCAGGAGGTCGACAGCCACAGTTTGCCGGCGCGCTTCTCCACAATCGGCGCCAGCACCGCCAGCGCGGCGTCGAGGTCGGTGCGCCAGACGTTGCGGCCGTCGACGATGCCGACCGACAGCACCTTGTGGACCGGCAGCCAGTCGGCAATGCTGGTCAGTTCATGCGGCGCGCGTACGCCGTCCACGTGCAGGCCGGCCACCGGCAGGCGGCATGCCAGGCTGAGGTTTTCTTCCAGCGACGAGAAGTAGGTTGCCAGCAGCAGCGGCACGCCGACCTGGTTCAGCTGCCAGTAGCTGTTTTCAAAGGCACTGCGCCAGGCGGGCGGCAGGTCGAGGCCGAGGATGGGCTCGTCAATCTGCACCCATGGCACGCCCATGGCTTTCAGGCGGTCCAGCACCTGGCTGTAGACCGGCAGCAATTGCTCCAGCAGGCTGAGGCGGTCAAAGTGGTCGGCGCCGCGCGCCTTGCCCAGCCACAGGAAAGTCAGCGGGCCGATCAGGGCGGCCTTGACCTTGTGGCCCAGTGCTTGCGCTTCCGTCACCTCGTCGAACAGGCGCTCGCAGGACAGGGTGAAGCTGGTGTCGGGCGTGAATTCCGGCACGAGGTAGTGGTAGTTGGTGTCGAACCACTTGGTCATTTCCAGCGCGGCGGCATCATCGCCGTGCGCGTGGGCGCAACCGCAGCCGGCGTCGTGCTGGCCGCTGCGGCCGCGCGCCATGGTGAAGTAGCGCTGCAGTTGCGACTGCGCCGCACTGAAGCCATAACGTGCCGGTTCGCAGCCCAGCAGCTGGATATGGTTGGCCACCTGATCGTAAAACGCGAAATCGCCCACCGTCACCAGATCCAGTCCGGCGTCGCGCTGCAAGGCCCAGTGACGGGCGCGCAGCGCGCTGCCGACCGCTTCCAGTCCCGCTTCGTCCAGCTCGCCGCGCCAGTTTTTTTCAAGCGCAAACTTCAGCTCGCGCGCCGCGCCGATGCGGGGGAAGCCGGGAATATGGGTGTGTATCGCTGTATGAGTGTTGGTCATGATGCCTGTCATCCGCATTTAATATTGGTGATATAAAGTGTGCGGCAAACCGGTCTATAATCAAAACGAAAGATTTTGCGGGTTCACATGAAAAATATTAATAGACCATGCTAGAGATACGCCACTTACGCACCCTGAGCGCGCTGCGCTCGGCCGGCAGTCTCGTGCGTGCTGCCCAACTGCTCAACCTGACGCAGTCCGCCCTGTCCCATCAGATCAAATTGCTGGAAGATCGCTACGGCGGGCCGCTGTTTGAACGCAAATCGGTGCCGATCGGCTTTACCGCCACCGGCGCCCGCCTGCTCAAGCTGGCCGACCTGCTGCTGCCCGAAATTGAAACCGCCGAGCGCGAAGTTGCCCGCCTGATGCAGGGAGATAGCGGGCAGTTGCGGGTGGCGCTGGAGTGCCACACCTGTTTCGACTGGCTGATGCCGGTGATGGACGAATTCCGCAAGCGCTGGCCGGAAGTGGAGATCGATCTGGTGTCGGGCTTCCACAGCGAACCGGCCGACCTGCTGCGCAGCGGCGAGGCGGACCTGGTGATCGGCTCGCCCTACGGCCCCGAGTTTGCCACCTTCCCCTTGTTCCGCTTTGAAATCCTGACCGTGATGGCGCAAAAGCACCGCCTGGCCGCTCAGCGCCGCCTGCAAGCGGCTGATTTTGAAGGCGAAACGCTGATCACCTACCCGGTGCCTGCAGAACGCATCGACCTCATCCGCGAGGTGCTGCGGCCGGCCGGGGTGCAGTTCCAGCGCCGCACGGCCGAGCTGACGGTGGCGGTGCTGCAATTGGTGGCCAGCCGCCGCGGGATTGCCGCCTTGCCGAACTGGGCAATCAAGAATTACGTCGATTACGACTATGTGATTGCCCGGCCGATCGGCGAGCAGGGCCTGTGGAGCGACCTGTTCGTGTCGGTCCCGGAGGCGCAGAAACAGCGGGCTTACGTGCTGGATTTCGTCAACGTGATACGCGAGCAATGCGCGGCCGCGCTGGATGGTATCAAATTATTATCGTGACAAATAATTACTATTTCTTCAAAATAGTGATGAAAGGGTTTGATGCGCATCAAGGTAAGCGCTGAAACCTGCGCATACGATTGGTGCCCGACGGTGGTGCGTCTGGCACGGATGCTGCTAAAAATCCTGGCGATTCCTCGCGGCGACGCACCATCGAAACCTGCTACACCCTGCGTGTGGACGGCGTATGATAAAAGTTCGCGTTGTTGCTCAACTTAGCCGGCTGCTGCCGGCGCATTGGAGAATCAAATGGATGATGTAGTTATCGTGGCCGCTGGCCGTACTGGTGTGGGTAAATTCGGCGGTAGCCTGGCAAAGACCCCTGCGTCCGAGCTGGGTGCACATGTGATCAAGGGCCTGGTGGCCAAAATCGGCCTCGACCCGAATCTGATCAGCGAAGCGATCCTCGGTCAGGTGCTGACCGCCGGCGTCGGCCAGAACCCGGCCCGTCAGGCCGTCATCAAGGCCGGCCTGCCCAACACCATTCCCGGCTTCACCATCAACCATGTCTGCGGCTCCGGCCTGAAAGCCACCCACCTGGCGGCACAAGCCATCAAGGCTGGCGATGCCCAGATCGTCATTGCCGGCGGCCAGGAAAACATGAGCGCCTCGCCCCACGTGATCCCCGGCTCGCGCGACGGTTTCCGCATGGGCGACTTCAAGGCCGTGGACAGCATGATCGTTGACGGCCTGTGGGACGTCTACAACCAGTACCACATGGGCACCACCGCTGAAAACGTCGCCAGGAAATATGAGATCTCGCGCGCCGAGCAGGACGAATTCGCCCTGCAATCGCAGCTGAAAGCGGAAGCCGCGCAAAAAGCCGGCAAGTTCAAGGATGAGATCCTGCCGCTGGAAATCGTGCAGAAGAAAGGCAGCATCGTCTTCGACAGCGACGAATACATCAAACCGGGTTCGACCCTGGAAGGCCTGGCCGGCCTGCGCCCGGCCTTCGCCAAGGACGGCACCGTCACCGCCGGCAATGCCTCGGGTCTGAACGACGGCGCTGCCGCCGTCATCATGACCTCGGCCACCAGGGCCAAGGAACTGGGCCTGCCGGTGCTGGCCAAAATCAAGGCCTACGCCTCGTCCGGCCTGGACCCGGCCTACATGGGCATGGGCCCGGTCTCGGCCACCAGGCTGTGCCTGAAAAAGGCCGGCTGGACCCCGGACGACCTGGACCTGCTGGAAATTAACGAAGCCTTCGCCGCGCAGGCGGTGGCGGTCAACAAGGAAATGGGCTGGGATACCAGCAAGATCAACGTCAACGGCGGCGCGATCGCCATCGGCCACCCGATCGGCGCCTCCGGCGCGCGCGTGCTGGTGACCCTGATCCACGAAATGATCCGCCGCGACGCGAAAAAAGGCCTGGCCTCGCTGTGCATCGGCGGCGGCATGGGCGTGGCGCTGGCAATCGAGCGTCCATAACTACAAGCAAGCTGTAAGCGGGCCGGCATGTGCCGGCCCGTGTTTTCCGATTTTTTGGTGTTTTTTCAAGGGGACGAAAATGGCAAGAGTTGCATTAGTAACCGGTGGCATGGGTGGTCTGGGCGAAGCGATTTGTTTCAAGCTGTCAGCGCTAGGCTATTGCGTCGTCACCACGTATTCCCCTGGCAATCCTAAAGTTGAGCAATGGCTGGCCACCACCCGTGACCAGGGCTACAACTTCCGCGCTTACCCCTGCGATGTGGCTGATTATGAGTCGGCCCAGGCGTGCATCGCCGCGATCGAAAAAGACATCGGTCCGGTGGATGTGCTGGTGAACAATGCCGGCATCACGCGCGACATGACCTTCAAGAAAATGGACAAGGTCAATTGGGACGCGGTCATCAAGACCAACCTGGATTCGGTCTTCAACCTGACCAAGCCGGTGTGCGACGGCATGGTTGAACGCGGCTGGGGCCGCATCATCAATATCTCGTCGGTCAACGGCCAGAAAGGCGCGTTCGGCCAGACCAACTATTCGGCCGCCAAGGCCGGCATGCACGGCTTCACCAAGGCGCTGGCGCTGGAAGTGGCGCGCAAGGGCGTCACCGTCAACACCATCTCGCCGGGCTACATCGGCACCAAGATGGTGATGGAGATCCCGCAGGACGTGCTGGACACCAAGATCATCCCGCAAATTCCGATGGCCCGCCTGGGCAAGCCGGAAGAAGTGGCCGGTCTGGTGGCCTATCTGTCCTCGGATGAGGCCGCGTTTGTGACCGGCGCCAACATCGCCATCAACGGCGGCCAGCACATGTCCTAAGCGGCGGCATCGTTACGACACAGGGGCCGGGTTCGTTCGCGATCCCGGCTTTTTTTTCGTACAATCTGCTATCGATGCTCAAAGGATAGCCATGCTTGACCCCAGTTCCGCCTTGTTCCCGCCCATCACGCCCAGCCGTTCCGGCATGCTGGCGGTGGATGACCTGCACACCATTTACTGGGAAGAAGTGGGCAATCCCGACGGCATCCCGGTGATCTTTTTGCATGGCGGCCCCGGCGCCGGCCTGTCGCCGCAGCACCGCCGCTTTTTCGATCCGGAACAGTACCGCGTGATCCTGTTCGACCAGCGCGGCGCCGGCAAGTCGCTGCCGCTGGGCGAGTGCCGCAACAACACCACCCAGCTGCTGATCGCCGATATCGAGCGCCTGCGCGTGCTGTTCAACATCGAGCAATGGCTGGTGTTTGGCGGCTCCTGGGGCTCGACGCTGGCACTGGCCTACGGCGAAGCGCATCCGCAACGCTGCCTCGGCTTTGTGTTGCGCGGCATCTTTTTGTGCACCCAAACCGAGATCGACTGGTTCCTCGACGGTGCGCAATGGTTCCACCCGGAAGTGCACGCCGAATTCATCGCACCGATCCCCGAGGAGGAACGCGGCAACCTGCTGCAGGCGTATGTGAAGCGCATCATGAGCGATGACCCGGCGGTGCACCTGCCGGCGGTGCGCGCCTGGAGCCGCTTCGAAGGCCGCCGCGTGTTCCTGCTGCCGCAGGCCGAAGATCCGCCGTCGGACGCGCTCGACCTGGGCGTCGGCCGCCTGGAGTCGCACTACATGGCCAACCTCGGCTTCTTCAGCGACGACCAGCTGGTGCGCAACGTCGGCCGCATCGCCCACCTGCCGGCAGTGATTGTGCAAGGCCGTTACGACGTGATCTGTCCGCCGGTGTCGGCATGGCGCTTGCATCAGGCGTGGCCGGGATCGGTGCTGAACATGATCCCGGATGCCGGCCACGGCGCCATGGAAACAGGCATCGCGCGGGCGCTGGTGGCGGCCACCGAGCAGTTCAAGCGCACCCGCGGCTTTGCCTGAAAAACGGCCCGGGGAGACGCGGGCTGCTACACTGTGAACTAATCGATAAGAATAACCATGGCCATCATGAACATCCAGACCGGCGATATCGGTCACATCATCCAGCTGGCGATTGCGCCAGTGTTCCTGCTGTCGGGCGTGTGCACCAACCTGATCGTGCTGACCAACCGGCTGGCGCGCATCATCGACCGCTCGCGCGTGCTGGAAGACCGGTTGGACGTCGCCTACAGCGATCCCTACCTGAATGAACTCGACGTGCTGTACCGCCGTTCGCATCTGATCAATATGTCGATCGCGCTGTCGACCGCCTGCGGCCTGTTCGTGTGCGTGATCGTGGCCATGCTGTTCCTTGGCGACATCACCAACCTGGGGCTGGACAAGTATATTGCCGGCACCTTCGTGGTGTCGGTGCTGTGCCTGGTCGGCAGCTTTATTTCGCTGCTGCGCGAAATCTTCATTGCGTCGGCGTGGATGCGGTCACAGCGCCATGTCCGACGCAAGCGTTAAACCTTTTATGTGAGAACATCATGCACGACTATCAACGCCCGCCCACCCTGTACCGCTACGGCGTGCGCGAAGACCTGGAACTGGCGCTGCGCCAGGGCCAGTTCATCCTGCGGCCGGCATCCAATTGCCTGACGCTGAGCTTTTCCCAAGCCTGGGATCCCAAGCTGTTCGAGCTGTTCTCGGCCGATGCCTGCCTGATCATCCACAACACCGAGGAATTCGGCGAGCGCGTGCACCGCGCGGTGCAGCGCACCTTGCCGAGCTGGGCCGGCATCGATGGCGCGGTGGAATACGGCACCCGCGCGGCGCTGGGTCAGGCCTTCACCAAGACCGTGGCCGAAGCGCAGGAACAGGAGTGGCAGTTTGCGTGGCGCGCCATGCAGGCGCAGTTGAGCCTGAATCCGGTGCTGATCAAGATTGGCAATCTGGAAAACTTCGCCGAGCTGCGCTCCAAGGATGCGTATCTGGCTTAAGGCTGCGGAATAGCTTCCACTTTCGGCGCGTCCTTGCGGTCCAGGCGCGCCAGCACGGCGCTCATCATGCGTTCGATATCGCTGCGTATCATCTTCGAGCCGAGCAGGCCGGGGACGTAGAAGTTCGGCATCATGCGCCCCCTGTAAATCACCTTGGTGCCGCCGGTTTCCGGCACCGGCACCAGTTCCCAGTGCGATTCATAATGCTTCATGTCGCCCGAGATCAGCGAGATGTCGATCGAGGACATCGGCTGCTCGGTCGCGCGCACGATCAGGTGGATGGTGCGGGTCATGAACAGGAAGCGGGCCACGCCGAATTGCTCGATGATGACTTCATTGCCATTGCGGGACAGCACCTTGCACGACTCCATGTCCGGCACGAATTCCGCCATGCGTTCATAGCCGGTGAGGATGCGCCATACCTTCGGCAGTGGCGCCGCCACCGTGCCGGTGGCGTCCACTTCATACATATGTTGTCCCTCGTGATCAACGCGGTTGACCGACACCTCCAGCTTGGGCAATTCAAGCTTAGGTGCTTGCGCCATCCCCATTTGCGCTGTCACACCTAACAACAAAAACAGAAGGAATCGCATCATTTGACCAGCGTACGGTAAAGGGTGGCAGAATACAAGAGCGGCACGCACGGACTTTAGAAGCCCATATCTAGAGAATTGGGATTTAATGCGGGCATTATGAAAACGATAAACTACCCACACCTGCTGGCCCCACTCGACCTGGGACACACCACGCTGCGCAATCGCGTCGTCATGGGGTCGATGCATACCGGCCTTGAAGACCGCTTCTACAACTACGGCAAACTGGCCGCATTCTATCGTGAACGCGCGCGCGGAGGCGTGGGTTTGATCGTCACCGGCGGCATTTCTCCTAACAGGTCGGGCTGGCTGCTACCCTTTGGAGGTACGCTCAACTTCAAGGGCGATGTGGCCAACCACCGGCGCGTGACCCGGGCGGTGCACGAGGAGAGCGGCAAGATACTGATGCAAATTTTGCATGCTGGCCGTTATGGCTATCAGCCGTTCGTGGTGTCGGCCTCGGACAAGAAGTCGCCGATCTCGCCGTTCAAGCCGCGTGCCCTGAGCGAGGCGGGCATCGAGCAGACCATCCGCGATTACGCCCGCTGCGCCAGGCTGGCGCGCGAGGCCGGCTACGATGGCGTGGAGGTGATGGGCAGCGAAGGCTATCTGCTGAATCAATTCCTGTGCGCGCGCACCAATCTGCGCACCGACCGCTGGGGCGGCAGCATCGAGAACCGCATGCGTTTGTCGGTGGAGATTGTGAAACGCATCCGCGCGGAAGTGGGCAATGATTTCATCATCATGTACCGCCACTCCTTGCTGGATCTGGTGGAAGGCGGCAACACCTGGGACGATGTGGTGACCGTGGCCAGGGCCTTGCAGCAGGCCGGCGTGTCGATCCTGAATACCGGCTATGGCTGGCATGAGGCGCGCGTGCCGACCATCGTCACCTCGGTGCCGCGCGGCGCTTTCGCTTCGCTGGCGGGCCGCCTGCGGCTGGAGGTGACGATACCGGTGGTGGCGTCCAACCGCATCAACATGCCGGCGGAAGCGGAAGGCATCCTGCAGCGCGGCGAGGCGGACATGATTTCGATGGCGCGTCCCTTCCTGGCCGATGCGCATTTCGTGGTGAAAGCGGCCGAGGGCCGCGTCGATGAAATCAATACCTGCATCGGCTGCAACCAGGCCTGCCTCGATCATACTTTCTCGAACAAGCGCGCCAGCTGCCTGGTGAATCCGCGCGCCTGCCACGAGACGGAACTGGTGTACGCGCCGGCCGCGCGCAAGCGCCGCGTGGCGGTGGTGGGGGCGGGTCCGGCCGGCTTGTCGGCTGCCACGGTGGCGGCGGAATGCGGGCATGATGTGACCTTGTTCGACGCCTCCGACAGCATCGGCGGCCAGTTCAAGATCGCCATGCAGGTGCCGGGCAAGGAAGAATTCGCGGAGACCATCCGCTACTTCGGCCGCAAGATCGAACTGACCGGCGTGAAGCTGCAATTGAATATGCGCGTGACGCGCGAGCAGCTGCTGGCCGGCGGCTACGACGATGTGATCGTCGCCACCGGCATCAAGGTGCGCAAGCCGCCGATCGAGGGCATCGATCATCCGAAGGTGCTGTCGTATGTGGACGTCCTGCGCGACAAGAAGCCGGTCGGCAAGCGCGTGGCGATTATCGGCGCGGGCGGCATCGGCTTCGACATGGGCGAGTATCTGCTGCACGATCCGAAGCACCCGCTGCCGCTGGCGCTGGACGTCTGGGCCAAAGAGTGGGGCGTCAGCTTCAAGGGCGACACCGCTGGCGGCCTGGCGCCGGCGGCGAATCCGGAGCCGGTGCGCCAGCTGTACCTCCTGCAGCGCAAGGCCTCGCGCCTGGGCGCGGGGCTGGGCAAGACCTCGGGCTGGGTGCACCGTGCGGTATTGGCGCGCAATGGCGTGGTGATGATCGCCGGCGTGCAGTATGACCGCATCGACGATCAGGGCTTGCACATCACCGTGGGCGGCGAACAGCGTTTGCTGTCGGTCGATAACGTGGTGATCTGCGCGGGGCAGGACAGCCTGGCCGAGTTGATGCCGAGTGAAGAGGAAGCGAAAGCCAACACCAGGTGGCCGCGCTTTCACAAAATCGGCGGCGCCGCGCTGGCGGCAGAACTGGACGCCAAGCGCGCCATCAAGGAAGGCGCGGAGCTGGCCTCGCGCCTGTAATCAGCAGCCGGAGACGTTGGCGACGCTGTCGACCGCTTTCTGCATGCTGCCGTTCTTCTTCAGATGCGTGATGGCGTTGTTCAGCACCGGCAGCAGCCTGGTCATCTGCGGGCTTTTCGGCACCGCGATCAGCAGCGGCTCGAAGCCCACCGACTTCTCCGCCACCACCCAGTGATCGCCGGGGAAGCGGCAATTCAGGCTGGCGCCCAGTTGCGCGGCGTTGCGGAAGCTGTCGAGCAGCACCGCGTCCACGCGGTGGGTGCTGAGCATCTTCAGGCGGTTCTCGGTGGAGGCGGCGTCCTGCTCGATCTTGAACAGCTTTTCGCGCCGCGCCTCGAACTCCGGGCCGTACTTGCCGCCGACGCCAATCGAGATCACCTTGTCACGCAAGTCCTCCCATTGATGGAACACCAGCGGCGACTGTGCGGAAGACACCAGCCACTGATTGGCGTCGTACACCGGCTTGGTAAACCGGAAGACGCGCAGTCGTTCCGGCGTGCTGGCGGCGCCGTACAGCAGGCCCTCCCCTTGTTCCGCCATCACCTGGGCACGGCGCCATGGGTAGGCGCGTATCACCAGATTCAATCCTGTGTCCGCGGCCAGCAGATTGACGACGGCGGAGATGATGGGCGGCGTCGGCAGCTGATTACCGCGCGCGTCGATCGATTCTGCGATCAGTACCGGAATTTCCTCAGTCTTGTCGGCTGCGTGCGCAGAAGCCGACAGCAGTACAGCAAGCGCCCACGGGGCGAAAACACGTTTCATCATCAGTGCGCGTGACCTTTGTCCGATTTGTTCAAGCTATCCAATACATAAGCGGTCATCCCCTTGGCCAGTTCCTGCTCGCCCATGAAGATTTCCCCGGCGCGCTCGTTGCGCAGCAGGTCTGCTTCTTCATCGCTGTGGGTACGGACCACGGTCTTGATATTGGGGTTGAGCGCGCGCGCGGTCTCGATCATGCTGCGCACATGGAAGGTATCCGGCGTGGCGATCACCAGCATCGACGCGTGCGCGATGTGGGCCTGGATCAGCACCGCCGGCTCGCCGGCATTGCCGGCCACCGCGTTCACGCCGTCCTTGCGCAGCTGATCGACCACTTCACGATTCTGCTCCGCCACCACAAAGGCGATGCCGCGCTCCTTGAGCGCGGCGGCAATGCGCCGGCCCACACGGCCGTAACCAACCAGCACCACCTGGCCGCGCAGATGCTCGTGCGGCACCGACATCGGCAGCTCGGCCAGCGGGTCGGCCGGGCGGTCGAATTTCGCCGCCAGCGCGGCGTTGTTGCTGAGCCAGCGCTCCAGCGGCCTGGTCACGCGGAATACCACCGGATTCAAGGCGATGGAAATGATGGCGCCTGCCAGGATCAGGCTTTGTCCTTCCACCGGCATCAGCTTGAGCGACAGGCCCAGTGCCGCAAGGATGAAGGAGAACTCGCCGATCTGCGCCAGGCTGGCGGAGACCATCAACGCGGTCTTGGCCGGATAACGCAGCACCAGCACCAGCAGGAAGGCGGCCACCGATTTGCCGACCACAATGATCGCCACCACCGCCAGCAGCTTGAGTGGCTGCTCGATCAGGATCGACGGCTCGAACAGCATGCCGACCGAAACAAAGAACAGCACCGCAAACGCATCGCGCAGCGGCAGCGACTCCTCGGCGGCGCGGTGCGCCAGCGCCGATTCACGCAGCACCATGCCGGCAAAGAAGGAGCCCAGCGCGAACGACACGCCGAAGTAGTGGGTCGATGCGTAGGCGATGCCGACGGCAGCGGCAATCACGCACAGTGTGAACAGCTCGCGCGAATTGGTGCGCGCCACTTGCCACAAAATCCAGGGGAACAGTTTGCGGCCCACCACCAGCATCAGCACGATGAAGGCGGTGACCTGGCCGAGCGTGACGGCCAGCGTGGTCCACAGATCGCCGCTGCCGCCGCCATGGCCGCCGTGGGCGTCGATGGCCTCGCCGCCGAGCGAGCCGGCCAGCGCCGGCAGCAGCACCAGCACCAGCACGGTGACCAGATCCTCCACCACCAGCCAGCCGACCGCGATGCGGCCGTTGAAGCTATCCAGGATGCCGCGCTCCTCCAGGGCGCGCAGCAGCACCACGGTACTGGCCACGGACAGCGCCAGGCCGAATACCAGACCGCCGCCGATGCTCCAGCCCCAGTAATGCGCGAGGCCCATGCCCAGCGCCGTGGCGACGGTGATCTGCAGCACCGCGCCGGGCAGCGCCACCTTGCGCACCGCCCACAGGTCGTCGAGCGAGAAGTGCAGGCCGACGCCGAACATCATCAGCATCACGCCGATTTCGGCCAGCTGGCCGGCCAGGGCGGTATCCGCCACAAAGCCCGGCGTGGCCGGGCCGATGATAATGCCCGCAGCCAGATAGCCCACCAGCGCCGGCAGTCTCAGGCGCGTTGCAAGATAACCGAACAGGAGACCAGCTCCCAGAGCGGCGGCGATAGTGGTGATCAGGCTGATGTTATGGGGCATGCGTGCGGGGCTCCTTGGCAAAAAAACTACGGGAAACCCTCACCTTAGCACACTCCCCAGGCAAACTGGCTTAAAGCGCCAGAGCGGCCGGCTGCATGCGCATGCTGACGCCGAAGCGGTTGAAGGCGTTCATCAGGGCGACGGCGATGGTGACGTCGGCCAGTTCCTGTTCGCTCAGCACCGACAAGGCCCGCTGGTAGTCGGCGTCCGGCACCTTGGTCTGTTCGACGCGGGTGACCACTTCCGCCCATGCCAGCGCGGCGCGTTCCTTTGCGCTGAACAGGGCTTCGGCTTCGTCCCACACCGGCACCAGTGCCACCTTGTCAATCTTGACCCCATGCTTGAGCAGGTCGCGGGTGTGCATGTCGATGCAGAAGGCGCAGCCGTTGATTTGCGAGACGCGCAGGTTGACCAGATCCAGCAACTCGGCCGGCAGGGCCGACGACACGTACTCTTTGGCCGCGATCAGGCCTTTGTAGGCTGCCGGTGCGAATTTGAAGATTTCCAGACGCTTGCTCATGATGACTTCCTCCAGTGATTAACGATGGAGTCATTCTGCGCTTGCATGGCCTAGCGTGAAAGTGCCAAGAATAGCATTTTCGACTAGGCCATGAGTTTGAGGATGCGCCTGCCCAGCTCCCGCGCCCGTTCCGGCGTGTCGACATTGGTGAAGGCCAGCAGCAGCGCCGATGCGCCATGCGGCAGCACGCCGCGTTCGGACAGCGCCAGCGCCGACATGCCATGCTCGCGCATGCGCGCCGCCACCGCGCGGTCGGTGTGATAGCCCTTCATGCGCAGGATCAGGTGCATGCCGCCCGGTTGCGGATCGATCTGCACGTGCTTGCCCAGCACCGCCGACAAGCCTTCGGCAGCGATCTCGCGCCGCTCCGCATACAGGCGGCGCATGCGCTGGATGTGGCGGGCGAAGTGACCTTCGTTCATGAAGTCGGCCACGATGTGCTGCATCAGCGCCGGCCCGCCGGCGGCGAAGGTGCGGCTGATTTCCTCGAAGCGCGGCACCTGCGCCGACGGCACCACCAGATAGGCCAGCCGTATCGCCGGGAACAGCACTTTGCTGAAGGTGCCGGAGTACAGCACGCGGCCTTCGCGGTCCAGGCTTTGCAGCGCGGGCAGCGGACGGCTGACGTAGCGGTATTCGCCGTCGTAATCGTCTTCCACGATCCAGGCGCCGGCGCGCGCCGCCCAGTCCAGCAAGGCCAGCCGGCGCGGCAGCGAGAGCGACACGCACAGCGGGCTTTGGTGGCCGGGCGTGACGATCGCCGCGCGCGCGTTAGGCGCGGTAGCGATGCCGTGCGAGACCATCAGGCCCTCGCCATCCACCGACACCGGCACCACCCGCATGCCGGCTTCGCGCAGCAGGTCGCTGGTGGGCGGATAGCCGGGATCTTCCACCCACACGCCGTCGCCCGGCTGCAGCAGGGCGCGCGTGAACAGCTCCATGCTGTTGCGGTAGCCGTTGGTGATGAACACCTGCGACGGCGTGCAATCAATGCCGCGCGACAGCTGCAGGTAAGCCGCGATCGCGATGCGCAGCTCGGGCAGCCCGGCCCATGGCGGATAGATCATGTCCTGCGGCTGCATGGCGCGCACCGCGCGCGCCGCCAGCCGCGCCCACACCTTGCGCGGGAAGGCGTCCAGCGCCGGTATGCCCATCTGGAACGGCCTGGTGGAGGAAGCGGCGTCGCCAAGATTGTCATGCGCCGGCAGGGCACGGGGCGCCGGCGCCACCGGTGCGTGACGCGCCAGCGCCGGCGTGACCACCGTGCCGGCCTGGCCGCGCGCCTCCACATAGCCTTCCGCTGCCAGCAGCCCATAGGCCGATTCCACCGTGCCGCGCGCCAGGCCCAGTTCCAGCGCCAGGGCGCGCGCGGCGGGAATGCGGTCGCCCGGCTGCAGCAGGCCTTGCGCGATGGCGTCGCGCAGGCGCAGGTAGATTTGTCGATAGAGCGGTTCGGCGGCGCTGGTATCCAGCTGGAGAAAATCCATGGCCTACTCCAGAAGTTAATTTATGGCTCTGGGGATTATGCCATTGATGGCCTAGGATGGCGTTTTGAAAGGACCTGCCATGAAAATTGTCGAGACCGAGCAGGAGCTGCGCGCCTGCTACCCTGTGATGAAAGAACTACGTCCCCACCTCCCATCGGAGGAGGCCTTTGTGGCGCAGATTATGCGACAGTATGAACAGCACTACCGCATCCTGGCCGTCTGGGACGAGGGCGAGGTGGTGGCGCTGGCCGGCTATCGCTATCAGGAGAACACCGTGTACGGGCGCTTCCTGTATGTGGACGACCTGATCGCGGCGGAACAGCACCGCAGCCGCCGCTGGGGCGCGCTGCTGCTGGCCAAGCTGACCGTGTTTGCGCAGGAGGCGCAATGCGCGCGGCTGGTGCTGGATACTGGATTGACTAACGTGCTGGCGCAGCGCTTCTACTTCCGCGAAGGCCTGCTGCCCGGCGCACTTCGTTTTGGAAAGACACTCGCATGAAAAAGATATTGCACATCACCGCCAGTGCGCGCGGTGAGGAATCGGTCAGCTACCTGCTGTCGCAGCAGACCATCGCGCAGCTGCGCGCACAGTACCCGGACGCGCGCGTGCTCAGGCGCGATCTGTGGGCAGAGCCGCTGCCGCATGTGGACAGCCTGTATTCCAACGCCCTGGCGCGTAAAGAGGGCGGTGCGCCGCATGCGCAGGGCCGCTCATCGCTGGCCTGGTCGGACCTGCTGATCGAAGAACTGAAAGCGGCGGACGCGCTGGTGATCGCCACGCCGATGCACAACTTCACCTTGCCCTCGTCACTGAAAGCCTGGCTGGACCACGTGGTGCGGATCGGCGTCACCTTCAACTCCACGCCAGAGGGCAAGATCGGCACCCTGGCGGACCGTCCGGTGTATATCGCCATCAGCCGTGGCGGCGCGCGCGAGCGCCAGCCCGACTTCCTCGAACCCTACCTGCGCGCCATCCTGCCGACGATCGGGTTAAAGGACTTGCGCTTCGTCGATTAGATGCGCTTCACCACCACGCAGCCGATCGAGTAGCCGGCGCCGAAGGAGCAGATCACCCCCAGCTCGCCGGACGGCATGTCGTCGGAGTATTTGTGGAAAGCGATGATGGAACCGGCTGACGAGGTGTTGGCGTACTCGTCCAGGATCACTGGCGCTTCGCCCGGTTCGGCGTCGCGGCCCAGCACCAGACGGCTGATCAGCAGATTCATGTTCAGGTTGGCCTGGTGCAGCCAGAAGCGCTTCACTTGCGCCACCTCCAGGCCGGCGTTGCTGACGGTATCCTTGATCATCTCGGCGGCCATCGGGCACACATCCTTGAACACCTTGCGGCCCTGCTGGCGGAACAGCTTGTCCGGCTGGCCGACGCCGGTTTCGTCAAAGCGGTTGAGGAAGCCGAAGTTGTTGCGGATATTGTTGGAGAAGCTGGTTTTCAGCTTGGTGTCCAGGATGGCCCAGCGGTGCGCGCCCTTGGCGGTCTCGGCCGCTTCGACGATGATGGCGGTGCAGGCGTCGCCAAAGATGAAGTGGCTGTCGCGGTCGCGCCAATTCAGGTGGCCCGAGGTGATTTCCGGATTCAGCACCAGCACCGCGCGCGCCTGGCCGCTTTGCACGGCCGCCACCGCCTGCTGGATGCCGAAGGTGGCCGAGGAGCAGGCCACGTTCATGTCGAAGCCGTAGCCGTTGATGCCCAGCGCGGCCTGCACTTCCACGGCCATGGCCGGGTAGCCGCGTTGCATGTTGGAGCAAGCCACCAGCACCATGTCGATATCGGCGGCGGTCTTGCCGGCGCGGTCCATGGCCTGCTGGGCGGCGGCCACGCAGATTTCCGCCTGCAGCGACAGTTCCTCGTCGGCGCGTTCCGGGATGTGCGACACCATGCGCTTGGGATCGAGGATGCCGGCTTTTTCCATCACATAGCGCGACTTGATGCCGGATGCCTTTTCAATGAAGGCCACGCTGGACGGCTCCAGCGCCGTCACCGTGCCGTCCGCAATGGCGGCGGCGTTGTCGGCGTTGAATTGTTCGACGTAAGCGTTAAAGCACTCGACCAGTTCCTCATTGGAGATCGACTGCGCTGGCGTGTAGAGGCCGGTACCGCTGATGACGGCTTGTTTCATGATTAAACTTTCAAATTGAGCAATGGCCAAAGCCAATAATGAGGCAAATTCTACACAAAATGCCTGCACGTTAGCTGAAATAAAAACTCCGGGGTCAGGTCCGCCATTTCAACACGAGCCCAACCGTTGTGTTCACAACGGTTGGGCTCGTGTTGAAATGGCGGACCTGACCCCGGAGTGGGGTTATTTTTTTGCCAGGTCTTTTTTCAGGTCGGTGTCCACCGCTACCACGGTCGTGGTCGGTTTGGTGGTCTGCACCGGCAGGCCTTTCAGATGGTTGAGCGCCTGCTGCAATTGGAAGTCGTCGCCGCTGCCGTATTCCAGCGGCTTGCGCTTTTTCTCCAGGGCGACGATGCGCAGCTGTTCTTCCAGTTCGTCGCGCCTGGACTTCTCGCCTTCCTGCTCGCGGTCGTTGCTCAGGTGCTTGGCCAGGTCGGCCTCGCGCGTGCGCAGGGCGTTCAGGCCGTCGCCATCGGCGTATTCATCCACCGGCACGTCCGGCGTGATGCCCTTGGCCTGGATCGAGCGGCCGTTGGGCGTGTAGTAGCGCGCGGTGGTCAGCTTGACGGCGGTGTCGGCGGTCAGCTGGCGGATGGTTTGCACCGAACCCTTGCCGAAGGTTTGCGTGCCGAGGATCTCGGCCCGCTTGTAATCCTGCAGCGCACCGGCGACGATTTCCGAGGCCGAGGCCGAACCGGTGTTCACCAGCACCACCATCGGCACCCGCTTGATGGCGGCCGGCAGCTTGGCCAGCGCGTCGCTGTCGTTGCGCAGCGCGTAGTATTCGGGACGGCCGTAGAAGATCTGCTTCTGGTCCGGCAGCTGGCCGTTGGTCGAGACGATCGGCGCATCCTTCGGCAGGAAGGCCGCCGCCACGCCAATCGCGCCCTGCAGCACGCCGCCCGGGTCGTTGCGCAGGTCCAGCACCAGGCCTTTGATGTCGGGGTCCTGCTTGTACAGTTCGGCAATCTTGGCCGCCATGTCATCCACGGTCGGCTCCTGGAACTGCGAGATGCGCACCCACGCATAGCCCGGCTCGACCAGTTTGCCTTTCACGCTTTTCTGATGGATCTCTTCGCGCACGATGTTGAACACCAGCGGCTCGGCCTCGCCCTTGCGCAGCACGGTCAGGCTGACCTTGCTGTTTGGCTCGCCGCGCATTTTCTTGATCGAGTCGTCCAGCGACATGCCCTTGACCGGGGTGTTGTCGAGACGGCTGATCAGGTCGCCCGGCTTGATGCCGGCGCGCCAGGCCGGCGAATCTTCAATCGGCGCCACGATCTTGATGTAGCCGTCTTCGCTCTGGCCGATCTCGATGCCCAGGCCGACAAACTTGCCCTGCGACCCTTCGCGCAGTTCGGCGTAGGCTTTCTTGTCCAGGTAGGCCGAGTGCGGATCGAGCGAGGCCACCATGCCCGAGATGGCCTCGGTCAGCAGTTTCTTGTCTTCGACAGGTTCCACATAATCGGATTTGATGAGGCCGAACACATCGGCCAGTTGCCGCAGTTCTTCCAGCGGCAGGGGAGGATCCACCGGCTTTTGCGCCATGGCGGAAAATTGCAGGGAGATGGCAATGCCAGCAACCACGCCCAGTCCAACCAGACCGGAATTCTTTAATTTCTTGCCCATGTTTCACCTGTCTAACTAGCGGCTGCGGATGTGCAGCTGCATGAATTCAGTATAAACCTGATTTCCGGCAAACGTAGTAGCCGTCACGAAATGATTTATACCTTTACGAGGTTTTACAACGCTTTGCGTTGACATTTAAAGTACACCAATGCCCGCTTGGTGAAACGCCAATTTTGCTGATTTGTACCCAGTGTATCCCTAACGTTCACGACAGTAAGTATTTGTAAGAACCCCTGAAACCCGCAAATTCGCGGCCTACACTGAGCTCGTATTTCTCTCTACCCTGAAGTGGTTTTTGCCAGCGCCCCAAGCGCTGGCTTTTTTTTGCCTACGGAGCCCCCATGCGATTGTTGTCATTTTCCCTGCGCCGCCTCAGTGCGGCGCTGGCCCTGTCGGCGCTGCTGTCGCCCGCCTTTGCCTTGCCGGTGACCGAGATGCGCGCCGAGGATTATCTGCCGATGGCATCCGAGCTGAAGAAATCGCTGAACCTGAACGCCAATCAGCAAACCCTGTGGTCGCAGACCGAAGCCAAAACCCGCAAGCTGCTGAGCGAACGCAAGGCCCGCCGCGAGCGCCTGCAGGCGGCCATCCTGACCGGCACGCAAGGCGCCAATGTCGAACTGCGCGATCTGGGCAAGGCGCTGGATGAGGAAACCACGCTCAGCGCCGCCGAGGAAAAGCAGCTGCGCGAATGGTGGCTGACGGTCAACGACGCCCTGACCGAAGGCCAGCGCCAGAGCGTGGTGCAGTTGGTCAGCGAACAACTGCAGCGCGTGCCGGAGAGCGGCGCCAGCCCCCGTCCGGAACGCCGGAAAGAGGGCGGCGGCGAACATCGCGGCGGCAAGGGCGGACGCGGCGGCATGGGCGTCGGCGCCGGCGGCGTCAACGTCAACCTGCCCGGTGGCGGCGGCTAAGGAGCGGCTGGCAGCCGGCCGAGGATGCCGGCATTGGCCATCAGGCCCAGCCGGGCGCTGCGCCACTCCATCTGGCAGCGGATGCGCTCCTGGCGGGCGTCCAGCCAGCTGGATTGCGCGGTCAGCAATTCCAGCAGGTCGGCGGCGCCGTGCTCGAATTTGCGCTGGGTGCTGGCCAGGCCGTCCTGGGCGCTCTCCAGCAGCTGTTGCGACGCCGCCAGGTTATCCAGCGCCGCGCTGGCGTCGGCATAGACCTTGATCACTTCCTGCAGGATCTGGTGTTCCGTGTCCGCCAGTTCGGCGTCTTTCTGCGCGATCTGGGCCTGCGCGCCGCGCACCTTGTAGTCCTGGCTATGGCCGTCGAACAGGGGTATGTTGAGCGTTACGCTCAGCAGCGTCTCGCGCGAGGTGACCGGCGGCAGGCCCTGGTTGGGCCTGCCGTTCTGGTAAATATTGGCGCCCACGTCCACCGTCGGCAGCCCTTGGGCGCGCAGTGCGGCCGCTTTTTGCCTGGCCGCGTCCAGACCGGCGCGCGCGGCGCGGATGGCCGGGTGGCGCCGGGCCACGTCCAGCCACTCCTGCAATTGCTTGCGCAGCGGCGCGGCATCGTCCACGCTGTCATCGCTGATTTCCACCGTGGTATCGGGCGCCAGCCCCAGCGCGTACACCAGCAGCGTCAGCGATTTGCGGTAGCTGCTGGCGGCGCGGTTGCTTTCCAGGCGCGCCTTGGCCAGCGCGGTTTGGGCTTGCAACACGTCCGCCGCGCCGGCGGCGCCGTGCTGCGCGCGCCGCTGCTCCGAGGCCAGCGTCTGCTCTGCCAGCTGCTGGCTTTCCAGCCGCGCCTGGCGGGTGGCAAGCTGGGTCTGCGCATCGAAATAGGCGTTGACCACGCCAGCCAGGGTTTTCTGCAGCACCGCTTCGTGATTGGCATAGGCCGCGTCCAGCAGGGCCTGGGCCAGGCGGTGGTTGGCGTCGCGCTCGCCAAAATCGAACAGGCGCCAGTTGAGGCCGATGGTGGGCGCCAGCCCCGCCAGGCTGGTGCTGCCATGCCCCAGGCCCGGGTACGCGGTGCGGTCGTTCAAGTGGGTGACGGCGGCGTTGACGGTGGGCAGATAGGCGGCGTGCGCTTCGCCCAGCGCGGCGGCCTGGATGCGGATGCCGGCCCACGCCGCGCTGATGCGCGGGTTGTTGCAGAGTGCCAGATCCACCGCCATCGCCAGGCTCAGGTGTTGCAGGTCGGCGGCCGGCGCGCCGCACGCGGTGTTGTCTTGCGCCGCCGCCGGGCCGGCGGCCAGCCAGGCCAGCCACAGCGCCGCCGGCAGCCAGCGGCGCGGTCTAGCGTTCACGGAAGGTTTCATGCTGATGCTGTAGCAAAGGGGATAACAGGTACTCGATGATGCGCCGTTCGCCGGTCTTGATTTCCACATTGGCCGACATGCCGGCCGACAGCGGCAGCAGGCGGCCGTCGACCGGAATCGCCGCGCGGTCGATGCTGACCTTGACCGCGTACAGCGGCCCCTTCTTCTCGTCCTCGATGGCGTCGCGCGAGATGAGGCTGACATGGGCCGGAATGGTGCCGTACTTGGTGTAGTCGAAGGTGTCGATCTTGACGGCGGCGGTCTGCCCTTCGCGCACGAAGCCGACGTCGCGGTTCTCAAGGCGCGCTTCCATTTCCACCAGCGGGTTGGCCGGCACGATCAGCATCAACGGCTGCGCCGCCGGCACCACGCCGCCCACGGTGTGCACCGCCAGCTGCTGCACCGTGCCGTCCACCGGCGCGGTCAGCGTCAGCAGGCGCGCATGGGCGGCGCTGCGGCGCGCGTCCTGGCCGTTGTCGGCGGCGATGCGCAAGCCATCGGCCAGCGCATCCTGCGCTTCCTTGCGGGTATCGCCGCGCAGCACCGCGCGCTGGGTCAGGGCGTCCGCCAGCTGCGCCTGCAGTTCGATGGCGGCTTGCTGCTTCTCGATCCAGGCGTGCTCGCCGACGTCATGCTGCGCCAGCAGGGCCTTGTAATCGTCGGCGCGCTGCTGCGCCAGCGGCAGTTCGGCGCGGTAGCGGGCGATCTGGGCGTCAATCCGCTCCAGCTTGGCGTGGTAGGCCGCGTACTGGTCGTCCAGATGCTGTTGGGCGACGCGGCGCTGGTCTTCCGCGATGCCTTCCAGCGGCGGCAGGCGCGGCGTGCCGCCACGCTCCAGCGCCGCGATCAGCGCCCGCGCGCGCGCCACCTGCAGCTGCGCCATGCGCATGTCGCCGGCCGCCTTGTCGTGGTCGGCCTCGGGCGCGGTGGCGTCCAGCTCGACCAGCACCTGGCCGGCTTTCACCGCCTGGCCTTCGCTGACCAGCAGCGTGCGCACCACCGCCACATCGATCGACGACACCGCCTTGGTGTAGGCACGCGGGATCAGCTTGCCCTTGGCGTTGACGATGATATCGATGCGGCCAAAAATCGACCACAGCAGCAGGGTCAGCACCAGCAGCACCAGCGTGGCGGCGGTCAGCCGTGCCGTGCGCGACAGCGGACGATGCTGGATGGCCAGCGCGGCCGGCAGGAACTCGGCTTCCTCCGCCCGCAGCGGCGCCGCCTGCAGGTCGGCGCGCCGCTGCCAGAAGTAGCGGAAGGTGTCCCGGTATTTGTGCCACAGCGCGCCGTGCGCGGCCAGGCGATGACGCCAGCTCATGCGGCCTCCGCCTGGCTGATGCGCGGCGCCACCGCTGCGCTATGGCCGGCCTGCAGCCGGCACAGCCGGGTGTACAGGCCGTCCGGATGGCGCAGCAGTTCCTCGTGGCTGCCGATCTCGGCGATCTGGCCGCGTTCCATCACCACGATGCGATCGGCGTCGCGCACCGCCGACAAGCGGTGGGCGATGATCAGCACCGTGCGGCCGGCGCAGATCTGCCGCATATTGTGCTGGATGATGTGCTCGGATTCATAGTCCAGCGCACTGGTGGCCTCGTCGAAAATCAGGATGCGCGGATCGTTCAGCAGCGCGCGGGCGATGGCGATGCGCTGGCGCTGGCCGCCCGACAAGCCGGCGCCGTGCTCGCCGATCAGGGTGTCATACCCTTCCGGCAGCTCGCAGATGAATTCATGCGCGCCGGCCAGCCGCGCGGCGGCAATGATGGCGTCGATCGGCAGCGCCGGGTTGGTGAGGCCGATGTTGTCGCGGATCGAGCGCGAGAACAGCATGTTCTCCTGCAGCACCACGCCTATCTGGTGGCGCAGCGAGGTGGTGTCGATGATGGCCAGGTCCTGGCCGTCGATCAGCACGCGGCCGCGGTCCGGCACGTACAGCCGCTGCACCAGCTTGGTCAGCGTGCTCTTGCCCGAGCCGGAGCGGCCGACGATGCCGATCACCTCGCCGCTGCGGATGTGCAGGCTGAGCCCGCGCACCACATCGCTGGCGTCCGGACGGTAGCGGAACGACACCTGGTCGAATTCGATCTGGCCCTCGATGCGCGCCATGCGGGTTTTCTGGCCGGCGATCTCGGTGCGGGCGTTGAGGATGTCGCCCAGCCGGCCCATGGCGATGCCCACCTGCTGGAAGTCGTTCCACAGCTGCGCCAGCCGCAATATCGGCGAGGAAATCTGCCCGGCCAGCATGTTGAAGGCAATCAGTTCGCCGACCGTCAGGCGGCTGTCGATGACCAGCCCGGCGCCGGCCCACATGATGCCGACGGTGACCAGCTTGCTGATCAGGGTGACGCCGCCATTGGCCACGGTGGCCATATTGGTTGCGCTCAGGCCGGCGCTGACATAGGCCGCCAGCTGGCGCTCCCATTTCTGTTGCCAGCGCGGCTCGACCGCCATCGATTTCACCGTGCCGATGCCGCCGATGGACTCGACCAGGAAGGACTGGTTTTCCGAGCTGCGGTTGAATTTGTGGTTCAGGCGCGCCCGCAGGATCGGCGTGAACACCAGCGACAAGACCGCGTACAAGGGGATCGACAGCGCCACGATCAGCGTCAGCCGCGGGCTGTACCAGAACATCACGCCAAAGTAGACAAACGAGAACAGCACGTCCATCACCAGGGTCATGGCATTGCCGGTGAGGAAGGCGCGGATGTTTTCCAGCTCGCGGATGCGCGCCACCGAGTCGCCGATCCGGCGCGCCTCGAAATACGCGATCGGCAGGTTGAGCAGATGCTGGAACAGCCTGGCGCCCAGTTCAACGTCGATCTTGCTGCTGGTATGCGAGAACACATAGGTGCGGATGGCGGTCAGCACTACCTCAAACACGGTGGCAAATACCAGCCCGATGGCAATCACGTTCAGCGTCTTGAGTGCCTGGTTGACCAGCACCTTGTCCATCACCACCTGGAAAAACATCGGTGTGGCCAGGCCGATCAGCTGCAGCACCAGCGACACGATCAGCACCTCGCCCAGCATGCGCCGGTATTTGATGATGGCCGGGATGAACCAGGTGAAGTCGAAGCGGGCACTGTCGCCTTCGTAGTTGGCCTTGCTGGTGAACAGGATCAGCTGGCCGCTCCACAGCGCCAGGAATTCGTCCAGCGACAGCACGGATGGCGCTTCCAGCGGGCGCTGGATCAGGATGCGCTCAGCCCCCGGCTGCGCCGTGTCGAACTTGGCGATGACGAAGTAGTGGCCGTTGTGGTCGCTGGCCATGGCCGGCAGCGGCGTGAACAGCAGCCGCTTGCGGTCCGGGCGTGTCTGCCTCGCCTTCATCCCCAGCCGCTTGGCCGCCAGCTGGATGGTCAGGCTGTCAAACTGGTCATGGCCGAACTCATGCAGGAGCTGGGCGGCATCGGCGGCAATGCCGTGCAGGCCCGCCATCAGCACCAGGGACAGCAGGCCGCTATTCATGATCGTGCTGAGCGGTGGCCTTGAGCTCCTTGCGGAGTTTTTGGTTTTCAAAAATCAACGCCACGATGGTGACGATATACAAAATATCGAAGCCGGCGCTTTTGAAGTACGACCAGAAAAACCAGGCAGCCAGCGCGCACAGCGCACCGGTAATCAGCAGCAACGCATTGTCTTTCAAACCGGACGATTTCATACTTTTCTCCCAGGACGGTTGGATGGCCTTGCAAACGGCGTGGCGCGCCGTTTGCAAACAGCAGATCAGGCGGCGGCGTGCGCCAGTACCGGCGTGGTCGTCACCTGTGGCTGGGTATGTTCAACCGTGGCGCTGGTGGGCACCGCAAAGGTCGACATGGCTTGCACCAGTTGCGCCGAGCTGGCGGTCTGGGGCTGGGTCTGGTCGGCGGTATTGGCGGTTGGCGCTTTCACCCGTTCTTCCTCGACCGGATACGGATCTTCGCCACCGCCGCCGCCGCCGCCGCCGCCGCCGCCATCGCCACCACCACCGTCGCCACCGCCACCGGTATCGCCGCCTCCGCCAAAGCCGCCATCGCCGCCGCTGCCGTCGCCGCCATCGCCGTCGTAGGTGATGGTGCCGCTGCCGTAACCGCCATCGCCGGCGGCCACGGCGCCATCCACGGCCACGCTGTAGTCGCCGGAATAATCGGACGGCCACCAGGAGGGCAGGTCGACCGGCAGATTGTTCAGCCCGATGAGCAGGTCGGAGATGGACGCGCCGTCACTGATCACCCGGCCGATCGCCACGGCGGTACTGCCGATCACGGCGCCCACGTAATACGAGGCGGACAGGGCGCCAGCGACCGACAGCTCTTCCGACACGGTGCCGGCGCCGATCAGGTCCTGGATGGTGACGTTGGGGCCGAAGGTTTTGATGGCGTTGGAAATGGCGGCCGCATTGCTGACGGCGCTGCCGATGCTGGAAAAGATCGTCGAGGGCGTGGGCAGCCCAAGCGCATCCATATTTTCTTTGAAATAATCAGCGAAACTTGGCATGAATACTCCTTCAAAAGTTGGGAAAACAGGCAGGGAACAGGGATGAACCCGAGCTGATTCTTCACCGTTGATGAGCTTGGTTCAATTGTAATTTTGTAACGTATTATGAAATTATGTGTATAAACCGAGATTTGTTTCAGGTGGATATTGGTGAGAATGTAAACTGGTTTCATATGCTATTGCGCCGCGGCCGCGCCAGGGGCATGGCACGGCTGCCGGCCGCGCGCACGACAGGGCGCGATGTTGGCGGCATGTTGGCTGTATGTATCGCTAAGTAAAAAAAACCGGCTTTGTGAGACCGGCCCGGGGGCCGCGGGTAGAATGTTTTGCGCGGAAATTTCAGCCGCAGTTTCCACCCGATGACGATCATGAGCAAATTACATCCCCTGGCATGGCTGTCGCTGGCCCTGCTGGGCGCGGCCCATGCCAGCGCGCAGGCCCAGAACGACAGCACGCCAGCCGATGCCTCCCAGCCGGCCGTCAAGGCCGCGGCGGACGGCAAGCCCATCCAGCAAGTCACCATCAGCGGCGGCCGCGCCGACGATATGAGCGAGCGCCGCAATTCCGTGGCGGGCAAGCAGATTTACGGCCGCGAGGAACTGGACCGCAACGGCGACAGCAACCTGGGCGATGTGCTCAAGCGCCTGCCCGGCGTCACCATCGGCGGGCGTCCGGGGCGCGGTGGCGATGTGCGCATGCGCGGCATGGGCAGCGGCTACACACAGATCCTGCTGAACGGCGAACGTCCGCCGGCCGGCTTTTCGATGGAATCGCTGTCGCCGGACCAGGTGGAGCGGATTGAAATCATGCGCGGCCCGATCGCCGAGCACAGCACGCGGGCCATCGCCGGCACCATCAACATCATCCTGCGCGACGGCTACCAGCAGCGCGACAACCAGCTCAAGCTGACCGACACCATCGAGCAGGGCCGCCACGCGCCAAATGTTTCGCTGACCGTGCCGGGCAAGACTGGCAACCTGACCTGGCTGCTGACCGGCACCATCGCGGAAAACCGCCAGCACGACCAGACCGAGACCCACAACCTCGACACCCGCAGCGACGGCGTGGTCACCAAGGATGAAAACGTCGTGGATGAAACCGCGCGCGAAACGCGCAGCCTGCACCTGACGCCGCGCCTGTCCTACAAGTTCGGCAACGGCGACACGCTGAATTTCCAGCCCTTCCTGATGGTCAACCGCAGCGACGGCGATACCCGCAGCGATCTGACGCAGAACCCGGGCCTGGTGCCGGCCGCGCTGCTGCAACCGCCCGAGTACAACCTGGCGCTGGCCAACTCGCATACGGAATCGACCTTCCTGCGCGGCTTTGGCAACTGGGTGCACAAGCTGGACGGCGCGGCCAAGCTGGACGTGAAATTTGGCTTCGGCACCGGCCACAGCGACAACGATGCGCTGCGCTACCAGTACGACAACGCCGGCACGCTGCTGGACCGCTTCACCGACACCGCCAGCGTGCGCGACCGCAGCGCCAACAGCGGCGGCAAGTACAGCACGCCGATCGGCAAGCAGCACGCGCTGGCGGCCGGCTGGGACATCGAGCTGGGCCATCGCGAGGAAACCAAGACCTCGGTCGATAAGGACGGCAACGCCCAGTTTGCCGATTCCGGCGACAACCTCACCGCCGACACGCGCCGCCTGGCGGTGTTCCTGCAGGACGAGTGGGATATCTCGTCGCAATGGTCGGGCTATGCCGGCGTGCGCTGGGAAGGCATCCGCACCACCAGCAGCCGCAGCGGTGGCGGCGGCGACATCAGCAACACCAGCAGCGTGCTCAGTCCGCTGCTGCACGCGGTGTACCGCATTCCCGGCCACGAGAAAGACCAGCTCCGCGCCAGCCTGACCAAGAGCTACAAGGCGGCCAACATCCAGGACCTGATCGCGCTGCCGTCGCTGTCGCGCCTGAACAGCGCCACCCGGCCGGACCGTGTGGGCAATCCGGAGCTGAAGCCGGAACTGGCCACCGGCCTCGATGTCGCTTACGAGCACTACCTTGGCCGCGCCGGCATCCTCAGCGCCAGCGGCTTTATCCGTGATATCGACGACCTGATCCGCCGCGACATCACGCTGCAAAACACCGGCACCGGCCCGCGCTGGGTGTCGACACCGCGCAATATCGGCCACGCGCGCACCAGGGGTATCGAGCTGGAGGCCAAGTTCCAGCTGCAGGAACTGGTGGCTGGCGCGCCGGCCATCGATTTCCGCAGCAATTACAGCCGCTTCTGGTCCAGCGTGGACGATATCCCCGGCCCCAATAACCGCATCGACGCCCAGCCCAGGCAGACCGCCAATCTCGGCCTGGATTACCGCATGAAGGCGGCGCCGCTGACGCTGGGCGGCAGCCTGAACTGGACGCCGGAAACGCTGATCCAGACCAGCCTGTCGCAACTGGTGTACACCAGCCGCAAGCGTTCGTTTGACGCCTACGGCTTGTGGAAGTTTAATGCGCGTAACCAGCTGCGCATTTCCGCCAACAACCTGGCGGCGGAAGACGCCATCGGAGCCAACACGGTGAGCACCAACGGCCTGACACAATTGGCCACCACGACCAACCAGACTTACACGGTCTGGAGCGTCAAGTATGAGATGAAATTCTAAAAAGGATACCTTGTGAAACCACGTTTGCTGACCGCACTGGCCCTGAGCCTGATGACCGCATTTGCCACGGCCGCCGAACCGATCTCCGGCATCGAGATCCCCAACATGGACACCAGCGTGCGTCCGCAGGATGATTTCTTCACCTACCTCAACGGCAGCTGGCTGAAGACCACCGAGATTCCCGGCGATAAATCCAGCTGGGGCACCTTTGCCAAGCTGCGCGACGACACGCTGCCGCAGCTGCGCGGCCTGATCGAGAAAGCCGCGGCCGAGAAAGCCAAAACCGGCACCGAGCCGCAGAAGATCGCCGACCTGTACGCCAGCTTCATGGATGAGGAAAAGCTCAACCAGCTGGGCATCCGCCCGCTGACCGGCGAGCTGAACCGTGTGCGCGCCATCAAGGACAAGAAGGGCCTGCCGATGCTGATCGCCCACCTCGGCCAGATCGGCGTGACCGTGCCGTACGGCGTCAGCGTGCGCCAGGATGCGCGCGAATCGACGCGCTATGCGGTGTACATCGGCCAGAGCGGGCTGGGCTTGCCGGACCGTGATTACTACCTGAAAAAAGACGATGCCAAGATGGCCAACGCGCTGGCCAAGTACGAGCTGCACATCGGCAAGATCTTGACGCTGTCGGGCGACCGCAATGGCTACGCCAACGCCAAAAAGATTGTTGCGCTGGAAACCGCGCTGGCGGAAGCGCAGTGGACCAAGGTGGAAAACCGCGACCCGGTCAAGCGCTACAACAAGATGCCGATCAAGCAGCTGGTTGAACTGGCGCCAGACTACGACTGGGGCCACGCGCTGGCCGCCACCGGCGTGGCCAACAAGGTCGATTATGTGATCGTCAACCAGCCGGGCTACCTGAGCGGCTTTAACGCGGTGCTGGAAAAGACCGACCTGGCCACCTGGAAGTCCTACTTTGAATGGCAGCTGCTGCGCTCGGCTTCGCCGTATCTGTCGAAAGAGTTTGCCGACGCCCATTTCGATTTCTACAGCACCGTGCTGACCGGCGTGGCCGTCAAGCCGCCGCGCTGGAAGTCGGCGGTGGCGCTGGTGGAGTCCAGCCTGGGCGAGGCGCTGGGCAAGCTGTACGTGGCCGAATACTTCCCGCCTGAACGCAAGGAGCGCATGGATGCGCTGGTGAAGAATCTGCTGGCCGCCTACAAGAACAGCATCGACGGCCTGGATTGGATGAGCCCGGCCACCAAGCTGGAAGCGCAGGCCAAGCTGGCCAAGTTCACGCCGAAGATCGGCTACCCCAGCAAGTGGCGCGATTATTCGTCGCTGTCCATCGTCCGCGGCGACTTGATCGGCAATGTGCTGCGCTCGGAATACTTCCGCCACCAGCGCATGATCGCCAAGCTGGGCAAGCCGATCGACCGTGACGAGTGGAGCATGACGCCGCAGACCGTCAACGCCTATTACAACTCGACCATGAACGAGATCGTGTTCCCGGCCGCCATCCTGCAGCCGCCGTTCTTTGACGTGCGCGCCGATGATGCGGTGAACTACGGCGCCATCGGCTCGGTGATCGGCCACGAAATCGGCCACGGCTTTGACGATGGCGGCAGCCAGTCGGACGGCGACGGCAATCTGCGCGACTGGTGGACCAAGGAAGACCGCGCCAACTTCCGCGCCAAGGCCGACGCGCTGGTCAGGCAGTACAACGCCTACAGCCCGCTGCCGGGCTACCACGTCAACGGCGCCCTGACGCTGGGCGAGAACATCGGCGACAACAGCGGCACGGCGATCGCCTACAAGGCTTACAAGCTGTCGCTGGCCGGCAAGACCGCGCCGGTGATCGACGGCTTCACCGGCGATCAGCGCTTCTTCATGGGCTGGGGCCAGCTGTGGCGCGTGAAGATGCGCGAAGACCAGCAAATCCTGCAGGTGAAGACCGATCCGCATTCGCCGGGACAGTTCCGGGTCAACGGCCCGGTGGTCAATCAGCCGGGCTTTTATGAGGCGTTTGGCGTCAAGCCGGGCGACAAGTTGTATGTTGCGCCGGAACAGCGCGTCACCATCTGGTGACGTGACCGAAGGTGGCTTTTTTGCTATTGTTCCGAGGCTGGCCTATACATACCGGAGAGATAGAACTTGAAAGCCCACCTCGTAAGTGCCCTGATGCTGGCGTTGCTGGCCGTGGCCGGCGTCCATGCGCAACCGCAAACCTCCGGTATCGATGTCGCCAACATCGACAGCAGCGTGCGTCCGCAGGACAATTTCTTTCTGCACCTGAACGGCAAGTGGCTGGCGCAGACAGCCATCCCGGCTGACAAATCGAGCTGGGGCTCGTTTGAGAAACTGGATGACGAGCTGCGGCCGCAGCTGCGCGCCATCATCGAGGCGGCGGCCGCCGATCCACAGCGGAAGCCCGGCACCGACGCCCAGCGCATCGGTGATTTCTTCGCCAGCTACATGGACGAGGCCAGGCTGGAAGCGTTGCGGCTGGCGCCGCTGAAGGCCGACTTCGACCGCGTGGCCGCGCTCAGCGACAAGAAGATGATTCCGGCGCTGATCGCACATTTCAATCGTTATGGCTATACCGCGCCTTACGGCTTTGTGATCCACCAGGACAACAGGGACTCGACCAAATATGTGGCCGATCTGGTGCAAGACGGCTTGAGCCTGCCGGACCGCGACTACTACCTGAAAAAATCGGACAAGAAAATGGCCGACACGCTGGCCAAATTCGAACAGCACGTGACTAAAATGCTGACGCTGGCCGGCAATGCCAACGCGGCCGCCGACGCCCAAGCCATCGTGGCGCTGGAAACCGAGATGGCCAGGCTGCATTGGACCAAGGTTCAGCTGCGTGATCCGGTCAAAGCCTACAACAAGGTGGCCATCGGCAAGCTGCCCAAGCTGGCGCCTGGCTATGACTGGACTTCCTGGCTGAACGACACCGGCATTGGCGGCAAGGCCGAGTACGTGATCGTCAGCCAGCCGAGCTACATCACCGGTTTCAACAAGCTGCTGAACAAGACGCCGCTGTCGACGTGGAAACTGTACTTCCAATGGCAGGTGCTGGATGCCAACGCACCTTACCTGTCCAAGGACTTCGCGCAGGAAAACTTCGCCTTCTACGGCAAGGTGCTGAGCGGTGTGAACGAGCAGGAGCCGCGCTGGAAGCGGGCGGTTGATTTCACCGATGCCGCGCTGGGCGAGGCGCTGGGCAAGCTGTACGTCGAGCAGCACTTCCCGGCCGAGCGCAAGGCGCGCATGGAACAGATGGTGAAGAATCTGCTGGCCGCGTTCGCGCAAAGCATCGATACGCTCGACTGGATGGGGCCGGAAACCAAAAAGCAGGCGCAAGCCAAGCTGGGCCGGTTCACCACCAAGATCGGCTATCCGAACAAGTGGCGCGATTATTCGACGCTGGCGGCGGCCAGGGATGACCTGGTCGGCAACCGCATGCGGTCGCGCGCGTTCGAGTACGCCAGGGAAGTCAACAAACTGGGCAAGCCGGTCGACCGCGACGAATGGGGCATGACGCCGCAAACCATCAACGCCTACTACAACCCGGAGCTGAACGAAATCGTGTTCCCGGCCGCGATCCTGCAGCCGCCGTTCTTTGACGCGGCGGCGGACGATGCGGTCAACTATGGCGCCATCGGCGCGGTGATCGGCCATGAAATCAGCCACGGTTTTGACGACCAGGGCGCGCAGTATGACGGCGACGGCAACCTGCGCGACTGGTGGACCAGGGCCGACCACAAGAACTTCGCGGCCCGCACCAAAATGCTGGTCCGGCAGTACAACGTCTACAGCCCGCTCAAGGGCTACTACGTCAACGGCGAACTGACCCTGGGCGAAAACATCGCCGACAACAGTGGCGCGGCGATCGCCTACAAGGCTTATCTGCTGTCGCTGGGCGGCAAGCCGGCGCCGGTGATTGACGGCCTGACCGGCCAGCAGCGTTTTTACATGGGCTTTGGCCAGGTATGGCGCGGCAAGACCCGCGACGCCCAGCAAATCGTTTACCTGAAAACCGATCCGCACTCGCCGGATCAGTTCCGCACCAATGGCACGGTGCGCAACCAGCCGGGCTTCTACGAAGCCTTTGGCGTCAAGCCGGGCGACAAGATGTACCTGGCGCCCAAAGACCGCGTCATCATGTGGTAATGTAGTCAGTCGTATCTCAAAACCTTGAAGGAAAACTCGTGAAACGTCATCTCGTAAGTGCATTGATGCTGAGCCTGATCGCAGGTTTGGCCGGCGCCGCGGACAGCGCCAAAAGCGCCGCCCCCTCCAGCGCCAAAGTAGCAAGCAAGCCGGCCTCCGGCATCGCCGTCGAATACATCGATCCGGCCGTGCGCGTGCAGGACGACCTGTTCACTCACATGAACGGCAAATGGCTGGCGACGACGGAAATCCCGGCCGACAAGTCGAGCTGGGGCAGCTTTGCCAAGCTGCGCGATGACATTCAGCCGCAACTGCGCGCGATTATCGAAGGCGCTGCCGCCAACAAGGCCGGCGGCCCCGAGGCGCAGCGCATCGGCGACTTTTACGCCAGCTTCATGGACGAAGCGAAGCTGGAGCAACTGGGCATCACCCCGCTGAACGCGGAACTGGCCAGGGTTGCCGCACTGAGCGACAAGAAACAACTGCCGCAGCTGATCTCGCACTTCAACCAGATCGGCGTGACCGCGCCGTACAACTACGGCATCCACCAGGACAACAAGGATTCGACCAAGTACGTGGCCGACATCTACCAGGACGGCCTGGGCCTGCCGGACCGCGACTATTACCTGAAAGCGGACGACGCCAAGCTGGCCGACACGCTGGCCAAGTACGAACTGCACGTCGGCAAGATGCTGACCCTGGCCGGCGACGCGCACGGCGCCACCACCGCCCACGCGGTGGTCGAGTTTGAAAAAGAACTGGCCAAGCTGCAATGGACCAAGGTGGAACTGCGCGATCCGATCAAGGCCTACAACAAGATCGACATCGCCAAGCTGGGCGAAGTGGCGCCGGGCTATGACTGGAACGCTTACCTGACCGACGCTGGCGTGGCCGGCAAGGTCAGCTACGTGATCGTCAGCCAGCCAAGCTATCTGAAGGGCATGACCGCGCTGCTGGAAAGCACCCCGCTGGACACCCTGAAAGCCTACTTCCAGTGGCAGCTGGTGCGCGCCAACGCGCCTTACCTGAGCAAGGCCTTCGTGGATGAAAACTTCGCCTTCTACGGCACCGTGCTGAGCGGCGTGACCGAACAGCGTCCACGCTGGAAACGCGCGGTCTCCGTGACCGAGGGCGCGCTGGGCGAAGCCGTCGGCAAGCTGTACGTGGGCGAGCACTTCCCGGCCGAGCGCAAGGCGCGCATGGAAGCGCTGGTGAAGAACCTGCTGGCCGCATACAAGACCTCGATCGACAAGCTGGACTGGATGACTCCGGTCACCAAGAAACAGGCGCAAGCCAAGCTGGCCAAGTTCACCTACAAGATCGGCTACCCGAACAAGTGGCGTGATTACAGCGCGCTGGTGATCAGCAAGGATGACCTGGTGGGCAATGTGATGCGCTCGCGCCAGTTCGACTACAACAAGGAACTGAACAAGCTGGGCAAGCCGATCGACCGCGATGAATGGGGCATGACGCCGCAAACCGTCAACGCCTACTACAACCCGGAGATGAACGAAATCGTGTTCCCGGCCGCGATCCTGCAGGCGCCATTCTTCAATGCGGACGCCGATGACGCGGTCAACTACGGCGCCATTGGCGGCGTGATCGGCCACGAAATCAGCCACGGCTTCGACGACCAGGGCGCCCAGTACGACGGCGACGGCAACCTGCGCGACTGGTGGACCAAGGACGACCACAAGAACTTCGCGGCCAAGACCAAGATGCTGGTGGAGCAGTACAACCAGTTCAGCCCGCTGCCTGGCTACCACGTCAATGGCGAGCTGACCCTGGGCGAGAACATTGCCGACAACAGCGGCGTGGCGATCGCTTACAAGGCCTACAAGCTGTCGCTGAAGGGCAAGAAAGCGCCGGTGATCGACGGCCTGACCGGCGACCAGCGCTTCTACATGGGCTTTGCGCAAGTGTGGCGTATGAAGATGCGTGAAGCGGCGCAGATCCAGCAGATCAAGACCGACCCGCACTCGCCAGGCCAGTTCCGCGCCAACGGCACCATGCGCAACCAGCCGGGCTTCTACGAAGCCTTCGGCGTCAAGCCAGGCGACAAGATGTACCTGGCGCCGAAAGACCGCGTCATCATGTGGTAATGCAGTAAACTACGGGCTTCTGATTTCTGGAAGCCCGTTTTTTTTATGCGCTTGCGATACACCATTCCTCTCGTCCTGCCGCTGCTGCTGAGTGCTTGCGGCGAGTCCTATACGCCTGTCGATGTGTACATGGCGACTTCGCCGGACTGCGCCGCGTGGCAGGAGGGTTCGCGCTTCGAGCTGCCGCGCGGGATCAGCGTGTCGACCACGCCGCCGGTGATGCAGCCGGATGGCAGCACGGAGTTCACCTTCGTGTATATCGTGCCGCGCGGCGAGCGCGCCCTGTTCCTCACCCGCGATTACAACGTCACCGCGCCGAAAGGCCCGGTGCTGGCCAAGGCGCAGCTGGTGACTTTCTACCAGCGCACCACCAACTCGCCGGCCGAGATCGTCGAGGCGATTCCGAAAGTCCCCGACATGCTGATCGCCGGCGCCACCGGGCCGGAAACCATCTGGCGCGTGCGCCTGCGCGTGACCGAGAAACTGCCGGAGCGTTTCGACCTTACCCCGCCAGCCTTCGAAATCGCGCTCAACAAATATCCGATGCGCACCTTCACCTACCGCTACTTCGCGGACCGCAAAGCGTTTGGTCTGTGCAAATAAAAAACCGGCCGCGAAGGCCGGTTTTATCTGGGCGCCCTGAAGCGCTTATTTCTGCGGTTCGGCAGCGGCTGGCGCCGGTGCTGCGGCTGCTGCCGGCGCGGCCGGCTCCTTGAACTTGCCACCGGAGGCGTTGGCCATGTAGACCACGGCGCGTGCCACTTCCACATCATCCAGATCCGGATTGCCGCCCTTGGCCGGCATCGCGCGCAGGCCTTCGATGGCGTGCTTGAGCACGGTATCGTAACCTTGGGCGATGCGTGCGCTCCAGGCGCCAGGGTCGCCAAATTTCGGCGCGCCGGCGACGCCGGCGCCATGGCAGGCGGCGCAGGTGGAAGTGTAGATGGCTTCGCCGGTCTGCAAGACTTTCGGCGCGTTGGCGTCTTTCAGCGTGTAGCCCTGGTCGGCCACGGGGGCGATGCGGGCGGCGATTTCTTCCGGCGCCTGGCTGTTGGAGCCGGCTCCGGTCAGCTTGTTCGTGGTGACATACTGGACCAGGAGGATGATGCCAAAAATAGTGACAGCGAAGAAGCCGATAACAGCTGCTACGAGTTGTTTAGGCGTTCTGATGGCGGATTCGTGTTCGTTGTGTGCGTCGCTCATGATTTCCTTAACAGACAAATTTCAAGCCGGGTGGCGCAAAGCATGGACAGCAGCTACCTTGTAAAACCTTCACCAAACGGCTGATTATAGACACAAGAATGCCGCGAAGGAAACGCAAACTTGTTGAAAACGACACTGCCCCATGGACGGAGTGCGATAAAACCGGTATCCTACGGCACACCTTCGTGTATCCCCCTGTCGCGGCTGTAGCTCAGTGGATAGAGTATTGGCCTCCGAAGCCAAGGGTCACTGGTTCGATCCCAGTCAGCCGCACCACATGTTCCCAATAAAATCAAATACTTAGACTGTGCAATACAATGCGTTATTGTGCAGGAAAGTGCAGAGTTTTGCACTGTCACTGTGCCAAAATTGTGCCAGATCTAGTCGTTGTATTGTGCCACCGCAGCATTCATCATTCGATCACTGCGGGGCGAATTCAGTCCCCAAGCTTGAATTTGCTGTTTGCTGCGCGTCTTTTGCCCAAAAATTTTCCGCATATTTTTGATGTGAGTCAAAAATGCCAGCAATTGCTTTTACGCTTGCACCTATTCTTTGTAGGGATTGTTATCCCTCATCGCAGCTATCATTCCGTCCAGATCCTTGGCTTCTTCTAGGGCATTGTTTCGATTCACCAAAATGCGTTCACGCTTCAAGATAGAGGCAAGCTTTTCTTTAGATGATCCATCGACTTTCTTGAGGAGATTATCGACAAGTTCCAGCAGAGGTTCGGTCTGCTCGTAAGACAGCTTAGGCATGTCTGTAGTCAAAATAATTTCTGCACGCCGTAAGCTCTCTGCATCCCTGCAAAGCTTTCTTTCAGCGTTGTACTTGGTCAGATCAACTGCTTCTTCCCCTGCCACTGATTGGAACTGCGAAATCATCCTGGCAAGCTCATCCCATTCCTCTAAATCTTCCATGTCATTGCTGTCCAGATAGGAGCGCGCTGCGGTTAAGGCAGTTGCCTTGAGCGCCAGCCATCTTGCAAACAGGGCGGCGCTGTTCTCCTTCCGTACCGATTTCACCGGGAATCCCGCGCTTCCCGGAGCTACGTGACCGTAATCCGGGTCTGAGATTCCCGTGGTCAGCCAAAACGCATACTCGGGCCACTTTCTCCCGGCTGCTTCAATCATTTCTGCCGTAGGCCTTTGGCGTCCGTGATACCAGCTTTTCCATGTGTCGGCAGGGATCACTGTTAAGTCTTCCAATTGCTTGAAACGTCGATACTCCGTTGTCTTCTCCTCGACAACCGCTTTCAACCGGCTACTTAGGTTCATAAGTCCACCTTCGCAAAAATATTTACCTAGAGTGTGACGCCAAATCACCGTATTGACAAATTTTTCCTTGACAAGTTGCAGCACGGTATTTATATTTCACATCATTGTGATAAAAAATCACAGTAAAGGGAATATAAAACACAAATGCAAGATCAAATCCTTACAGTTGAGCAGTTGGCGACACTGATTCACAAATCGCCAGCTTCCATCCGAAGTGACGCGTCACGTAAGCCTGAAGTTTTGCCGCCTATCTGCCGGCTGCCGGGTAACAAGCGATTGCTATGGCGTAGCGAGGATGTGTTTGCTTGGGTTGCGAAATTCGTACAGCGCGATCCTGTCGCAATAACAGAAAAAATAGCACTGAGCGCCGCAAAGCCTCGTGGTCGAGGTCGCCCTCGCAAGACTGAGGAAAAGAGGTAAGCATGACCTTTTACTTATTGCCATATTTACTTCACCGTTTCCGCGAGGAGGGTGTTGTCGGAAAGCTGTTCATGGGTATCTCGATCTTGTTGCTGGTGCTGTTTGACGTTGAGCTGGTAGCCATGTTTTATGTCGTGGTGTTTCAATGAGGCCCGTCCGCCATTCACTGATTCGTCGCCAGCGCGAGCGTGCTGCGGAAGACTATGAAAATGCTTCTGGAGGCACCAGTTCTGTCCGGGCCATCAAATCGCAAATCTACCGTCCGAACGTATCGTCGGCCGCCGACGGCGGGCGTACCGCCAGCGCGGTAGCGCTGCCGGAACGCACCGGCGTCGAGGCCGAAAAGGCTGGGTTAGTGCCGCAAATTGCACAGGTAAGCGCAGAAATGAGCGCCCCCATTAATAACATGGGGGAAAACCTACGGGACACCGTTGACGACGATCTTTCCGTCAAGTGGGCGGCGGTATCGGAAGAACACTTGGGTGAAGTGCAGTTGGTGATGACGGATTCGGGCAAGACGAAAACCATGATGGTACGACGTCCGGCTCAAGGCCAAGTCTGCATTATCGACTGGGTAAATTTCACCGTTTTGGAAGATACCTTCTTCAAAACCGCTCGCCAAGTTCTTGTCACCGATGAGCAAATCATCGAGGAAGCCAGCCGCCAGTTTGAAAAAATCTTCGGCTTTGGCATCGCAACTAAACGTGACAGGGGGATGAACTTCTATCGTGATTCGTGGGTTCTAGGCGATGACATGGGATTTGTCTGCTTTGGTGGTCAGCGCTCCACGATGCTCGTGACCCTAAGCGGTCAAGGGTGTCAGAACGCCTTAGTCGGTTGGGAGGGGCGCCTGTTTGATTTTCTTACGCAGGTTGCCGTTCGCCCGTCGATATCGCGAATCGATCTTGCGCATGACGATTTTGAGGGGGCTTATCTATCGGTAGATTGGGCAGATGCTCAATGGGATTCCGGTGGGTTCACATTTACAAAGGGAGGTCGTCCTCCTGAACCTCAACAGTTGGGAAGCTGGAAGCGGCCAAGCGGAAAAGGGCGCACTTTTACAGTCGGTCAACGTAGCAGCAGCAAGTTCTGTCGGTTTTACGAGAAGGGCAAAAAAGAAGGGGATAAGGCGAGTCTCTGGTGCCGATGTGAAGTCGAATTCAAAAATACCAGCATGGTCATTTTGCCTGAGGTGCTTCTGAACCCCTCGCAGTATTTTTGCGGAGCCTATCCTTGCTTTGCGGAGTTCGCGCAGGTCGATACACCGAAGCGCATGGAGATAAAAAAGAAGACCGCACAGATCACTGTGGCTGCCTGCATCGAAGTGACCAAACATCAGTTTGGCAAATACCTCCGAGTTTTCCGCGAGCTTTACGGAGACAAAGAAGCCTTAGATCTGGTTTGCAACGACAGTGAAAACTACTGGCCCAAGCGCATGAAGCCACTTATGGCCGATGCGACTTCTGGCCCTACGCCAGTTCATAAGCGAAATCCTGAACAAGTTTCCATCCCATCTTGGATGCGATTTATTACCACCGTCCCATGCTTTGGCCTCAATGGGGAGAACGGTTTCCGTAGGCCGATTCAACAAGGAACATCAGCATGAAATTCACTTCCACGATCAAGGTCACTGGCATGAAGTACAGCAAAGGAAAGATGGATAACGGGACCGAATTCGATAGTACGAAGGTCTACGTCGAGACCGAACTGGATACCAGTAAGGACTCGGCTATGGGGACGGCATGTGCTGAATATGGTCTCGGAAAAGCCGACGAATACCAGAAATACAAACACCTGGCGGGCGCACTCCCATTTATGGCGATTGCTGAAATGGAGATCGTCACTAATGGCAAGACGCAGAAGACGATCATTCATTCGCTGCGTCCTGTTGATGGTGCGAAGGCCGCTGCCTCCGGTGCCAAGAATGTCACCGCATAAAGCAGAGATTCGTTTTGTTGTGCAAGACAGAGAGTCGGGTCTGTTCCTAATGTCTTGCGATGGCGATGTTGGATTCACGCCTTGGCTACACGAGGCGGGAAGGTTTGACGGATATGCGGAAGCCGTCGATACAGCAGCGCTTCACTGCCATGAAGGTTACTTCGTGACACAGCTATTCCAGTAAGGAGAAAGAGATGGCGCAGCTTGGCTTTGTACAAACCGTAGTCGTTTGCATTAGCGGATCTTCTGGCGCGCAGGGATCTTGTCCCACAGGTACTTCGGCCAGTGTGACTCAAGCGTATCTCGTTGCGCCCTCTGAGGCTGCTCGATTTGATCTTATGGCTGAGCCATTTGATAGCGCGCAAGCGGGGGCATTTTTTGGCTTCGCCTTTGCGTCAACGATTTTCGTATGGCTGTTCTCGCTCGGACTTGGAAGTGTCATCAAGCTGGTGAGAACAGCGTAATCGCAGTACCGCATCAGGACGGCTTCCTGAATTTTTTTGAAAGGTAAAACCATGAATATGCGCTTTAAAAAACTGGGTGGCGTGAGCGCTGCAATTGCCACCTCCGTCATCGCTGCCTCGGCTCATGCTGCGGCGCCTACGACTGTGGCTGAACTCGCGACTGCGGTTTCTTTTGCTGACGTAGCGCTGGCAATCTTGGCGGTCTCCGGCACGCTGATTACCCTTTACGTTACCTGGAAGGGCGCGAAGTTCGTCATGCGAGCAGTGAAAGGCGGCTAATGATACGGGGCTTCGGCCCCGTTTTGTTTTGGAGGATAGGGGATGCCTGTCGAATTTTGGTACTTGGTCTTTTTTGTGTGGGGGATTGTATGTGCGGTGCTTACTATAAAAGGTTTGTCAGCGTAATTTGCGTCTACGTGTGCTTGTGTTTCACATCGCTCCAGGCACTTGCGGCGACGGCTCCAGCTTACAACGGCAAGATGAATAACGCGGTCGCAGGTGTCATTCAGCTCAAGGTAAAGAAATGGGGATTCGCGGCTAATGACCCGCGAGTGGCAGCAACTTTCACTGGGGTTGGCGGTGGTCTAACAACATTGGCGCTTGGTGTTGCTGGCGGAGCGGTTGCCGCAGTTGGCTGGCCGGCACTTCTTGTTACTGCCGGAGTCGCAGCAGTTGTGACAGGTTCGATTTCTCTTGCGATGGATTCGCTCTATAAATGGCTGTTCAATTCAAACGGAACGATTAGCACTTCGGGCGGCGGGGGCGGCAATGGAGCGCTAGTGAAAGGTGGTGCATACGTGGCTGGTTCCTACTCCACTGCGCAGTATCCGGCTCCGCACACAAAGTCCCAAGCGGAAGATGATTGGCAGCGAGGATGCAAGCCGTACAATCAATGCACTGGAACTACCGTAGAAGCATCCGGCGTCCACCAGAGTACTGATAGCGGAGGATTGCCAATCACTGTTTACGCCTACAATGTAATGAAGAATAGTAATGTGTATACGAGCTTCTCGATGACGCTTCGCTCCACCGGTGCATCAATGAGTTGTGACGCCGGTATGGTTGCGGACAAAGGAGTTTGTGTAGCGCTTCAAACCGGTACACCTGATGGCGTAAGCAATGCCAGCCCATCGGCAGCAGTGGAAAATATTCCTGCATCCGAACTTAATAAAGCTTTGTCGGATCAGTTCTTAGCAGCGGCAGCGAACGCTGCTTGGAAAGCGGCTTCGAATTACGGTGGGCTTCCTTGGACGCCATCCGACCCTGTCACACCGGCCGATGTAGCTGCGTGGCGTGCGGAGAATCCGTCTATAGTTCCTACTGTCGGCGATGCAATTGCTCCGGTATCTAACGGCAATGCAGTTGTGATTTCTCCGAGTAATTCGGGTCAACCCGGAACTGGGCCATCAACTACACCCGGATCAGGAACTGTGGTTGATTTAGGCCCAAATCCTAATACTCCAGCGCCGACTCTGGAATCAATCCCGACAGCGCAGCAGATTCTGTCGCCGCTGTTGGGGCTGATGCCTGATATCAAATCGTTTGTCGTTCCATCGCATTCCGCAGCTTGTCCTACCGCTTCTTTTGTCGCACTCGGTCGGGCTTACGCTATCGATACCCATTGCGCTTTGCTTGAGACCAATCGCCAGCTCATTGAAGCGGTGATGATGCTCTGCTGGACGTTGGCTTCGGTCTTCATCGTGTTAAGGGCTTAATCATGTTTGGCATTGTTCTTTCTGCGTTGTTTAGTGCGCTGGGATTCCTGCTGCGTTCTGTACTAGTGAAGTTCGCCGCGTTCTTCGCGCTCTTTTTTGTCACTACGGAATTCATCCAACTTGTCATTCCCATGCTGCCAGGTGCCGCTTCTTTGACCTCTGCGTTTGCCGCTCAGACTCCGGGCGTATGGTTTTTCCTCGACATTTTCAAGGTGAGTTTCGGCATCTCTGCCTGCTTATCTGCATACGTCACTCGGTTCATCATTCGACGCATTCCTGTGATTGGATAACCATGCCCATAAACGCTTTTGGCGGTGGCCCGGGATCTGGAAAGACCTATGGGGTGATGGAGCATGTCATTTTGCCTGCTGTGGCAAAGGGGCGTTTCATCATTACGAATATTGAAGGGTTGAACGAAGAGGCGATATATCAATACGTTGCGGAGAAATTTTACAAGGGGAAGATCATCTGCATTGGTCACATTCGCTGCTGTGATCGCAATGCCCCGGACGATGAGGAATTTTTCCCGGGTAGCGAACATCTGGACAAGCCATGTCCGACTCCAAGACTGGACGAATCCAAAGTTTGTGGTGGCGATCTGGTCGTGATTGATGAGGCGACCCGATACTGGAATTCAGATGCAAAAGTAAAAAAGCAGCATGCCTACTTCTTCCGTGAGCATCGCCACTTTGCTAACGAATTAGGACACACCTGCGATCTTGTGGTCATTGATCCAGACCTGTCACTGTTAGCAAGAGCGATTAAGGGGAAAATTGAGTTGGCGAGTGTCACGCACAAGCCTAAGGAAATTGGCCTCAATCGCTATGTGGTGAACCTCTATCGTGGCGTTCGCACTTCCGGCAAGCCCACATCCACTCTTGGCCCTTACAAGTTCCAAGAGGCCATCTATGCGCTCTATAAAAGCTACTCGCACGCTGAGGCCAAAGAACAGGCAATCGATAAAAGACAGAACCTGCTGAAAAATCCTCGTCTGTTTGCTTATGTCGGTGGCATGGTTATCCTTTTAGGGCTGTCAGTATGGGGGCTTTATGCGTACTACCGGCACCAGATGGATAAGTTTTCTACGGCCAGCCAAGAAAGCACTTCTTCGGGTAAGGCGAGCTTGGAGAAAACTGTGCCTAGCAATGCCCCGTATTCAGATCATGCCTTGCCAGTAGCACCGAATACCACCAGCGAGCTAAGAGTAGCCGGTGAAGTGCGGCTCAAAGGTCAACTGTGGATCATGTTGATTGATGACGCTGGCGCTACACGTTTAGAGAATCCTGCCGCCTTTGTGGGGCAGGGGACGATGATTGTTGGAACAGTGGAAGGACAAAAAGTCGCCACATGGACTGGTCGTAGTGTTCGTCCGGTCTCAATCGCGGGAGGTCAGAAATGAGCAGGAATTTATTTGTGGCCTTAGCAGTGTGCATGAGCCTTGCCACTCATGCGGCCGAGCCAACCACAGTAGACGGATTCGATTTCCAGTCTGTCGACGTGAGTACGGCGATTTCTCTGTACTTGAAAGAGGTCAGCAAGCAGCCCTACATGCTCTGTAATGACGTCCTCACTGATACCCGCAAGGTGTCTATACGCGCGTCAGGTAAAACGCTTACAGGCCCGCTATTCGCTTCCTTGCTGGCCGATCATGGTTTCGAGTCCACTGACCAAGGTGGCGTTTTGGTGGTGTGTAAGAAGACAGGTTCAGTCGCAGAAGATCGGGAGCCATTTTTGTACAAGGTGAAGCATAGAGATCCTGGCTACTTAATCGATCTTCTTTCTCCTTTAGTCAAAGGGACATTTGCAAATAAGCGTACCGCTTCTACCGGCGCGCTGACGGTAGGCGGCAGTAAGATTACTGGAGACGATGCAGCTTCTCAGCACTCTGCCATGAACACTTCGTATAAGGTTGGCGCAGATGATGACTTCATTATTTTCATGGGATCTACGAATGAGGTTGAGAAGTTGAGCAGCCTGCTTACGAAAGTAGACGTGCCTCCTGGGGAGGTGGTGATTAAAGCGTTTATGTATGAGGTGGGAGCAACCAACGAGGAGTCCTCGTCGTTAGGCTTGGTCTTATCTGCATTGGGAGGTAGAGTGCGTGCAGAGATCGGGGCAAATTCTCAAGGCAATGTGCTCAACCTAAGGACTACATCGATTGATTTGGTTGCTTCGGCTTTGAAGGGCGACAGCCGGTTTAAGGTAGTCACGTCACCTTATCAACGTGTGCGATCAGGGAAGACGGCGCGCTTCGTATCAGGTTCTCAAGTTTCGATCTTAGGAGCGATTGTTAGTAATCAAAACGGGTCTACGCAGCAGTCTTTTGATCGCGTCGAGTCAGGAACAATTCTTGAGATATCCCCTGTTGTGAGGGGCGGCGGTGTTGACTTAGATTTGTTCCAACAGGTATCGTCGTTCGTGAACGTAGGTGGATCGAGTCAGCCGACGTTGAACAAGCGGGAACTAAGAACCTCTTTGACCGTTAAAGACGGCGAGGTTATTGTAATCGCTGGGCTGGAGGATGCTAAGCAGGATACTTCAAATGCGGGCGTTCCGTTTTTCCCTTTCGCGTTGGGTAAGAGCCATACCGCTAGTAGTACTCAGTTAGTCCTTGTCCTCGAAGTGACTAAGGTGCCGTTGGCACTTTGACGAGTCAAGCAATCGTACAATTCTTAGTGCTCGAAGTGACTAAGGTGCCGGTGGCACTTTGATGAGTCAAGAAACCGTAAATTTCGCGGAGGCGAAAATTGAAGGGAGAGTGAAGGCCACACTACTGATGGTGCCTGGAGAGAAAAACGGTATAAATCGTTTCTGTCAAGGTGGGCAAGACTAACGGTGCTTGTTTTTCGCGGAGGCGAAATTTTTTTGCGGTACTTCTTTATAAATCAGGAAAGAGAGAATTTATGGGAAATGAGATCACAGAGCGTCTTGACGGTGTGATTGCACTGATCGAGGAAATGAAAGACATCATTCTCGATAGTGACGCTGGCGCACCTCAGGATTTTCTTGAGGCCGCACAGGATGTACAGGATCAGATAGGTAGGATTTTACATGATGCGCTAGTTCCCGTTTTGAGAGGAAATAAGGTTGAGTGAGCACTCAAGGTAGCGCGACACTAGCAGCATTGTATTTTCACGGAGGCGAAAGCTATGGGGTGCCGTAAAGTTTTTTTATAAGATGCAGCTTCTGCTCAAGGTCGAGTTCGCCAGATATGTAACGTGCATTGATTAAAATCGCTTCAGGGGCAAGCTCTAGACCTTCGAGTGCGATGCTGGCATTGGCCTGTCCCACTGCTGCCTCTCTCTCTAGTTGAGCAGCTAAGGATATGCCGTAAAGCACCTCAAGTGTTTTTGCTTTTTCTTCGAACGTAATCACGCCTTCTGCATATCGCTTGTTGAGCACCGCAAATCCGTTCGGAAGTGCGTAACCTGGCAGAGTCATCCGTGAATTGATTTGGTCAATTTCCATCGCACGTTGCAGTCTTTCCTCCGGTGTAATCGGCATAGCGTGTCTAGGTTTAGGATTGTATGGCTCTAAGGAGCATCATTTTCGCGGAGGCGAAATTCTGCGCAAGATCATACTTCAATGCTCTTTGTACTGTTGTATCGGAAAAGGTGATCTCATGTTTCTTCATCTTCATCCGATAGTCCAGGCACTTTCATCTTCTTAAGTTCTCTTTTTGCCTCGTGGTAATCCATGAGGGCTTCCATTCTCATAGCCTTGATGTGTGTCAGTCGGTTCCAAAAATCTTTGTCGGAAAGAGACGCTGCGACTAACTTGAGATCGTCGTCTGCGCGCTCTACCTTCTGCATGGCCTCGACAGATCGATTGAAATTCTGTTTCGCATTGCGTAGCTCGGTCGCGTAGAGAATCTGAACTTTCATCATAACGGCTGCTGCGATTAGTCCCCCTGCGAGGCCAATCAAGGTTGGGTCAACTAATGATGCTGCTACATCTAACTCGGCAACTAGTAGAGGGGTTTTAGCTACCATCTTCCAAACCGCAGGAAGTGCCTTGATCATTGTGGCGAAGCCAGCCACAAGCAAGCCACAGATGAGGAGCTTCCAAGGACTGCGATATGCCCACCCCCCTATGGAAGTCCACGTCATAGAGATGATCATAAGAATAGAAATTGCAGTGTAAATGAGCATGAGGGACTGAAAGATTGGTTGATAGTCGTGCTGTTTGGCTTAGTTGTGAAGAGGCGTGTTAGCAAATAGCAGAGCTAACTTTGCTACGCAATAAGCGCTGAGGGCATTTGCGATTTGAGGAGGTAAGTGCCCCCTTGGTAGTTATCCAAGCAGGGGCTGAATATCTTACTTGCTATTCCTGTTCTTGTGCTGAACTGGGCGGGGGTTATGCTCAGTTGTGGTCGTTGCTTTGTGAGTTTTTGCGTAGCTCTCTTTTACAAAGCGCCCGGTTATCGCACTGCGATGATTGGTGATTGTTGATTTGGCATGTTTGGCCATGATGTACCTCTTTATAGAGTGTTAAAGAGGAGCGGCTTCCGCCGCCCCGTTGTTTGCAACGCTACTTATCGTGGCGTGGACCGGCAGTGCTCGCAGACGTGCTCAAGCTTGCCTTTGCGGAAGCGCACGTATGCGGTCACATGCACGGATTTGGGAAAGTGACAAGATTTCATCACACATCCTCCATGTCGTATCTCGATACAGAACTTAGCGCTTGCTAAACAACGGGAGTACATCTAAACTTCCGCTGCTACCCAATAGCATTCAACACCAAGAGAAAACCAGAGACTTTTGTTTGGCTTTCTTTTCCGAAGGCGCCTAAGGAGCTGCAACTCCTTAGGCGTTTTTCAATTCAGATCTTCGTGCCCATGCAGCCTCTTGGCTGACGCCGAACGTATTGACCACCTGATACAAAGTTTCATACTGTCCGATTAGGTAAGAAGGCATCATTAAGTGTGATGCAAAGGTGTCTGCTTGCCATTCAGAGTTCCGGAAAATTTTTGGAGGATTTTTCGGATCTATCCTAGACAGCGCTACATTTCGGTGCATCATCAAGTGACCAAGTTCATGGCACATTGTGAATCGGTCTCTTGCTTCGCCTTCACATGCCCTGATATATACATCTTCTCGAATCAGGATCAGATTCCGGTCTGGATAGGTTCGACCGTGATCGTCCCCTAGTTCGCGTTCCTCCCGGACTTCAAATCTTGCTCCTGGGATGATGAGATCTAAGACTTCGTAGACCTCTACCACTGGAAATTTGGGATGATGCTCAAGCCCGAGCACTTTACGTAACACTAGCGCATTTTCTGCGATATTTGCCTTCGAACGTGCTGGGACGACAATGCCGTCTTTTCGTGTAGGGTATGTCGGGCTAGAGGCCATTTTTATTCTCCAATAATATTCCTAAGCATTTTTTTTTGCTCATCAGACAGAGTACTGAAACGGCGTGCAAGCGCCGTAGCCAGCTCTGCATCTTCAAATCTTGCTTCATCCAGCGGAAGCCTTACTTCACTTCTAGCTTGGTTAATCAGCGCCTCGAACTTTTGCCTTTGCATCGCTACCGCTGGGATTTTTGAAGCCAAGGTGTCCAAAAAGTTTTCTGGAACTCGCTTCCGACCAGTTTCAATAGCAGAAAGAAAAGCAGGGGACAAATTCACCATTTCGGACAGACCCATAAGGGTGACTCCTAAATCGATGCGCAATTTCTTCAGTTCCTTCCCCAATTGCGTGCTCATGTCGTTTCTCCTAGGTCAGTTGGTTCTTGCTATCACCGCTCTCTTGAGCAAGTGGGCGTCGAACAGGGAGAGGCTTCCTCTCATTTTCGCATTGTATTCCAACTGGTTCTGTTTGTAAACCGTAAGGAACTAAAATTCTTCCTGTTTGGTAAATTTATTCTTCCTGAGTCCGCTTGTCAAGTCGCGTCGAAAGAATGTTGGTTAAGTTTGGGTTTGAGACAGTCATCAGATAGTCGCCAGTGGGTCTCGTGCTATTTGGCAACAGTTGCGCGATAATGAGCGCTGAACTGTTGACGAATTGGGGCGCGAGTGGGAATTGATGTTAGCGAAGCAGGTCTGGTTAGTTACTCTGACTTGCATCAAAGTAGGGTGGACACGTCGGTTGAAAATAATCCACAGCTGGACCACACGGCGCGCCAGCTTCTTGTGCGATCCGTTTTTCGACGGATGGTAACAAACTCGCCAATGCACGGCGACGGAAATCCGCTTATTTATGCCCTAAAGTCAAAGAAGGGCTTCAGCATTACAGCAGAAGAGATATGTAAGTTTCGCCCATCATTCGATGCCATTGTTGATAAGGCATTACAAGGGCGGCAGCACATTGTGTTTGTCCCTCTTCCGTCGTCACATCGTGTTGTCAATTACTTCACTCGTCGAGTCGCAAGGCGATCACCAAACTCCATGATCTTAGAGGGGCTTTTTGATAAAAAAAGTGCCGGGGAAGTGTTGACCGATCTGCAGCATGTCATATTTCCCAAAAGAGTCCGGCGCGATGGCTTAGCTTTGCTTAGGGCCTTGGAGCGTTCCAAGGGTAAGACCTTTTCTATGAAGGATGTTGTGAATTCGCAATTACGTACCTACATCAATCCATTGAAGTTGGTAGGGCAAATTGGCCCGCTTGATAGTAATATTGTCATTGTTGACGATTTGATGTCTACGGGAACTACGTTTGACAGTGCTTATGCTCTGTTAAAGGACGCTGGTTTCATCGGTGGCATTGAGGGGCTTTCGCTTCTAAGCAAGGTGTAAGTCGCTTGACACGTGGTTGATGTAATGGTTAAATGGAGTTGTACTCGATGACCGTTCATGTGCCTGACGGTCATTAAAGCATTAAACAGGGAGAATCCTGCCCTGTAGGTCCGAGCGGCACCCGCGATGAGGTCAGACTGTAAGAGTCAAGTTTCATCTAGTTAGGCATCGGCTAACTTTCTACTGTTGTATTCGAGTGCAAAACTGTGGGGGAGACCTAGAAATAGGTACTCCCCCATCCTCTTTCTAGGCGATGCTCTCCGGGGCTGATTCGCCAGTGGCCTTTCTTCGCATCGCAGAGTGATGCTCTCACTGCACCGTCTCCACTGTCTGGCTGCTGCCGGTACGCGGGTCGAATGATCCAAATACTTTGCTATTAGCGTAACTTCTTTGCTAGGTCTTCTGCGCGCAAATGTGTATAGCGTTTCAGCATGTCTAGTGTCTTATGGCCTGTAATGGCCGCAACTTCCATGACGCTTAAACCCTGCTCAAAGAGTTGACTGGTTGCCTCATGGCGCAGGTCGTGAAAGCGAATTCCTGCGATGTTTGCTCGATGTGGCTCGCAAGCTCGTTCAAAGGCTTGGCTCATCGATTCAGCCTGTAGTGAGAATACTCGTCCGCTATCCTTGACACCTAAGGACTCCAGCGCAGCAACGGCTATTGAAGACAGGGGGACGTCACGCGGCACATCGGTTTTGGTTTTGGGTAGATGTGCAACTGGCCTTTTTAGATCAATGTTTTCCCATTGCAGTGAAGCCAGCTCACCCCGTCTCATTCCTGTTTCTATTGCCATTGTAACTATCGCTCTGAGTTCGACAGACTCCGTTGCCTTAAGGATCTTGGTGATTTCCTCTGCTGATATACGGCGATCACGGCCCCTGGGCTTTGCTGGCTTTCGAACTTGAGCGGTTGGTAGTCCTCCAGGCAAAGCAATTCCCCAGTCTAAGGATGCGGCTTTGAGTACTCGATTGAGGAGGTTAATTTCATGAATGACTGACTGTGGCCCGACAACCTTAAGACGTTGATCGCGGAATTTCGCAACTTGCGAAGAAGTGATACTTGCTAGGCGATAATCTCCAAATGCCGATAGCAGCGTTTTAATTCGTGATTTATCTGATTGCTCGCTACGTTTGGTGGGGAGCACCTCCGTCGCGTATCGCTGCAAAACGTCCTTGACGAGTGTGGCTTCGGCCTCTGTACGTGAAACGAATACCCCCCGCTCCATTTCTGACTCAATGATTGTCGCCCAGCGCTTGGCATCGGCTTCTTTGGTGAAGGTCTTGGTCTGCGTCGGGTAGCCGCGTTTACGGATTTGAACGTGGTACTGGCCTTCACCTTTTTTGCGGATAGTTGGCATGCTAGTTGGCGTAGTTGATTTGAGGCATCAGTGTGCCAAAATTGTGCCAATAAAGGAAGGAATCGATGTGGTGGCTGTAGATACAGCCACTATTTTGGGCCTCCGAAGCCAAGGGTCACTGGTTCGATCCCAGTCAGCCGCACCACAATTCTCAATAGAATCAATCGCTTGCGAAAATTCGCATGCTGCATTGCAGCGTAAAAAGCGCATGAGATTTTTCTGCAACAATTTTGATTCAAGTCAAAATTGTCAAAAAATTCTTCCGTGTCGAAAATCACAATGTTGATTGCCGCTACATCGGCGTGCGTGGTCTACTGTTCAGCTGTTTGAATGGTGGAGATGGCCTGTGAAAATGCGGAATCTGGTGGCGGCGTTGGCGCTGGTTGGTGGGGCGGCGGGGGCGGCGGAGTATGCCAATCCGGTGATTTATGCGGATTATTCTGACCCCGATGTGATACGCGTCGGGAATGATTACTACCTCGTGGCATCCAGCTTCCATTTTTCGCCAGGGATCCCGGTGTTGACGTCCAGGGATCTGGTGCATTGGAAGATTGCCGGGCACGTGCTGCCCAAGCTCAGTTTCCACCCTTCTTACGACATGCAGCCGCCGTTTCCGCTGACGGATGCGGTATCCAAGCCGGTTGGTGACGGTCTGCGCTACGCTGGCGGCGTGTGGGCGCCGTCGATCCGATTCCATAACAATCGGTTTTACGTGTATTGGGCCACGCCGGGGGAGGGCATCTTCATGAGTTCGGCCACGGATCCGGCGGGCGAGTGGACGGAGCCGGTGATGGTGCTGGCCGGCGCCGGCTACGAAGACCCATGCCCGTTCTGGGATGACGATGGCAAGGCCTATCTGGTGCACTCCAAGGTTGGCGCCGGGCCCGGCATTCTGCATGCGATGAGCCCGGACGGCAAGACGCTGTACGACGCGGGCAAGACCATCATCGAGGACAAGGTCAATCTGCCGGTGTTTGAAGGACCGAAGGTTTATAAGCGCAACGGCTATTACTACATCTTCGCGCCGATAGGTGGTGTGGAGACCGGGCCGCAGGCGGTGCTGCGTTCGCGCCATATTGACGGGCCGTATGAGACGCATCTCGCGCTCAAGCCGGGCAATGGCTTGAAGGGGCCGCATCAGGGCGGCTATGTGGAGACGCCCTCCGGCCAGGGCTGGTTCATCCACTTCAACAGCACTGGCGCATTCGGCCGCATCGCCCATTTGCAGCCGGTGGTGTGGAAGAACGATTGGCCGGTGATGGGCAATGACACGGTGCCGGTATCAAAACACGCCGCTCCGGACACCACGGAGAAATCGCCCGACTACAAGCTGCAGGACAGCGATGAGTTCTCGACCAACAAGCTGGGCCTGCAATGGTCGTGGAATCACAATCCGGACAATGCGCGCTGGAGCCTGACGCAGCGCCCCGGTTTCATGCGCATTCAGGCCAGCAAGGCCGAGTATCTGGTCGGTGCACGCAATACGTTGACGCAGATTCTGCAAGGCCCGCAGTCGGAAATCACGGCGCGCATGGAGTTGAATGGCTTGGCTAATACGCAGCGCGCAGGCCTTAGTCTGTTTGGCGTGAAAGTGCCCTGGGCAGGTGTGGTGCGGGAACAAGGCGTCAACTACATTACATACTCCAACGCCGGCCAGGAAACGCGTGGGACGAAGATTGATGCCGCCGCTGTGATCCTGCGTGCCCAGGTGAGGGAGGATCAGACTGTCCAGTTCTCCTACGCGCTCGACGAAAAAGGGCCGTACACGAATGTCGGCCCGGTGACGCAGCTGGCGAAGTTTTCATGGTGGAAGGGCAGCCGGCCCGCCGTTTTCACCTACATGAAGGGCGACCAGGCCGGCTATATCGACGTGGACTGGTTCCGCGTCGCTCACTGACGGCAGACGTCGGCCAGCACCTCCGGCCGCGCGTCCTTGCCATGCACGCGGAAGCGTACCCGCTGCAAGGTCAGGTGCCGGATGTGGCGCGCCCACAAGCCATACGCCGGCATCACCGTGGAGAACATGTGCGGATCGGGATATTCCGCCGGCGCTTCCGGAATCTCGGCGGCGCTGGCGGCAGGGCCGGTCGCGGCGCTCATGGTCAGGTCCACATCGCGCAGCAGAACGTGTTCGATCGCGGCGCCGGGGATGCCGGTGAAGAAGGAGCCGCGCATGCCATTGTCATCGCCACTGATGCGGTCGTAGACGATGTGGCGCAGCACACCCGGTGCCGGACGTTTCTGCTCCGGCCGTACGCGGCCACGATCGCCCAGCCGCAGGAACAGCGGACTCTCGGCACGCACGATGCGCGCATCGTGCACCAGCACGCGCTCCAGCATGCCGCCATCGACGATTTCCCACGAGATGCCGCCATCGGCCTTGCGGCGGTTGATGGCGCGCATGTCCCTGGCCGGGCCGCCCAGCACCACGTTGCGTACCAATACATTGCGGAAGTCACCCTGTGAATCGGTGCCGAACTTGAGCGCGTTGCAGGTGCTGTAGAACTGGCAGTGCTCGATCAGGATGTTTTCCGCCAGCCGTTGCCCGGCGCCCTTGAAGCACATGGCGTCGTCTTGCGCGTTGATGAAGCTGTTGCGCACGATGACGCGGCGGCAGCTGTCGATGTCGAGGCCGTCGTTGTTGTGGTTGGCCTGGTTTTCGACGTGGATGCCGTCAATCAGCAGGTCGTCGCAGTTGAGGTAGTTCTGCATCCAGCATGGCGAGTCCTTCAGGTGGATGTCGCAGATGACCACTTGCTTGCAGTCGATGATGCGGATGATGAAGGGGCGGCCGGGTGTGGCGCCAACGGTTTCCTCGCCGGGGAAGTTGTCCTTGGTGCCGCGTCCGTCGATCACGCCTTTGCCGCTGATGCCGATGCGCTCGCAGCCCTCGGCGAAGATCAGCGACTGGTTCATGCCCATGTTGCTGTCCTGGACCGTCGGCCGCTGTGCGCGATGCTCGGGGTAGTGTTGCAGATTGGTGCTGGCCAGCAGGCGCGCGCCGGCGGCCACTTCCAGCATCACGCCCGAGCGCAGCACGATGGTGCCGCTGACGTAGTCGCCTTTTGCCAGCCGCACCGTGCCGCCGCCGGCCTTGGCGCAGGCTTCCACCGCGCGCTGGATGGCGGCGGTGGCCAGCTCGCCGGCCGCCAGACCGTGTTGCTCCGGCGTGTACACGCGCGCAGGAACCGGCCACGGTTTCAGCGTTTGCGTCAGTTGCAAGGCCATGGCATCCAGATCGCGCCGCAGCGTATCGGCCCAGCCGGGCCCCGACCCGCAGGCCGAAGCCGTGTCAGCCGCGCCGGCGGGGCCGGCCGCATCGCTTGCGGCCCCGCCACCGACCGCCGCCGCGGCGCGGCTCAGCCAGGCGCCGAGCAGGCCGCCGCCCAGTGCCAGCGTCACGCGCCGGCGTTGCAGGTGGCGGCCGTTCACAGCTTGACGTTCAGGCTGAAGAACAGGTTGCGGCCCAGCGGATCGTAGGTCGCGGCGATGGTGTTGTTCGCCGGCAGTTGCGACGAGCCCAGCACTGGCGGATCTTTGTCCAGCACGTTGCGGATGCCGGCCGTCAGGCTGACCGACTTGGTGAAGTCATAGCCCGCGGTCAGATCCAGATAGGTGTAGCCCTTGATCCTGGGATTGGTCAGCGCGTCCAGCGCCGGCGGCGTGCCGCCCGAGGTCGATGGCAGCACATAGGTATCCACCGTCACCGCGCCAATGTAGCGCGCGCGTGCCGACAGCATCAGCTTGCCCGAGTTCATGGTCAGGCGCGCCGTGCCTTTCCACTTCGGCACCGGCTGGCCGCAGGTCTGGCCGAAGCTGCCCACGCACTGGTTGGTGATGTTCGGCAGATCCTGGATCGGTGTGAAGGTCAGTTCTTTCACATAGGTCCAGTTGGTGTCGATGTTCCAGCGCGTATCGGCGCCCATCAGGCCCCAGCTGGTGCGGAAGCCGTAATGGCCGGCCAGATCGTAACCCTGGGTCTTGATGCCGCCGATGTTGGCCGCCGTGGTCATCACATAGCTCGGCGCGGCAATCTGGCCGGTCAGCGGATCGCGGTTGATGGCCTTGCAATACACGCTGTTGGCGTTCTGGATCGTGTTGTAGCACAGGTTCAGCACCGACTGGATGCCGCCGCCGCCCAGCGTCGAGATGGCGTCGTCCAGCGTGATCTTGTAGTAGTCCAGACTCAGCTGCAGCCCCTGGATCGAACGCGGCGCGTACACGGCGCCGACGGTGGTGGTGTGCGAGGTTTCCGCCTTCAGGTTCGGATTGCCGCCGACGATTTGCGTGATGAAGTTGGTCGGCTGCACCGATGGATCGAACACCAGATTGGCCGGCACGCCGGTCGCCACGCACAGCGCGCGCACGGCGGCGGTCTGTTGTGCGGCAGGCTGGCGGCTGGAGCAGGGGTCGGTCGCGGTCGGGCCATTGGTGCCCTGGCCGCCGAACAGTTCACCCACGTTTGGCGCGCGGATCGATTTCTGCTTCTGCGCGCGGAAGGTCAGGCTGTCGACCGGTGTCCATTCGGTGCCGACCGAGTTGGTCCACACGGTGCCAACCGATTCCACGTCATAGTCGGAACGGCGGAACGCGCCGCTCAGGCTCAGGTTTTTGGCGAACGGCTTGTCCGACAGCAGCGGCACGCGCGCCTCGCCGAAGATTTCCTTCACCGTCGATTCACCGGCAGTGGCGCGCGCCGCGTTCCAGCCCGACACGTCGCCCGAGGACAGGTAGGCGTCCGGCGAGTAGCGGCTGAAGGCATGGCGGCGCTCGACGCCGGTGGAGAAGTCGACCGGACCGGACGGCAGTTCCAGCAGGCGCCCGGTCAGGTTGGCCGCCAGGCTCTGCTGCTCGGCGGTGATGCTGGAGTTGGAGGCGATCGACACCGCGCTGGCTGCCGCCGCCGTGATGTTCTGGCCAAACGGATTCAGCACCGGCGCCGCGCCGCCTTGCGACAGGATGGCGTTCTGGTAGCGGCTCAGCGAAATCGAGCCGCTCTGGAATTGCGATTCCGTGGTGCGGCTGTTGGTGTAGTACATGTCGTACTTGAGGTCGGTGAGGTAGTGCTCCGACACGTCGTTCAGCTTGCCCTTCAGCCCCAGCGCGATGCGGAAGGTCGAGTGGTCGGTGGCGGCAAAGCGGTTGCCGACGTCGGTCAGGCGGCGGTTCAGGTTGAGGATGGCCAGGCCGTCGCCCGGGGTGGTGGTCAGCGTCTGCGAACCGTTGGTGATGCGCGAGGTGCCGGTTTCCTTCAGGTCGAGCTGGCGCAGCACTTCCTGCATTTGCGCGCTGAGGTAAGGATTGTTGGTGTTGACCAGGAAGTTGGCGCCGGCACCGGCTGGCGCGATCTGCACGTTGGCGGTATTGTTGCTGAAGTGGACTTCGGTGTAGCCGGTCGCGTACTCGTTGAAGTTGTAGTGCGCGAAGGCGTTGGCCACCCAGCGCTTCTGCGGCGTGACCACATACGATTGCGGACCGAGGTCGTAAGCATCATTGGTGGTGTAAGGACGCACCACCTTGCCGGTGGCATCGAAGATGGCGCCCAGCGAGGTCATGTTGCGCAGGCCGGCCGCCGCCATTGCCGCATCCAGCGCGGCATTGGAGCTGGACGAGCCATACAGCGGCAGGTTGCCGATGCGGCCGGTAGGCACGGTGGAGGAGCCGCTGTACACCAGGCCCGGGCGGCCGCCGGCCGACAGGCAGGTCTGACCCGACGGCACCGCCAGCGGCGTGCCCGGACCGGTGGCCGACCACGAGGCAGCCGTCACGCAGCCATCGCCCAGCGATGGCAGGGAGTAGCCGCCGAGGTCGCCGCGCGTCATGCCCTCGCGGTCCTGGAAGTTGACCGACAGGACGGCATTGCCCTTCTTGTTGCCGAAGTTGCCGCCGACGGTCAGGTCGACGCTCTTGGTCGGGGTGCGGGTCGGCTGGTCCCAGTTGCCCTGCACATTGATTTCCGCGCCTTCGAAGTTATCGCGCAGAATGAAGTTGACCACGCCCGAAATCGCGTCCGAGCCATACACGGCCGACGAACCGCCGGTCACGGTTTCAATCCGTTTGACCAGCGCGGTCGGGATGGTGTTGATGTCGGTGGTGAAGTCCGGGCCGGTGATGGCGTAGCGGCGGCCGTTGACCAGCACCAGATTGCGCGTCGGCCCCAGATTGCGCAGGTTCAGGGTCGAGGTGCCGGATGGCTGGCCGGCCTGCACGGTGTTGGCGGTCGGGCTGTTCAGCTGATTGGCGGTGAATTGCGGCGTGTCGTTGAGCAGATTTTCCAGGTTCTGCGTGCCGGACACTTTCAGTTCGGTGGCGTCGACCACGTTGACTGGCGTCGGCGCCAGGAAGCCGCGGTTGACCAGACGGGTACCGGTGATGACGACCTTGTTTTCTTCAGCGTTGTTCTGTGCAGCAGCGTCCTCCTGAGCGTGGGCAGCCGAAGTGATGCCGGCGGCCAGCAGAAGAACGGCGTTGGTAATCGCGGTTTTTTTCGTTCTCATTGTGATGTCTCCTCTTTTGGATTGATACCGACAGGCGGTCCAACCGATAGTAGGAAACTGCGGGGAACAGCGTCAATGCACATTCGGTCATCCATTTGACTAATTCAGCTATAGTCATCAAGTTGATCATTTGGGACCAAAAACTGTTGCATTTGGTGGGTATGATCACCGCCTATGAGCGTTTGATGAGCGATATGGAGACTGATATGAAGCGCATTCTGGCGCTGCTGTACCTGCTTGCCGGCCATGCGGCGCTGGCCGCGCCGATTGACCGGCAGGCGCTGGTGGCGCGGCATAATCCGCATGTAAACGCGGCCGATCCGTGGGCGCCGCTCAGCGTGGGCAACGGCCAATTCTGCTTTACCGCCGATGTGACGGGGCTGCAAACCTTCCCCGAGCACTACGGCCGCAAGGGCATCGCTCTGGAGACGCAGGCGCGCTGGTCCTGGCATGAAGATCCGAATCCGAACGGCTACAAGCTGGCCGACGCCAACCGGGCTTACACCGCCCATGGGCAGACGGTGGCCTATCCCACCATCATGGACGGGCCGGCGGCGACCTGGTTGCGTACCAATCCGCATGTATGGCCGCTGGGCCAGCTCAGTCTGCGGCGCGGCGACGGTACGGCGCTGGCGCTGGACGAGATCCGCAATATCGATCAGCAGCTGGATATGTGGAAGGGCGTGCTGACCAGCCGCTACGCCATTGATGGTCAGCCGGTCAGCGTGATCACGGCGGTGAGTCCGCAACAGGATACGCTGGCGGTGCGGATCCAGTCGCCGCTGCTGGCCAGCGGCAGGCTGAAAGTGCAACTGGCGCTGCCGCGCGGCTATGACATGAGCGTCAAATACAATCCGCCGCTGGACTGGAGCCAGCCGGCGTCGCACAGCACGCGCATCACGGCACAAAACGCGCACTTGCTGGCGCTGGAGCACCAGCGCGATGCGGCCCGCTACGCGGCGGCCGTGCATTCGGCGCAGGCGATGAGCGTGGCGCAAGCGGCGCCGCATACCTTCCAGCTGGCGCCCAGGCGTGGCCAGGTGCTGGACTTCACCGTGTCTTACGCGGCTGCCAGCGTTGGCGCGGTGCCGGAGGCAAGCAAGGTCATCGCGCAGAGCGCCGCGCACTGGCAGGCGTTCTGGCAAAGCGGCGCGGCCATCGATTTTACCGGCAGCACCGACCCGCGCGCGGCCGAGCTGGAACGCCGCGTGGTGCTGTCGCAATACCTGACCGCGATCCAGTTCGGCGGTGATTTCCCGCCGCAGGAAAGCGGCCTCACCACCACCACCTGGTACGGCAAGAACCACACCGAAATGATCTGGTGGCACACGGCGCACTTCGCGCTGTGGGGCCGCCCGCAATATCTGGAAAACGCGCTGCGCTGGTATCAGAAGACCTTGCCGGTGGCGCGCCAGATCGCCGCTGAGCGCGGCCTGAAAGGCGCGCGCTGGCCCAAGATGACCAGTCCGCAGGGACGCGAAAGCCCTGGCGGCAATCCGCTCATCGTCTGGAACCAGCCGCATGTGATCCATCTGGCCGAGCTGCTGTACCGCAGCGCGCCGAACCGGCAAACGCTGGAACGCTACCGCGAGCTGGTGTTTGCCACCGCCGATGCCATGGCATCCATGCTGCACTGGGACGGTCAGCGCTATGTGCTGGGGCCGCCGCTGTGGATTGCGCAGGAAATTTACGATCAAAGCACCAGCATGAATCCCGGCTACGAGCTGAGCTACTGGGCCACCGCTCTGGCACTGGCGCAGCAATGGCGCGTGCGTCTTGGCCTGCCGCCGGATGCGGACTGGGAGCGGAAACGTCAGCAACTGTCGGCCCTGCCGCAAAAGGATGGCAAGTATGTGGCGCTGGAATCGACGCCGGACACCTGGGACAACCCAGCCAGCCGGCACGATCATCCGTCGTTCCTGATGTCGCTCGGCCAGCTGCCGGGCGCCGGCGTGGACCGCGCCGTCATGCGGCGCACGCTGGATGCGGTGCTGGCCGACTGGGACTTCAAGACCAAGATCTGGGGCTGGGATTATCCGATGATCGCCATGACCGCCGCCCGCCTCGACGCGCCGCAGCAGGCGGTGGCTGTGCTGCTCAAGACCGACGGTCCCAACAACGGCTACACGGCGGCAGGGCATAATCCGAATACCGATCTGCCGGTCTACCTGCCTGGCAACAGTGCGCTGCTGGCGGCGGTCGCCATGATGGCGGGCGGCTGGGACGGCGCACCGCCGCGCGCCACACCCGGCTTCCCGCAGGACGGCCGCTGGGTGGTGCGGGCCGAAGGATTCAAACCATTGCCATGAGGAGCTATCTTGCGTGAACCAGTGCTTAATCCGCATCGTCGTGAGCTCATGCGCATGGGGGCGGGCGTGATTGCCGGCGCCGGTCTGCCGCTGGGCGTGACCACGGCCGTGGCGGCCGCGCGCGATCCGTGGGCGCAAGCGGCAGCCATCATCGCCCGCTGCGCGCGTCCGCTGACGTTCCGGCAGCAGGACTTTGTGATTACCGCGTATGGCGCGCAGCCTTGCCAGACTGGCCCGGTCGCAGGCTTTGTGGCGTACCAGAAGAAGGGTATGCTGACGGCGCCACTGAGCGGTTCGCCGGACTGCCATGCCGCCATCAAGGCCGCCATTGCGGCTTGCCACGCGGCCGGCGGCGGCAGGGTGGTGATCCCGGCCGGGAACTGGCTCAGCTGCGGGCCGATGGTGCTGCGCTCGAATGTGCATGTGCATTTGTCGGCTGGCGCGCACCTCTACTTCAACAACAACCCGCTCGACTACGCGCGCGATGGCGATATCGATTGCGGACCGAATGGCAAGCTGGTGATCTCGCGCTGGCAAAGCAATGACTGCCTGAATTACTCACCGATGGTGTACGCCTACGGCCAGGACAACATCGCCCTGACCGGCGACGCCGGCAGCGTGCTGGACGGCATGGGCGGCGTGCCGTTCCAGGACAGCAAGGACTGCTGGTGGGGCTGGACCGGCCGCAAGCCGGACGCCGCGCCGGCCAGCGATCATCAGGGCGTGATCAATCCGCGCAATCCGGCCACGCTGGACCAGCTGGCGCCGTCGCTGGCGCCGGCGCTGCGGCGCCAGATCGAAGGCGGACGCGAGACCTGGCGTTCCGATCATTACTTCCTGCCGGCGCTATCGGAAGCTGGCGTGCCGGTGGCGCAGCGCGTGTTCGGCATCGGCCACTTCCTGCGGCCGTGCATGGTGCAACTGATCGGCTGCAGCAACGTGCTGCTGGAAGGCTACCAGGTCCAGGGCGCGCCGTTCTGGCTGCATCATCCGGTCAACTGCCGCAACGTGCGCTTCCGCAATGTGCAGATGAACAGCCTCGGCCCCAACAGCGACGGTTTTGATCCCGATGGCTGCGACCATGTACTGATCGAAGGCTGTACCTTCAACACCGGCGACGACTGCATCGCCATCAAGTCCGGTAAAAATCTCGACACGCAATTTGGCGCCAGCCGCAACATCGTGATTCAGGATTGCGTGATGAACAGCGGCCACGGCGGCGTCACCTTGGGCAGCGAAATGGCGGCCGGCATCGAGAACGTCTACGTGCAGAACATCGAGTTCCGCAACATCCACTGGGCCAGCAACCCTTTGTGGACGGCGATCCGGCTGAAAACCAATATGAACCGTGGCGGCTATCTGCGCCACTTTTACGCCCGCAAGCTGAGCTTGCCGAACGGCGTGAAGACCCAGCCCATGTTCAGCAAGCGCCTGCCGGACGCCGAGGTGGCGCCGGACACCGCATCCTCCGGCGGCGGCGCGGTGATCGTGTTTGATTGCGACTATGCGCCGCAGGACGACGTGATGCGCATCCGTCCGCCGCAGGTATCGGACGTGCACATCAGCGGCATCAGCGCCGGCAATGTGCAGGCGGGCAGTGCGCAGCATTCCTGCTACCAGGCGTTTGTGCTGCTGGGACCGCTGGCGTCCAGCTACAACGGCGGCGGCAAACCGGCCATCCTGCCGATTTCCAACGTCAGCATCAGCGACAGCGATTTCGGCGACCCCGTCAACCGCCAGCAGCCGTGGTTTATCCATAACGTTCTGGATTTAAAATTATCGAACGTCCTGATTTCTGGCAAGAGCTACAGCTTGACGCTCACCACGCTGCCGCGTTAGCTCAAGGAATTTGGATTTGGTCATGTGTGAAGGCCTAGCCCCAAGTTGGCCGGCAGGTCGGGGCTGTGATTCGATGAAGGTATCGGCCAAATGAAAGATGTCCGGAGCAGAGGGCTTGGGATTATTTGTGACCTTGTCTTCAGCCAACGATAATGGATTATTAGGATCGAGATCGATCCAGAAAATTGGATAAGCTTGTCCGTTAAGCACACCTTTCAAGTGTTGTTGGCCATCATACTTCAGGGTGAAACTGGGCAGTACGTAATTACCTCGGGCATAAAGTTTGGGCTCCTTCGTCGCCCTGACCTGTTCACAGCTGAGCAAGTAAGCAAGTTCAATGGAAATCGCCAATTTTCTAACCGATGCAAACTGTGTGATGCGGAATCCTGTGTCGATAGAAGGCCCGATGAAGTCCCGGATATAGCCACTGCTATTTGTTTCATAGTAATCACGAAGTGCGTTTTGATTGTTCAGGATGTATGTGTCATCAGCATCCTGCAAGGTAGACGTTGTCACCTTTCTTAAAACGATCTCGTTGTTTCGCAGCGGGAAGTCCGCTAGCCATGCGGTCGACTTGACGTTGAGTTTATTGTCGGTCAAAAATCCACGCAGACCTTCAATGGTCGCCACCCAAGCGTGCATGCAGACGACAGCCTGCCATGGATGATCTATGCGTTTGCTGAACAGTACTTCGTCACCGATGGTCTTCCATAACTCAGGCGGGTCACCGAAAAAATCGTCGCCATCACCGCTGGTATTCTGCGTGCTAATTTCCTGCCATTGCATCGCGAAGCTTTGTTCAGCCTGCTGATAGAACTGGAGAACAATGGTAAACCAGGAGGGAAATGGACTGCGGTTGACATGACTATGTGTGGCCGACTGTTCCTGTGCTTGCAATGCGGAAGCGTTTTGTTTGAATGCTGTGGAGCCGACAATATCTGCACTGAGAAAAAGTCTGAGATGCGGCGACTCGGATTTATGAAGTGGCTCCAGAACCATCTCAGCCATGTTTGGCCAGTCCTAAGGCCTGAGCACGAAACTCCGATGCAATGCGAGAAACACCAAAGTGCCGTGAAAGAGCACTGTGATCGCCACCGCAACTCTTAAAAACTGACTCGTAGTCCTCTTGCGGCATCAAAAACGCAGCTGCGAATTGGTTCGCCTCGCGCTCCGCGTCGGATGTGCCATAGCGCTGCGCCACTAATTCATTGATTTGTTCATTTAAAACTTGGCGGCGGTAGAGGTAGTGCAGAACGTAGTGGCCAAGCTCGTGCGCAATGGTAAAGCGATCCCGTAAGGGGCCTGTGGCGATCGCTAATCGGATTTCGAATTTCCCATCTTTAATTTCAATAGAACCGGAGTCCGTGCTCGCGCCACCCCACAGATTTTCGTGAACAATAGTGCCACCGAGTTTACGAACGACTTCTCGCAAATCGCCGCCAGGTTCGTAACCGACCTTTTCTGCGACTGACCTCGCAATATTGGCGATGGTGGCGGTGGAGATATTGAGTGCTATAGGTGTGGTCATGTGCTTGCCCGCCATTATGCAGTCAGCTGAGTGCTGTATAAAATAACAGGTGCGTTGTAGGCTTACTCTACTTGAAGCTCGCAGTCAAGTCAATGCAGCGCCTCTACGGGCAGGGCCGCGATGTTGACGGGCGATGTCCAGCTCGCGCAGCAATTCGGGCAGGGGCGGGATGTCGGCGTCGCGTTCGATCATGGTGGCGACCGGGCCGGTGTGCGCCATGACGTCGGCGTACAGCGCCCAGACGGATGGACAGACGCTGCGGTCATGCGTGTCGATCAGCACCTCGCCCGGCGTATGGCCCGCCAGGTGGATCTGGCGCACATGCTGGAACGGCAGGCCGTTGAGGTAGTCCTGCAGTGCGTAGCCATGATTGACCGAACTGACGTAGATATTGTTCACATCCAGCAGCAGGCGGCAGCCGGTGCGCGCGCACATGGCGGACAGGAATTCCCATTCGCTCATGTCGGCCGGCTGGAACTGCAGGTAGCTGGACGGATTTTCAAACAGCATGGCGCGCCCCAGCACTTCCTGGGCACGGTCGATATTGTCGCAGACGATGTTCAGCGCTTCGTTGGTGTACGGCAGCGGCAGCAAGTCGTGCGAATTGAAGCCGGCGATGCGCGACCAGCTCAGATGGTCGGAGACGAACAGCGGCTCAATCTCGTCCGCCAGGGTGCGCAGCAGGTGCAGGTAATCGCTGCGCAAGCCGTCGGCCGAGCCGATCGACATCGATACCCCGTGCAGGGCCACCGGATGGCGCTCGCGGATGCGGCGCAGGATGTGGCGCGGCTGGCCGCCGGCCACCATGAAATTCTCGGAGATGACTTCGACGAAATCAACCGCGACCTGGCCGTCGAGAAAATCGGCGTAGTGCTCCTTGCGCAAGCCGAGGCCGAAGCCGGAAAAGGTGTGCATGGCGTGTCTGCTTAAGAAGAAAAGGCCGCCCGGCGCGCGCTGGCGCGTGCCGGGCGGGTGTGATGGTTACTTCTGCTTCGGTTCGGTCAGGGTGCCACCGGCGGCCAGGCATTCGCTCCTGGTCTTGACCAGCACGCCTTCACCCTTGCAGCTGTTGAGGCCCTTGCAGTCGTTCTTGGCGGTGGCGCACAGGCTGGTGCCCTTGCAGGTGTTGATGCCGTAGCAGCGGCCTTTCGGCTCCGGCGCGGCTGGCTTGTCGGCAGCATCGGCGTGCAGGGTGGCTCCCAGCGTGCTCAGGGCGATCAGCATGGAGGCGGCGGCGCGGGCCGAACGGGAAGCGGGGTTGTGGCTCATGGGTATCTCCTTTGGTGGTGGTGCTGCAAAAAAATTAGCGGCCGTTGGCGGCGTCATCGATGACCTTGGCCACCTGGTCGGGCTGCGAGATGTAAGCCAGGTGACTGGCCTTCACTTCGGTGACCTTGGCGCCGGCGCGCTGGTACATCCAGCGTTGCAGGTCCGGGCTCAGCGCACGGTCCTCGGTCGACAAGATGGCGTAGCTAGGCTTGTGACGCCAGGCGGCAGCCCAGATCTGGGTGTTGAAGGCGGCCACCGTGGCCGGTACTTGCGAGATGGCCATGAAGTTGGTGCGGTTTTCCGGCAGGTCGGCGCCAACGTCGGTGTGGAAACGCGCCGGATCGACGAACAGGTGGCCGTCCTGGGTCGGCTTCACGCTGTCGCTGGGCGCGGGCCGGGAGCCGATGACTTGCGCCAGGCTCTCGCCGACATCCGGCAGCAGGGCCGAGACGTAGACCAGCGCCTTCACCTTGGCGCGCTCGCCGGCGGCGGAAATCACCGCGCCGCCCGAGCTGTGGCCGACCAGCACCACCGGGCCGACCTGCTGGTCCAGGATTTCGCGGGCGGCGGCGATGTCGTCGTCGAGGCTGGTGTGCGGCTGGGCCGCCACCGTGACCTTGTAACCTTGCTGCGTGAGGATGTCGTGGATCACGCGCCAGCCGGAGCCGTCCACGAAGGAACCGCTGACGATGACGATGTTTTTGACCGCTTCGGCATGCAGGGCCGGCGCTGCCAGCGCCAGTGCCAGTGCGCTGGCGGCCAGCGTGCGGAGTGCTTTCATTTGGAACTCCTTCGTTCAGCGATGGGAAGAAAAACGGCGCCACAGCAGGTGGTCCAGCGACCAGGCGCCGCCGCCGCGTGCGATCAGGGGCAGCAGCAGGCCGGCCCAGCTCAGGTGCGTCGGCCAGGCGTCCGGGTAGACGAAAATTTCAATCACGGCCGTCATGCAGAACATGCCGGCGGCGGCCGGGCGCGTTGCCAGTCCCAGCGCCAGCAGCAGCGGCAGGATGTTTTCGGCGGCGGTGGCCAGCTGCGCCGCGATATCGGGCGGCAGCAGCGGCAAGGCGTATTCGCTGCGGAACAGTTCATAGGTGGAGGCCTTGATGGTCATCAGGCCCTGCACCTTGGTGCGGCCGGACAGGAAGAACACCGCGCCGATGCCCAAGCGGGCAATCAGCAGCAGCAAGTTGTCCGGCAGCAGGCGGTGCAGCCAGGCGCTGAGGCCGGGGGGAGCAGCGTCGTCCAGGTGTAGCGTAGTCATAGAGCTTCCTTGTGTCGGTTTAAACCACATCGATGCCAGTGATGAGTTCGGCGGCCAGCCATTGCGCCAGCAGCGCGCCGGCCCTGGCGATGCCATCCTGCTCGCCGCATTGCGCCACCAGCCAGTCGCATAGCGCGGCAAAGCTGCGGTCGCGCTGGAGCTGCAGCAGGGCCGCGTATTCCAGGGCATCGGCCTGGCGCAGCAGCACGGTGTGCGCGCGGCGCCAGACGAGGTAGCCGCCTGGCTGGTCCAGCATCGCGCCTTCCGGGACCGGCCGCTGTTCCCACAGCGCGCTCCAGATGGCTTCGGCGTTGGTGGCGGCCTCGCGCAGTTGCAGCGATGGTGTCAGCTGCAGCAGCGCGCATTCCCAGTCCAGCGCCGCCAGTCCCTGTTGCGTGACCGGCGCCGCATCGGCCGCCACGAAGGCGGTGTTCAGGGCGTGCTCGATCCATGCCAGTTCGTGCAGATCCGGATGGTCCGGGTAGGCTGCCGCCAGCGTGGCATGGAAACCGTCGGCATACGCGTCCAGCGTCCAGCCATGCGGCGGATGCGCGTCGATGTGGCGTACCGCCACGCCGAGAAAGGCATGCTCGCCCATCCAGCCGCGCAGCAGCGGATAGCAATGTTCGAGGCAGCCGATCAACTGGCTGCGGTAATTGTTCTGGTACACCGCCAGCCGCACCTCCGGTCCCAGCCGTGCGGCCAGCGGTGCGGTCGGCGCCACCAGCCAGGTGCTGAAATCGCGTTGCAGCGTGGCCAGCTTCATGGCGGCGCTTAGCGGGAGGTCAGCGAGCCGTAGCCTTTCGGCGTCTTGATCTTGGTGCACGTGCCCTTGTCGACCAGTACCCAGGCATTGCCCTGATAGTCCGTCTTGGCAGTGCCGGCGCAGGTGGTGCCGGCGCCGGCGGCGCAATCATTCTGGCCGGCCTTGGCCACGCCAAAGCATTTCTCGGTCGGTTTTTTTTGCTCGGCGGGCTTGCTTGGTTCGGCGGCGTGGCTGCTGCCGGCCAGGGCAGTCAGCGACAGGGCCAGGGTGGCGGCCAGGGTGGCGTTGCGGTGGTTCATGGTTTGCTCCTCGTTTCTCAGTTAAAGGGAAGACAACGGGGACCAGTGTAGGAGAAGCGCAATCGTGCCGAATCATCAGATATTGAGAGGACGGCATCGTCCGATCGGGTAGGTGAGGGTAACTGGCTTTTATGGCAAAGTAGAGGTTTTCACCCCCACCGAAAGAGCAGCATGACGCCCGAACCCATTACCGTGATGATGGTCGATGACCACCCCATCTTCCTGGAAGGCGTGGCCAGCGCGCTGGAAACCATGCCGGGCATACGGCTGGCAGGCCAGGCCGGCACGGGGGCGGAAGCGGTGGCACTGCACCGCCGTTTGCAGCCCGACGTCACGCTGATGGATCTGCAGCTGCCGGACATGCACGGCAGCGAGGCCATCACCGCGATTCGCCAGGAAACGCCGGGTGCGCGCGTGGTCGTCCTGACCACGTATGAAGGCGATGTGCATGCGGCGCAGGCCATCCGTGCCGGCGCGGTGGGCTACATGCTGAAAAGCGCGGTGCGCCACGAACTGGAAGAAACCATCACCACCGTGCATAGCGGCCGGCGCCGCATCCTGCCGTCGGTGGCGTGTGCGCTGGCCGAGCAGATGTACATGAGCACGCTGACGCCGCGCGAGATCGATGTGCTGCGGCTGGCCGCGGTGGGCAATACCAACCAGAAGATCGGCGCTCAGCTGAGTCTGTCGGAAGGCACAGTCAAGACCCACATGAAAAACATCCTGGGCAAGATGCAGGCCAGGGACCGTACCCACGCCGTGCTGCTGGGCATACAGCGCGGCATCATCGGCATGGGGGCGGGGGGACGCTTGCCGCCAGGCTTGCGGTTCTAAGCGCGGCTGAGCCAGGCTGCCACGCGACGGCGCCACGATGGCTTGTGCCTGCTGTCATAGGCGCGCGCGGCCGGAACGGTCAGCTGCAGTTCCAATCCATGCGGCTGCGCTGGGGTCAGCAGCAGCGTGCCGTGCAGGGCGGCGGCGCGTTCGTGCATGCCCACCAATCCCCAGTGGCCGTCACGCTGGCCATCGCGCAGGATATCTTCACTCAAGCCCTTGCCATTGTCGCGCACGGTCAGCGCAAAGCTTTGCAGACCGAAATCAAGTTCCATCACAATGCGGCTGGCGCCGCTATGGCGGCAGGCGTTGAGCACGGCTTCGGCGCCGAGGTGATAGACCTCTTCCCATGCCAGCGGATCAAGCCGGCGCTGCGTGCCGCGCGTGTTAAATGCAATGAGCTGCTGGTGCTCCGCCTGCATCCGCTCGACCAGCCGCTTGAAAGCCAGCGCGATATCGCCGCCATGCACGCTGGCCAGGCGCAAGCCCATCACCGCATTGCGGCCTTCGACGATGACGCCGTCGGCTTCATACAGCAAAGCGTCCAGCTGCTGCCGCGCCGGGCTGTCGGGTGGCAGCGATTTGCCGAGCGCGCCGAAGCGCAGCACCAGCGCCTGCACGCTTTGCAGCAGGCTGTCATGCAGCGCGCGGGCGATGCGTTCGCGCTCCAGCAGCCGCGCGCCCAGCACGGCGTTCAGGCGGCGCACCAGCTGGCGCAGGCGCATCAGATAAAGGCCGTACGCCAGCCCGGCGGCCGCCCCGGCGCACAGCAGGTAGAACCAGACGGTCTGGGTGAAGGCGGGCTGGACGGCAAAGGTCAGCGTGGCATCCTCCGTACTCCACACGCCGTCCGCATTGGCGGCCCTGACGCTGAAGCGGTAGCTGCCGGGGCCCAGATGGGAATAGCTGGCCTTGCGGCGCGTGCCGGCCAGCTGCCAGCTGCGGTCGACGCCGTCGAGCTTGTACCAGACCTGCATCTGCTCGGGCTTGGTCAGGCTGAGCGCGGCAAAGCCGATATCCAGCCGCATGGGGTGCTCCGGCAGGAGCAGGCCGGCTTGTGGCGCGTAGCTGTGGTTGTCTACGCTGAGCATGCCGATCTCCACCGAAGGCGGCACACGGTTGCGGTACATGCGCTGGGGATCGAGCACGCCGATGCCATCGGTGCCGACGAACCAGACCCTGCCGCTACTGTCGAGCGCGCCATTGGGGATGGAGGCGTACAGCATCGGCGCGCCCGGATAGCCGTCGGCGCTGTCGAAGAGGTCCATGCGCAGCGGCTGGCGCGGATCGCTGATGCTGGCGCGCCAGTCGGCGGCACGCACCAGCGCCAGACCGAGGCCGGTGTGCAGCCAGCGGTCGCCGTTGGGCTGGATGACCAGCCCGGCCAGGTTCACCAGCGTCTCGGGGAGGGCGGCGCGCAGGCGCTCGAATTGGCCGTTGCGCAATACCGCCGTGCCTTCGGCACCGGAAATCAGGGTTTCCTGCTGGGTGTCGATAAAGCGTATCGGCCCCAGGCTGCCACCGGCGGCAAATGCATAGCTGCTGACTTTACCGTCGAGGTAGCGCTGAATCTCGCCGTCGCGGTAGCCGAACCACATGGCGCCGTCGCGGTCGGACGCCATCACGCGCTCCTTGGGCGTCACACCAAGGCTGGCGCCGTCCACCCAGACGCCGTTGCGATAGCGGAACAGGCCGCAACTGCGCATGCCGGCCCACAGGGCATCGCGGTCTTCCGCCAGGCGGTTGACCCATGGTGCGCTTGCTTGTGGACATTGCGGCGGCAGCGGTATACGTTCGATGCGGCCGCCGAGGTGGCGCTCGATGCCTTGCGGGCCGGCGCTCAGCAGGGCGCCGGCGCGGCCGGTGACGGCCAGGCGGCGCGCCTCGCTGACCACTGGCGGCGGCGGTTGCCGCGCAATATCCCACAGCTGTTCCAGGTTTTGCGCCCCGGCCCAGATGCGGCCCTGGGCATCGGCTGCCAGATTGCCATGTTCAGCCCCTTCCGGCAGGGAAATGGTGCGGATGCGCTGATTCCGGAAGCGTTCCAGACCGCTGATGGTCATGGCCCATAGATTGTCTTCGCGGTCCTCCAGCATGCCGATCACTTGCGGACTGCTGAGCTGCCAAGGCTGCGACAGGCGTTCGGCCGGCAACTGCGAGGGATCGAAGCTGCTGCTGTTGGGAATGTCCTGCTTGCGGATGCGGGCGATACCGTTGGGCGAGTGCAGCAGCCACAGATTGCCATCGGCATCGAACATATCGTGGTTCTGGCGGAACATATAGCGTTGCGCTTCGAGACGCGGCAGGACCGGCCCCGGCTGGCCGCTGGCCACGCGCACCACCTGCTTGCCGCTGCGCCGCCACATGGCGCCATCGGGCGAGAAGAAGGCGCCGCTCTCATCGCGGCGGCCAGTCGGATAAAAGCGCTGGGCTTTGCGATCCAGCTTATACCATTCGCCATCGGCCAGCACCCACAGCTGGCCGTATTGATCGAGCGTGCCCTCCTCGACGGTCTTTTGCGGCAAGCCCCAGCTGCTGCCGATGTTGTGCCACTGGCCCTTGCTGTAGCGGACCAGGCCGGCGCGGGTGCCGATCCAGACGGTGCCGTCGTTGTCGGCGACGATGTCGTACACCGTTTCCACGCGCGAAGTTTTCCAGGCCGGCAGCGGCACAATCTCGCCCTTGCGGATCAGATTGATGCCGCCGTCGAGATGGCCCACCAGCAGATCGCCGCTGGGCGTGGCGGTCAGGGTAGAGATGCGGATACTGAGCAGGCGCTGGCCGGTGGGCGACTGGTAGCGTTCGAAGTTCAGGCCATCAAACCGGTATAAACCGTTTTCCGTGCCCACCCACAGCCAGCCGTCGGTAGTCTGCGCCATGGTACTGATACTGGCGGGCGCCCCATCCTTGCGGCGCCAGGTGTCGTGGCGGTAGTCGTGCAGGCTGACGGCAGGATCGAGCGCCCAGGCCGGCGCTGCACAGCACAGCACGGCCACCGCCAGGCCCAGTCGGGTAATTAAACCTCGCATAAAGTGAGTATGGATGAGTGCTATCGATGAGAGGCTCATCATAGCACTCACTACAACTACGATTCGGGGTCAGCTCTGTCATTCGGACACGCAGACCGCACCTTTGAGCTAGATTAAATCATCCATAGCCAGGCGTGGTAACCGGGGGCGGCGTGTTCAGCATACAGAATCGGACTGCGCGCCTTGAGAATAATCAAAGGTGCGTCGCGCGTGTCCGAATGTCAGAGCTGACCCCGAATTGTGGAAAATCCCACACTTCATCCGCGGCTGCAGTGCATTCGTTGACATCAAATATTTGCCGGTGCTATAGTTCTTTCAACAAATGGAAACGCTTCCATTTAATTTATAAGTGAATAAATGTGATCAGGCGGACCAGGATCCGTCTGCGCCAGGAGACAGCATGTTGACAGCCAGCCCTGCATTGCCGGGCGATGGAGCGTTGCGCCCGTCGTCTTTCAAATCCCTCTCTGCACTGCTGGCAGCCGCGCTGCTGACGCTGGCCAGCGCCGCGCACGCGCAGACGGTGCAGGCGTGGATCACCACCGGCGATCAGACCAAACTGCTGGCGCGCGCCGCCGATGCCAGGTTCCACCACGGCGCCACGGCCGCCACCATTATTGAAGTCGATCCCGGGCAGCGTTTCCAGGAAATGGTGGGCTTCGGCGCCGCCATCACCGATGCCTCGGCCTGGCTGATCCAGAACAAGATGACCCCGCAGCAGCGCACCGATCTGCTCAATGACTTGTTCGGCAAGGCGCCTGGCCTCGGCTTCAGCTTTACGCGCCTGACCATCGGCGCTTCCGATTTCTCGCGCCAGCATTACAGTTTTGACGATATGCCGCCGGGCCAGACTGATCCCGGGCTCAGGCACTTTTCCATCGATGCCAACCGCGCGGAGGTGCTGCCGGTGACCAAGGCTGCGCTGGCCATCAATCCGAAGCTGCGCGTGATGGCCTCGCCATGGAGCGCGCCAGGCTGGATGAAGTCCACCGACAGCCTGATTCAGGGCACGCTGAAGCCGGAAGCCTTCGGCCCCTTCGCCAGTTACCTGTCGCGCTACGTCAGCGCGTACGCACAGGAAGGTGTGCCGATCTTTGCGCTGACCTTGCAGAACGAACCGCACTTCGAGCCCAAGGACTACCCTGGCATGCGCGTCGATCCGGCCAAGCGCGCCGCCTTCATCGGCGGCCATCTCGGTCCGCTGCTGGCCAGGGAGCATCCGCAAACCAAGATCCTCGACTGGGACCACAACTGGGACGAACCGTGGTCGCCGGCCGATGTGCTGAAAGATCCGGTGGCCAATAAATACGTCAACGGTGTGGCCTGGCACTGCTATGGCGGCGACGTGCGCGTGCAGGCCGCGCTGCATGACCGCTGGCCGGACAAGGAAACCTATTTCACTGAATGCTCGGGCGGCAAATGGGCGCCGGTGTGGTCGGACAATCTGCAGCACTTCGCCAAGGTGCTGGTGATCGGCACCACGCGCGGCTGGGCCAAGGGCGTGTTGCTGTGGAATCTGGCGCTGGATGAAAATGACGGCCCGCATCTCGGCGGCTGCAAGGATTGCCGCGGCGTGGTCACCATCGACAGCCGCGACGGCAAGGTCACGCGCAATGAGGAGTATTACGCGCTGGGCCATGCCAGCCGCTTCGTGCGCCAGGGCGCACGCCGCATCGCTTCCACCAGCGGCTACGATCAGCTGGATACGGTCGCCTTCCGCAACGCCGACGATGGCTCGCTGGCGCTGCTGGTGGTGAACTCGGCCAGGCAAGCGCGCAGCTTTGCGGTGCGCGTCGGCCAGCGCAGTTTTGATTACACCTTGCCGGCCACCAGCGTCGCCACTTTTACCTGGCAATGAGCCGGCAGTAAACCCGCGCTGCTTTGGGCAGCTTTTTTCTACATCAACTTGGAAGCGCTTCCACATGAGGGAGGTTGGGGATGGTTTTGCGTGCGATTTGTAGTCTGGGCTTATTGATCCTGGCCGGATGCGGCGGCGGCGCAGGCAGTGCGCCCGCCGCGCCACCACCGGTGGTCACGCCGCCGGTGGCGGAAGTCATCAAGCCGACCCCGGTAACGCCGGTGCCGGCACTGCCGCTGACCATGCTGCACACCCAAGGCACGAAATGGTTGAAGGCCGACGGCAGCCCGATCACGTTGAAAGGCGTCAACCTCGGCAATTGGCTGATCAATGAATTCTGGATGATGGGGCAGGGCAGCAATGGCATTGATGACCAGTGCAAGCTGGAAGCCAGGCTGGACGAACGCTTTGGCTATGCCGAGCGCCAGCGCCTGATGCAGCTGTTCCGCGATAACTGGATCACTGCCCGCGACTGGGACCAGATGCAGAAGTTCGGCCTGAATGTGGTGCGCCTGCCATTCATCTACAGCGTGGTGGAAGATGAAAAAAATCCGCGCACGCTGCGGGCCGACGCCTGGCGCTATCTGGACGAGGCCATCGCCCAGGCCGAGAAACGCGGCATGTATGTCATCCTCGATCTGCACGGCGCGGTCGGTGCGCAAGGCTGGGAACAGCACAGCGGCTGCGCCGGCAAGAACCTTTACTGGAGCACGCCGGAATACCAGCAACGCACCATCTGGCTGTGGCAGCAGGTGGCGGCGCGCTACAAGGACCGCGTCAGCGTGGCCGGCTACAGCGTGCTCAATGAACCATGGGGCACCGATGCCGCCAACCTGGCCAAGGTGGTGAAGACGCTGTACAGCGCCATCCGCGCAGTCGATCCCAATCACGTGGTGATCCTGCCCGGCCATAACAGCGGCATCAGTGCCTACGGCAAGCCGTCCGAACAGGGCATGAGCAATGTCGCGTTTGAGATGCATTTCTATCCCGGCCTGTTTGGCTGGGGCCAGATCGGCCTGCAAGTGCACAAGGATTGGCTGAGCTGCAGCGGCGGCAGCAACAGCGGCGTGTGCGATTGGGACAACCGCCTCCGCAATGTCGATACCGCGTTTTTTATTGGCGAGACGCAGCCATGGACTGGCCAGGGCCTGGATCTGGGCGGCCAGATCGCCCGCGCTTCCTTTGACACCTACGCCAGATACGGCTGGGCCGCCACCGCGTGGAGCTGGAAGGTGGTCACCAACAGCGGCGGCCAGGGCAACGGCACCTGGGGCATGGTCACCAACGCCGCCAGCGCGCCTGTGCCCAAAACCGATTTCACCACCGCATCGCTCAGCGATATCGAAACCCTTTTCAAGTCCTTCGGCAGCCAGGCGTATGAAGTCCACCAGCCGCTGCGGGACTGGATGACCAGCAGCACCGCACCACAGCCTTTCCGTTAAAACTATAAGAGTGAGATGACAATGAACAAGCACAACTACGTAATCAGGATGACTCCGATTGCCGCCGCCTGCGCCGTCATGGCGTTGGCAGCCAGCCCGGTCCACGCGCAACAGGCCGCCCAGCCCAAGGCGGAAGACGCTCCGGTGCAGGAAGTGGTGGTGACCGGTATCCGCCGCAGCATTGAAACTTCGATGGCCATCAAGCGCGATGCCGACGCCATCGTGGAAGCGGTGACGGCGGAAGACATCGGCAAGCTGCCGGACGTGTCGATTGCCGAATCCATCGCCCGCCTGGCCGGCCTGACCGCGCAGCGCGTGGAGGGCCGCGCGCAAGTGATTTCGATCCGCGGCCTGGCGCCGGACTTTTCCGCTACGCTGCTGAACGGCCGCGAGCAAGTCTCCACCAGCAATAACCGCGGCGCTGAGTATGACCAGTATCCATCCGAGCTGATCAACGGCGTCACCGTGTACAAGACGCCGGATGCTTCGCTGGCCGCCGGCGGCCTGTCGGGAACGGTGGATCTGCAAACCGTGCGCCCGCTGGATATCCGCCAGCGCACCATCGTGCTGAATGCGCGCGGCGAGCATAACTCCAACGGCAAGCTGAATTCCAACACTTCGGCCAACGGCAATCGCCTGAGCGCGTCGTATGTGGATCAGTTCCTCAACAACACCCTGGGCGTGGCGATCGGCTATGCGCACCTCGATTCGCCGGGCCAGCAGAAGGAATACAAATCGTGGTGGTGGGGCCGCGACAACAAGCTGCCGGCCGGCATGGAAGATGTGGTGGCGCTGAAGGGCGCCGAAGTCACCGCATCCTCGCGCGAGCAGAAACGTGACGGCCTGATGGGCGTGCTGGAATACCGTCCGTCGAAAGAATTCCGCACCACGCTGGACCTGTACTATTCCGAGTTCAAGCAGAACACCACCATGCGCGGCATGATGTGGAACTCGCACCAGTGGAGCGACGTGACTTACCGCGATCCGATCGTGGAAACCATTGGCGGCACGCGGCTGCTGGTGGGCGGCAAGCTGGTCAACCTGGAGCCGATCGTCCGCAACGACTACAACCAGCGCAAGGACAAGATGGGCGCGCTGGGCTGGAACAACACCTTCAAGAAGGATGGCTGGACCCTGATCGGCGACCTGTCCTACTCGACCGCCAAACGGCGCGAGGAAGTGCTGGAAACCTACGCCGGCCTGGGCCCGGCCGGCTCGCACATCACCGACAACAACTTCGAGTTCCATATCCCGACCGCCAGCGGCCTGCCGACCTTTACTCCAAGCTTCAACTATACCGATCCCAAGATCATCAAGCTGGCCGACGTCGGCGGCTGGGGCAAGGATGCGGACATGCACCATCCGGTGGTGGACGACAAGCTGGGTTCGGCCAAGTTCTCGGCCAGGAAGGAACTGGACGGCATCTTCCGCAGCCTGGAGGGCGGTGTCAATTTCACCCGCCGCGAGAAGACCCACGCCGACACCAACAACTACTGGTTCCTGAAAAATGGCCGCACGCCGGCCACGGTGTCGTCGGACCTGCTGCAGCCATCGACCTCGCTGTCGTTTGCCGGCATACCGGCGGTGATGAGCTACGACGTGCTGGGGGTGCTCAACAAGTATTACGACAAGCAGCCGGCGCGCCCGGATGACCAGGCGTTGCAGGACTGGGGCGTGACCGAGAACATCACCACCGCCTACGCCAAGCTGGGCATCGATGCCGATCTCGGCCCGATTCCACTGCGCGGCAACCTCGGCCTGCAAGCGGTTAACGTCGATCAGAAATCGCGCGGCGCCACCGTCAACGCGGGCAAGCTGGGCACCATCAACGGCGGCGCCGACTACACCGACGTGCTGCCGAGCCTGAATCTGAATTTCGACCTCGACAAATACCTGAGCACCACCAACCTGCGCTTTGGCGCGGCCAAGACCGTGGCGCGGCCGCAAATGTCGGATATGCGTGCCGGCATTTCGGGCGGGGTCGATGCCACCACCCGCATGTGGAACGGCAGCGGCGGCAACCCGAACCTGGAACCATGGCGCGCCAATTCGTATGACTTGTCGATGGAGAAGTACATCGGCAAGCGCAGCTATATCGCTGGCGCGCTCTGGTACAAAAAGCTGCAAAGCTACATCTACAACCAGCAGACCGCGTTCAGCTTTGCCGGCTTCCCGAATCCATCGGCGGTGGTGCCGATCCAGGACATCGGCACGCTGAACCGCCCGGCCAACGGCACCGGCGGCCTGGTGAAAGGGGTCGAGCTGTCGGGGGCGCTGGATGCGGGCCTGCTGTGGGCGCCGCTGGAAGGCTTGGGCGTGACCGGCAGCATGTCCGGCACCGAGAGTTCGATCCATCCCAACGGTCCGGGCACCAAGGAGAAACTGCCGGGCCTGTCGGGTGTGGTGTCCAACTTCACCGTCTACTACGAGAAGGATGGCTACTCGGCGCGCGCCAGCCGCCGCTACCGTTCGGCGTATCGCGGCGAGGTGACCGGCCTGTTCGCGCAGCGCGCCTTCAGCGAGATCCTGGCTGAGCGCCAGATCGACCTGCAGCTGGGCTATGCGATCGAGGAAGGCAGCTACAAAGGCCTGTCGTTCCTGTTCCAGGTGAATAATCTGAACAATTCGCCGTACCAGACCCGCCAGGGCGATCCGTTCTCCGGCGGTTCGTACGCGCCGGAACGCTACACCACTTACGGCCGTCAGATCCTGCTGGGTCTGAACTACAAGCTGTAACCCGCACGGCGGCACACCAGGGTCTGCTTTTACCGTTTATTCCAGCGCTGCCGCCAGCAGGTCGGTAAAGGCGCGGATCTTGGAGGCGCCGCGGCGGTTGGCCGGGTAGACGGCGTAGATGCCGACGTCCATGTCGCCGGGATTGGCCTGGTAGTCGGGCAGCACCGCCACCAGCGTACCGGCGTCCAAGTCTTGCTGCACCAGCCAGCCCGGCAGCAGCGCCAGTCCCAGCCCGCCCAGCGCGGCCTGGCGCAGCATTTCCGCATTGTTGACCTGCAGCTTGCCGTGCACCTCCACCTCGGTCGCCAGCGCCTCCCCGCGCAGGCGCCAGGTCGGGCGGCTGGTGCCGTAAGCAAATAGCAGGCAGTTGTGCTCTGCCAGCGCCTGCGGCGTTGGCGGCGCGCCGTGGGCGGCCAGGTAGCCCGGGCTGGCAACGATGTGGCGCCGGTGGCCGGCCAGCTTGCGGGCGATCAGGTTGGGCTGCTGTTCCGGATTGCCGATGCGGATGGCGACGTCGATCGCCTCGTCCACCATATTGGTCAGCGCGTCGCTGAGGCGCAGGTCCAGCTCCAGCCGGGGGTAGCGCTGCGCCAGTTCGGGCAGCAGCGGCGCGATATAACGGATCGCCAGCGTGACCGGGGCGGCGATGCGCAGCATGCCGGCCGGCTCGGCGTCGCGGCCGGCGGCGGCGTCATCGGCTTCGTCCAGCGCGGCCAGGATGTGGCTGGCGTGCTCGAAGTAGGCGCGGCCGCTGTCGGTCAGGGTGATGCTGCGGGTGGAGCGGTTCAGCAGCGGCGCGGCCAGCCGTTCTTCCAGCGAATCGACCAGCCGCGTGACCGAGGATGTGGCCACGCCCAGCTGGCGTGCGGCGGCCGAGAAGCCGCCATTGCTGGCAACCAGGCAAAAGGCTTTCAGTTCGGCGAATCTATCCATGTCGTTGCGTCCTGCGCAAAGGTGAGTGCGAATTTGACCATATTATCAGCAGTTTTGGCTGGGATTATAGTGTTTTTCATTTGTGGAGGACATATGAAAATCACCCCGCTTCCTGTTGGTTTTGGCGCTGAAATCACCGGCGTCGACCTGCGCCGTGCCGATGACGGCATGGCGGATTTGCTGCGCGCGGCGTTGCTGGAATACGGCATGCTGGTGGTGCGCGATCAGACCTTCACGCCCGAAGAACAGCTGGCGGCCAGCCGCCTGTTCGGCAGCCTGGAGACGTTCCCGACCATGCGCGGGCAGTTGCAGGGCTGGCCGGAAATCTTCCGGGTGGCCAGCCGGCCGGAGGATGGCCATGTCGAGGTCGGCCGCTACTGGCACTCGGACGGCTCGTTCCGCGCCGAGCCGACGCCGATCAGTTTCTGGTATTCGGAAGTGCAGTCGGAAGAGGGCGGCGACACCCTGTTCACCGACCTGCAGCGCGCCTATGCCGAGCTGCAGCCGGATATCCAGCAAGAGTTCGCAGACCTGAAGACGGCGCACCGCAATGGCGTGGTGCATCCGCTGGTGTTGCGCCATCCGAAAACCCAGCTGCCGGCGCTGTACCTGAACCTCGGTCTGACCGCCGGCGTGCTGGGCTACAGCGCCGACCACTCGCGTGCGCTGATGGACGCGGTGGACCGCCATTACTCGCGTGACGGCGCCACCTACCGCCATCACTGGCTGCCGGGCGACGTGGTGATAGCCGACAATCTGCATGTTGCCCACAAGGCCACGCCGATCACGCCGGCCACCCGCCGCATCCTCAACCGCACCACCATCCGCGCGGACGGTGTGATCTGGTACGACCGGGCGGAGCAACAGGCGGCTTAGGCTGAAACGTGCGTGAGGTTTGTTATTTCCCTCACGCACGGTTGAATTGGTAGTCTTGTTAAGCTTGTTTTTGAGCTAAACTTGTTGCTCCTTAAGCTACCTTGGCCCGCATCATGCCCAATTCCGGAACCTTGGACGAACGCGGTTTCCGTCGCATTCTTGTACGTAACGTTACCCTGCCGCTGGCGGCCGGAGTGGTCAGTGCCGGGGTGTTTGCCGTGTTGCTGGCCTATCTGGTCAACACCATGAACTGGGTCGAGCACAGCGAACGCGTCATCGGCAATGCCAACCAGATCGGCAAGGAGATGGTGGACATGGAAACCGGCTTGCGCGGCTATCTGCTGGCCGGCGATGAGTCCTTCCTGCAACCGTATATCCTGTCCAAGCCCAAGGTGGCCGCCAGCCTGGCCGGCCTGTCGAAGATGGTGGCCGATAATCCGGCCCAGCTCGACCGCCTGCGCACCATCCTGTATCAGCAACAGCAGTGGGACCAGTATGCGCAGGAGATGATACGGCTGCGCGCCGCCAATGGCGATGTGAGCGGCTCGGTCAAGACCGGCCGCGGCAAGAACCAGTTCGATGAAATCCGCCGCCAGCTCGACGCGTTTGTGGCCGCCGAGCTGCGCATGCGCCAGGAGCGCAACGATGACGCGCGCGCCGTCACCACCTGGGTGGCGATCATTTATCTGCTGCTGACGCTGGGGGTGGGCGGCATCCTGGCCTGGTTCGGCCGGCGCGAGCTGACCGGCCTGTCCAAGGTCTATACCAAGGCGCTGAGCGAGCACGCCGAGCATGCCAGCCAGTTGCAGCAGCAAGCCTGGCTGCGCACCGGCCAGAGCGAACTGGCGCAGCAGGGCATGGGCCAGCTGGCGTTGCCGCAGCTGTCGTCGGTGTTGCTGCAATTCCTGGCGCGCTATCTGGGCGTGGTGGTGGGCGCGCTGTACGTGCGTGCGCCCGATGGCAGCTTCCGCCGCGCCGCATCCTACGGTTTCAGCGAGGAGTGGGAGCAGCGCGAGCAGCAGTTCAAGCCGGCCGAAACGCTGGTGGCGCAGGCGGCCCTGGAGCGCCGCATCATCCGCCTGGAGCCGGTGCCGGCCAATTACATTCAGGTCAGCTCCGGCCTGGGCGCCGGCGCGCCGGTCAGCGTGCTGCTGGCGCCGGTCGATAGCGACGGCGAAATCAATGGCGTGATCGAGCTTGGCCTGCTGCGCCCGGTCAGCGAGCGCGATCTGGATCTCCTGACGCTGGTGAAAGGCAATGTCGGCGCGGCCATTGAGGCCAGCGCTTCGCGCCAGCGCCTGCAGGAAGTGCTGGCAGAAACCCAGCAGCTCAATGAGGAGCTGCAGGTGCAGCAGGAAGAGCTGCGCACCGCCAACGAGGAACTGGAAGAGCAGTCGCGCGTGCTGGAGGAATCGCAGGCTAGCCTGGAAAACCAGAAGGCCGAACTGGAGCAGACCAACGAACAGCTGGCCGAGCAAGGCCAGGCGCTCGACCAGAAAAACGCCGAGCTGCTGAAGGCCCAGCAAGACCTGGAAGAACGCGCGCGCGATCTGGAGCGCGCCAGCCAGTACAAGTCGCAGTTCCTGGCGAATATGTCGCACGAACTGCGCACCCCGCTGAACAGCTCGCTGATCCTGGCCAAGCTGCTGGCGGAAAACGCCCCGGGCAATCTGAACGAGGAGCAGGTGCGCTTTGCCAATACCATCTATTCGGCCGGCAATGACCTGCTCAACCTGATCAACGACATTCTCGATATCTCAAAAGTCGAGGCCGGCAAGCTGGACCTGGTGCCCGAGCAGCTGTCGGCGCGCCATGTGGTGGAAGGCATGGCCATGGTGTTCGAACCGCTGGCCCAGCAGAAGAAGCTGGCCTTCCAGTTGCAGGTGGCGGACGACGTCAGCGCGCAGATGGTGACCGACCGCCAGCGCCTGGAGCAAATCCTGAAAAACCTGCTGTCGAACGCGCTCAAGTTCACCAGCACCGGTCAGATCACGCTGTCGCTGCAGGCGCGCGGCCAGGATGCGGTGGCATTCTCGGTGCAGGATACCGGCATCGGCATCCGCGCCGAAGACCAGCAAGCCATCTTCAACGCCTTCCAGCAAGCCGACGGCACCACCAGCCGCAAGTACGGCGGCACCGGGCTGGGCCTGTCGATCTCGCGCGACCTGGCGCAGCTGCTGGGCGGCGGCATCAGCCTGGTCAGCGAGCCGGGCAAGGGCAGCTGCTTCACGCTGACGCTGCCAGTGGCCTGGACTGCGCCCGAGCCGGGACCGCGCGCCGGCAGCGCCAGCATGCCGGCCGTGGTGGACACCAGCACCGCGCCCCTGCCTGAAGTGCCCACGCAGCCGCCCGCTCCGGCCCCGGCCACGCCGCGGCCGTTTGACGATGACCGCTTGCTGGTGCCGGCCGCCGGCGCCGCCCGCGGCCGCCTGGTGCTGGTGGTGGAAGACGACGCGCCGTTTGCCCGCATCCTGTACGAGCTGGCGCACGAGCAGCAGTATCACTGCCTGGTCGCCTTCGATGCCGATGAGGGCCTGGCGCTGGCGCGCGAATACAAGCCGAATGCCATCCTGCTGGACATCCGCCTGCCGGACCGTTCCGGCCTGTCGGTGCTGCAGCTGTTGAAAGACGATGCGCAAACCCGCCACATCCCGGTCCACGTGGTGTCCGGCAGCGACAACGGCGAGGCCGCCCTGCACCTTGGCGCCATCGGCTACGCGCTCAAGCCCACCACGCGCGAGCAGCTGATGGAAGTGTTCCACCGCATCGAAACCAAGCTCACGCAAAAAATCAAGCGCGTGCTGCTGGTGGAGGATGACGACCGCCAGCGCGACAGCGTGGTGCAGCTGATTGCCGATGACGACGTCGACATTGTCGCGGTCGGCAGCGGCGAGGAAGCGCTGGCGCTGCTGCGCACCACCGTCTACGATTGCATGATCATCGACCTCAAGCTGCCCGACATGCAGGGCAATGAGCTGCTGCAGCGCATGGCCAACGAGTCGCTGGCCGCGTTCCCGCCGGTGATCGTGTACACCGGCCGCAACCTGTCGCGCGCCGAGGAAGCCGACCTGCATAAATACTCGCGCTCCATCATCATCAAGGGCGCCCGTTCGCCGGAACGCCTGCTGGATGAGGTGACGCTGTTCCTGCACAAGGTGGAAGCCGACCTGTCGAGCGAACGCCAGCGCATGCTGAAGACGGTGCGCTCGCGCGACCGCGTGTTTGAAGGACGGCGCATCCTGCTGGTGGATGACGACGTGCGCAACATCTTCGCCCTGACCAGCGCGCTGGAGCAAAGAGGCGCGCTGGTGGAAGTCGGCCGCAACGGCCACGAAGCGCTGGAAAAGCTCGATAGCGTCGCGGACATCGATCTGGTGCTGATGGACGTGATGATGCCAGGCATGGATGGCCTGGAGGCCACGCGCCGCATCCGCGCCGACCAACGCTTTGCCCGCCTGCCCATCATTGCCATCACCGCCAAGGCCATGAAGGACGACCAGGAGCAATGCCTGGCGGCCGGCGCCAGCGATTACCTGGCCAAGCCGATCGACCTGTCGCGCCTGTACTCCCTGCTGCGCGTCTGGATGCCGAACGCGGAACGGAGCTGACCATGCACAGCGATACCGAAATCGAGCTGAAGATGCTGATGGAAGCCATCTACATGAAGTACAGCTACGATTTCCGCGACTACACCGGCGCTTCGCAAAAGCGCCGGGTACTGCACGCGCTCAAGGAAATGGATTGCGACAGCATCTCGGCGCTGCAGGCGCGCATCATCCACGAGCCGGCCGCCTTCAGCCAGCTGCTGCAATTCCTGACCATTCCGGTCACCTCGATGTTCCGCGACCCGGGCTACTTCGCCGGCCTGCGCGAGCATGTGGTGCCGGTGCTGCGCACCTACCCTTCGCTCAAGATCTGGATCGCCGGCTGCAGCACCGGCGAGGAAGTGTATTCCATGGCCATCCTGCTCAAGGAAGAAGGCTTGCTGGAACGCAGCATGATTTACGCCACCGACATCAACCCGCAATCGCTGGAGAAGGCGCGCAAGGGCGTGTTCCCGCTGGAAGCCATGCGCGAATACACGCAGAACTACCAGGCGGCCGGCGGCACCCGCAGTTTTTCCGAGTACTACACGGCCGCCTACAATGCCGCGCTGTTTGACAGCACGCTGTGCGAGAACGTTACCTTTGCCGATCACAGCCTGGCCACTGACGCCGTGTTTGCGGAAACCCACCTGATCAGTTGCCGCAACGTGATGATTTACTTCAAGCGGAAGTTGCAGGAGCGCGCCTTCGGCCTGTTCCATGAATCGCTGTGCCACCGCGGCTTCCTGGGGCTGGGCAGCAAGGAAAGCATCGATTTCTCCACGTATGCGCCGTGCTTTGAGCCGGTGCTCAAGCGTGAGCGCCTGTTCCGCAAGCGCTGACCGGCATGGACCCCGCTCAACTACAAGCTGCGCTGGCCGGCCGCAAGGTCGAGGCGGTGGTGATCGGCGCCTCGGCCGGCGGCGTCGGCGCGCTGCTGCGCCTGCTGCCAGGCTTGCCGGCCGGTTATGGCCGCGCGCTGATGGCCATCCTGCACATTCCCGAAGGGCGGCAGAGCCATCTGGCCGGGGTGTTCCAGCAGCGCATGCACTTGCCGGTGCGCGAGGCGCGTGATAAAGAAGAAGTGTCAGCCGGAACGCTATACTTCGCCGGTTCGGGCTACCATCTCTCTGTAGAGAATGACCGCAGCTTTTCCCTGAGTTGCGAGGCGCCACTACATTTTGCCCGGCCTGCAATTGATTATTTGATGCAGTCGGCGGCCGACGCCTATGGCCCGGCCCTGGCCGGCATCCTGCTGACCGGCGCCAACCAGGACGGCGCGGCCGGCCTGGCGGCAATCGGCGCGGCCGGCGGCCTGACCGTGGTGCAGGACCCGCGCGAAGCCGACGTGCCGACCATGCCGCAGGAGGCCATTGCGCTGCGCCAGCCGGACCTGATTTTGACCTTGGATGACATACATACACTGCTGTTGATGCTGGAGAAAAATTAATGCAAGATGCATCCCCTACCAAGCTGCTGCTGGTCGATGATCTGCCGGAAAACCTGCAGGCGCTGGAAGCGCTGGTGCGCGGCGAGGGCCGCCAGGTGTTCCAGGCTGGTTCCGGCGAGGAAGCCTTGGCCCTGTTGTTACAGCATGATTTCGCCATGGCCTTCCTGGACGTGCAGATGCCCGGCATGGATGGCTTTGAGCTGGCCGAGCTGATGCGCGGCACCGAGAAAACGCGCCAGATCCCGATCGTGTTTGTCACGGCGGCCGGCAAGGAGTTGAACTATTCGTTCAAGGGTTACGAGGCCGGCGCGGTGGACGTGCTGTACAAGCCGCTGGACCCGCGCGCGGTGAAGGGCAAGGTGCAGGTGTTCGTGGCCCTGTACGAGCAGCGCGAGGCCATGCGCCGCCAGGTCGAGGCGCTGGAAGCGGCGCGCAAGGAGCAGGAGGCCACCCAGGCCAAGCTGCAGCATGCGCTGGTGATGCGCGACGAATTCATGTCCATGGTGTCGCACGAGATGCGCACGCCGCTCAATACCTTGTATCTGGAAACCCAGTTGCGCAAGATGCAGCTGGAACGCGGCAATATGGCCGCCTTCGGCCCGGACCAGCTGCAGCGCATGGTGGCGCGCGACGACCGCCAGATCCAGAGCATCATCCGCCTGATCGACGACATGCTGGACGTGTCGCGCATCCGCAGCGGCAAGCTGTCCTTGCGGCCGGGCTGGGTCGAACTGTCCGGCCTGCTGCGGCGCGTGGTGCAGGACCTGACACCGCAGGCCGCCACCGCCGGCACCAGCATCACGCTGGACGCCGCCACGCCGGTCAGCGGCTGGTGGGATGAGTTCCGCATCGAACAGATTGTGGTCAACCTGCTGACCAATGCGCTGCGCTACGGCTGCCAGAAGCCGGTGCAGGTGACGCTGACGGTGGAGCAGGACTGGGCGCGGGTGGATGTGCGCGATTGCGGCTCGGGCATCCCGCCGGATAAGCAGGACCGCATTTTCGAGCCGTATGAACGCGGCGTCGGCAGCGAAGGGCCGGCCGGACTGGGGCTGGGATTGTACATTTCGCGCCAGCTGGCCGAGGTGCATGAGGGCAGCCTGACGCTGGACAGCAAGCCGGGCGAAGGCTCGGTGTTCAGCCTGACGCTGCCGCGCCGCGATGCGCCGCCCCAGCCGTAACTAGCGCGAGCGCGCTTCCTCGCGGCGCTGGATCAGGTACACCTTCAGGTCATCAAACGTGACCTTGCCGCGCTGGGCGGTGTCGATGTGCTCGAAGTTCTTGTCGATGAAGCCGAGGCCGGCCTGGCGCGCTTCCTCGCGGGTCAGGGTGCCGCTGCCGTCGAGGTCGGCGTCGTCAAAGCGTTTCTTCAGCTTTTGCATGGCCTGGTAGCGCAGCAGGACCGGGCCGGACGAATAGTCGCGCAGCGGCTTGCGCAGCGCCGGCGGCAGGTACGGTTCGGGATAAGCCGGGGTGGCGCGCACGGCGGTCGGGGCCGGTGCTGCCGGGTCCGTAGTCGGCGTCTGCGCGCCGGCATGCGACAGGGCCATCGTGGCGGTTGTCAGCATGGCAAGTTGCATAAGCTTCATGGTTGTCTCCCCCGCATCTGCAGATGCCTGGCTTAGTGTGACACTGTGACGCTGTTCAGGAAATTAATCAAATCTGTTTGTTGTGCGCGGCGCGAGGTGTCGTCCAGATACGTCATATGGCCGCTTGCGTAATATTTGAGCACAATGGCCGGACTGGCATCCAGCCGCGCCAGATCCAGCTCGGTCTGGTGGAATGGCGTGGCCAGGTCATGGTAGCCGTTGATGGCCAAAATCTTCATCGCCGGGTTCAGCGTCAGGGCCGCAGCCAGGTCCGGAATGGTGTCCGGCAGCTGCTTGCCGTCGTGGCTGAAGTTCCAGCGGTTGATGATGTCGATGAACGGCGCGTAGGCCGAGGCGGCCGTATAGCGCAGCTCGCCCGCCAGGTAGCTGACGATGCTGCTGGCGAAGCTGGCGTTGACCACCGTCAGCGAGGGATCGCCGTCGCGCGTCAGGGCGCTGTCGTTGGGCGCGATCACGCGGGCGTCGTAGCGGCCCAGCAGCTGGCCGCTGACCGCGTTCTGCTGGTAATAGCCGGGCTGCATATTGAAGTTCTGCTGCCAGGTCAGGGTGGACAGGCCGGTCAGCCCGGACAGCTGGCCCAGCACGGCGGCCGGCGGCGCGACCTGGCTGGCGAGGTAGGCGGCGATCGCGGTGCGGTAGCTGCCGGCGGCGAACGTGCGCACGGCCTCCACCGGCACCGCCGCCGCGCGCTGGTGATAGGCGCTGGTGAGGGCGTAGGTCGGCAGGTAGCCCTCGCAGCTGACCGCGCCGGGATCAAGCACGCCGCAGTTGCTGTTGTAATCCATGATGGCCGATTGCAGGATCAGGCCGTCGATCTGCACACCGGCGGTTTCCAGCAGGTTGGCCAGCACCGCGGTGCGCGGCGCGCCGTAGGATTCGCCAAACAGGAATTTGGGCGAGGCTTCGCGCTTGTTGACCGTGACGTAGCGCTGCACGAAATCGCGGAAGGCGGCGGCGTCCTTGTCCACGCCCCAGAAGTCGGCGTTGGTGTTGGGGGCGATGGCCTGGGTGTAGCCGGTGCCGACGGCGTCCACGAACACCAGGTCGGCGTTGGGCAGCAGGGTTTCCTGGTTGTCCACCAGCTGCACCGGCGGGATGGCGGCGCTGGGGAGGGTGCTGACCAGCCGGCGCGGGCCGAAGGAGCCGAGGTGCAGATAGGTCGAGGCCGAGCCGGGGCCGCCGTTGTAGAAGAAGATCAGCGGCCGGCTGGCGCTGCTGGCGACGGTGTAGGCCACATAGAAGAAGGAGACAGTCGGTTGGCCGGTCTTGACGTCGACAGCGGTCAGGTGGCCGGTGGTGGCGGTGTAGTTGAAGGCCTGGCCTTTGAGCTGGATGCTGCTGGCGATGACGGCGGCGCTTTCATTCGGCGCCGCCAGCGACGCGTTGCCGGCGCTGGAGTAGACCGTGCTGTCGGCAAAGGACCCCGCAACCACGGGCGGTGTGGCCGGCGGCGTGGTGACCGTGTTGCTGCCGCTGCCGCCCCCACCGCCGCCGCAACCGGCCACGATCGCCGCCGCCAGCGCGGCCATGACAGTGGTCGCGGCAGCGCCATGCGCATCGCGCCACACGGGCCGCCGCCATTGCAATCTTGTGCAAATCGCCACGATACCTCCTGTCGGGATGTATCGTGAATCATACGCCTTATTTGCGCCAGAAATCCTGGTGTGCCATGCGCGCTTCATCCTCGCGCAACGGTCCAATGACTTCGGTCGGGCGCTGACCGGCGGCAAACACCGTGCGGCAGGGCAGCGACAGGGTCGGGTTCTCCGGATCGCTGCCGGTCAGTTCCAGCAGGCTGGCTTCCGACATGCCATACACCACGCGCCCCACGCCGCTCCAGTAGGTGCCGCCGCTGCACATGGCGCACGGTTCGGCGTTGGAATACAGGGTGGCCGTCGCCAATTGCGCCGGATCGAACTTCTGCGAGGCCAGTCGCAGCGCGTTCATCTCCGCATGCGCGGTGCGGTCGCTGCTGGAGGCATTCATCGCCTCCGCAATCACGGTGCCATCGGCCGCCACCACCATCGCGGCAAACGGATGATGGCCTTCGTCGCGCGAACGCTGCGCCAGCGCCAGTACGCGGGTCAGGAATTCATGGTCCTGCGGTGTTGCATTCATCTGATGACTCCGTAGTGCAAATCCTGCTGTTTCAAATAACTGCGGTACGCCAGCGACATGCGGTCGCACAGCACCGACACTTCCGCGCCGGGCGCCAGCGGCAGGCGTGCCGGATGCTGGCTTTCCAGGATCGGTTTATCCTGCAGGAAGATGGTGTCCTGGAACTCGCGCATGGATCCCTCGCTGGAGACGAAATCGTTCAGCGCCATGATGATCCACACGCGCGTGCTGGTCTCGGTCAGCGGCTGTGAGAACAAGGCGATCGCCTCGCGGATCGCACCGGGAGGATGCTTAGTCAGGATGGTGCTCAGCGGCCGCACCACGCGGTAGGTGTATTCAATATCGCTGCCGCCGGTGGCGGAGCGGCTGGCCTGCGGCTGCCAGGCATGGCACTGCTTCGCCCACACGCCGCTGCCATACTCCGCGTCATCGAAGGTCTCGACCGTGTAGTCGGGCACCACCGGCTGCTGCTTGTCGCCGAGGATGCCTTCATGCACAAAGGCGAAATGCGCCATGTCGAGAAAATTCTCGACGATGCGCGGCGCGCTCGATTGCACGTCGTACGGCCCGCACCAGACCTTGCGCAGCAGGCCGTCGGCAAATTCGGGAAAGGCCGGCGGCCCGGCGTGCGCAGGCTCGCCCAGACACACCCACGCCATGCCGTACCGCTCCTGCACGTGGTACACCGCCACCTGCGCTTTCAGCGGCGCGTTGGGCAGCGCCGGGATATGCGTGCAGCGGCCCTCCTTGCCGAAGGCCCAGCCGTGATAAGGACAGCGCAGCGTGTCGTCCTGCAGCGTACCCATGGAAAGCCGCGTGCCGCGATGCGGACAGCGGTCTTCCCACGCGTGCAGCGCGCCGCCGCTATCGCGCCACAACACCACGCGCGTCTCCAGCAGATCGGCGGCCAGCATGGCGCCGGCCGCGATCTGACTGGAGCGCGCGACCGGATGCCAGTCGTTGTAAAGGACCGGGTCCATGCTTATTTCGGAATTGTGCCTTCCACGCCTTGCACGTAGAAGTTCATGCCCAGCAGCTCCTTTTCGGGAACCTTCACGCCGGCAGCATATTTCACCGCGCCGGATTGATCCTTGATCGGACCGGTGAACGGATCGAACGTGCCGGCGGTCAGCGCGGCCTTCTTCTCGTCGAACAGCTTCACCGTCTCTGCCGGCACCACCGCATTCACCTTGGACATCTTGACCATGCCTTCTTTCAGGCCGCCGCGATACGACCCGGTCTTCCAGGTGCCGGCCAGCACCGCCTTGGCGGTGCTGATGTAGTAGCCCGACCAGTCGTTGGTGGCCGCAGTCAGGTGCGCCTTCGGCGCGAATTTGGACATGTCCGAATCCCAGCCGAATGCGTACACGCCTTTTTCCTGCGCCACCTGCAGCGTGGCCGGCGAGTCGGTGTTCTGCGCCATCACGTCCGCGCCTTGCGCCACCAGGGTTTCAGCGGCCTGGCGTTCCTTGGCCGGGTCGTACCACGAGTTTACCCAGATCACCTTGGTCTTGATTTTGGGGTTCACGCTTTGCGCACCGAGCGTGAAGGCGTTGATGTTGCGGATTACTTCCGGCACCGGGAAGGAGGCGATGAAGCCCAGCGTATTCGACTTGGTCATCTTGCCGGCCAGGATGCCGTTCAGGTAAGCGCCCTCATACAGGCGCGATTCGTAAGTGCCGAAGTTCTTGCCGGTTTTGAAGCCGGTGGCGTGCAGGAAGGTGACGCCAGGCGTGGTTTTGGCGACTTTCTCGGTCGCGTTCATGTAGCCGAACGAGGTGGTGAAAATCAGCTTGTTCCCCTCGGCCACCAGCTTGCGGATCACGCGTTCCGCGTCCGCGCCTTCCGGCACGTTTTCGACGTAGCTGGTTTTCACTTTGCCGCCAAGTTCCTTCTCCATGGCGAGACGGGCCTGATCGTGGGCATAGGTCCAGCCGGCGTCGCCCACCGGGCCGACGTAAACAAAGCCGATCTTCAGCGGATCTGCGGCAAACGAAGGAGCGGCGGCCAGCGCTGCGGTGGCGGCCAGGGTGGCCAGTATTCTGCGGCGATTCATCATGCGGTTTCCTTTGTGTGAGTAGTCAAGATCGTCATCCCTGCGAATGCACGGATCCATGGAGCGCATGTGTCAATACGGTGCTTGCGTTCTATGGATTCCGGCCTGCGCCGGAATGACGCGGGGTTAGAAGTGGTATTCAGCACGGACCATCGGAGTGCGTGCGGTGGCGCCCGGGTTGTTGCGGTCCGGATTACCGAATTTGTTTTTCCAGTATTGGTACTCGACGCCGATCTTGAAGGTGTTCTTTGGCGTGCCGACCGCTTCGCTGATGTCGTACATGATCTGCATGTCGATGTTGGTCTCGGGCGCGGTGCCGCCGCCGAATTCATTGGTGCCCTTGGCGGTGATGAAGTTGGCGTAACCTTCGAACGATAGCGGGATGCCAAGCTTGAACGGGATGCCCCAGGCCGCGGTGAGCATGGCATGCGTCTTGTACGCGTAGCGCGGCGTGGCCTGGTTGGTGAAGGTGTTGTAAGGCGCGTTCGATTCCCACAAGGCCAGCAGGCTGACGTCGAGGAAGCCCGGCACGTCCAGCATCAGGGTCGGGCCGGCGACCACCATGCGCTTCTTGGAGTTGTAGCCGGCGTCGGTCTTGCTGTTGTAGTCGAAACCAAAGGTGGCGCCGACCCCGCGCACCGGACCAAAAGCGTAGCTCTGGTTGAAGATCTTGCCGAAGTCCAGCGTGTGGCGGTACACCACATAGGCTTCGTGCGCGCCGCTGTTGGAACCGGCCGCCGACGGATCCAGCTCGGACGACATCAGCAGGTCGACGCTGAAGAAGTTCTTGCCGTATTTGTAGCCGGACACGCTGCTCAGGTTGACGATGTTCTTGGTGATGTCGTTGTCGTTGAACGGCTCCGCGAACTTGGTGCCGTAACGATAGCTGAGCGAAGTGTCGCTCCAGTCGGCGGCCTGGGCGCCGCAGGCGGCAAGGAGGGCGAGAGCGACGGTGCTGCGGGCGAGACGTGGCATTGTGAACTCCATCTGGTCAGGGTTTGAAAGCACTTTGTTTGTATCCAATCTGTTTTAGTAATTGGATTCAATCTTGTCTACCTCCTTAGCAAGATGCGGACCAACTATTCACAAGCCGGACAACACTTCGGCCAGATTCACCTTTTTATCCTGCTCGGCCAGCCGCAAGCGCGCTTCGATTTCCAGCAGGTGGTGCTCGATCAGGTGCGTGGCTTCCTTGACCTTGCCTTTCTCGATCAGCGTGGCCAGGTTCTGGTGCTCATCGTTTTCGCACATGGCGCTGCCGGGCATTTCGTAAAGGGCGATGATGAGCGAGCAGCGCGACACCAGCTCCGCCATGAAACGCTGCAGCACGTGGTTGCCGGCCAGCTGCGCCAGCAGCAGATGAAACTCGCCACCCAGTCGTATCCAGCCGGCGCGGTCGCCGCTGCGGCGCGCCGCATCCTCGGCCGCCAGCGCGGCGCGGATTTGCTTGATGGATTCCGGCGTGGCGTTCCTGATTACCAGCGGCACAATCTCGCGCTCGATGGCGCGCCGCGCGGCGAAGATCTCGCGCGCTTCCTGCGGCGTGGGCGAGGCGATCACCGCGCCGCGATTGGGCCGCAGCTCGATGATGTGATCGTGCGCCAGCCGTTGCAGCGCTTTGCGCACAGTGGTACGGCTGACCTGATACAGGTCGCAGAAATCCGCCTCGCCCAGGTGGGTGCCAGGCGGCAGGCGGTGGCTCATGACGGCATTGACTACCGCTTTATAGATGCGCAGGTCGACGGCGGTGGTACCGCGTTTGACTGCTTGCTCGGCTTTGCGCTTGTCGGGCATTGCGTGGTTCTCCAGTGTGATAGATGCGTGACCACTGTTAAGCAGAAAGCGTGCTAACCCGTGTACAAGCTGGATGTGCAAATTGTGTACGAAACGACTTTGTTTTCCGCGTTTGCGCACGCTTTTGGGGAGCGAAGAACCAAAACAGCGCGTTTTCCGGTGCATGAAGATGGCATGCTACTTGCGTCTGCAGGCGTGTCCGATTTGTATACGATGGAGGAAGACGCCGATGACTGAACCGCGCTTGCAGATGCTCGGCATCTCCAAGATCTATCCCTCGGTGGTGGCCAACGCCGAGGTGAACCTGACCGTGCTGCCGGGCGAGATCCACGCCGTGCTGGGCGAGAACGGCGCCGGCAAGAGCACGCTGATGAAGATCATCTACGGCGTGGTCAAGCCGGATGCAGGGCAGATCATGTGGGAAGGCCGCCAGGTTCACATCTACTCGCCGCACGATGCGCGCAAGCTGGGCATCGGCATGGTGTTCCAGCACTTCGCCTTGTTCGAGACGCTGACGGTGGCCGAGAATATCGCGCTGGCGCTGGATGACAAGCAGTCGCCGGCCGCGCTGGCGCCGCGCATCCGCGCCGTGTCCGAGCAATATGGTTTGCCGCTCGATCCGGCGCGGCGGGTGCACAGCATGTCGGTGGGGGAGCGCCAACGGGTGGAAATCGTGCGCTGTCTGCTGCAATCGCCCAAGCTGCTGATCATGGACGAACCAACGTCGGTGCTGACGCCGGATGCGGTGCTCAAGCTGTTTGAGTCGCTGCGCCGGCTGGCAGCGGAGGGCGTGAGCATCCTGTATATCAGTCACAAGCTCGATGAGATACAGGCGCTGTGCGACAAGGCCACGGTGCTGCGCGGCGGGCGCGTATCCGGCACCGCGCTGCCGAAGCAGGAAAGCGCCAAATCGCTGGCGGAGCTGATGATTGGCCGCGAGCTGCCGGTGTGTGTCCATCAGCCGCGCGAGCCCGGCGAAGTGCTGCTGTCGCTCGATGGCCTGCGCGTGGCAAGCGATGATCCGTTTGGCACGCGCCTCAAGGACATCAGCCTGTCGCTGCGCAGCGGCGAGATTGTCGGTATCGCCGGCATTTCCGGCAATGGCCAGCAGGAGCTGTTGAAAGCCATCTCCGGCGAGCGTCCGCTCAAGCCGCGCGAAGGGACCATACGGCTGTGCGGGCAGGACGTCGGCGCCCTCGATGCGGCGCAGCGCCGCCAGCTGGGCCTTGGCTTCGTGCCGGAAGAGCGTCTGGGACGCGGCGCCGCGCCCGATCTGTCGCTGGCCGATAACGCGCTGCTGACCGGCTATGTGCCGGCGGCCCACACCGGCATGGTACGCCAGGGTCTGATCCAGCGCGGCGCGGTGCGTGCATTCGCGCAGAAGGTCATTGAGCGCTTCAAGGTCAAGTGCGGTGGCGACGCCTCGGCGGCAGCCTCGCTCTCCGGCGGCAATCTGCAAAAGTTCATCGTCGGCCGCGAGATCATGCTGGCACCCGGCGTGATGGTGTTCGCGCAGCCGACATGGGGCGTGGACATCGGCGCCGCCATGCTGATACGCCAGGCCATCATCGACATGCGCGACCAGGGCGTGGCGGTGCTGGTGCTGTCCGAGGAGCTGGACGAATTGTTCATGATGAGCGACCGCATCGCCGTGCTGGCCGACGGCCGGCTGTCGCATGCGGTGCCGGCGCAAGCCACCAGCATCAACCAGATCGGCGTGTGGATGAGCGGCGATTTCAATTACCAGGGAGTCCCCGAATATGTCCAGGCTTGAACGACGTCCCGAACCCTCGCGCCGCATGATGCTGGCCTCGCCGCTGATCGCGGCGGCAGCGATGCTGCTCACCGGCTCCATGCTGTTCTTCTTCGTGGGGCAGGAGCCGCTGCATGCGTTCTACGTTTATTTCGTCAAGCCGTGGAGCACCGCGTACGGCATCGGGGAACTGCTGCTGAAAGCCACGCCGCTGATCTTGTGCGGCGTCGGCCTGGCGCTGGGCTTCCGCGCCAACGTCAACAACATCGGCGCCGACGGCCAGCTGACCATCGGCGCCATCGCGGCCGGTGCGGTGGCGTTGTATTGCGACGAAGTGCAGGCCTGGTGGGTGCTGCCGCTGATGCTGTTGGCGGGCGCCGCGGGCGGCATGCTGTGGGCGGCGATCCCGGCGCTGCTGCGCACGCGCTTCAACACCAGCGAGATTCTCGTCAGCCTGATGCTGGTGTACATCGCGTATCACTTGCTCAGCTATCTGGTGCACGGGCCGATGCGCGATCCGGCCGGCTTCAACTTCCCGCAATCGAAGATGTTCAGCGACTCGGCCACCTTGCCGCTGCTGGTGGAAGGCCTGCGCGTGAACGCGGCCTTCATCCTGTCGCTGCTGGCGGCGGCAGCGGCGTGGTTCTTCTGCAAGCATACCTTTGCCGGCTACCGCATGCAGGTCAGCGGCATGGCGCCGGCCGCCGCGCTGTATGCCGGCTTCAGCGAACCGCGCAATGTATGGCTGGCGTTCATGATCAGCGGCGCGCTGTCCGGCATTGCCGGCGTGGGCGAGGTGGCGGGGCCGCTGGGGCAGTTGCAGCCGTCAGTATCGCCCGGCTATGGCTTTGCCGCCATCATCGTGGCCTATGTGGGCCGCCTGCATCCGTTGGGCGTGGTGCTGTCGGCGTTGCTGATGTCGCTGCTGTACATCGGCGGCGAGACGGCGCAGATCGAGCTGCAGGCGCCGTCCGCCATCACCGGCATCTTCCAGGGGCTGCTGCTGTTTTACCTGTTGGCCGCTGATCTGTTCATTCACTATCGCATCAAACAAGAGGTTTACGCATGATGAACGCTGAATTGTTGATCGCCTTCCTCGCCAGCACCGCCGGCGCGGCCACGCCGCTGGTGGTGGCGTCCATGGGCGAGCTGGTGACCGAGCGTTCCGGCGTGCTCAATCTCGGGCTGGAAGGCATTATGCTGGTTGGTGCCGTGGTGGGATTCGGCGTCACGCTGACCAGCGGCAGCATGACACTGGGCCTGCTGGCGGCGGTGGCGGCGGGCATGCTGATGTCGCTGGTGTTTGGCTTCCTGGTGCTGACGCTGCAGACCAACCAGGTCGCCACCGGTCTGGCGCTGACCTTGTTCGGCATCGGCGTCTCGGCTTTCCTGGGCCGCAGCTACGTGGGGCAGACGGTGGAGCGCATGCCCATCCTGTTCGGCTTTGACGGCATGGTGTATTTCTCGATCGCGCTGGTGCTGCTGGTTGGCTGGATGTTGGCGCGCACCCGGCTGGGGCTCATCATCCGCGCCGTCGGCGAGTCGCCGCATAGCGCGCACGCGATCGGCTTCCCGGTGATCAGCCTGCGCTACGGCACGGTGCTGTTTGGCGGCGCCATGGCCGGACTGGGCGGCGCTTACCTGTCGCTGGCGCTGACGCCGATGTGGGTGGAAGGCATGACCGCCGGCCGCGGCTGGATCGCGCTGGCGCAGGTAGTGTTCGCGACCTGGAAGCCGCGCGGCGTCTTGATTGGCGCCTACCTGTTCGGCGGTGTGACTGTGCTGCAGTTCCACGGCCAGGGCATGGGGCTGGCTATCCCCTCGGAGTTTTTGTCCATGCTGCCCTACATCGCCACCATCGTGGTGCTGGTGCTGATCTGCCGCAATCCGCAGACAATCTTGTTGAATAAGCCAATGTCGCTGGGACAAAACTTCAAGCCAGACTAATCAAGTGTTGTTTCTGCGCAGCATTGTGACAATTGTTGATATTCTGGAATATCAAATACTTTTATTCTGGGCGCTCAGGCCATGCCCGGCCTGCGGCGCCCCCCAAACCCCGGTTCGCCTCCCTACTAAAAACAAAGTATAGGAGCGGTCCATGCGAATCAATTCCCCTGTCACGCAAAACGAATACATCATGGAAGACGGCCGTACCATCGTCTCCAGTACCGATTTGCAGGGCAATATCAACTACGCGAATCCCTATTTCATTGAAGTGAGCGGCTTTACCGAAGAAGAGCTGATGGGCGCGCCGCAAAACATCGTGCGCCATCCCGACATGCCGGTGGAAGCCTTTGCGGATTTGTGGAGCACCATCCGCAGCGGCATGCCCTGGACCGGGCTGGTGAAGAACCGCTGCAAGAACGGCGATTTCTACTGGGTGCTGGCGAATGTCACGCCGGTGATCGAGAACGGCAAGCCGGTGGGTTATCTGTCGGTGCGCACCAAGCCGTCGCGCGAGCAGGTGCGTTCGGCCGATGCCTTGTACCGTGAAATCAAGGCTGGCAATCCGCGCAAGCTGCGCATTGTGAATGGCCGTGCGGTGGCGACCGGGCTGGTGGCGCGCATGCAGAACATGCTGCGCGCTTCGTTGTCGACGCAGATTCTGATCGCCACCTCGCTGCTGGTGGGCGTGTTGGCTTTACAAGCCTTGACCTTGCTGCTGGCGGACGATGCCACCGTGGCCCGGGCGCAAGGCTGGCTGGCCGGCGCCGCCGTGGTGGCCTTGGCCGGCATGCTGCTGTTTGGCCGCAACCTGTACGTGAACGTGGCGCTGCCTTTGCGCCAGGCCACCAGGGCAGCGCGCATGATGGCGGGTGGCGACCTGACCGCATCGATCGAGATCCGGCGTGACGATGAAATGGGCCAGTTGCTGGCGGCGCTGCGGCAGACCAACATCAACCTGCACAGCATCATCGGCGATGTGCGCGCCAACTTTGATGAGATCTCGGTGGCCACCGATGAAATTGCCGATGGCAATATGGATTTGTCGGGACGCACGGAGTCGCAGGCGTCCAGCCTGCAGGAGACCGCGTCCAGCATGGAGGAGCTGACCGCGACCGTGCAGCAAAGCGCAAGCAATGTGGCCAGCGCCAACCAGCTGGCAGAGCGCGCGCGCGAGGTGGCCACGCAGGGCGGCACCATTGTGTCGCAGGTGGTGAGCACCATGGGCGACATCAGCGCCTCGTCCAACAAGATCCTGGACATCATCGGCTTGATCGACGGCATCGCCTTCCAGACCAATATCCTGGCGCTGAATGCGGCGGTGGAAGCCGCGCGCGCCGGCGAGCAGGGACGCGGCTTTGCCGTGGTGGCCAGCGAGGTGCGCGGCCTGGCGCAACGTTCGGCCACGGCCGCCAAGGAAATCAAGGCCCTGATCGATACCTCGATCGAGAAGGTGCAGGCGGGCACCTCGCTGACCAACAGCGCCGGCCAGACCATGAGCGAGGTGATCGAATCGGTGGCGCGCGTATCCCGGGTGATGGGCGAGATTTCCAACTCCACCCGTGAGCAGAGCGATGGCATCGGCCAGGTCAACCAGGCGGTGATCAGGATCGACGACATCACGCAACAGAATGCCGCGCTGGTGGAGCAGGCCGCCGCTGCCGCGGGCAACCTGGCGCAGCAGACGCGTTGCGTGTCGCAGGCGATCGCGGTGTTCAAGCTGCAGCAAGGCGGCGCCGCGCCCAGGCGGCCTGCGCTCCCGGCCAACGATAAACCGCGCCTGCAGCTGCACGGCTGATACCATGGCGCTTTCGACAAGCGGCATGGAAATGAAGATTACGCTGGCAGGGCAGGGATGGATGTTTGACGCGGACCCGCGGGACACCGTGCTGGAGGCGGCGGAGCAGGCCGGCGTCCGCCTGCCCAGTTCGTGCCGCAACGGTACCTGCCGCACCTGCATCTGCCGCTCCACCAGCGGCACGGTGCGCTACAAGATCGAATGGCCGGGGCTGAGCCTGGAGGAAAAGCGCGAGGGCTACATCCTGCCCTGCGTGGCCATGGCCGCCACCGATCTGGTGATCGATGCCCCGGCCGCCAGTCAGCTGTTTTAAGCGGCACGCTTGCGGTAAGCGCCCGGCCCCACGCCGTACTGGCGCTTGAAGGCGCGGTTGAAGGCGGCCTCGGACTGGTAGCCCACCGCTTCGCCGACCTGGCCGGCGGCGCGGCCCTGGTCCAGCAGGCGGGCGGCGCGCGCCATGCGCAGTTGGGTCAGCACTTCGGCTGGCGTGGCATTGGCGGCCTGCTTGAACAGGCGCGCAAAGGTGGCGCGTGACATGTGACCCGCTTCGGCCAGTGCTTCCAAGGTCCACGGCTTTTCCGGCGCTGCCAGCATGCTGTTGATGGCAGGCTGCAGGCGCCGCTCGGCCAGCACGCCAAACAAGCCCGGCACCGACAGCGCCTGCTCCAGCCAGGTGCGCATCAGCAGCGCGAACAGGGCCGACGCCAGCTGGCGGATGATGGCTTCCGAGCCGGCGCGCGGCATCTCGGCTTCTTCCTGCAGCATGCGCATCAGGTGGCGCAGGCTTTGCGCCTCCGACCGGCCGGCGGTGCGCACCACCAGCACGGCCGGCAGGGCGGCCAGCAAGCCGTCGCTGCCGTCGGCGCCAAAATGGAATTCACCACACAGGATGTCGGTTTGCGGACCGTCGCCCTGATTGCTTTCAAAGCGTAGCAGTCCCGGCGCGGCATGCGGCGGCGTGGCTTGCGCCGGATCGCCGATGTGCAGCCGGTGCGCGGCGCCATGCGGGAACACGATGATGTCGCCGGTCTGCAATGGCATGCCGTCGTACAGCGCCTCGCCATGCACGATCAGGTGGTAGGGTGCGACGCCGTGCGGGGCGCCCTGGTGGTCCAGCACCCACGGCGCGTCAAAGCGGCAACGCACGTCCAGCGCGGTGCGCACGGGGTAGAGGGAGAGCAGGTGGCTAAGGGTGTCCATAAGGCAGCGTTGAGACGACGGAGCAAATTATAGAGCATCCAAAGCATTCATCATCTCATCCGAACGGCCTAGACTGTGTTCCATACCAACTCACTTGAAAGGAAACACATCATGTCCCGTCTGTTCACCCAACCTGTCTCGGAAGCCACCGGCCACGCTGCCCAACTGTTCACCGCCATCAAGGGCGCGATCGGCAAGGTGCCCAATGCCTACGCCGCCATCGGCAGCAACAGCCCGCTGGCGCTGGAAGCCGCCCTGAACCTGGACGGTGCCCTGCGTAAAAGCAGCCTGAGCGCCAAGGAAATTGAAGTGATCAAGCTGGCCGTCAGCCAGGATGCGCTGTGCGATTACTGCCTGGCAGCCCACACCCTGATGGGCGGTAAAGCCGGCCTGAGCAAAGACGCCATCCAGGGCGTGCGCCATGGCCAGGCCACTGGCGACGCCAAGGTGGATGCGCTGGCAGCGTTTGTCCACGCCGTGGCGCGCACCAGCGGCGATGTGCCAGCCGAGGTGGTGCTGGCGGTGAAACAGGCCGGTTACAGCGATACGCACATCGTCGACACCCTGCTGGCGATTACCTCCATCACCTTCACCAACCTGTTCAACCGGGTGAATGTGACGGCGCTGGATTTCCCTGCGGCTGACTGATCAGTCCTTTCTGCGGAGGCGGCTTAGCAGCGCCTCCGTGGTGTGGTTGAGCGGGACGTCGTGCTGGCGCAGCATCTGCACATGCAGCACCAGGTTTTCCAGCACCAGCTTGGCCGCGACCGCCAGCAGGGTCAGGCGCTTGTCTTCCTCGCTGAAGTTTTCCATCGCGTCCGCCATCTCGCACAGATGGTTGGCGATCAGGCCGCGCAACTCTTGCTCTTCAAACGGCAGGTCGGCAAAGTCGATGGGATCTTCCTTCTCCACTTCCTGCATCAGCAGTTCCAGTTCTTGCGGCGTAATTGACATGCAACGCTCCGGTGGTTGAGGCAATTTCATTTTAGCCGCAATCGGCATAGAATCTGCAAGATGGCGAAATTGATATTTACCCAGCAGCTGGGCCGCTTCATGCGCGTGCCGCAGGTGGACACCACCGCGGCCGATCTGCGCAGCGCGCTCGACGGTTGTTTCGCCGACCATCCGCGCCTGCGCGGCTACGTGCTCGACGAGCAGGGCTGCCTGCGCGAAAACGTGGTGATCTTTATCGACGGCCAGCGCGCCCGCGATCCGCGGTTGCTGGATGACGCGCTCGCGCCCCATTCCCAGGTCTATATTCTGCAAGCACTGTCAGGAGGCTGATATGTCCGATCGCGCCTACATCGCGACCCGCAAAGGGCTGTTTGAAGTCTACCGCACGCACGAGGCGTGGCTGCTGGACCAGCAGCATTTCCTGGGCGACCCGGTGTCGATGGTGTTGCCGGACCGGCGCGACGGCACGCTGTACGCGGCGCTCAATCTCGGCCACTTCGGCGCCAAGCTGCACCGGCGCGATCCCGGCAGCAGCGATTGGGTGGAAGTGGCGGCGCCAGCCTTTCCTGCCAAACCGGCCGACAGCGCCGATCCGGTCGAGTGGACCGTCAAGCAGGTCTGGTCGCTGGCGGCCGGCGGACCGGACGAGCCGGGCGTGCTGTGGGCCGGCACCCTGCCGGGCGGGCTGTTCCGTTCAAGCGATCGCGGCGACAGCTGGCAACTGGTGGAAGGCTTGTGGAACGTGCCCGAGCGCGCGCAATGGATGGGCGGCGGTTACGATGTGCCGGGCATCCACAGCATTTGCGTCGATCCGCGCGACAGCAAGTCGGTGCTGGTCGGCATTTCCTGCGGCGGCGCCTGGCTGACCAATGACGGCGGCGCCAGCTGGTCGCTGCGCGCCAAGGGCATGAAGGCCAATTACATGCCGCCCGAACTGGTGGACACGGAACAGGTGCAAGACCCGCACCGCATCGTGCGTTGCGCCGGCGAGCCGGACAAGCTGTGGTGCCAGCATCACAACGGCATCTGGCGCAGCACCGACAATGGCGCCAACTGGACCGAGATCAAGCCGGCCGCGCCGATTTCCAATTTCGGCTTCGTGACGGCGGTGCATCCGCAGGATGGCGAAACGGCCTGGTTCGTGCCGGCCGAGGCCGACAGCAGGCGGATTCCGCCGCAAGCCTCGCTGGCAGTCACCCGCACCACCGACGGCGGCCAGCACTTCACCGCCTGGCGCGGCGGGCTGCCGCATCAGCACTGTTACGACCTGGTGTATCGCCATGGGCTGGCGGTCAGCGATGACGGCCAGATCCTGCTGATGGGTTCGACCACCGGCGGCGCCTGGCTGTCGGAAGATGGCGGCGGCCAGTGGCAAACCATCTCCACCACCTTGCCGCCGATTTACGCGGTGGCGTTCGCGTAGGCCAGGAACATCTCGACGGTGGCCTCGACCACCTGTTGTTGCATGGCCGGGTCCAGCGGAGGCTGGCCCATGGTCACCTGCGGCCAAAAGGCAAAAGTCTTCAGCTGACCCTGCAGCATTTGCGATGCGATAAACGGATCGGCCCCGGTGAACTTGCCGTCGGCTTGCGCTGCGCGCAGCCAGCTGGTGACGGCCTCTTCCTTCACGCTCAGGCGCGCCACCATTTCCTGCGCCCGCTGCGGCGAGTGGATGGCCTCGGCGATCGCCACCCGCGCCAGATCCAGGAAATAGGCGTCCTGCAGCAATTCCATCTTCTTGCTGAGCAATTCCAGCAGCTGCGCACGCAGCGGCCGGGCCGGGTCATATGGCGCCGGACCGATGGCGGCCGTGCTATTCCACAGCTCGTGCAATATTTGCTCGAACAGTTCGTCTTTACTGGGGAAATGGTTGTACACGGTGCGTTTGGATACCCCCGCCGTGGCCGCGATCTTGTCCATGCTGGTGGCTTCGAAACCGCTGGCGCGGAATTCGGCAATGGCGGCTTCGACGATGGCCTGGCGTTTGCGGTCGGTCAGTTTGATGGGCGTGTTCATACAGCTATTTTACACCGGCTAGTTTACTTTTCAAAAAATAGATACTACACTGTGTAGTGTACATTTTCACTTGGGAGTGCCCATCATGACGTTTTCTGCTGTTGATAGCCTGGACGGTTTGTCTGTGCCCAGCGCGCCGCGCACGCGCGACGGTCGTTTCCGCAATCCGGTCAAGATGCACCAGATGGGCTTGTTCAAGTCGCTGGGCATCATGCTGCGCTTTGCTTTCGACAAGCCGAAAGACACGGTGCCCGCGCAACCGATACCCGTTCACGCGATCACGCAGCAGCAGTTAATGGATGCTCCGGATCGCAGCCTGTTCCGCCTCGGTCACTCGACGGTGCTGCTCAAGCTCAATGGCCATTTCTGGCTGACCGACCCGGTGTTTTCCGAGCGCGCCTCGCCGGTGCAGTGGGCCGGCCCGCAGCGCTTCCACGCGCCGCCGATCAGCATTGATGAGCTGCCGCCGATCAAGGGCATCATCCTGTCGCACGACCATTACGACCACCTGGACCACGCGGCCGTGCTCAAGCTGGCTGGCAAGACCGAGCATTTCATCACGCCGCTGGGCGTGGGCGACCGCCTGATTGCCTGGGGCATCCCGGCGAAAAAGGTGCAGCAGCTGAGCTGGTGGCAGACCGCGTTTGTGGCCGGCCTGAAGCTGGTGGCAACGCCGGCGCAGCACTTTTCCGGCCGCGGCCTGGGCGACCGCAACAAGACGTTGTGGGCTTCGTTTGTGATCGAGGATCGCGACGTCCGGCTGTTTTTCAGCGGCGATAGCGGTTATTTCGACGGTTTCAAGGAAATCGGCCGCCGCTACGGCCCGTTCGACCTGACCATGGTGGAAACCGGCGCTTACGATCCGCAGTGGCCGGACGTGCACATGCAGCCGGAAGAATCGCTGCAGGCCCACATCGATTTGCAGGGCAAGGTGCTGCTGCCGATTCACAACGGCACCTTCGATTTGTCGCTGCACGCCTGGCATGATCCGTTCGACCGCATCAGCCAGCTGGCGGAGGAGCGCCGCATTCCGATCGCCACGCCGGAAATCGGCCTGCCGCTGGACATCCGCCAGCCGCAGGCGGACAACAAGTGGTGGGAGCCGCTGGTTTAAATGGTCGTTCCGGCGCAGGCCGGAACCCATGGAACGCACGCAATGTATGGATTCCGGCTTGCGCCGGCATGACTTTCAGGCGGTGACGTTGATGTATTGGCCGATGGTCTGGCCCAGCGTGTTCACACGCGGCTTGGGCGGCGCCAGGTCGGCCGGCAATTGCTGGGCGGCGCGCGGCGGACTTTCAATCGCGCTGTCCAGATTGACCGTGGGCGCAGGCTTTTCCGCCGCCTGCGTGGCCTGATTGCTCTCGCGCTGGTTGTCGGCCAGCGTTTGCTTGTCCTTGGCCAGCTGCGCCCGGCTGGCGTCCAGCCGGTCCGCATCCTGATTCACGCGCACCTGATCCTTTTGCACCTGCCTTTCAGCCTGTGCAACCGATGCCTGCAGCGCGTTGATCGAGAGGAGCGTGGCCACTATCTTTCCCTAGTGCAAAATTCTGGACATGGTGAGGCAGGATCGTGTCATACGATCTATTGCAGATTAGGCCAGAAAAACAAAAAAGGCAAGGCTAACTGCGCCTTGCCCAAGAGGGACGTTACAGGAGATCAGAAGCGGTACAGCAGCGACGCTTCCCAGGTGCGGCCGAACAGCGGACGGGCGTTGATCGGACCGACGTTGCCGGTGGTGAGGCGCGAATTGCCTTCGGTCAGGCCCAGCTCGTTGTTGAGGTTGGTGCCTGCCAGACGCAGCTCGATCTTGTCACCGAAGGAGAACAGCACGCCGGCGTCGATGGTGCGGTAGGACGGCAGGTACTGTTGGTTGGCCTGGTCAGCCCAGCGCTCGCCAATCGAGGTGTAGGTCGCGTACAGCTTGGCGGCGTTGCCGTCGCCAAACGGAATGCGGTAGGTTGGCGTGAAGCGGAATTGCAGCTTCGGCTGGCGCTGCACGGTTTTGCCTTCGGTGGCCGGGTTGTCGCGGTATTCCGATTTCTGATAGTCACCGGTCAGCTGCAGTTGCAGGTTTTCGATCGGGCGCACCGCCACTTCAAACTCGATGCCGTTGCCTTTCGAGCCGCTGATCGAGCGCAGTTCCTGACCGTTGGAGAGGATTTGCGTGAACGCGATGCCGTCAAACTGCGTGTGGAAGGCGTTGATGTAGGCCGTGTACAGCTGCGACGCGGTCTTGAAGCCGATCTCGTACTGGCTGATCTTCGGCGTTGGCAGCAGGTTGCTGTCGTTGGCGTCCTTCTGGTTGCCGGCGCCGCGCAAATCATCAAACGAGATGAAGGTGTGGCCGCGGTTGGCACGCACGAACACCGAGGTGTCGCGCGCCAGCTTGTAGTTGCCGCCAATGGTGAAGGAGTTGGCGCTGTCCTTGCGGCTCAGGTAGGTGTTGGAGCCGTTCGGCATCGAGGTGCCGTTGTTGTAGACGGTCAGCGGATTGTTGTCGGTGTCGGCCGAGGTCAGGTTGGAGATGGTGCCGCTGATCTTCTGCTGCTCGTGGCGCATGCCGAAGTCGACCTTGATCTTGTCGTTGACCTTCCATTCATCCGAAACAAACACGGCGGTGTTGCGGCCGTCGTACGAGGCGACCGGCGCGTAGAACACATTGCCGTCGGTACCGTTTTTGGACACCACCACGCCGTTGTTCAGGGTGACGTTGATCAGGCTGGCTTGCGGCACGGCCGTCATCAGGTGGCTGTTGCCCAGATACCAGACGTCATGCGAGGAGTAGTCGGCAAAGTAGCCGCCCACGGTCAGCGTGTTGTCCTTGAAGATTTCCTTGCTGACGCGCAGTTCGTCGGTGAACGACTTCAATTGCTTCTCGACCGCCCACAGGCCGGCCTGCACCACCTGCTGGTTGCCGGCCACGGCGCCGCCCTTGACGAAGGTGGCGGTGCCCGAGGTCGCCAGCTGGCCGCCGGCCGCAGCGACCACGGCCGCATTGCCGTTGGCCGAGGTGATGGCGGCGTTGATGTAGTCGCTCATCGACAGCGGATTGTTGCCGGTGAACATGGCGATGGTGTTGAGGTCGCCGTCGAAGCGGTTGAACTTGTTGGAGATGCTCCAGTCGCCCACTTTCTGGTCGAAGTTGGCGCCGAACACGGTGGCTTTCAGGCCGCGGCCGTCGCCCAGGTCCCTGGTCAGGGTCTTGCCGGGCGCCGCTTCGATGGTGAAGTTGCGCATTTCGCCGCTCATCAGGGTGCCGGTCAGCGGATCGAAGCCGGGGAAGGCGGTGATGGTGCGGCCGCCGTTGCTGGAGATCAGCGGCACGCCGGTGTAAAAGGCATTCTTGTCGTCGGTGTTGCGGGCGTACAGGGTCAGCTTGCCCTGATCCAGGTTGCGGGTCAGGGTGGCGGTGATCTGGTGGCCGTCGTCGGCCGGGAAGCCGGCGTCGCGCACGCCGTCGGTCTTGCGATAGAAGCCGCCGACCGAGCCGTACCAGCCGTCACTGATCTTGCCGCCGTAGTACATGTCGACGCGGCGCAGGCTGCCGGTGCCGGTGGTGAAGCGCACCGTGCCTTCCGGCGTGTCCGTACCTTCTTTCAGGATGAAGTTCATGGTCGCGCCCGGCTGGGCGTTGGACCAGATGGTCGATGGGCCGCCGCGCAGCACTTCCACCCGTTCCACCGTATCGTCCAGGCGGAAGGCGGACGAGCCTTCAAAGAACGACAGGGTCGGCGGCGGGTAGATCGGGTTGCCCATCATCTGCACCGAGACGAACGGCGAGTCGGAGCCGGACGGGAAGCCGCGCACCTCGATGTTGGCGCCGGACTGGCCGCCGGTCGATTCAGCGTACACGCCCGGCACGATTTTCATGATGTCGGCGGTGCTGGAGGGCGCAGCTTGCTTGAGCTGTTCTTCGTTGGCGGTGGTGATCGAGAAGGCCGAGTCGACCTTGCGCACACCACGCGCCGAGGCCACACCGGTCACCACGACCTGTTGGATTTCCTTGGAAACTTCCTTGGACGGCTCCGCTGCCGGAGCGTCGGCGGTTTGGGCCTGGGCGGCAGCCTGGTTGACTAAAACGAGGACGGCGGCCGCGATGGCCGATGGCAGGAACGGGTTTTTCATCGTGTCTCTTCTTTCTTATTAGGTGTTGAGTTCGGCCATTGAAACAAGAAATGATATCGATGTCAATTGAAATGTTATCGATGTCATTTTTCGCGACAAATTAAAAATTTCTGTCATAATGCGTCCGCACCCCCGCTTTTTGACCAGAAAAACAACGATGCCCGCGAAGAAGACTGTAGCAACCACCCTGACCATGGAAGATCTGGCCAAGCTGGCCGGCGTCTCCAAAATCACGGTGTCGCGCGCCTTGCGCGACAGTCCGCTAGTGACGCCGGAAACGCGCGAGAAAATCCGTGCGCTGGCAGAGGAGCAGGGCTACCGTTTGAATGTGAGCGCGCGCAATTTGCGCATGGGCCGCAGTTATTCGGTGGCGGTTGTTGTAGAAATGACACCCGTGCGCGGTCGGCCGATGTCCGATCCCTACCCGCTGGAGCTGCTGGGCGGCATTACGCAGGAGCTGACCACGGCGGGCTACAGTGTTGTTTTAACGTCCAAGCAGTTGATGAACACGGCGCCGGTGATGGGCGCGGATGGCCTGATCCTGCTGGGCCAGGGCTCGCATGGCGAGGCGGTGCGCACCCTGCAGCAGACTGGCATGCCGCTGGTGGTGTGGGGCGCGCCGCAGCAGGGGGCCGATTACATCGTGGTCGGCTCGGACAACCGCAAGGGCGGCATCAGCGCGGCCGAGCGCTTCATCGCGCAGGGCCGGCAAAAGCTGGTGTTCCTGGGCGATGTCGACCACGCGGAGGTGCAGGAACGCTGCGCCGGCTTTATCGATGCGATGGGCGGTGCGGCCACGGTGCACATCATCCGTCCGAAGGCGTTCACGTTTGAGGCGGGCTTTGACAGCATTTCGGCGTTGCTGAAGAAGAAGGGCGCGTCATTTGACGGCGTGTTTGCCGCCAGCGATTTGCTGGCCATGGGCGCGATCCGCGCGCTGGCCGAGAAGAATTTGCGGGTGCCGGAGAATGTTTCCGTCATCGGCTACGACGATACGCCGGGCGCGGCCAGCTTCGTGCCGCCCCTGACCAGCGTGCACCAGTACCTGCGCGATGGCGGCGTGTTGTTGGCTAAAAAGATGTTGGGCCTGATCGAAGGCCAGCCGGTCGCTTCTGAAATGCTGCCGACCACCCTGATGGTACGGCAGACCTAGTTTCCCCGAAAAACAGCAAAATTTGACTAAAAACCGTTGTTTTTTGAAATTCAAACCGCTTTGAATCGCTTTTTCTAAGGAATTCGCTGTGCAACAACACACTTATCCTCTTGAAGCCTGGTGCATCCGCGAGACCAGCTTTGACACCGCATCCCATTTCCTCGATGAGACGCTGTTTGCGCTGGGGAATGGCTATATCGGCCTGCGCGGGACCGGCGAGGAGGGCTACAGCGGCCCTGCCGGCACCTCGCTGGACGGCACTTACCTGAACGGTTTCTATGAGTCCGAGCCGATCCAGTATCCGGAAGCGGCGTACGGTCTGGCCAGGGTCAACCAGTTCATGCTGAATGTGCCGAACGCCAAGGGCGTGGAGTTGTGGCTGGGCGATGAGCGATTCGATCTGCTGACCGGTTCCGTGCAAACCTATGAGCGCGTGCTGGATTTCCGTACCGGCCTGCTGACGCGCGTGGTGGAGTGGACCTCGCCGCAAGGCCGCAGCGTGCGCGTGCGCAGCCGCCGCATGGTCAGCTTCGAGAACAAGCATTTGTTTGCGATCGAGTTCGAAGTCACCTCGCTGAACTTTGAAGGCCGCATGCGCCTGGTGTCCGCGCTAGATGGCGCGGTGAAGAACCAGGAAGCCGGCGACGATCCGCGCGTGGGTTCGGCTATCTCCGGCCCGACGCTGCACATGGTGGATGCCGAGCAGACCGACAGCTTCTCGGCACTGGTGCAGAAGACGCACAACAGCGGCTTCACGCTGGTCAGCGCCACACAATCGTTGCTAAGCGCCGATCTGCCTGCCGTCTGCGCGCAGGATGGCCAGCGATTGACGCAAAGCTGGGAACTGGCGGTGAGCGCCGGCCAGTCGGTCACGCTGACCAAGTACGGCAGCTATTACTCCTCGCGCGACTACGATGCCAAAGAGCTGATGTGGCGCAGCAAGGACACGCTGACCAATGCCGCCGCCGCAGGCTTTGATGACCTGCGTCTGGCGCAGGAGCAGTATCTGGCCGACTTCTGGCAGCAGGCCGACGTGCAGATTGCCGGCGACGACGCGCTTCAGCAAGGCATGCATTTCAACCAGTTCCACCTGCTGCAGTCGGTGGGCCGTGACGGCAAGACCAACATCTCCGCCAAAGGCGTCACCGGCGAAGGCTACGAGGGTCACTATTTCTGGGACACGGAAATCTACATCTTCCCGTTCTTCCTGTATTCCAAACCCGAGATCGCACGCAAGCTGCTGGAGTACCGCTACGCCGGCCTGCCGAAAGCGCGCGAGCGTGCCCGCCAGATGTCGCATGACAAGGGCGCGCTCTACCCATGGCGCACCATCGCCGGCGACGAATGCTCGGCCTACTTCCCGGCGGGGACGGCGCAGTATCACATCAACGCCGATATCGCTTATTCGATCAGGATGTACATGGACGCCACCGGCGATCAGGAGTACCTGGTCAAGGCCGGCGCGGAAATTGTGATGGAGACGGCGCGCATCTGGACCGGCATCGGTTCGTATGACCGCGAGGGCCGCTTCTGCATCAACCAGGTGACCGGTCCGGACGAATATACGGCGCTGGTCAACAACAACTACTACACCAACGCCATGGCGCAGATGCACCTGAACTTCGCGGCATCGATCGCGGAACAGCTGCAGGCGCAGGCGCCGTCCGAGTTCGCGCGCATTGCCGTCGCCATGGCGCTGGATGCTGGCGAGCCGGCCGGGTGGCGCCGTGCCGCGGCGCTGATGCATCTGCCGTACGACGCAGCGCTGCAAATCCACGCGCAGGACGACAGCTTCCTGTCCAAGAAAGTGTGGGACTTTGCCAACACGCCAAAAGAAAATTATCCGCTGTTGCTGAACTATCACCCGATGGTGATCTACCGCCATCAGGTGTGCAAGCAGGCCGACGTGGTGCTGGCGCTGCTGCTGCTGAGCGATCAGTTCTCGCTGGAAGACAAGCGCCGCGATTTTGATTATTACGAGGCGGTGACCACGCACGATTCGTCGCTGTCGTCCTGCATCTTCGGGATTATCGCGGCGGAGGTGGGCTATCAGGACAAGGCCTATCACTACTTCATGGAGACCGCGCGCCTCGATCTGGACGACACGCACGGCAATACCCACTACGGCGTGCACACGGCGGCCATGGCCGGCACCTGGCTGGGCGTGGCGTATGGCTTTGCCGGCATGCGCGTGGTCGGCGGCGCGCTGCACTTTTCCCCGCAGTTGCCGAAGCAGTGGCAGCACTACACCTTCAAGATCCATTTCCGTGGCGCGCTGCTGGAAGTGCATGTACAAGCAGGCCGCGTTGAGTATCGCCTGCTGCAGGGCGATGCGCTGGAATTTACGCATGGCGGCGAAACGGTGACGCTGACGCTGTCGCAACCCAAACAAGCAAGGAGTTTCGCATGAGCCGCTTCAAGGCAGTTATCTTCGATCTGGATGGCGTGATTACCGACACCGCCCACTATCATTACCTCGCGTGGAAGCAGTTGGCGGAATCGCAGGGCGTACATTTCGATCATGAGTTCAATGAGAGCCTGAAGGGCATCGACCGCATGGGCTCGCTGGATCTGATCCTGGCGTCGGCCGCGCGCAAGTACACGCCGGAAGAAAAGCTGGCGCTGGCGGACAGCAAGAACCGGCATTATCAGGAGCTGATCTCCACCATGTCGGCAGATGACTTGCTGCCCGGCGCGGTGGCAGCGTTGGACGCGGTGCGCGCCGCCGGCCTGCGCATCGGTCTGGCCTCGGTCAGCAAGAACGCCTTTACGGTGCTGGGCCGCTTGGGCATCACCGATAAATTCGATTACGTGGTGGATGCCGCCACCATCGCGCGCGGCAAGCCGGACCCGGAGATCTTTCTGCGTGCGGCCAGTGAGCTGGGCGTGGCGCCGGCCGACTGCCTCGGTGTTGAAGACGCGGTAGCCGGCGTGGCGGCGATCAAGGCCGCGGGCATGTTCGCGCTGGGGATAGGCCATCCCTTCGTGCTGACGGAAGCGGACGTGGTGATAACAAGCCTGAAAGAATTCAACCTCGCCGCATATTGAATGACGCCGCGTCGCGCGCGGCACATGGAGACAGCAGCATGAAAAACAACAAAATACTCTTCGCGCTATTCCTGGTCTACTTCGTCTTCGCCATCCTGCTCAACAGCGTGGGCACGGTGATCCTGCAAGTGATCGGCAACTATGGCGTGAGCAAATCAGCCGCCAGCGTGCTGGAAGGTTTCAAGGACTTGCCGATTGCGGTGGTGTCGTTTCTGGTGGCGTCCTTTTTGCCGCGCGTCGGTTACAAGAAGGCGATGCTGATCGGGCTTGCCATCGTCACCGCCGCTTGCGTGGCGATGCCGCTGCTGCCGTCGTTCGCCACCACCAAGGCCTTGTTCTTCTGCGTGGGCGTGTCGTTCGCGCTGGTGAAGGTGTCGGTGTACTCGACGCTCGGCCTGATCGCCGTCGACCGCAAGCAGCATGCCAGCACCATGAATCTGCTGGAGGGTTTCTTCATGCTGGGCGTGTTGAGCGCTTACTGGGTGTTCGGCTACTTCATCGACTCGCATGATCCGCTGTCGCAAAGCTGGCTGCATGTGTACTGGGTGTTGGCGGTGCTGTGTGTGCTGACCTTTGTGCTGATTTTGTCCACGCCGTTCAATGAATCGATGGCGGCGCTGCCGGAAGGGCGCAGCATCGCACAGGATTTCGCCGCCATGCTCAAGCTGTTCTTCAAGCCGCTGGTGTGCGTGTTTGTAATCACAGCCTTCCTGTACGTGCTGATCGAACAAAGCGTGGGCACCTGGCTGCCGACCTTCAACAACGAAATCCTCAAGCTGCCTGCGGCAATGAGCGTGGAAGTCACCAGCATCTTTGCCGCCTGCCTGGCGGTGGGGCGGCTGTCGGCCGGCGTGCTGATGCGCAAGCTGAACTGGTATCCGGTGATGAATGCCTGCGTGGTCGGCATGGCCGCCATGGTGCTGCTGGCGCTGCCGCTGACGCATGATGTGGTGGCTGATCCGCACATCACCTGGGCGACGGCGCCGCTGGCGACCTTCCTGTTCCCGCTGATCGGACTGTTCATGGCGCCGATTTACCCCGGCATCAATTCCGTAATGCTGAGCTCCTTGCCGAAGAATCAACATTCGGCCATGACCGGCCTGCTGGTGATTTTTTCGGCACTGGGCGGTACGACCGGTTCGCTGATTACCGGTTATGTTTTTGGTAACTTCAGCGGGCATTTCGCCTTCTATCTGACCTTGGTTCCCATCACAATTGTCCTGATAATGTTGTATTTCTTCAAAAGAGCAGTCGATGACGGTGGCGGTAAATTCGACGCCAACGCTATAATCAGCGGTCAACATTGAACGATCGGCTATGAACCTCGCGCATCTTGCAAACCACCTTGGCATGTCCAAGACCACGGTGAGCCGCGCGTTAAACGGTTACCCAGAGGTCAATGTACGTACCCGCGAGCGGGTGTTGAAGGCGGCCAAGGAGGTCGGCTACCAGCCGAATCCGATGGCGCGCTCGCTGGCGCTGGGCCGTACCAATGTGTTTGGCATCATCTACCCGCTGCAGCCGGCGGATCTGGGCGACTCCATGTTCCTGGAAGTGATGGCCGGCATGTCGGCCGCGCTGGAAGAGGTCTCCAAAAGCCTGATCATCGCGCCGGTGTCGCCGGCGGCGGAGCAGCGCTCCTACCAGCAGATCGTGCGCGGACGGCGCGTCGATGGCCTGGTGGTGGGGCGCACGCTGGTGCGCGACGAGCGCATCGCCTTCCTCAGCAAAGCCAAGTTTCCCTTTGTGGCGCATGGACGCACGGAGCTGAATGCGCCGTACGCGTGGTTCGATTACGACAACGAAGCCGGCATCCGCATGGCGATGGAGCGCTTGCTGGGGCTCGGCCATCAGCGGGTGGCCTTGATCAGTGCGCCGCTGGAACTGAACTTCGCGCTGCAGCGCAAGAACAGCTTCGTGGCCGCGCTGGCGGCGGCCGGCCTGCAGGCCGACCCGCGCTACCTGATCGACAACACGCTGGATCGCCGCAGCGGCTACCAGGCCATGCAACAGCTGCTGGCCTGCTCGCCGCGGCCGACGGCGGTAATCGTCGACAACCACCTGTCCGGCGTCGGCGCGATGCGCGCACTGCTGGATGCGGGTGTGGAGATCGGCAAGGAAATCTCTGTCATCGTCTGGGGCAATATGGCCGACACCCTGTCCGGCGCCAACGTCACCACCATCGATCAACCCGACCCACGCAAAGCTGGCGCGCGCATGGTCGCCATGCTGCAGTCGCTGGTCGACGGCACGCCCGCCAGCGAACTGCACGAGCTGTGGCAGCCCGCGCTGCTGGATGGCTCTACCGTCGGCCCCGTCAAGACGTAGCCGCACGCCATCCGCAATTACAGCGAATTACAATGAACCGTTGTAATTACAATTGCGGCGGTAATTTATGGCAAAGCGGAAAACTCCCATCGCCTGGCATTATCCGCGGACCTCGCTGGCGCAGACGTATCTGAGGACTTTGGATGCCGGTCTGATTTCGTCGCTCGTCTTATTTGCGCCACGCCGCAAGGGGGAAGACGGAATTTTTGCTGGAAGACCTGCTGCCCGCCGCCGAGTCCTCCGGTTACAGGACGGTGTATTGCAGTATGTGGCAGAACCGCACCGATCCGCTTGCAGCGCTGCTCGCCGCGCTCTCGCAGGCCTCCCAGCCGCGCGCCTGGCTGCATCAACGGTTCTTGCGACCGTTCAAGAAGACCAGCATCGAGGTTGAAGTCGAGCATCTGGGTAAGCTCAGCGCTGAAGCCGAGTTTCGTACGCGCGATGAGGGTGGGCCGGAACGGCTGCAGCGATTGCCTGAGTTATTGGATGCAGTGATCGCGGCTTCCAAGGGACATGTGCTGATTGCCTTCGATGAGATTCAACATCTGGCCAAGCCAGAGTTCCAGGAGCTGGTTGCAGCGCTGCGCACGACTCTGGACTTGCGTAAGAAATCGGTGAAGAGTGTTTTCACCGGGTCTTCCCGGCATCGCTTGCAGATGATGTTCAGTCAGATCAAGACACCGCTTTCCCAGTTCAGCCAGACCACGGATTTTCCTGACCTGGACGACGAATTTTTCATTTTCATGGCCGGGGCCTTTCAGCAAGCTACGCAGCGCAAGTTATCGCTCAGTGCGGCGCACAACGCGTTCGTGCTGCTAGGACGGACACCAGGACTGTTCCATGACGCGATTGAACGTTTGATGAAATCGGGCGGCACAGAGATCGACGACGTGGCCCGGCAGGTGCTTGCGGAGTCGCATCAGGCCTCAGGATACGCTCACCGCTCGCCAGATACAAGTGGCGGTAGAGCGTCTGCTCTCGGAGCAGATCATTTATCAAAGCGGCAGGGGGCAATATGAATTCGAAGACTATCAGTTGGCCAAATGGCTGCAGATGGTCTAGCGCTGTTTATAAGGTAAAGTGATGGTTTCTACATCCTCGTGAAATCGCATGAAACCTTATCTGGGGTACGCCGCTTTGGCGCTTTTGATGGGCGGTTGTGCCAGTGTGCAGCAGCCGCCATCGGCGCCTGTGATATTGGAAAACACCGGGACGGAATTCCCGACCATGTGCATGCTGTTGGAAGCAGATGGGAGTCTGGTTTTCCGTGGCGGCTTTGGCTTCTACCAGCCAAGCACCTGGCGTCGCGCGGATAACGATATGTTGATTATCACCCTGGGCGGCAAGGAGCCATTCCCTACTGAGGTGTTCAAGCAGTTGCCCAAGCATGTTGGCGGGCTGCTCAGCTTTGACGAGAAGCGGCGGGAGGTTACTTACCGCTTCGACGCCAAGACTGAATTTCTCAACTTTGGCAACTTCTACTTCTATCGCGCCGCAGCCTGCCACGCTCAGTAAATCTCGTCCCGCAGCTGCTGGATGGCGGTGGCTTCGATTTCAAACAGCATGCCGTCTAGCGCCAGGCGCGGTACGGGGATCAGTGTGCACGCTGGCGCCGGATGATCGCCCCACATGGCGCGCAGGGCCTGGCTGAATATCGCCAGCCGGTGTTCGCTGTGATCGACAATCAGCGCGGTGACCTTCGCAACATCGGTGCACGACGCGCCAGCGGCCGATAACGCGGTGTGCAGATTGCGCAGCGCTTGCGCGACCTGCTCGCCAAAATCCTGCGACAGATCGCCCTGCGCATTTTCGCCGCCTTGCCCGGCGATGTAGATGAGGCGCGCAGGCGCTTCAGCAACAACGACATGGCTGTAGCCATTCGGACGCGGGTCGTACAGACCCTGAGGGTTAATGAATTTCATGGTGTCCTTTTGCAGTGAATGTGGGGACACTATAAAATCTCAACTTAACTTGAGGTCAAGGGGTTTTATGAGCCAAAGCGAATTGGGCGTCGGCGAGTTGGCGCAGCGTTCAGGAGTTGCCGTCTCCGCGCTGCACTTTTATGAAGCCCGGGGATTGATCCACTCGGTGCGAACAGCGGGCAACCAGCGCCGCTATGCCCGCTCGGTGTTGCGCAGGCTGGCGGTGATCAAGGTCGCCCAGCGCGTCGGTCTGCCTCTGGCGGAGATCGCGCGGGCACTGGATGCGCTGCCGTCCGGCCGCACGCCGACCGTGGCGGACTGGCGCCGGCTGTCCGCCGCCTGGAAGCAGGAACTCGAAGAACGGATCAAGACGCTGACCCAGTTGCGCGATCAACTGGATGGCTGCATCGGTTGCGGATGCCTGTCCCTCAAAGCTTGCCCGTTGCGTAACGCCGGCGACGAGATGGCGCAGCAAGGCGCAGGCCCGCATTTCCGCTAGTTGCATTATTTTTTCTGCAGGATTAGTATTTAAGCACCGCCGATGATTCGATTTGTCGTCGGTTTTTGACCTGAGCGAACTCGGTTTCCTCAACCCTCTTCGCAACGGCGGCAGGTACGCAAGGTGCCTGAATGTTGATCCAGTCCCACCCATAAAAAATCTCTCATTGCTGCCTGCAAGGCAGGCGCACGTGGGTATGGATCATCGCGAGCTGTCAGTGCATTTCAACCTGGAGACAAGCATGAAATATCCACTACTCGTGGCCAGCCTGCTGCTGGCTTCATCCGCGCATTCCGCCGCCATCGACGCCAAGTCCCTGACCGGCGCCAGCACGCCGTTGCAGACCGCGCAGTACGGCGTACGCAATTACTCCGCCCCGGTGCTGACCGGCGGCCTGCACGATCCGACCGGCTATGCCGCCGCGCCCAAGCTGCCTGCGTGGCAGTTCGCGTCCGCCGATCCGACCGGCGGCGTGCTGACCTTTGAACGCGATCCGGCGCCGGCCAGCGGCTGGCATGCACATTCAAGCAAGGGGCCGGTGCTGGTGACCGGCGGCGGCTCGGCCATCGCCAATCGCATCTATACGGTGTACAACGGCCAGCAACTGGTGGCCGCCATCGCGGAGGCGGGCAATGAGCCCAAGATCATTCGTGTGATTGGCCACATCGACCTGCGCTGGAGCCAGAACAATACGGTGTTCCGCGAGTACACCAGCTACTCGGACCAGAAATATGGCGGCTCGATCGCCATCCCGTCCAACACTACGCTGGTCGGCATCAACGATGCGCAAGGGCGGCCGGCGCGCATCACCGGCACCGCGCTGCTGATCGGCGGCGAGCTGGCGCTGACCGCGGGCGGCGATCCGGAAGCGGATTTCAAGAAGTGGATTGCGGATGGCAAGAATGGTGACGACTATCCCACCTGGACCCGCAACGTCATCGTGCGCAATCTGATGATCGATACGCCGTGGGATGTCAACCCGGAGGATGCCGACAACGCTTATGCCGACGGCCTGACGGTGTCGCGCGGCCAGAATATCTATCTGGACCACCTGACCATCAGCGACGGCGATACGCCGGATTCGCTGGCCACCGGCACCTACGACACGCGTCACGACGGCGCGCTTGATGTGGTACGCGGCAGCGACTACGTCACCATCGCCAATAGCGTCTTCGGCAAACACCACAAGACCACGCTGGTGGGTAACGGCGACTCAGGGCGCGCATGGAGTGATGAGGGACGCCTGCATGTGACCTTCAGCGGCAACTGGTGGGACGGCGCCACCACGCGCTTGCCATTGAACCGCTACGGGCAGGTCCACATGTTCAACAATCTGATTTCCGGGAATGTCTCGACCAAGGACACCGACGTCAAATTCTCCAGCGGCACCGATGCGCGCTATCGCTCGAATATGCTGCTGGAGAACCAGTACTACAACATCACCGGTCTGAAGTTGACGGAGTTCTGCGGCAAGGCGATCAAGGGCAAGGATTTTCTTGGTTTCCGCTCATCCGGCCACGTGTTCGTCAGCGACAAATCCGGCACCAATGCGGTGGACGGCCAGTGCGGACTGGCGCAGCCCAGCAGCGCAAACCTGTGGACGCCACCGTATGCATACACACTGCAAACGGCAACGGCCACTCTGACTTCCGTGCCTGCCAGCGCTGGCGCCGGCAAGCTGAAGTAGCCAGTCCTTACATATTGCGGCGGTACTGACCGCCGACTTCGAACAACGCGGTGGTGATCTGGCCAAGCGAGCAGACACGCACCGCGTCCATCAGTTTTTCGAACACGTTGGCGTTGTCGATGGCGGCTTGCTGCAGTGCCGCCAGCGCTTGCGGCGCTTCGGCCGCATGGCGCGCGTGGAAGTCTTCCAGGCGCTTGAGCTGCGATTGCTTCTCATCGTCGGTGGAGCGCGCCAGTTCAATCTGCGCTGGCGCTTCCACGCCCTTCGGATTGCGGAAGGTGTTGACGCCGATGATCGGCAAGGTGCCGTCGTGCTTCTGGTGCTCGTACAGCATGGACTCTTCCTGAATCTTGCCGCGCTGGTAGCCGGTTTCCATTGCACCCAGCACGCCGCCGCGTTCCGCGATGCGTTCGAATTCCTGCAGCACTGCTTCTTCCACCAGATCGGTCAGCTCGTCGATAATAAACGAGCCCTGGTTCGGATTCTCGTTCTTGGCCAGGCCCCATTCGCGGTTGATGATCAGCTGGATCGCCAGCGCGCGGCGTACCGATTCGTCGGTCGGCGTGGTGATGGCTTCGTCGTAGGCGTTGGTGTGCAGCGAGTTGCAGTTGTCGTAAATCGCGATCAGCGCCTGCAGCGTGGTGCGGATATCGTTGAAGTCGATCTCCTGTGCGTGCAACGAGCGGCCCGAGGTCTGCACGTGGTACTTGAGCTTTTGCGAGCGGTCGTTGGCGCCGTATTTGTCGCGCATCGCCACCGCCCAGATGCGGCGGGCCACGCGGCCCAGCACCGTGTATTCTGGGTCCATGCCGTTTGAGAAGAAGAACGACAGGTTGGGCGCGAAGTCGTCGATATGCATGCCGCGCGCCAGATAGGCTTCAACAAACGTAAAGCCGTTCGACAGCGTGAATGCCAATTGCGAAATCGGATTCGCGCCCGCTTCCGCGATGTGGTAGCCGGAGATGGACACCGAGTAGAAGTTGCGCACCTGATGGTGCACGAAGTATTCCTGGATATCACCCATCACCTTCAGCGAGAACTCGGTTGAGAAGATGCAGGTGTTCTGCCCCTGGTCTTCCTTCAGGATGTCCGCCTGCACGGTGCCGCGTACGTTTTGCAGCACCCATGCCTTGATCTTGGCCGCTTCGTCGGCGCTCGGCTGGCGCTTGTTCTCTTCGACGAACTTGTCGATCTGCTGGTCGATGGCGGTGTTCATGAACATCGCCAGGATGGTCGGCGCCGGGCCGTTGATGGTCATCGACACCGACGTGCTTGGGCTGCACAGGTTGAAGCCATCGTACAGCACTTTCATGTCGTCCAGCGTGGCGATCGATACACCCGAGTTGCCGACTTTTCCGTAGATGTCCGGACGCAGTGCCGGATCGGCGCCGTACAAGGTCACCGAGTCGAACGCGGTCGACAGGCGCTTGGCGTCCATGCCGGTGGAGACCAGCTTGAAGCGGCGGTTGGTGCGGAAGGCGTCGCCTTCGCCGGCGAACATGCGGGTTGGATCTTCGCCTTCGCGCTTGAACGCGAACACGCCGGCGGTGAAGGGGAAGGAGCCTGGCACGTTTTCCAGCATCAGGAAGCGCAGGATTTCGCCGTGGTCCTCGTAACGCGGCAGCGCCACCTTGCGGATGCGCGTGCCAGACAGCGTGTGCTGCACCAGGCGGGTACGGATTTCCTTGTCGCGGATTTTCACCACGTAGTCGTCGCCGGCGTAAGCGGCTTGCATGTCGGGCCATTGCGCCAGCAGTTTTTTGGCGCCGGCATCCATCTCGGCATCGCGCTCGGCGATCAGGTCGTCGAAGTCGGCGGTTTTATGCGCGATGGCCAGCATGCGTTTGGATTCGCTCAGCTGCTGGCGTTCGCGCGCCAGCGTGACCTGCTTGCGCGTGAAGCGGTGGTAGCCGCGCACGGTGTCGGCAATCTCCGCCAGATAGCGCGCACGCGCTGGCGGCACGATGACGTTCTTGCCGCTGGAGTGGCGCACGTCGGCCGATATCAGCTTGCCCGGCTGTGCGCGCAGGCCCAGTTGCACCAGGCGTGGCAGCAGACCCTGATACAGCGCGGTGACGCCGTCGTCATTGAAGCGCGATGCCTGCGTGCCGTAGACCGGCATTTCGTCCGGGCGCTTGCTCCACAGTTCGCGGTTGCGCTGGTACTGCTTGGCGACGTCGCGCAGCGCATCCTGCGCGCCCTTGCGGTCAAACTTGTTGATGGCGATGAAATCGGCAAAATCGAGCATGTCGATTTTTTCCAGCTGCGAGGCGGCGCCGAATTCCGGCGTCATCACGTACATCGATACGTCCACATGCGGCACGATGGCGGCATCGCCCTGGCCGATGCCGGAGGTTTCAACAATCACCAGATCGAAGCCGGCCACTTTGCAGGCGGCGATAACGTCCGGCAGCGCCTGCGAAATCTCGGAGCCCGCTTCACGCGTGGCCAGGGAGCGCATGAACACGCGCGACTGGCCCGCCCACGGGTTGATGGCGTTCATGCGGATACGGTCGCCCAGCAGCGCGCCGCCGGATTTGCGGCGCGATGGGTCGATCGAGATCACGGCGATGTTCAAGGAGTCGCCCTGGTCCAGGCGGATGCGGCGGATCAGTTCATCGGTCAGCGAGGATTTGCCGGCGCCGCCGGTGCCGGTGATGCCCAGCGTCGGTACAGGCAGGTTTTCCGCGGCGGCCAGCAGTTCGGCACGCAGTGCCGGTGCGGTCTTGTCATTTTCCAGCGCGGTGATCAGCTGCGCCAGCGGGCGATGGCGCGCGGCGATATCCGCGCCTTCGCGCAGCGGCGCCAGCGAGGTTGGCGAGTACTGCGACAGATCGATATCGCACTGCTGCACCATCCACAGGATCATGCCGACCAGGCCCATACGCTGGCCATCTTCGGGGCTGAAGATTTTGGTGACGCCGTACGCGTGCAGCTCTTCGATTTCGTGCGGCACAATCACGCCACCGCCGCCGCCGAAGACCTTGATGTGCGCACCGCCGCGCTGGCGCAGCAGGTCGATCATGTATTTGAAGTATTCAACGTGGCCGCCCTGGTAGCTGGAGATGGCGATGCCCTGCACATCTTCCGCCAGCGCGGCGGTGACCACTTCATCCACCGAGCGGTTGTGGCCCAGGTGGATGACTTCCACGCCGTTCGATTGCAGGATGCGGCGCATGATGTTGATCGAGGCGTCGTGGCCGTCGAACAGCGAGGCCGCCGTGACAAAGCGGACCTTGTTCCTGGTGCGGGGCTGGTCGTCCACCGCCGCGATTTTCGGGGTCGAGAGATCGTTCATTGGTGTCCCTAATAATATTTTTTGTTCATTATATGACGTTTACGTTAACGTCAATTTAATCGTCGTCCCGGCGAAGGCCGGGGCCCATGCTGAGCGCGCGTTCTATAGACCTAGGCGGCGCGTTGCTGGTTAAATTGCGCCATCAGGCGGGCTTTTTCGGTGCGGAAGGCGGCGACCGCCTTTTCCTTCACATGACCGAAGCCGCGCACCTTCTCCGGCAGCGCGGCCAGATCGACCGCCGTGGCGTGGTTGTCCGCATTCAGCCCGGCCAGCAGCAACGCCACCATCTCGCGATACTCCACAATCAGCGCGCGCTCCATCTTGCGTTCTTCGGTGTAGCCGAAAATGTCCAGGGCGCTGCCGCGCAGGCCTTTCAGTTTGGCCAGCAGCTTGAAAGCGCTCCACATCCACGAGCCGAATTCCGCCTTCACCAAATGGCCTTTGGCGTCCTTTTTGGCGAACAGCGGCGGCGCCAGATTGAACTTGACGCTGAAGTTGCCTTCGAATTGCTGCTGCAGCTGTTCGACAAAGCGCCCATCGGTGTACAGGCGCGCCACTTCGTACTCGTCCTTGTAAGCCATCAGCTTGAAGCAGGACTTGGCGACAGCGGTGGACAGCTTGTTGCCCAGACCGAGCGAGTTTTCCTTCGCGCGCACTTGCGCCACCAGTTCCGAGTAGGTATCGGCGTAGGCGGCGTTCTGATACGCGGTCAGGAACTCCATGCGCTTGGCGACAATGGTGTCCAGCGTCTGCGGCATTTGCAGCACGATGGCTTGTGCCGGCGTCGCGGTGCGCTCGACGCGCTTCAGATCAACCGCGGCGCGGCGGCCCCACAGGAAGCTCTTCTTGTTGGAAGCGACAGCCACGCCATTCAGTTCGATCGCGCGCAGCAGCGATTCTTCTTTCAGCGGGATGCGGCCGCGCTGCCACGCGTAACCCAGCATGAACAGGTTGGCAGCGATCGAATCGCCCATCAATGCGGTGGCCAGCTTGGTGGCGTCGATGAAGTCTGCCGCACCGGCGCCCACCGATTCCTCGATCAGCGCGCGCACGTCGGCCGCTGGATATTCCCAGTCGGCGTTTTGCGCGAAGGTGCCCGGCGGCTGCTCGTGCAGATTGACGATGGCCAGCGTGCGGCCGGGACGCATCTTCGATACCGCATCGGCGGCGCCGGCGGTCAGCATGTCGCAGCCGAGGATGACGTCCGCTTCGCCGGTGGCGATACGCTGTGCGCGCAGATGCTCGGGCGTGCGCGCGATCTTGACGTGCGAAGTGACCGAACCGTTTTTCTGCGACATGCCCGTCATGTCCAGCACCGAGGCGCCTTTGCCTTCGATGTGCGCGGCCATGCCCATCAGCGCGCCGACGGTAATCACGCCGGTGCCGCCGATGCCGTTGATCAGGATGTTGTACGGGTGCTCGCAGTCCGGCAGCGCGGGCTCGGGCAAGGCATCCCAGCCGTCATCGCTTTGGGTAGCGCCGGTCTTGGTTTTTTTCAGCGCGCCGCCTTCGACCGTGACGAAGCTCGGGCAGAAGCCTTTCACGCACGAGTAGTCCTTATTGCACGACGATTGATCGATGGTGCGCTTGCGGCCGAACTCCGTTTCCTTCGGCAGGATGGACACGCAGTTGGACTGGATGCCGCAGTCGCCGCAGCCTTCGCACACGGCCTCGTTGATGACCATGCGCTTGGCCTGGTCGGGGAACTCACCCTTCTTGCGGCGGCGGCGCTTCTCGGCCGCGCAGGTCTGGTCATAGATCAGCACCGAGGTGCCTGGCAGTTCGCGCAGCTCGCGCTGCACGGCGTCCATCTCCTTGCGGTCGTGCAGCGAGACGATGGATGGCAGCGCCGAACGGTCGGTGTAGCGCGACAGGTCTTCGGTCACCAGCGCGATGCGCTTGACGCCTTCGGCCGCCATCTGCTGCGCGATCATCGGCACCGAGGTCTGGCCGTCCACCGGCTGGCCGCCGGTCATGGCGACCGCATCGTTGTACAGGATCTTGTAGGTGATGTTGACCTTGGCCGCCACCGCCGCGCGGATCGCCAGGTAGCCGGAGTGGAAGTAGGTGCCGTCGCCCAGGTTCTGGAACACGTGCGGTACTTTGGAGAAGGCGGCCTGGCCAATCCACGGCGCGCCTTCACCGCCCATGTGGGTGGTCAGCTTGTTGTACTCGGGGTAGATCGAGGTGGCCATCACGTGGCAGCCGATGCCGGCCAGCGCGAACGAACCGTCCGGCACCTTGGTCGAGGTGTTGTGCGGGCATCCGGAGCAGTAGAAGGCCGGACGGAACGGGGTGCTGATGGCTTTCTTCAGCACCGCGTCCTTGGTGTCGAGGAAGGTCAGGCGGGCCTTAATTTCATCCTGGATGTGGGCGTCGGTGATGTAGCGCGACACGCGGCTGGCGATCACGCGCGCCACTTGCGAGACCGAGAAGTCGGCCTTGGGCGGCAGCAGCCATTCGCCGCGCGGGGCCACCCATTCGCCCTTGTCGTCAAATTTGCCGATCACGCGCGGACGCACATCGTCGCGCCAGTTGTACAGCTGTTCCTTCAGCTGGTACTCGACGAACTGGCGTTTTTCCTCCACTACCAGGATCTCGTCCAGGCCTTGCGCGAATTCGCGCACGCTGTCCGGTTCCAGCGGCCAGGGCATGGCGACCTTGAACAGGCGCAGGCCAACCTTGGCGGCCATCGCTTCATCGATGCCCAGTTCTTCCAGCGCCTCCAGCACGTCCAGATACGATTTGCCGGAGGCGATGATGCCCAGCTTGGCGTCTTTCGAATCGATGGTGGTGTGATTCAGCTTGTTCTCGCGCGCGTAGGCCAGCGCGGCGTAGATTTTGTAGTCCTGCATCAGCGCTTCCTGATTGCGCGCTTGCTGGCCCAGCGGGATGCTGGACAGACGCGCATTCAGGCCGCCTTCCGGCATGACGAAGTTCTTTGGAATTCTGGTCTCGACGCGGAACGGATCGGCATCGACCGACGCCGATGATTCCACCGTGTCGGCCAGCGCCTTGAACGCCACCGCGCAACCCGAGAAGCGCGACATGGCCCAGCCATGGATGCCAAGGTCGAGGTATTCCTGCACATTGCAAGGGTAGAGCACCGGCACCATGCAGGCCGAGAAAATGTGGTCCGACTGGTGCGGCAGCGTGGACGAATAGGCGCCATGGTCGTCGCCGGCCACCAGCAGCACGCCGCCGTGCTTTGAGGTGCCGGCGTGGTTCATGTGCTTGAAGACGTCGCCGCAGCGGTCCACGCCCGGGCCCTTGCCGTACCACATGGCGAATACGCCGTCGTATTTCGACTCGCCGATCAGGTCCACCTGCTGCGAGCCCCACACCGCTGTCGCCGCCAGATCCTCGTTCACGCCCGGCACGAACTGCACGTTGTGCGCTTCCAGATGCGGCTTGGCCTTCCACAGGTTTTCATCGAGGCCGCCCAGCGGCGAACCGCGATAGCCGGAGATGAAGCCGGCCGTGTTCAGGCCCACCATCTTGTCGCGCACCTGCTGCATCATCGGCAGGCGTACCAGGGCCTGGATGCCGGACAGGAAGATGGTGCCTTTGGTGGAGGTGTATTTGTCGTCGAGGCTCACGGACGTGAGCGAGCTGCTGCCGTCTGGCATGGTGGTGTCTCCGTTTTTGGTATCAGATCGCGCTCGAACTGGGGGATGCCGGGTGGGCAGGCCAGGCTCAAGCCACTTACCGCTGGTGGGCGGTTCTATGACCAGTATGGGCGCTACTTGACGTATACGGAAATACCGTTTGCCGATAGGGGTATAAGAAAAACTTATATCGGTGTTGCACCGGGCCAACAGCCTTCCGCGCACAGGCGGTCACTGACCTGGCGCACCAGCCGGCTGATGGCGGCAGCGGCATTGGTCAGCGGGATGTTGCGCGAACTGCACAGCACCACGGTGCGGGAAATCGACGGGCTGTGGACGCGCTGGGCACGCAGCGTGCCGCGTTGCAACTCATCCAGCACCGGGGCGGACGGCAGCAGGGTGGCGCCCATGTCGGCCAGCAGGGCCGACTTCAGTATGGCGATCGAATTGATCTCAATCACCTTGCTCACGCTGAGCCCGGCCTCGCGCGCCACGCTTTCTATCCGCGGACGCACGCCGTGCTGCAAGCCGGGCAGGATGAGTGTGGTGTGCAAGGCCTGTTGCAGCGTAAGTGAATGCTCACCCTTGGCGTAGCTGGCATCGGCGTGACAAATAAATTGCAGCTCTTCTTCCGCCAGCGGCGTGGTGGCAAACTGGCTCAGCTGGCCGTCGTCAAACAGCACGGCCAGGTTGACGCGGCCGGACTTGAGCTGATCGCTCAGGTTGCCGGTCAGTTCCTCGGTCAGTTGCAGTGTGATTTCCGGATACTGGGCGCGGGTGGCGGTCAGCAAGGGCAGGGCCAGCGCGCCGGAAATACTGTGCGGCAGCCCCAGCGTGACGCTGCCGCTGGGCCGCTCGGCCGACTGCGCCACGGCCGAGCGCGCGTCGGCCACCTGCTTGAGGATCGCTTGCGCGTGCTCGTAGAACACCTTGCCGGCATCCGTGCTCAATACGCCCTGGGCGGAGCGGTGCAGCAGCTGGACGCCCAGTTCCTCTTCCAGCTGGCGTAGTTGCTGGGTCAGCGCGGGCTGGGCGACGTGCAGGATCAGCGCGGCCCGCGACAGCGAACCGTGATCCACAATAGCAACAAAATAGCGTAACTGACGTAGTTCCATGTCCGAAAGGAATAGTTGTACTTGTAAATTTAATCCCGGTAGGAAACAGTTTGTTATACTTATGCTAGCGCATTTGCCGCGCCAGCCTCTATTTTGACGGGTATCCGCATGTTAAAGAAAGTCGACTCTTCCCAGCTGAAGGTGGGCATGTATATTCATGACCTGAGTTGCGACTGGATGACCCATCCGTTCGTGCGCAACCGCTTTCTGATTTCCAGCCAGGACGAGATTCGCAAGATCATCAACGCCGGCATCCACGACGTGGTGATCGACAGCGCCAAGGGCCTGGATGTGCAGGATGCGCCTACCCTGGCTGAAGCGCAAGCGGCGACCGAACGCGAGCTGGTTGAAATTGTGGCCAAGGCGCCGGTGCAGACGCGCGTCTCGCTGGGCGAGGAGATGCAGCGCGCGGTGCAGATCCGCCACCAGGCCTCGACGCTGGTGCGCACCGTGATGCAGGATGCCCGCCTCGGCAAGGCGATCGAACTGGATCAGGTGCAGCCGGTGGTGCAGAACATTACCGAGTCCATCCTGCGCAATCCCGGCGCGCTGGTCGGCCTGCTGCGCATCAAGAACAAGGACGACTACACCTTCCTGCACTCGGTCAGCGTGTGCACGCTGCTGGTGGCATTCTGCCGCTCGCGCAATCTGCCGGCCGACATCACCCATCAAGCCGGGCTGGGCGGCCTGCTGCATGACACCGGCAAGGCGCTGGTGCCGGACCAGATCCTCAACAAACCCGGCCCGCTGACCGACGAGGAATTCGCCATCATCAAGAAGCACCCTGAAGATGGCTACAAGATACTGAAACAATCGCCGGAGATCGGTCCGATTCCACTCGATATCACGCTGCATCACCACGAGCGGCGCGACGGCAGTGGCTACCCCGGCAAGCAGGCCAACGATGGCATCAGTGAATTGGCGCAGATGGCGGCCATTGTCGACGTGTACGACGCCATTACCGCCGACCGCTGCTATCACAAGGGCATGTCGGCGGCGGCGGCGCTGCGCAAGATACACGAATGGAGCAAGTTCCACTTCAACCCGCAGTACACGCAGGAATTCATGCGTTGCGTCGGGATTTACCCGGTTGGCACCATGGTGCTGCTGGAGTCCGGCCGCCTGGGCGTGGTGATCGAGCCGCATGAAACCAATCTGCTGGCGCCCAAGGTCAACGTCTTCTTCCACACCAAGAAGAACGTCTATATCAAACCGGAAACGGTGGATTTGTCGCGCGGCCTGGGCTTCGGCGGCGGCGACAAGATTGTCAGCCACGAATCGCCGGCCAAATGGAATGTGGATCCGATGCGCTTCCTGACGGTAGCGGCTTAAAAGAATTCAGCGGTATCGTTGGATTCGATGGTCTGCAGCAGGCCGCCGCTGACCAGCTCGTCATAGTGGCAGACCAGGTTGCGGCCGTGGCTCTTGGCGTAATACAAGGCCTGATCGGCATGGCCCAGGATAATCACCGGCGCTTCCAGCGCGCTGATGCTGACAAAACCCACACTCACAGTCACCTTGCCCACTTGCGGGAAATCATGCGCGGCCACGTTCATGCGGAAGCGCTCGATGATTTTCTTGGCGTTGTCCAGGGTGGCGGAACGCAACAGCACCACGAACTCTTCGCCGCCGAAACGGAATACGCGGTCTTGCGCGCGGAATGAAGAGGTGAGCAGGTTGGCGATCAGGATCAGCACCTCATCGCCGTATAAATGGCCGAAACGGTCGTTAACGTGCTTGAAATGGTCCACATCCACCACGGCCAGCCATTGCTTTTCCTCGTCGCTGTGGTGGCGGCGCTCCGGTTCGCCGGGCAGGGTGATGGCGTCCTGGTCAGTGCAGGCGGCCAGCATCTTGGACAGCTGGTCGTCAAAGGTCTTGCGGTTGAGCAGGCCGGTCAGCGAATCACGTTCGCTGTAGTCCAGCAGGTTCTGGAAGTTGCGGTAGACGCTGACGATGGCGCCGACGATGTTGATGGTTTCTTTGGTGTACGGCGTGGGGTTGACGATTTCCAGGCAGGTATCGGCCTTGTCGCCCAGCCAGATTGGCAGCCACAGGGTGTGCTCGTCTGCCTCGTTGGCAACGTCGGCGCTGGATTCGTGGCGCGCAAGGCATTGCGCCAGTGCCGGGTAGGTGTTGACCGGCTCGCCCGGATGATGCTGGTCGGAGGTATCGACCATGCGCGCCGCTTCCCCGGAAACAATGATGGCGCGCGGACGCACGAAGACTTTTCCCCGGACAGTGGCCAGGGTCAACACACGGACCTGATCGGCGCGGGCAAGCTCCTGCACCGCTGAAATCACTGAGATGTCGAGCATCGTGTGATCGCGGTGACCGGTCATGTCCACCATGTGTTTCAGTAGGGAGTCCATTTGCCTTTCCAAAGAACAGCTAAGCAGGATAATAGCTTTTTGCAATCAGGGCAATTCTTGTGTGCGAAAAAAAACTTCCATTGCCGAAGAATGCGACCTTTTTCCGACATTCCGCTTGATCTGCCCCTAGAAAAGATTCCGCACGGAAAACTTGCGTGACGTCAACTCTTCCAAAACTCGGGTCCGTATAGTGTACCCAATGGTGCGGCAAACATGGCGCGCCAGAGAATTTCTTGTGGACTAACCAAAGGAGAACAACATGCACTCGATTCTTGCAATTGCAAAAGAGTTTGCGCGTGACGAGGAAGGGATCACGGCCATTGAATACGGCCTGATCGCGGCGACCATGGTGGCTGCCGTGGGCGCCGCCTTCGGCCTGCTGGGGCCAGCGCTGCAAACCGCCTTCACCACGATTGCGTCCAACATCACCTCGCCATAAGCGTGAGAACTTCCCGGCTGCGGCTGGCCGGGAAGTTCTTTTGGGAGAGATCGTCATGCTGAATGCGATTGAAGTGATTCTGATCTGCCTGGTCGCGCAAGCGGCCCTGACAGATCTGGCGATGCGCAAGATCCCCAACGTGCTGATCCTGAGCGGCCTGATGCTGGCGCTGATCCTGCACCTGCTGAGCGGGCAGCCGGGCGCTTCCGTATCGCTGTGGCTGGCCGGCGGATGCGCCGGCTTTTTTTTATTCCTGCCGCTGTACCTGGCGCGCGGCATGGCCGCCGGCGACGTCAAGCTAATGGCCATGACCGGCGCCTTTGTCGGCCCATGGCAGGCGCTGCAGATTGCCGCGCTGTCGGCGCTGGTGGGCGGCGTGATGGCGCTGCTGATGCTGCTGTTCAGCGGACGCTGGCGTGAGAGTGCACGCAATCTGCGCCTGATTTGCCAGCCTTTGCTGTGGCGCCTGCTGGGCGTGCCGTTGGCGCCGGTACCGCTGCCGCCCAGTGCCAGCGTGGGCGGCATTCCCTACGGCGTGGCCATCGCGCTGGGCACGCTCGGCGTTGTCGCCTGGCAGCATCAATGAGCTGTGCTTGCTGCACGTCAATGTCCGCAAAACATGGCTGGCTAAACTTGATTCCACACCGAAATTAGTTTCCCTGTGGAGATAACGATGCTAGCCCTGGAACCGCCGTCCCCCTACACGCAGCTGCTCGATGCCGAGCCGGACGCCACGCTGCCGCCGCAACCGAAATCGGTGCGCGATACCGGCCTGCCGCAGCAACTGGTGGTGGAGCTGGTCGCCAAGGCGCTGTGCCTCGGCGGCAAGAGCCATCTGCCGGTGCTGACCACCAAGCTGCACCTGTCGATCAACGTGCTGCGCGAGGTGCTGGACTTCATGGTGGCCGAACATGTGGTGGAGGTTGCGTGGCGCGGCGAGTCCGACATCGATGTGCAGTATCAGCTGACCGGTGCCGGCAAGCAGCGCGCCAGCGCTTGGCTGGAGCGCTGCCCGTATGCCGGCCCGGCACCGGTCACGCTGGAAGCGTATCGCGCCATGGTGGAGCGCCAGGCCGTGCATGTGCCGCAGCCTTGCGCCGATGAACTGGCGGCTGAATTTACCGATGACTTCCTGGCGCCGCCGGTGCAGCGCATGCTGGGCGCGGCCATGTACGCCGGCCGCAGCATGTTGTTATACGGTCCTTCGGGCAGCGGCAAGTCGGTGCTGGCGCGTCGGCTTGGCGCCTTGCTGCAAGGGCTGGTGGCGGTGCCGCATGCGCTGGTGGTGGGACAGGATATCGTGCAGGTGTACGATCCGGCCCTGCATCGTGCGCCGTTGCCGCGGCAGGCGCGCCTTGCGCAGCAGGCGCCGGAGCGCCGCAGCAGCGATCCGCGCTGGGTGCTGTGCCAACGTCCGGTGGTGGCGCTGGACGCCTCGCTCGATGCGGACATGCTGGACCTGCAGCCTGACGCCACCAGCGGCTGCTACCGCGCACCGCCGCAACTGAAGGCCAACAATGGCCTGTTGATCGTTGATGACCTGGGCCGCCAGCGCCTGCCGGCGGCCGACCTGCTGAACCGCTTCGCCCATGCACAGGAACTGGAGCGCAGCGCCATGTCGCTGGCGGGCGGCTATCACTTCCATGTGCCATGCCGCATGCGGCTGGTGTATGTCACCAGCCTGCCGCCGTCGTCGCTGCTGGATGATGCGGCGTTGCGCCGCGTCGGCTACAAGATACCGGTAGCTGCGCTCAGCGCCGCCAATTACCGCACGCTGTTGCGCCAGCAGTGTCTGAGTATGGGGGTGGCGTATGACGAAGCGGCGTTGCGTTATCTGCTGGATGAACTGCACGCGGGCAGCGGCCTGCCGCTGCTGGCCTGCTATCCGCGCGAGATCGTCGGCCGGGTGGCGGACTTCGCCGGCTTCATGGGCGAACCCGCACGCCTGTCGATCGCAGCGCTGGACCAGGCCTGGATCAGCATGTTTGCCGGCGGCCAGCCGCACGCCGCAGACGTTGACGTGGAGCCGCGGATAGCATGAAGAACCGGCGCGCACTGTTGATGATGGCGCTGGCCATCGTGTTCGGGCTGGCGGCAGTGGCGCTGGCGTCGCGCTGGCTGCTGCGGCAGACGCCGGGCGCGTCGAACAAGATCGTGGTGGCGGCGCTGGACGTCAACCTTGGCCAGCGCCTGACCCCGGAAATGCTCAAGCTGATCGACTGGCCGGCCGAGACTCTGCCGCGCGGCGCCCTGCGCGACGGCAGCAAGCTGGCAGGACGCGTGCTGAAAGCCAGCGTGCTGCGCGACGAGCCGCTGAGTGAGGCCAAGCTGGCGCCGGCCGGCACGCTGGGCGGCCTGTCGGCGCTGATCGCGGAAGGCAAGCGCGCCATCACGGTGCGCGTCAACGATGTGGTGGGCGTGGCCGGTTTTGCGCTGCCGGGGAATTTTGTCGATATCATCGTCAATACGCAGTCCAATGAACGTGCCATTTCCAAGATCGTGCTGGAACGGATTCTGGTGCTGGCAGTGGCCCAGGAGGTGGGCCGCGATGAAACCAAACCGCGCGTGGTGAATGCGGTGACGCTGGAGGTGACGCCGGCACAGGCCGAGAACCTGGACCTGGCGCGCAGCGTCGGCACGCTGTCGCTGGTGCTGCGGAATCAGGTCGATCCACGGCCCGGCACCACCGAGGGCGCCACCAAGGGCACGCTGCTTGGCGCACAGGAGGTACCGGTTGCTGTGCCACCGCCGGCAGCAGAACCGCCGGCATCGCCGCCGGCGCGCCCGCGCGTGCAGGTGGCCAATGCGGCGCCGCGCGCGCGTTCCTGTGTCGGCGTGATCGCCGGCGTGCAGCGCACGCAAGAATGCCTGTGAGCGCGCCATGGATCCCTACCATCAAACCGCGCTGCTGCGCTTTGCGACGTCTCGCCGCGCGCCGTGCCTCGTGGCCGCGTGGGCGTTGCTGGCCACGCTGGCGCAAGCCGCTACGCCGCCTGCAACGACAGTAGCCGCGCAATCAGCCCCGCCATCCCGCGCGGCAGCAGAAGGGGGCAGCTTGCGCTGCACTGGGCAGGCGGCGCAGCCGGGCAGCCTGCAGCTGCAACTCGGTAAGTCGACGCTGATGCGCATGCCGGAAGCGGTGCAGGCGCGCAGTGTCGGCAATCCCGGTGTGCTGCAGGCGATGCTGGTGGCGCCGGATACGTTGTATGTGGTGGGTGTCGACATCGGCAGCAGCAATATGATCGTGCAAGGCCGCAGCGGCTTGTGCAACGTGGTGGAAGTGGTGGTCGGCATCGATCCCGCCGGTCTGCAGCAGGCGCTGGCCTCGCTCATGCCCGAGCAGAAAAACATCCAGGTCAGCGCCGCCGGCGACACGCTGGTCATCAGCGGCACCGTGGATGACGCGCCCACCGCCGCACGTGTGCTGGAACTGGCTACTGCCTTTGTGCGCCGTCCCGCACAGCCGCTGGAGGGGGCCGGCAAAGCCGCCGCCGCGCCGCAGTCCGGACTGGCCGCGCAGGCAACGCAGGCCAGCGCACGCATCGTCAACTTCCTCAACATCGGCGCGCCGCAGCAGGTGATGCTGGAAGTGAAAATCGCGGAAGTCTCCAAGTCCCTGCTGGACAAGCTGGAAGCCGGCGTCACCGTCAACTTCGGCGGCGGCAGCTGGGCCAGCACCTTATCGTCCAACTTTGTCAGCGGCACGCTGAAAAGCCTGCTCAGCATCGGCAACCGCGCACGCATTGCGGCGGATAAGCAGGATGGGCTGGTGCGCATGCTGGCCGAACCGACCGTGATGGCGATCAGCGGGCAGGAAGGCAGCTTTCTGGCCGGCGGCCGCATCTTCGTGCCGGTGGCGCAGGATAATAACAAGGTCACGCTGGAAGAAAAGGAATTCGGCGTCGGTTTGCGCTTTACGCCTACGGTGCTGGCCGGTGGCCGCATCAACCTGCGGGTGGCGCCGGAAGTGTCGGAGATATCGCGCGAGGGCATCGGCATCTCGGCGTCCGGCTATTCCGGCTCGTCGGTGCTACCGTTGATTACCACACGCCGCGCCGCCACCACCGTGGAACTGTACGACGGCCAGAGTTTCGCCATCGGCGGCCTGATTAAAAACAGCCACAGCGCCAACATCAACGGCTTGCCCATCCTGGGCGAGGTGCCTGTACTTGGCGCGCTATTCCGCAGCACCGACTTTCAGCAGGATCGCACCGAGCTGCTGTTTGTCGTGACACCTCATCTGGTGCGGCCGTTACCGGCCAACTACAAGCTGCCGACCGATGGCGTTAGCGCGCCGAGCCGCGCCAGGCTGTTCCTGGGCGGCGGCCTGGAAGGCACGCCGGAACCGGCCAAATAACCTGGGAACTCTTATGCGATATCTCTTGCCCCTGCTGGCGGCAGGCACGTTGTCCGCCTGCGCCAGCCCTCTGGTTCAGACCACGCCGCAGTGGGATGCCCGCTTTGGCCTTGATACGCGCATGGTGCTGGCGCAGCAGATCCTGCATCCGGACGCCGCCCACAACGCCAATCCGGTGGCTGGCATGGATGGCCGCAGCGCGCGTGCCGCTTACGAGCGCTATCAGAAAAACGGCGGCGAGCAGCAAACGCCCTTGCTGAACAATGGTGTCAAATGAAAGCGCTCATGATCAGCAAGGACAGCCTGCTGCACGCGGAAGTCGCGGCGCAGGGATCGGCGCGCATGCCGGCGCTGCAGCTGGTGGCGTCGCGCAACGGCCTGCGTGACGCGGTCGAACGCCAGCTACCCGAAACGCCTGAGCTGGTGGTGCTGGACGCCAGCGATATCGCCACCGACGAAGGTGAACTGGTGGACCGGCTGGGCAAGCAGTATCCGTCCGCATCCTTCATGCTGCTGACGCGCGACCCGCAACAGGATCTGCTGATCCGCGCCATGCGCGCCGGCATGCGCGAGGTGTTGCAGCTGCCGCTGGTGCACCGCGCCTTCCATGAAGCCATGGACCGCATCGAGGTGGCAGCCGGCCTGACGCCGGTCCGCGAGGGCAAGGTGCTGGCCTTCATCTCCTGCAAGGGCGGCAGCGGCGCGACTTTTTTATCGACCAACTTCGGCTACGCGCTGGCGGCGCTGGCCGACCGCAAGGTGCTGCTGATCGACCTGCACGGCCAGTTCGGCGACGCCACGCTGTACGTCTCCGATCAGAAGCCGGCCATGACGCTGTCCGACATCTGCGCGCAGATCAGCCGCATGGATGGCGCCTTTCTGGACTCCTGCCTGGTGCACGTGGCCTCCAATTTCGGCGTGCTGGCGGCGGCGGATGACCCCAACCGTACGGTGGACATGAAGCCGGAGCACATGGACACCATCCTGCGCGTGGCGCGCCAGCACTACGACTTCGTGGTGCTGGACGTAGGCCGCCAGATCGATGCCATCTCACTGCGCGCCTTGGACCAGGCGGACTCCATCTACCCGGTGCTGCAACTGGCGCTGCCGGATATCCGCGACGGTCGCCGCCTGCTGGACATCTTCCGCTCGCTGGGCTACCCCAACGAGCGCACGCGCCTGATCGTCAACCGCTACGAGAAGGGCGGCAAGCTGCGCCTGATGGATCTGGAACAGGCGCTGGGCGCGGACGTGGTGCACACGGTGCCCAACGATTACCTGTCCGCGACCGATTCGGTCAACCAAGGCATACCGGTGCTGCAGCTGTCGCGCAGCAGCGCGGTGGCGCGCAGTCTGGCGGAACTGGTGGAGCTGGTGGCGGCACGCCGCGTCTCCGAGAGCAAGGGACTATTCGACCGCATCTTCGGCCGCAACGATGGAGGATGAGATGAGCTTACGCGAACGCCTGTCCAGCGCAGATGATGTCCGCAGCAGCAATGGCCTGCCCGGCCTTGCCGCTGCGGCCTATCAGGAACTGAAGAAGTCCATGCACCAGACCATACTGGACCGCATTGACCTTGAACGCCTGAAGCGCCTGACCCCGGAGCAGTTCAAGCACGAGCTGGCGCTGCTGGTCCAACGCATCATCGAGGAAGAGCGCATCGTGCTGAATCAGCATGAGCGGCACAACCTGGTGCTGGACATCCAGCACGAGATGCTCGGTTTCGGGCCGCTGGAGCCGCTGCTGGCCGATCCGGGCGTGTCGGACATTCTGGTCAACACCGCCGCCAAGGTCTACGTGGAACGCGCCGGCAAGCTGGAACTGACCGAGACCACCTTCAACGACAACGCCCATCTGATGAAGATCATCGAGAAGATCGTCTCGCGCGTGGGCCGGCGGGTGGATGAATCCAGCCCGATGGTGGATGCGCGCCTGCCGGATGGCTCGCGCGTGAATGCCATCATTCCGCCGCTGGCGATTGACGGCCCGATTCTGTCAATACGGCGCTTTGCGGTCAATCCGCTCAGCATCGAGAACCTGTTGGACTACCGCAGCCTGACGCCGCCAATGGTGGAGGTGCTGAAGGCGCTGGGCCAGGCCAAGATCAACATCCTGATCTCCGGCGGCACCGGCTCGGGAAAAACCACCATGCTCAACGTCTTGTCCGGCTTTATTCCGGCGCATGAACGCATCGTCACGATTGAGGATGCGGCCGAGCTGGCGCTGCGCCAGCCGCATGTGGTGCGGCTGGAAACGCGGCCGCCCAATATCGAGGGCAAGGGCGAGGTGAATCAACGCTCGCTGGTGCGCAACGCGCTGCGCATGCGGCCGGATCGCATCATTCTGGGCGAGGTGCGCGGCCCGGAGGCGCTGGACATGCTGCAAGCGATGAACACCGGCCACGAAGGCTCGCTGGCCACCATCCACTCCAACACGCCGCGTGACGCACTGGCGCGGCTGGAGAACATGGTTGGCATGGCTGGTGTGAACCTGACGCCGCGCGCCACGCGGCAGCAGATCTGCTCCGCGGTCACGGTGGTGATGCAGGTTTCGCGCCTGACCGATGGCACGCGCAAACTGGTCAGCCTGCAGGAAGTCACCGGGATGGAAGGGGAGGTGATCGCCATGCACGAGATTTTCCGCTTCGAACAGAAAGGCGTGGATGCGCAGGGCAAGGTGCAGGGCCGCTTCTACGCCACCGGCGTACGGCCGCGCTTTGCCGACCGCCTGCGCATGTTTGGCGTGGCGGTGCCGGATGCAGTGTTCGATCCGGACAAGATCTACGAGTAAGCGCCATGGATGCGATTTTCTCCGCCTTTGCTGTGCTGTTGTTCGCCGCCGTGATCCTGATGATCGAAGGCGCCTGGCTGTGGTGGTCCGGCGCGCATGGCGGCGCCGCGCGGCGTATCGCCAAGCGCCTCCGTCTGATGGCGGTCAGTGGCGGCGGCGGCAGCGAGCGGGTCGATATTCTCAAGCGCCGTACCTACAGCAGCAACCCAGCATTGGAAAAGCTGCTGCGTCGCATAAGCCAGCTGAATTTGCTGGATCGCTTGCTGTTGCAGGCCGGCGTACGCTGGTCGGTTGCGCAATTTATCGGCTGTTCCGTGGCGGCTGCGGGTTTTGGTGTGTTTTTGCCTCAGATGCTGCACATGCCCATGGCGCCGGCAGCGGGCATGTTGGTGCTGTCCGTGGCGGCGCCGTGGCTGGTCCTGATGCGCACGCGCGCTGCGCGCTTGCGCAAGCTGGAGGAACAACTGCCGGAAGCGGCCGACTTCCTGGGCCGCGCGCTGCGTGCCGGTCATTCCTTCGCCAACGTGATGCAGATGGTGGGCGAGGAGATGCCTGATCCTATCGCCGGCGAGTTCAAGTTCGCCTACGAAGAAATCAACTACGGCGTGCCGATGAACGAAGCCTTGCACAACCTGGCGCTGCGCGTTCCGCTGACGGATCTGCGCTACCTGGTCATCGCCGTGCTGATACAGCGCGAATCCGGCGGCAATCTGGCCGAGGTGTTCAGCAATATCAGCCGTTTGATCCGTGCGCGTCTCAAGCTGCTGGCCCAGGTGCGGGTAATGTCGGCAGAGGGCCGCATGTCGGCCTGGGTATTGGGCTTGCTGCCATTGGGCGTGATCGCGCTGATGATGGTGACTAATCCCACGTATGTGCGCGTGCTGTGGACCGACCCGGTCGGCGTGCGGCTGATGTGGTACGCGGTGGCGATGGCGATGGGTGGTGTGCTGTGGATGCGCAAGCTGATACGCATCCGTATCTGATGGAGGACGCATGAACGGATCGCAGATCATATTCCTGGCCGTGGTGTTCCTGGTGGCGGCGGGCATGGCGGTGGCGGCCTTGCTGGTGTTTTCGCCGGTGGCCTTGCGTGAGCGCTTGAACGAGGTAGTGGAGCCGACCGAGGCGACGCCGGACCCGGTTGGCACCGGCTGGGTGGAAAAGGTGGCGCAGGCGGCGCAGCCATTTTCGCGCCTGTCGCTGCCGGAGGAGGGCTGGGAGCGATCGCCGCTGCGTACCCGCTTCATGAATGCGGGCTGGCGCAGCGCTTCGGCGCCGTCACTGTACTTCGCCGCCAAGACGCTGCTGGCGCTTGGCCTGCCGGCCATCGTTGCGCTGTGCGGCGCGCTGACGCTGAACGGCCCGCAAAAAGGTTTCATGTATTTGCTGTTGCTGGTGGCGGCGATCGGCTACTACCTGCCCAACGCCGTGCTGGCACACAAGGCGGCTGCCCGCTGCCGCGACATCTTTGAAAACTTCCCCGATGCGCTGGACCTGCTGACGGTGTGCGTGGAGGCGGGCCTGAGCCTGGAGCGCGCGCTGGCCAAGGTGGCCGGCGAGATCCACATCAAGAGCATGGCGCTGGCGCAGGAGCTGCAACTGGCGCTGATGGAAATGCGCGCCGGATTCACCAAGGAGCGCGCGCTGCGCAACCTCGCCCTGCGCAGCGGCGTGGAGGACGTCGACACGCTGGTGGCGATGCTGATTCAATCCGAACGTTTCGGCACCAGCATGGGCGATTCATTGCGCGTGCATTCCGAGAACCTGCGCGGCAAGCGCAGCGTGCTGGCCGAGGAGGCCGCGGCAAAGATCGCGCTCAAGCTGCTGTTCCCGCTGATCTTCTGCATTTTTCCGACCTTGATGTTGGTGCTGATCGGTCCCGCAGGCATACAGGTCTACCGCATGATGCAGGCTGCTCACTAGGAGGCCATGATGAAAAAATCCATTTTCGCCGGCTGCATGCTGCTGGCGGCGTGCGGCAGTGTGCCAGTCGAGGCGCCGATGACGGACGCCATCACGCCGCTGGAACAAGCCTGTCTGCGCGATCCGCTCAATCCGGAAAAGTGGGAACGGCTGGCGGCGGCGCTGGCGATCGAAGGAGAACGCGAACGGGCCGCGACCATGTACCTGCAGGCCGCGTCACTGCGCACGCACGATGTGCAGCAGGATTACGTCACGCTCAAGCAGGCAGTGGCCGATACCGTGCCGCGCACCGAGGTACGGCGGGTCAACGCGGCTTTGGTGGAAGTGCGGCGCATTCCTGCAGGTGAAGAGGTGGTGCGGCTGGAGATCAGCAACGGTAACGGCATCACCGGCGCCGCGGCGCGGTTGGCACGCACGCTGGGGGTGGAGGGCGTGAAGACGGTACGCCTGTCCAACCTGCGGCCTTTCGTGGTGCCGCAAAGCCGCATCGAATATCAGCGCCAACAGCAGCAGATGGCGCAGGTGCTGGGCCGCCGCCTTGGCCTGCCGCTGCAGGCGGCGCGCGGCAGCACCGCCTATGCCGACCTGCGCATCGTGCTGGGGCACGATGCGCGCTACCTCAAATAAAAAAACCGTCCGAAAGGGATCACCTTTTGGACGGTAAAAACACACCCATGTGTTTACAGTGCCCGGCCACGCAGGCCGGAGCGTTCCTTACTGCCAGGCGATGCTGCCCATGCCGCGTGCGCTGGCGTTACGAGTGGCCGGGTTGCCGTACACCTTGGCCGAACCCATGCCCGTGAGTTTGAGATTGGCGCTGATCTTGGCGTAGACCGCAGCGCTGCCCAAGCCGCTCATGTTGACGTCGATGGCATCCGCGCGCAGCTGCTGCGCATCCAGGCTGCCAACGCCACCAAGGCTGGCGTGTAACTGTTTGGTCTGGCCTATCATCTCGATGCGGCCAGCACCATTCAGATGCAGGTCGACGTTGTCGCTGTTGCCGCCGTTGACGGTCATGCCGCCCACGCCGCCCAGGCGCACGTCGATATTCCGGTATTGCGCGTCGACCTTGACGGAACCGGCGCCGTCCAAAGCCAGGCGCAGATTGTCGCCGTTAAATCCGCTGACTTCCGTCGCGCCCACACCGCCCGAGGTCAGCTGGCGCAGGTTCGGCAGCGTCAGCTCGGCACGCAGTTCGCGCTTGTTGCCGAAGAAGACGGTGTTCACTTTCTCGGTGCCGATGTGCAGCGTCTCGCCGCTCTGCTCGACCACCACTTTCCTGATCGCGTCCGGTTCGCCGTAGATGGTCAGCGAGGCAGTCGCGCCTTGCTTTACCTTCAGGCTGATCACGCCGTCCAGTTCGATCTTCACGGCGCGCGCGTCGACGGTGCGGTTCTCGCTGATCACATCGGCGGCCAGCGCGGCGTGGGCGCCGCTGCTCAGTACCGCTGCCAGCATCGCAGTCTTCATCAATTTTTTCATCATGCGCTCCGTGTTTATCGAGTCAATTACAGGGCTGCTTTTTCAGCAGCGGTCAGGCGCTTTGCCGAGACCGTTACGGTCGGCATTGCGGTGGCGTCGGCTTTCACAGCGGCGACCACTGGTGCAACCGGTGCGGCTGGTTCGTTCACTGCCGCGGTGGCGAAGGTGGTGGCGCTGGCGACGACGATGGCGGCGACGAAGATGGCTTCCATGTTTTTTGCGATGTTCATTTTGAGCTCCTTGTGGGTGAATAGTTCGTTGCGTTGAGTGAACTATAGACAAGGGCTATCCGTCACTCCACCGGGATGTGACGAACTGCAAAAAACGGGGGATAGACTGCGATTTACGGGTTTAAAACTGCGCCGCACAGCTGCTGCTCGTTGCTGGCGTAGACGTGCGACAGCCAGGCCGAGACGGTTTTAAAGCGGGCGATTGAGCCGGCGTCGCGATGGCTGAGCAGCCAGATGTCGCGTTGCACTTCGACGTTTTCCCCAATGCGCAGCAGGCCTTCCTGCTGGCCCATGATGCAAGGCAGGAGCGCCATGCCGACGCCGGCGCGGCAGGCGCGCACCATCGTGCTCAGGCTGTTCACCTTGAGCACCTTGCGCGGCTGCGGCTCCATCGCGGCCAGCCATTGCATCTCGCCAGTGCCGGACAGGCTGTCGTCGTAGGCGATCCACGGCTGGGTGCCCCAGCAGCCACGTGGCGTGTCGGCAAACCTGGCGTGGCCATAGACGGCGAAGCCGAGGTCGCCCAGCTTGCGCATCACCAGCGCGGCATCTTCGCTTGGTTTGCCCAGGCGCAGAGCGAAGTCCGCCTCGCGGCGGGTGAAGGAGAGGTTCTGGTTTTCCGCCTGCAGCGTCAGTTGCAGGTGCGGGTGCTGGGCGTGCAGGGCCGGCACGTGGTCCAGCAGCCAGTAATCGAACAGGAAATCGATCGAGGTGATGTTGACCGGGCCGGCAGTGGCATCGGCTTCCTGCGAGGAGGCTTGCAGCATGCTTTGCACATTGCCGTAGACCGCTTCGCCATGCTCGACAAAGACCTGGCCGGCGTCGGTCAGCTGGTAGCCGGTGTTATCGCGGATGAACAGGCGCAGCTTGAGCGCCTTCTCGGCGGCGGCAATGCGGCGGCTGATGGTGGAGGCGTCGACACCCAACTGGCGGCCGGTGGCGCTCATGCTGCCGCTGCGGGCCAGCGCGAGGATCAGCGGGATGTCGTTCCAGTCAAAGTCGTTGCTTGTTGCCATGGTGGGGTCTGCGTTTTTGCAAAGTGGCCTTGCAGAGTTGTCTGTTCCGCAAATGTTTTGCGAGGTCTAAGATGCACTCCATCGCAGCTGCAGAACAAAACGACTGTAGCACAGCACTGAATATCCATACATAGACTAAAAGGAAGAAAATCATGAACGCTACCAATGTGAACCTGTCCCGCCGCAACGCGCTGTTCAACTCCGCCGGCGCCGCTGCCGCCGCCGTGGCCCTGCCGCTGGCTGCGCTGGGCAGCGCTGAAGCGCAAGCCGCCACCGCCAAAGGCGGCCCGGTCAGCAAAACCGCCAGCACCATCACCACCCGCGACGGCGTTGAGATCTATTACAAGGATTGGGGCCCGCGTAACGGCCAACCAGTGATCCTGAGCCACGGCTGGCCGCTGAGCTCGGACAGCTGGGAATCGGCAGCGTTCTTCCTGGCCAATAACGGCTTCCGCGTCATCACCCACGACCGCCGCGGCCATGGCCGTTCGAGCCAGCCTTGGGACGGCAACGACATGGATCACTACGCCGACGACCTGGCGCAGCTGATCGAAGCGCTGGATCTGAAAAACATCATCCTGGCCGGCTTCTCGACCGGTGGCGGCGAAGTGGCGCGTTATGTCGGCCGCTACGGCACCAAACGCATCGCCAAGCTAGGCCTGATCTCGGCAGTGCCACCGCTGATGCTGAAAACCGCCGACAATCCAGACGGTCTGCCGCTGGAAGTGTTTGACGGCATCCGCGCCGGCCAGATCAAGGACCGCGGCCAGCTGTACCTGGATATCGCTTCGGGTCCGTTCTACAACTACAACCGTCCTGGTGCGAAACCATCGCAAGGCATCATCCAGGCCTGGTATTCGCAGGGCATGCAGGGCGGCTTCAAAAATACCTACGACTCGATCAAAGCCTTCTCGGAAACGGACTTCCGCGAAGACCTGAAAAAGTTCGACAAGCCAACCCTGATCATCCACGGCGATGATGACCAGATCGTGCCGATCAAAGCTTCGGGCATCGCCTCGGCCAAGATCGTCAAGGGTTCCAAGCTGATCGTCTACCCAGGCGCGCCGCATGGCCTGACCGACACCCACAAGGACAAGTTCAACAACGACTTCCTGGCCTTCGCCAAATCGTGATCACACCGGGCCGCCTGCGGGCGGCCTATAAAAATATTTAAAAATTGCTTGCCATTAGATAGTGCGCGATATATATTGATCACATGTAGCGCACAATTGAATCGCAAACTATATAAATGGAGCCCCAATCATGAGCAAAAATACCCAAGGCCAAGTTGTCAGCCTGTCCCGTCGTTCCGCCATCTTCAGCAGTGCGGGCGCTGCGGCGGCCGCTGTTGCCGTGCCGCTGGCCGCATTGAGCGGCGCCGCCGCCGAAGCCGCGCCAGTTGCAGCCGGCAAAGGTCCGGTAACCAAAACCGCCAGCACCATCACCACCCGCGACGGCGTTGAGATCTATTACAAGGATTGGGGTCCGCGTAACGGCCAGCCAGTCATCCTGAGCCACGGCTGGCCGCTGAGCTCGGACAGCTGGGAATCGGCAGCGTTCTTCCTGGCCAATAACGGCTTCCGCGTCATCACCCACGACCGCCGCGGCCATGGCCGTTCGAGCCAGCCTTGGGACGGCAACGACATGGATCACTACGCCGACGACCTGGCGCAGCTGATCGAAGCGCTGGACCTGAAAAACATCATCCTGGCCGGCTTCTCGACCGGCGGCGGCGAAGTGGCGCGTTATGTCGGCCGCTACGGCACCAAACGCATCGCCAAGCTGGGCCTGATCTCGGCAGTGCCACCGCTGATGCTGAAAACCGCCGACAATCCAGACGGTCTGCCGCTGGAAGTGTTTGACGGTATCCGCGCCGGCCAGATCAAGGATCGCGGTCAGTTGTACCTGGACATCGCCTCGGGTCCGTTCTACAACTACAATCGCCCGGGTGCGAAACCATCGCAAGGCATCATCCAGGCCTGGTACTCGCAGGGCATGCAGGGTGGCTTCAAAAATACTTACGACTCGATCAAAGCCTTCTCGGAAACGGACTTCCGCGAAGACTTGAAAAAGTTCGACAAGCCAACCCTGATCATCCACGGCGATGATGACCAGATCGTGCCGATCAAAGCCTCGGGCATTGCCTCGGCCAAGATCGTCAAGGGTTCCAAGCTGATCGTCTACCCAGGCGCGCCGCATGGCCTGACCGACACCCACAAGGACAAGTTCAACAACGACTTCCTGGCCTTTGCCAAATCGTGATTGGTTGACCAGGGTTCCCTGACAGCGCAGAATGGTTTCACCGTTCTGCGCTGTTTCATTATGAGAAAATCCCTGGTTGTTCTAGTCATGTTGTATACCGGTCTGCTTTGCGGAGCAGTGCGGGCCGAAGTCATCCCGGTTTACACCAGCGCCCAAGTCGCGCCGCTGGTGTTACCGGAGGGGAAAGGCGTCTACCCGGACATGGTGGCTTACCTGAACCGCCAGAAACTGGGCAACCTCAGCTTCAAGCTGGTCTACCTGCCGCGCAAGCGCCTGCAGCTGCGGGTGGAAAGCGGCCAGCTGGATGGCATCGTCATCGGCATGATGCCGCACTGGTTCAACGACGCCGCCCAGAAAAAATACCTGTGGACCGCGCCTTTCGCGCTGGATCGCTACGTGGTGGCATTGCCGGCCAACAGCGCTTACATGCCCGGCACAAAGCAGGCGCTGTCTGGCCGCACGCTGGGCATGGTGCTCGGATACAGTTATCCGGATCTTGCCGACTGGCTGCATCGGCAAGGCGCGATCCGCACCGACGCCCTCAGCGACGAGCACAACCTTGAAAAGCTGCGCCTGGGGCGGGTGGACAGCGTGGCATTGGCCGAGTCCGTCTATCGCTATTACAGGAAAAAGCATCCGTCCGACAATTTCCACGTGTACGTCCTGCCCACGCGGCAGACCGAGCGGCGCTTCCTGGTGCCGCGCAACATGGCCGCCATCTACGACCAGCTGGCACCCGTCCTGCGCAAAGCCCGCGACGACCCGGAATGGCAGCGCTTAATGTTGCGTTATGAATAAGCCGCGTTATACTTGTCTTATTCATGGGAAATAAATGAAATTCTGGGCCAGCCTGTTATTGCTTCTGAGCGCGGGAGCGCATGCCGCCGAGGCCTGCCAGCCGGTGCGCGTAGGCTATTCCGATCGTGAACGCCTGCCGTATTACGTCGGCAATGGGCCGGCGGTGCCGACGCGGCCGGGGGCGCTGGTCGAGCTGTTCCGGGATGCCGTCCGCAGCGGTGGCTGCCCGGTGGTGTTCGTGCGTCTGCCGGTGGCGCGCGTGCGCATGGCGCTGGCCAGCGGCCAGATCGACATCGCGCCCACCTACACCCCGGGCGACAGCCGTGCCGATTACGTGGTGGCGACCACCGCCGCCGGCGCGGTCGATACGCGGCGGGCGCTGCGCAGCATGGCCATCGTATTCGTGCGCAGCGATGACAAGCTGGCGCCGGGCACCGATCCGCAGCGCTACTTCAAGACCCATGTGCTGGCCGCCAACCAGGGCACCATGCTGGCCTCTCAGCTGAAGACGGCGGGGCTGCAGGTGGATGACGGCAGCGTCAGCTCCGAAAGCAATTTCGACAAGCTGCGCCTGAAGCGCGTGGACGGGTTTACCGTGGCATTGATGACGCCGTCTGCGCTGGATCCATACCTGAACGAGCACCACGGCAAGCAACTGACGCGGCTGGACAAGCCGCTCAGCGTGTCGTATGTGTGGCTGGGCGCCAATCGCGATTACTACCAGCGCAACCGCGAACAGGTTGAAGCCATCTGGAACTGGCTGGGCGCGCACGGCGCCCCGCAGCTGGATACGCTGACGCGCAAATACGCGGCGGCGCCGTAGCGCTTCTTCCTAAGCCAGGCGGGCGCGGAAGAAGTCGGTGGTGCGCTGCCACGCCAGCTTGGCGGCGGCGGCATCGTAGCGCGGGGTGGTGTCGTTGTTGAAGCCGTGCTCGACGCCGGCGTAGACGTGGTACTGGTAATTCACGTTTGCTTCCTTCAGGGCCTTTTCATAAGCCGGCCAGCCGGCGCGGATGCGTTCGTCCTTTTCGGCATCGTGAATCAGCAGGTGGGCCTTGATGCGGGCCACCTCCTCCGCTTTTGGCTGCGAGCCGTAGAATGGCACGGCGGCCAGCAGGTCCGGCAATTGCGTCGCCAGGTAATTGGCAATGCCGCCACCATAGCAGAAGCCAACCACGCCCAGCTTGCCGTTGCCCTCCGGTTGCTGCTGCAGCCAGCGCGCGGCGGTGACGAAATCGGTACGGGTCTTGGTCTGGTCCAGCTTGCCGAACAGGGCGCGTGCCTTGTCTTCATCGCCGGGGTAGCCGCCGAGGGAGTGGAGCGCATCCGGCGCGAAGGCAATGAAGCCGTCCAGCGCGAGGCGGCGGGCGATGTCTTCGATGTGCGGATTCAGACCGCGGTTTTCATGCACCACCAGCACCACCGGCAGCTTGCCCTTGGCGTCCTTGGGCGAGGCCAGATAGCCGCGCACGGTGCCGTTGCCTTCCGGCGAAGGGATCTCCACGAAGCGGGTATTCAGGCGTTTGTCGTCCGGCGTGACCAGCGGCGCCGCAAAGCTCGGGCTCAGCGCACTGAGCAGACCCGCCGCTGTAACGCCACCGACTGCATAACGCGTGGCCGACGACAGGAAATCGCGCCGACTGATGCGGCCGTGCACGTACTGGTCGAACAGTTTGAGAACTTCCGGATCAAAATCGGCAGCGGTCTTGCGGCTCATGTTGTGGCTCCGTGGACGGGGATGAAGCGGCCAGTGTAGCCCAGCCTCGCTTCGGCACGATGGATATTTCTACATTGTCGAGCGTGGTTTTGGCGGGCAGACTAGACGATATCGGCTTCCAGCCTGAATTTTGATGCGGTGAGCTGGACGTGTTCAGCACCTGTCCGATGGCGCTTGATTTTCACGATTCCCAGTCTCTCGAAATGAAGAATGTCCCGTTGAACAGCGTCCCGCTCACGCTGTAGGCGCGCTGCAAGTGCGGTGACGGTATCGGGCCGCTCCTTGATGGCGCGGAACAGGGCTAAATTGTCATTGCGCAGCAGGTCTAGCAAGTCCTCCGGATCTTCGAAACTGATGCTGCTTGACTCAGGGATTGGCATTGCTCCAAAAACATCGTCCAATCGCGCTCGAAGTGCTTTTGGATGTCATCAACTCGTGTAAGTAACGACCTCGACTTTGCCCATATGGTGCCGTGATGAACATGGTGATTGTCGTAACCAACTACGCGGCCATTGTCCTGGTGCTGCAAGCTATGATTAATATACGCCAGATTGTAACGAGTGACTTTCCCGTTCCCGTCGGTCCACACCTGGCAACGAATCAGACCGTTGCGGCGGTTTTTGGAAATTGGAGAAGACTCATCGATGATTTTTTTGTCAGCCATGAGCCAGCCGGGGAATGCGCCGTATCGCGGGGCGGTGGTGCAGAACTATTTCGACAACCTGCTACCCGACAGTGATGGTATCCGGCGACGGCTTGCGCAGCATTTCAGAACTGACGGCATCGCGCCCCATCAGCTGCTCGCTGCTGTCGGGCGCGACTGCGTTGGGGCGATGATTAAGCCAACATGACTCGCAACAGTTCCGCACATCCCTGTGCGCATTAGTCCGGAGGTGGCGTCTTCCTGCAAACGGTGAAGTACCGGCGAGATTTTTTTGCAATACTCAACGGAATCCCTGCGAGGGGCGTGAACCGGGCCCAAGCACTTTATAAGGCGCGCGAGGCGATTGCGTGGGTTGAGCGGCATACGGCGAAATAGCGGCAAGTCTGCGGGTGCGGCGTTATGCGCAAGCGGCAATGAAAGCGGCAGAAAGTATCTGCAGAATTTTCATCTTTTTATAAAAAAACTATTATAAGCAAAAGCTTGTTGACTAAGGAAACCGGCAAATAAAGCGGCAAAAAATGTACAGCTCGCCCCATCAATTCGAACCAATCTTGCTGAGTGAGCGGCAACTGGAAACAGTGATTCCGCTGAGCGAGCGCATTGTCACGACTTCTGTGAAGCTGTCGGCAGCTACCCACGCAACCACTAGGGCGACCCTGCGCGAGCTAGTGCGGCAGATGAATTCCTTCTACAGCAACAGGATAGAAGGGCAGAGCACCCATCCGCGCAATATCGAGCGTGCGTTGCACAATGATTTTTCCGACAGGCCTGACGAAGCGCGCCTGCAGCGCATCGCGCTGGCGCATATCGAGGCGGAAAAGGAACTGGAGGGATTGGCAAACGATGACGGAGCGCTTCGCTCAGCCTTTCTAATTGATGCGCACCGGGCGCTGTATGAGCGCCTGGCACCAGACGATCGTGTTTCGGACGATGGCGAAGTGATTGTGCCTGGCCAGATCCGTACGCGCGACGTGCAGGTGGGCCGGCATGTTCCACCCACGTCCGCATCCTTGCCGGCGTTCCTCCAGCGGCTGGATCAGGTGTTTGGTGGTGCTCGCGGTTGGGAGCGGGTGTTGATCCACGCTGCTTGTACTTATCATCGCGTGGCCTGGGTTCATCCGTTCCTGGACGGGAATGGCCGGGCCACTCGGCTGCAAAGCCACTGTGCGCTGTGGAAACTATCGGAAGGCCTGTGGTCGCCGAGCCGGGGGCTGGCACGCTCCACTGAGGCTTACTATGCCGCCTTGCATAACGCCGATTCGCCGAGGCGCGGCGATCTGGATGGACGGGGCAACCTCAGCGCTCAAGGTTTGTTAGAGTGGGTGCAGTATTTCCTTGGTGTGTGTGAGGACCAAGTGACGTATATGTCGAGGATGCTGGCGCTGGACGGCATCAAGCAGCGGATCGAGGCGCTGGTCATCTTCCGGTCTACACAGGACAAGGGGATGAGACGAGAGGCCATTCTGCCTTTGGTACACATTTTCGGGCTCGGTCCAGTGACCCGCAGCGAGTTTGCACAGTTAACCGGGTTGCGCGAGCGCAATGCCCGGTCGCTACTATCGAAACTGCTAGCGACTGGGCTGCTGGTGAGCGATACGCCATACGGCCCTGTTCGTATCGGACTTCCTCTTGATGCACTTGGCATGTTGTTTCCGTGTCTCTATCCGGAGGCTGGATTGCCTGTTTAGCTATATACGTTTTCACATTCGCTGGTTTGTCCATTGTCGCCATACTTTAGGTAGCGATAAAATTGGTGAATTGCGTTGCTTTCCTCTGCAACCCGGCCGCACTGACGTTGGTGAAGATAGCAACAGCGCTGGGAACGACTGTGGCGGCCTTGTTTGCTGAGGCGGTTTGTAGTCAGGTCAGCCTACGCTGCAATCAACACTGGTCAATATTTGTGATGTGTTGATGAAAGTGGGGTACAAGTGGGGTACAAATTCTGCCGAACGAGGCAGGAAAGAAAAAAGGGTTACAAGCGAAAGCCTGTAACCCTTTGATTTTTCTATCTATTTCTGGTGCCGGCTGCCGGTTTCGAACTGGCCACCTGATGATTACAAATCAACTGCTCTACCAAATGAGCTAAGCCGGCGTAACTTTTACGGGGCGAATTATACGCTATTTAATACGCGTAAGGGTGGGGCGTCCGCCCTTTTTGGGTGGGTCGGTATCGTCGCCGGGCGGTGGTGGCGCTTCAGTTTTGGCGTCGCTGGCGGCCGGTGGCACGGCCGACAAGACCGGGGCGGCCGGCGCTTCGTCCGGTTCCGGCGCGGGTGCCGGCGGTTGGCCCAGTTGCGGTTCAAACGCCATGCCCTGGCCATTTTCGTTGGCGTAGATGGCCATAACGTTGTTGACCGGGATGAAGATTTCACGCGAGACACCGCCAAAGCGGGCGTGGAAGCGGATGCTGTCGTTGTCCATCTTCAGGCCCGAGGTGGCGCCGAAGCTGATGTTGAGCACGATTTCGCCTTTTTTCACGTATTCCATCGGCACCGTGGTGGCGGCGTCGACTTTGACGGCGAGATAAGGGGTGTAGCCGCTGTCCGTGCACCATTCGTAGATGGCGCGCAGCAGGTAGGGCTTGGTTGAGATTTCAGACATGGGTCTTCCAGACTGCGGTAGAACATGGCGCGCCAGCCGCAGCCGGCGCGCCGTAGTGCTTCAATGAACCATTAACGGCGCATCACCTTTTCCGACGGCGTCAGCGCTTCGATGTAGGCCGGACGCGAGAAGATGCGCTCGGCGTACTTCATCAGCGGCGCGGCGGTCTTCGACAGTTCGATGCCGTAGTGGTCCAGGCGCCACAGCAGCGGGGCCACCGCCACGTCCAGCATGGAGAACTCGTCGCCCAACATGTATTTGTTTTTCAGGAACAGCGGCGCCAGCGTGGTCAGGCGGTCGCGGATTTCCGCGCGCGCCTTGTCGTGGCTCTTGTCGTTGCCCTTGGCGCGCTCGCTTTCCAGCGTATGCACGTGCACAAACAGTTCTTTTTCAAAGTTGAACAGCATCAGGCGCGCACGCGCGCGCATCAGCGGATCGGCCGGCATCAGCTGCGGATGCGGGAAGCGTTCGTCGATGTATTCATTGATGATGTTCGATTCGTACAAGATCAATTCGCGTTCCACCAGGATCGGCACCTGACCATACGGATTCATGGTCGAGATATCTTCCGGCTTGTTGAACAAGTCGACATCGCGCACTTCAAAGTCCATGCCTTTTTCAAACAGGACCAGGCGGCAGCGTTGCGAGAATGGGCAGGTCGTACCCGAGTAGAGAACCATCATTTTTTCTAGTTCCTTAGAAGAACAAACAGGGCGAGACCGCGAACGGCTCACCCGGATCGATCGCCCGCCAAACGCGGGCATCGCAAAACAAGCGCCGGCCAGCCGGCGCTCTCGACTATTTCACTTCTTTCCAGAACGACGCATTCAAGCGCCATGCCAGGAAGGCGAACAAGGTCATGAACAACACGACCACGACGCCCAGTTTTTTGCGGGTCTGCGCAGCAGGCTCCGCCATCCACTCCATGTAGCCCACCAGGTCGGCCACGGCAGTGTCATATTCCAATTTGTCCAGTTTACCTGGTGCGACCTGCTCATAGCCAGCAAACTGATGCAGCATTTTGCCGTGCTCGTGCGGGTCTTCCACTTCCTTGGTGGTGATTTTTTGGACCCCTTGCAATTCCCACAGCACATGCGGCATCGCCACGTTTTCCACCAGGCGGTTGTTCCAGCCGGTCGGCCGGGTATCGTCCTTGTAGAAGCTGCGCAGGTAGGTGTACAAATAATCACTGCCGGTGCCGGCGCCAGACGCTTTCGCGCGCTGAATCACCGATAAATCCGGCGGCACCACGCCAAACCATGCTTTCGCATCCTTTGGATTCATGGTGGTGGTCATCATTTCGCCCACCTTGTCACCGGTAAACAGCAGATTGGCCTTGATCTGCTCCTCGCTCAAGCCCAGGTCTTTCAGGCGGTTGTAGCGCATGGAGGACGCATTATGACAGTTCAGGCAGTAATTTACGAACAGTTTGGCGCCATGCTGCAGCGCTGCCATGTTATTTGAGCGGTCCGGCGCTTTGTCAAGCGCGATTCCACCCTCGCTGGCCAGCGCCAGACCGGGTAACAATGCCAAAATAGCAAGCAATCGTTTCGGGAAGTTCATCTGTTGTCCTTTTGAGTACTTTATCAATGGCCGTGGTAAACCACGCGGTCCGGAACCTTCTTGAACGTGCCCATGGCGCTCCACCATGGCATGAACAGGAAGAAGCTAAAGTACAGCAGGGTGCACACTTGCGAGACGATGGTACGGCCCTCGGTCGGCGCCAGGGTACCGAGGTAGCCCAGCGTCAGGAACGAGATGAAGAACACGGCGTACACGTATTTGTGCCAGGTCGGGCGGTAGCGGATCGATTTCACCGGCGATTTGTCCAGCCACGGCAGGAAGGCCAGGATCACCACCGAGGAACCGAAGAACACCACGCCCCAGAATTTCGCATCCAGGATCTGCGGCAGCATGCCGATGATGGCCAGCAGCGCCACCACGGCAATGGTGGTCTTGACCGCGGTCGACAGGCGCGACTTGAGCCAGATGAACACCACGTAGGCGGCCACGAAGAACATCAGCACCCACATGAAGTCGGCGGTGGTGGCGCGCAGCACCGAGTAGAAGGCGGTGAAGTACCAGGTCGGGGCGATGTGCAACGGGGTTTTCAGCGAATCGCCCGGCAGGAAGTTGTTGTACTCCAGGAAGTAGCCGCCCATTTCCGGCGCGAAGAACACCACCGCGCTGAAGATGGTCAGGAACACCGACACGCCAAACAGGTCGTGCACCGTGTAGTACGGGTGCGACGGGATGGAGTCGACCGGGTGGCCGTCCGGACCGAGGTTTTCCTTCACTTCGATGCCGTCCGGGTTGCTGGAGCCGACTTCGTGCAGCGCGATCAGGTGCGCCGCCACCAGGCCCAGCAGCACCAGCGGAATGGCGATCACGTGGAACGCGAAGAAGCGGTTCAGGGTGGCGTCCGACACCACGTAGTCGCCGCGGATCCACAGCGACAGGTCGGGGCCGATCAGCGGGATGGCGCCAAACAGGTTGACGATCACCTGGGCGCCCCAGTACGACATCTGGCCCCATGGCAGCAGGTAGCCGAAGAAGGCTTCCGCCATCAGGCACAGGAAGATGGCAAAGCCGAACAGCCAGATCAGCTCGCGCGGTTTGCGGTAGGAGCCGTACAGCAGGCCGCGCGTCATGTGCAGGTAGACGATGATGAAGAACGCCGAGGCGCCGGTCGAGTGCATATAGCGCACCAGCCAGCCCCACGGCACTTCGCGCATGATGTATTCCACCGAACCGAAGGCCAGGTTGGCGTCCGGCTTGTAGTGCATGGTCAGGAAAATGCCGGTGACGATCTGCAGCACCAGCACCAGCATGGCCAGCGAGCCGAAGATGTACCAGAAATTGAAGTTTTTCGGGGCGTAGTATTTGCCCCATTGATCATTCCACAGCTTGGAGAGCGGGAAGCGGTCGTCGACCCAGCCCAGTGCTTTTTGTGCGGCCGGTGCGTCGGCCGGGAATTTGGTCTCCTTGAATGCCCCCATGGTTATGCCTCGCCTTTCTCGTCTTTACCAATGACCAGCTTGGTGTCGCTCAGGTACATATAGCGCGGAACCTGCAGGTTGTCCGGCGCCGGCTTGTTCTTGAACACGCGGCCGGCCATGTCGAAGGTCGAGCCGTGGCAAGGGCAGAGGAAACCGCCCTCCCAGTCGTCCGGCAGCGAGGGCTGCGGGCCGGGGGTAAATTTCGAGGAAGGCGAACAGCCCAAATGGGTACAGATGCCGACCGCGACCAGCAGTTCCGGCTTGCGCGAGCGCCATTCGTTACGGGCGTATTCGGGGGTGAATTCGTCGGGGTTGCGCTTGGATTCGGCGTCGGCCACTTTGCCGTCGGTTTTTTTCAGCGACGCCACCATTTCGGGCGTGCGCTTGAGGATCCAGACCGGCTTGCCGCGCCATTCCACGGTTTTCATCTCACCGGGGTTGAGCGTGGAGATATCCACTTCGACCGGCGCGCCGGCCGCCTTGGCGCGCTCGGACGGCTGGAAGGTGCTTACTAATGCGCCCGCGGTGGACAGACCTACGACCCCGCCAGCAGCGCCAGTCGCGACCAGCAATCCGCGACGGCCTGAATCGACCTGCTTTTCGTTACTCATACAAACCCCAATCAGTCAAAGTGCGAACAAAATCTTGAGAACTGTGTACAAACCTGAAAGCTGACAACTTGGATAAAGCACGAAATCCAGCAACCTTACATTATAAGGTATGCATGATGCAATTAAAAACACCAACGTTGCTCGATCCCCAAGATTCAGCAGTCTGTGCACCGCCCCCGAGCGATGATAGGGGGGAGGACTGGGAGCAGAAATTGATGTAGGTCAATTTATAGCGTAATTCGGCTTGCAAATGCGTAAACGGCAAGCGTGTTTGGAATCCAATTGAAAAAATAGTATGATCCAAGCGCAGTTTTGTTCACAATTGACCACACAGCGAGGATAAAAATATGGCAATGATGCAGGAATTCAAAGAATTCGCGATGAAGGGCAATGTGGTCGACCTGGCGGTCGGCGTGATCATCGGCGGCGCCTTCGGCAAGATTGTCGATTCGCTGGTGGCCGACATCATCATGCCGCCGATCGGCAAGCTGTTTGGCGGCCTGGACTTCGCCAACTATTACATCCCGCTCAATGGCCAGGCGGCCAACCTGAGCCTGGCGGAAGCCAAGAAACTGGGCGCGGTGTTCGCCTACGGGAATTTTGCTACCATCCTGCTGAACTTTATCATCCTGGCGTTTGTGATCTTCCAGATGGTGCGTCTGATGAACAAGGCGCGCAACCTGGGCCACAAGCAGGAAGCGGCCGCCGCCGCCGCGGAACCGCCGCCACCGACCCCGGAAGATATCGTGCTGCTGCGCGAAATCCGCGACTCCCTCAAAAAATAATTCAAGGCCGCCGCCCAGGCGGCAGGCTGGACTGCGATGCGACGACTGTGGTTATTGTTTGCGCAAACGGTGACCGTCGTATTGGCACTGTATTTTGTCTATGTGGCGGTGGGCCGCGAGCGCCCGCCGCCGGTGCGCGTGCAGCAAATGGGCAGCGTCGAGCATCCGGCCGCCATGCTGGAGGCCGGACCGTCCAAGCCGCCGGCGTCGGCCGGCGGTTCCTACCGCGCGGCGGCCGCGCGCGCCATGCCGGCGGTGGTCAACATCATCACCAGCAAGAAGCCCAAGCGCGGCAAGCATCCGCTGCTGCGCGATCCCTTCTTCAAGAAATTCTTTGGCGACCGCGACGAGGACAGCGACGACGAGTCCAGCCTCGGCTCGGGCGTGATCGTCTCGGCCCAGGGCTACATCCTGACCAACAACCACGTGGTGGAGGCGGCCGATGAAATCGAGGTGGTGCTGACCGATGGCCGCAAGGCTGCCGCCAAGCTGGTCGGCACCGATCCGGAGACCGACCTGGCCGTCATCAAGATCAACCTCGACAAGCTGCCGGTGATTGTGCTGGGCCAGGCCGAGCAGGCGCAGGTGGGCGATGTGGTGCTGGCCATCGGCAACCCGTTTGGCGTCGGTCAGACCGTGACCATGGGCATCATCTCCGCGCTGGGCCGCAACAACCTGCACATCAACCATTTCGAGAACTTCATCCAGACCGACGCGGCGATCAACTTCGGCAACTCGGGCGGGGCGCTGGTGGATGCCAGCGGCAACCTGCTGGGCATCAATTCGGCGATTTATTCGCAGACCGGCGGCTCGGTCGGCATCGGTTTTGCGATTCCGGTCTCGACCGCCAAATCGGTGATGGAAGCCATCATCAAGTCCGGCCACGTGGTGCGCGGCTGGATTGGTGTGGAAAGCCAGGAAATCACGCCCGAGCTGGCGGCCAGCTTCGGCCTGCAGCGCCAGAGCGGCGCCATCATTGCCGGCGTGGTGCGCAACGGCCCGGCCGACAAGGGCGGCATCAAGCCGGGCGACATCCTGTTGTCGGTGGATGGCAAGCCGGTGGCCGACACCAACAGCATGCTCAACCTCATCGCTCAGCTGGTTCCCGGCGAAAAAGCTAAAATGTCGGTCCTGCGGAAAAACCGCGAGACCACGCTGGACGTCACCGTTGGCAAGCGCCCGTCCAACGCCAAATAAGGAACCCCATGCACCTGCGCGACCTGACCCAATACCTGCGAGAACTGGCGGACAACAACAACCGTCCCTGGTTCATCATGAACAAACCGCGTTACGACATCCTGCGCGAGGAATTCCTGCAGGTGGTGACGGAAATGATTGCGGAGCTGGGCAAGTTCGATGCGCAGGTCAAGTTCAGCAATCCGAAGAAAGCCATGTTCCGCATCAACCGTGACGTGCGCTTTGCGCATGACAAGAGCCCGTACAAGACGCGTTTCTCGGCGGCGGTGGCGCCGAACGACATGCGCCGTCCGAGCAAGGCTGGCGGGCCGACCTACTACATGCAAATCGATGGCAATGGCAAGCTGCTGTTTGGCGCCGGCGAATACATGCCGCCGCCGCACCGCCTGAAAGCGCTGCGCCAGCACATGGTCGAGGACGCGGCCGGCTTCCGCAAGGTACTGAAGAACAAGAAGCTGGTGGCCACCTATGGCGACATCCAGAACGAAGGCAAGCTGCAGCGTCCGCCGAAAGGCTTTGACCCGGAGCACGAGCACATCGAGTACATCAAGCTGAAGAGCTTCTTTGTCTGGACCGAGATCGACCTGCCGCTGAACCTGCCGGAAAAGCTGGTGCCGATGCTGGCGGCAGGCCTGAAGGACGCTTACCCGCTGGTGCAGTGGATGCGCGAGGCAAAGGATGAGCCGGCCGAAGAGTAAAACTCCGGGGTCAGGTCCGCCATTTCTACACGGCCTCAACCGCTAAGCGGTTGAGGCCGTGTAGAAATGGCGGACCTGACCCCGGAGTTACTCGTCGCGCGGGTCGCGCGACAGCAGGCGCGCGACCATGGCCTGCGGCTGGTCGCCGTCGAACAGGACGCCGGCCACGGCGTTGGTGATCGGCATCTCCACGCCCAGTTTCGCCGCCAGTTCGCGCACGGCTTTGGCGCACGGTACGCCTTCGGCCACATGGCCCAGCTCCTGCACGATCACATCCAGCGCCTTGCCCTGCGCCAGCCCGAGGCCGACGCGGCGGTTGCGCGAAAGGTCGCCGGTGCAGGTCAGAATCAGGTCGCCCATGCCGGTCAGGCCCATGAAGGTTTCGGTCTGGCCGCCCAGGGCCACGCCCAGACGGGTGATTTCCGCCAGCCCGCGCGTGATCAGGGCCGCGCGCGCATTCAGGCCCAGGCCCAGGCCGTCGGCCGCGCCGGTGGCAATGGCCAGGATGTTTTTCACCGCGCCGCCGACTTCCACCCCGACCAGGTCTTCGCTGGAGTACACGCGCATATTGCCGCCGTGCGCGGTTTCAACCACGCAGGCGCGCAGTTCGGCCGAGGCGGAGGCGATGGTCAGCGCACACGGCAGGCCCTTGGCCACTTCCTGCGCAAACGATGGCCCGGACAGCGCGCCGCCAGCCACCGTATCGCCCAGTACTGCGCGCACGATCTGGTGCGGCAGCAGGCCGGTGTCATATTCAAAGCCTTTGCACAGCCAGACGATATTGGGAATGGCGCGACCCTGGAGCGATTGCAGCAGCGGCCGCAGGCCGGCCACCGGGCAGGCCGCGATCAGCAGGCTGCCCGGCGCGGCCACATGGGCCAGCGCCGCCTCAAAGTCACTGGCAACCTGCAAGCGATCGGGGAAAGGATAGCCGGGCAGGTAGCTGTTTTCGCGCGCCGCCGCCATCGCCTGCAGGGCGCCGGCATTGCGACCCCACAGCAGCACGTCGTGACGCTGGGCCAGCGCCATGGCCACGGCCGTGCCCCAGGCACCAGCGCCGAGCACGCTCACCTTGCGGGCAGCGCCCGCATGTTTGCTAGTCTTATCTTGCATGGGATCTCATCCGGCGCGTGGGAAGGCGCCGCTACGGCAATTATATGCCCCAGACTTCCGAAGTCTTGACGTAACCGATCAGGCCGTCGCGGTGGCGCACCTTGAGCCAGCCGCCGGCCGCCACTTCGCTCAGCTCCAGCAGCACGCCTTTGTCGGCGGTGAACACGGCGGTGGCCGCGTCATCCGGGGTGGCGCGGATTTTCAGGTTGGGGGTTTTGACGATGACGTTGCGCTTGGCGCTCAGGCCTTTGGCCTCGGTCCACGCCAGTTCGCCATTGACGTCGCGCACTTTCAGCCATTCGCCGTAGGCCAGCACCACTTCCAGCGGGGCGCCGCGCGGCACGACAAACAGCTTGCCGCCCTTGGTCGATGGCGCGTCGTACAGGATGACGGGATTGGCGCCTACCGTTTTGAAGTCGTAGGCCTGGCTGCCGGCAGCGGCCAGCATCATGGTCAGCGCAGCGATCAAACGGGGAAATGTCATGGTGTGCCTTGAAACGGGGAAACTGCCGCCGGACGAGCGTCCGGCGGCGGCGATGTTGCTAATGCTGCTTAGTGGGTGGCGTCAGCGGCTGGGGCAGCAGCGGCTGCTTCAGCGATCGCTTGTTGACGCTGCTGGTAGAACACTTCGAAGTTGATTTCCGCCAGGTGCACTGGTGGGAAACCGGCACGGGTGATCACGTCAGCAATGTTCGAACGCAGGTATGGGTACACGATGTTCGGGCAGCCGATGCCCAGCAGCGGGTCCAGCTGTTCGGCTGGAATGTTGCGCGCTTCAAAGATACCAGCTTGCTTGCCTTCTACCAGGAAAGCGACCTTGTCTTTGACTTTGGCGGTCACGGTGATGGTGACGGTCGATTCGAAGATGCCATCGGCCAGCGGCTCAGCGCCAACGTCCAGGGCCACTTCGATGGTCGGGGCTTCCTGTTCCAGGAAGATCGCCGGCGAGTTAGGTTGTTCCAGCGACAGATCTTTCAGGTAGACGCGTTGGATTTGGAATACTGGTTGCAGATTTTCTTCAGACATGGAACGCTTTCGTTATAGTGAAAACGGGCAGCACCGGCCGCCCGGGATGATGTTTGCTTGGTATGGCTAGAAGACAGCTCAAATCAAACGCGAAGGCAATTGTATCAAAACCATTATGGTTTTAAAGGCTTTCCACCTGCCGCACGTTGTATTTGGGGGGCATTAGCCATTTAACAAGGGCGACAAGCCGCCCGCTTGATCCAGCGCATACAAATCGTCGAAACCACCCACGTGGGTGTCACCGATGTAGATTTGCGGCACGGTGCGGCGGCCGGTCTTTTGCATCATCGTAATCCGTTGTTCCGGGTCCAGATCCACGCGGATCTTTTTCAGGCCGGTGACGCCCTTGGCTTCCAGCAGGCGCTCGGCGCGGATGCAGTAGGGGCAGACGGCGGTGGTGTACATGATCACTTCGGCAGTCATCTTGCTTTCCTCCCAGTTATTTGGCCAGCGGCAGGCCGGCTTTTTGCCATGCGGCAACGCCACCTTCCAGGTTGACCACGTCGGCAAAGCCGGCTTTGCCCAGCTTGGCCGCGGCGGCCGAGCCGCGCGCATCGCTCTTGCCCACCACGATCAGGCTGCGGTTCTTGAACTTGTCCAGTTCCGCCAGACGCTTGTCGAGGTCGGCCAGCGGGATATTCTTGGCGTCAGGCAAGTGGCCTTCGGCATAATCCTTGGCATCGCGTACGTCCAAGATGGTGGCTTTACCGCGATTAATCAACATAGTAATGTCTTGCGGGCTGCCGCGCTTGCCGCGCACGGTAAGGGATGGCCACAGCAGGGCGCCGCCGGAAACCAGCACGATGGCAATCAGAAAAATATTGTCAATGAAGAATTTCACAGGAATCCAATGGTTGAACTTAATCCGCGCATTATAAAATAGAAGCTGTAACAGCATTCAAAGCACCGGTTTTCCAACTTTTCCTGAAAAGATAGTCCACATGTACAAAATCGTTTTCATGCGCCATGGCGAATCCACCTGGAACCTGTCGAACCGCTTCACCGGCTGGACCGACGTCGACCTGACCGAAAAAGGCATCAATGAAGCCAAACAGGCCGGCAAGCTGCTGAAGGATGGCGGCTATACCTTCGATCTGGCTTACACCTCGGTGCTGAAGCGCGCGGTGCGCACGCTGTGGCTGGCGCTGGACGAAATGGACATGATGTATCTGCCAATCAAGAACGACTGGCGCCTGAACGAGCGCCACTACGGCGCCCTGCAGGGGCTGGACAAGGGCGAGACCGCCGCCAAGTACGGCGACGAGCAAGTGCTCGTTTGGCGCCGCAGCTACGACACCCCGCCGCCGGCGCTGGAGCCGACCGATGACCGCGCCTCGTTCAACGATCCGCGTTACGCCGGCCTGTCGAAAGCGCAGATCCCGCTGACCGAATGCCTGAAAGACACCGTGGCGCGCGTGGTGCCGGTGTGGGACGAGGAAATCGCCCCCGCCATCAAGGCCGGCAAGAAAATCATCATCTCGGCCCACGGCAACAGCCTGCGCGCGCTGATCAAGATGCTGGACGGCATCAGCGACAGCGACATCGTCGGCTTGAACATTCCGAACGGCACCCCGCTGGTGTACGAGCTGGACGAGAACCTGAAACCGATCCGTCACTACTACCTGGGTGACGCCGCCGCCATTGCCGCCGCCCAGGCTGCCGTGGCCAACCAGGGCAAGGCCAAGTAATTTGTCTTCTTCGTACCGCCACGCAGCAGCCTGGCTGCTGATGTTGTCGCTTGGGCCGTGGCATGCCACGGCGGCGGCGCCGTTCGGCAAGATGACCGAGCGCAGCAAACAGAAAGCTGCTGCCGAGGCTGAACGCGCCGGCGTGCAGCAAAAGCTGTCCGCGCTGAAGAAGGACATCAGCAAGACCGAGAGCGCCAAGGATGACGCGGCCGATACCCTGGCCGAATCGGAACAGGCGATCTCGGACGCCAACCGCGCGCTGCGCGACCTGCAGCAGGAGCAGGGCGATACCAACCTCAAGCTGCAACAGCTGTCGGCCGAGCACGACAAGCTGGCGGCCACCGTCGCCCAGCAGAAGCAGCAGCTGGCCAAGTTGCTGCGCGAGCAGTACGTGGCGGGCAATGAAGACCGCATCAAGTTGCTGTTGTCCGGCGACAATCCCAACCGCATCAACCGCGATCTGCAAATGCTGGCCTATGTGTCGCAGGCGCAGGCGCGGCTGCTGGAAGCGCTGCGCGCCAACCTCAAGGCCGTCGAGGTCAACCAGGAGCAGGCGCAGAACGCCAAGGACGAGCTGGAAGAAATCGCGCAGGAACAGTTGCAGCAAAAAGCCAAGCTGGAGCAGGAGAAGGCGCGCCGCGCCGCCCTGTTGTCCACCTTGTCGAAGAAACTGGTGGCGCAGCGCAAGGAAGCGGGCAACCTGGAGCGCGACGAGCAGCGCATGACCGGCCTGGTCGACAAGCTGAACAAGCTGATTGCCGAACAGGCCGCTGCGGCCGCGGCCGAGAAGAAACGCCAGGAACAGGTGGCGGCAGCCAAGGCGGCTGCCAAGGCCAGGGCGGAAGCCGAAGCGCGCGCGCTGGCCAAGGCCAAGGCCGCCGAAGCGGAACGCCAGCGCCTGGCCAAAGCCAACAACAATAGCAGCAAGTCCGGCACCATCAAGCCGGCCCCGAACCCGGCCGATGCGATCGATGCCGACGAGCCGAAAGTGGCTGCGGCGCGGCCGGGCGCCGCTGGCGCCGCCACTGGAGCCGCTGGCGCCGGACGACCTGCCGGGACGGATGCGGCGCAGGAAGACACGCCGCCGCCAGCCAAGGCCGCCGACATCGCGCTGGCGCCCGCCGCGCCGGCCGGCGCGTTTGCCAGCCTGAAAGGCCAGCTGCGGGCGCCGGTGGCCGGCAAGGTGGCCGCCAGGTTCGGCGCCAAGCGCGGCGACGGCCCCAGCTGGAAAGGTGTGTTCATCCGTACCGCCGAGGGCGCCGACGTGCACGCCGTGGCCGGCGGCCGCGTGGTGTTTGCCGACTGGCTGCGCGGCTTCGGCAACCTGATCATCGTCGATCACGGCGGCCAGTACATGAGTATTTACGGCAACAACCAATCCCTGCTCAAGCGGGCCGGCGACATCGTCAAGGCCGGCGACCCCATTGCCAGCGCGGGTAACAGCGGCGGCAACGAGGAATCGGGGCTATACTTTGAACTTCGCCATCAGGGCGCAGCATTCGATCCGGCTGGCTGGGTCAAGTTTTAAGGTTCGCGGAAAAAATGGGCAACAAAGTCAAGAGCATCGGCCTGATCGGCCTCGGTATGGTGGCTGGTGTTGCCGCCTCCTTCCAGTTTTCCGCCATCGCGCAAAAAGTCAGCGGCTCACCGCTGCCGCTGGAAGAACTGCGCCAGCTGTCCGACGTGTTTGGCCTGATCAAGACCGACTACGTTGAAAGCGTCGACGACAAGAAGCTGCTGACCGAAGCCATTTCCGGCATGGTGTCCTCGCTCGACCCGCACTCGGTCTACCTCGATAAAAAAGCCTTCCGCGAAATGCGCGAGACCGTGGCCGGCAAATTTGTCGGCATCGGCGTGGAGGTCGGGCTGGAAGACGGCTACATCAAGGTGGTGTCGCCGATCGAGGACACGCCTGCCTTCAAGGCCGGCATCAAGGCCGGCGACGTCATTACCCGCATCGACGGCACGCTGATCAAAGGCATGTCGCTGGATGAATCGGTGAAAAAGATGCGCGGCGAGCCGCGCTCCAAGGTCAGCGTCACCATCAGCCGCAAGGACGAGGACAAGCCGCTGATCTTCAACATCGTGCGCGAAGAGATCCGCGTGCAGAGTGTGAAGGCCAGGATCATCGAGCCGGGGTATGCGTGGGTGCGCATCTCGCAGTTCCAGGAACCGACCGTCGACGACATGGCGAAAAAAATCACCGCCCTGTACCACCAGGACCCCAACATCAAGGGCCTGGTGCTGGACCTGCGCAACGATCCGGGCGGCGTGGTGCCGGGCGCGATCGGCGTCTCGGCCGCCTTCCTGCCCAAGGATTCCGTGATCGTCTCCACCAACGGCCAGCTGCTGGCCTCCAAGGAGACCTTCTACGGCCGCCAGGAATTCTACGCGCCGCGCGCCAAGACCGACCCGCTGGCCAAGCTGCCGGCCGCGCTGAAGGATGTGCCGATGGTGGTGCTGGTGAATGCCGGTTCCGCCTCGGCCTCGGAAATCGTCGCCGGCGCGCTGCAGGACTACAAGCGCGCCACCATCATGGGTCAGCAGACCTTTGGCAAAGGCTCGGTGCAGACTCTGCGCCAGCTGACTGCCGATACCGCCGTCAAGCTGACCACCGCGCGCTACTACACGCCGAAGAACCGCGCCATCCAGGCGCGCGGCATCATGCCGGACCTGCTGGTCGACGAAACTGCGGAAGGCGATGGTCTGAACCGCCTGCGCGTGCGCGAAGCGGACCTGCAAAAACACCTCGGCAACGACAAGGACCCGGAAGGCGAGATCACCAAGCGCGATCCGCTGGAAGAGGAGCAGGCGATCGCGGTGCTGGCCAAGAAAGCCAAGCCGGTGGAATTCGGCTCCAAGGACGACTTCCAGCTGGCGCAGGCGCTGAACCACTTCAAGGGTTTGCCGGTCAAGCTGTCCAAGGCCGATGCCAAGCCGGCCAACGATGTCGGCGAGACCAAGCCGGATACGCCGCCGAATACCCAGCCCAAATAAACCCATGCGCGCCAACGCCGCAGAGAGACGATGAACGACTCACAATTGCTGCGCTACTCGCGCCACATCCTGCTCGACGAAATCGGCATCGAGGGCCAGCAAAAGCTGCTCGATGCGCGCGCGCTGGTGATCGGCGCCGGCGGCCTCGGTTCGCCGGCCGCCATGTACCTGGCCTCGGCCGGCGTCGGCCACATCACGCTGGTCGATCACGATGCGGTCGACCTGACCAACCTGCAGCGCCAGATCGCCCACACCACCGAACGCGTGGGCCAGCCCAAGGCCGAATCGGCGCGCCTGACGCTGCAGCAGATTAATCCGGAAATCGCCGTCACCGCGCTGATCGAACGCGTGGACGATGCGCGCCTGGCCGATCTGGTGGCGGCGGCCGACGTGGTGCTCGACTGCACCGACAACTTCGCCACCCGCCACGCGGTGAACCGCGCGTGCGTGGCGGCGCATACACCGCTGGTGTCGGGCGCGGTGATCCGCTTTGATGGTCAGATCAGCGTGTTCGATCCGCGCGGCGGCCAGCAGCCCTGCTATTCCTGCCTGTTCCCGCAGGATCAGAAGTTTGAAGATGTAGCCTGTTCCACCATGGGCGTGTTTGCGCCGCTGGTGGGGGTGGTGGGCGCCATGCAGGCGGCCGAAGCGCTCAAGCTGCTGATGGGCGTGGGCGGTTCGCTGGCGGGGCGTTTGTTGATGTTGGATGGCTTGCACATGGAATGGACCAGCATCGGCGTCGGCCGCAACGATGCCTGCCCGGTCTGCGCCGCTAAAAAATAAAGGGAGAACGAACTTGCTGAAACACTTGCTGAAGAAACGACTTGCCGTACTGCCGCTGGCATTGGCCACCGCCTTTGCCGCCCACGCTGCCACCACCACCAAATACCTGATCATTTCCGAAAACGCCAACAAGCAGATCGGCCAGCAGATCGTCGAGCGTCTGGATGATGGCCTGACCAAGGTGAGCTTCACGTACAAGGACAATGGCCGCGGCCCTGAACTGACGGAGCAGTTCCGCCTCGGCGCCGACGGCACCATGACGGAATACGCGGTCAAAGGTAACTCCACCTTTGGCGCGGTGGTGGATGAGCAGTTCAGCCGCAAGGGCGATAAGGCGCAGTGGAAATCGACCTCGGAGCAGGGCGAGAAAACCGTCAGCGGCCCGGCCGCCTATCTGCCGCTGAACAGCTCTTTTGAAGTCGAGTCGATCGCCATCGCGGCGCTGGCCAGGAATCCGGACGGCAAACTGCCGCTGCTGCCATCGGGCACGCTGTCGCAGCGCGAACTGAATCGGGTGGAAGTCACCAGCGCCACCGGCCAGAAGCAGACCGTGCGGCTGCTGGCGCAGACTGGCGTCGGCCTGTCGCCATCGTTTTACTGGGCCACCTCGGGCGAGTCGCCACGCCTGTTCGCGGTGATCATTCCCGGCTTTGGCAGCATGATGGAAGAGGGCTGGCAGGCCGCCGTGCCGACCCTGACCAAGCTGCAGAAGGCTGCCGAGCAGCAGATGCTGACCGACGTCGCCGCCAGGCTGCAGCATCCCCTCAACGGCCTGACCGTGATCCGCAACGCGCGCATCTTCGACAGCGAGAAAGCCACCGTCGGCAAGCCGTCTGATATCTATGTGCTGCGCGGCCGCATCACCTCCGTGCAGCCAGCCGGCTCGCCGGTGCGCGATGCCGACAACGTGATCGACGCCGCCAACCGCGTCGTGCTGCCTGGTCTGTTCGACCTGCACGGCCATGTGGACCGCTGGTCCGGCGCGCTGAACATGTCGGCCGGCGTCACCAGCGTGCGCGACATGGGCAACGACAACGCCCAGCTGCAGGCCATGCTGGACGAAACCGCCGCCGGCAAGCTGCTGGCGCCGCAGGTGGTGCCGGCCGGCTTCCTGGAAGGCGAAAGCCCGTTCAGCGCCAACAACGGTTTCGTCATCAAGGACCTGAAGGAAGCCAGGGACGCCATCGACTGGTACGCGGAGCGCGGCTACCCGCAGCTGAAGATTTATAACTCCTTCCCGAAAGCCATCCTGAAGGATACGGTGGCCTATGCGCACAGCCGCGGCATGCGCGTGTCCGGCCACATCCCGGCCGGCCTGCGCGCGCAGGAAGCCTTGGATGCCGGCTACGACGAGATCCAGCACATCAACCAGGTGCTGCTGAATTTCCTGGTCAAACCGGATACTGAGACGCGTAACCTCAACCGTTTCGTGCTGCCGGCCGAGAAAGTGGCGGATCTGGACTTCAATTCCAGGCCGGTGAAGGACTTTGTGTCGTATCTGGCCAAAAAGCAGATTTCGATCGACCCGACGCTGGCCACCTTCGCCTTCCTCAAGCAGCGCGACGGCGACATGAACGAGCCCTATGCCTCGGTGGCGTCGCACATGCCGCCGGACGTGGCGCGCGGCTTCAAGGTCGGCACCATGAAGATCGACGGCGACGCGCAGCTCAAGCGCTACGAGAAGTCCTACGCCAAGATGGTGCAGTTCGTCGGCATCATGTACAAGGCCGGCGTGCCGATCGTGGCCGGCACCGACGATATTCCGGGCTTCACCCTGCATTCCGAGCTGGCGCTGCTGGTCAAGGCTGGCCTGACGCCGGCGCAGGCGTTGCAGGTGGCCACCCGCAACGGCGCGCGCTACACCCGCACCACCAATGACCGCGGCAGCATCACGCCGGGCAAGCTGGCCGACATCGTGCTGGTGGACGGCGACCCGACCCAGAACATCGAGGATGTGCGCAAGGTATCGGCGGTGATCACGCGCGGCTTCCTGATCTACCCGCAGGAAATCGATGCGGCGCTGGGCATCGCGCCCTTCGTGGCCGAGGTGCCGAAAGTGACCCGCAGCGCCAACGCAGTGGCGGCAGCTTATGGCGGCAGCAACGAGGGCGCCCGCGCCCGCATTGAGTCGAGCGCACATAAACACCGCTAAACCGTAAGGTCTTGTAAAGAAACCGTCATATTAAGAGCTGTTTAAGGGCGAAAGCGGATAAATCACGGCCAAATGTCGCAAGGGCCGTGATTCCGCCTTATACTCTGCACTCATTTTAATTTGCTACCCATTATGAAAAAGTTTACTACTCGTGCCCAACGCGGCTTTACGCTGATCGAAATCATGGTGGTCGTGGTCATCATGGGCGTGCTGGCGGCGCTGGTGGTGCCCAAGCTGCTGAACCGTACCGGCGAATCCAAGGTGGCCGCCGCCAAGGTCGATATCGCGACCATCATGCAGGCGCTGAAGCTGTACAAGCTGGATAATCAGCGCTATCCGACCACCGAGCAGGGCCTGCAGGCGCTGATCGAGAAGCCGACCGCCGGCCCGGCAGCCAACGGCTGGAAGGCCGGCGGCTATGTCGAAAAAATGCCGAAAGACCCGTGGGGTAATCCGTACCAGTATCTGTCGCCGGGCATCAAGGGCGAGATCGACGTGTTCTCCTATGGCGCGGACGGACAACCAGGCGGCACCGGCGATGATGCCGACATCGGCTCCTGGGATAATTGATCGCTCATCATGCGCGGCGAGCGTGGCTTCACGCTGATTGAACTGCTGGTGGTGATGGTCATTTTGGGCATCACCCTCGGACTGGTGTCGCTTAACGCCATGCCGGGCCAGAAGCAGTCCATGCAGCAGGACGCCAAACGCATCGCGCTGCTGCTGCAACTGGCGCGCGATGAAGCCATTGTGCGCAACCGGCAGATCGCTTTTGAAGCCGGCACGGACAACTACCGCTTCATGATCCGCAACGACAACAAGCAATGGGAACCGGTGGTGCAGGACGACCTGCTGCGCGAGCGCGAGTTCAAGAACGCGCCGCTGACGCTGATGCTGGACCCGGCGCCGCCGCTGCCGGAACCCACCTTGCGCATCATCTTCGGCCGCGAGCCGGTTGATAAACCCTTTGTGCTGACCATGACCGCCAGCGATGGCGGCAGCGTTGCCATCCGCGCCGACGGCATCGGTCACTTCACGGTGGACTGAGATGCGGCCATCATTCCAACGCGGTTTCACCATGCTGGAAGTGCTGGTCGCGCTGATGATCGTCGCCACCGCGCTGATTGCCTCGCTGCGTGCGGTCGGCAGTCTGACCTCCAACAGCAACGGCCTGCGCGCCAACATGATGGCCACCTGGTCGGCCGAGAACCGGATGGTGCAGCTGCGCCTGTCCAAGGTATTCCCGCCGATCGGCAAGCAAACCTTCGAGTGCCCGCAGGGCGACCTGCAGCTGATGTGCGAGGAAGAGGTGATCGCCAGCCCGAATCCGCGCTTCCGCCGGGTGGAAGTCAGCGTGTATGAGGCTGCGCATCCCGAGCGCCGCATCATCAAGCTGGTTCAATTGGTGCTGAACTCATGACTTCGCGCACTCGTGGTTTCACGCTGATCGAGCTGCTGCTGGCGATTTCCATCCTGGCCATCATCGCGGTGCTGGGCTGGCGCGGGCTCGATAGCATCGTCCGTTCGCGCGAAACGCTGACCACCGGCATGGAGCAGACGCGCGGCCTGCAACTGGCCTTCGCGCAGATGCAGAGCGACTGCGAAAACCTGGCCGGCAGCGCGCTGCTGCGCAACCGCGCCTTCCTGCAGGCGGAGGACAATCGCATCACGCTGGTGCGCACGGTGCTGGGCGAGAACCAGCCGACCCGCCTGCAGGTGGTGTCTTACCGCGTGGTGGACGGCGTACTGACGCGGCGTGAATCGGCTTCCACGCGCGAACTCACGCAGCTCGACAACCTGTGGCAGGCGGCGCTCAGCGATACCGATCCTGGCGCAACGGTGGCGCTGCAGTCGGGCGTGCAAAACATGGTGATGCGCTTCTGGATGCCGGGCGCCCTGATCGCCAATTCCGGCGGCTGGCGCACGGCGGTGGGCGTGTCCACCGCGGCCGCCACCGGCGGCGCTACCTTGCCGACCGGGCTGGAAGTGTCGATGACGCTGCAGGGGAGAGAGATCCCGCTGGTGAAGGCCTTCCTGCTGGGGGCACTGTGAAGCTGAAGCGGCAACAAGGCGTGGCCGTGGTGACGGCGCTGCTGCTGACCACCCTGGCGGTGACCATCGTCACCAGCTTGTTCTGGCTGCAGCAGGTGCAGGTGCGTTCGATGGAGAACCAGCGCCTGCAACTGCAAACGCGCTGGATCCTGCGCGGGGCGCTGGACCTGAGCCGGCTGATCCTGAACCAGGACTGGATAGACTCGTCGCAGCGAACCATAGCCAATGGTGTGTGGGCCACGCCACTGGAAGAGACGCGGCTGGACGATTATGTGGAGCGCGAGCGCCTGCAGGGCGAGAACTTCAACGCCACGCTGTCCGGCCGCATGACGGATGCGCAGGCACGCTACAATCTGGCCAATCTGGCCGCTAACAAGCTGCCGGTGCCGGCCGAGGTGGAGGTCTTCGAACGCCTGTTGACCAATCTGCGGCTGGATTCCAGCCTGGCACGCAGGGTAGCGCAGCTGGTGGCGGATGCGCAAACCGCCAGCAGCGCGCAAAACACCAGCACGACCACCCAGCCGATCGGTCTGGTGCGGGTGGAAGATTTGCTGGCGGTGAGCGGCTTTACGCCGCAAGCCATTGAACAGCTGCGCGACTATGTCATCATACTGCCGGTGGGCGGTACGGCGATCAATGTCAATACCGCGCCGGCCGAGGTGATGGCAGCGCTGGTGCCAGGGCTGTCCTTGTCGGATGCGGCGGCGGTGGTGAAAACACGGGTGTATTACAACGACACCGCCGGCTTTAGCTCGCTGCCGCAGATAACCGGCAAGCAGATAACGTCGAAATTTGAAGTGCGCAGCGATTACTTCCTGGCCTACAGCCGGGTAAAGCTGGACCGCGCCACGCTGGAGACGCAATCCTTGTTGTCGCGGCAGAAGAATCAGCCGATCACCAGGGTTGAATGGATACGGGAATATTAAAACAGCGATGAACGAAAGCGAGATCCTTTGACGACATTATTTATCCGCTATCCGGCCAAGGCCAGCGTCGACAGCGGCGCGGCCCAGAGCTGCCCGTTCGCGCTGGTGGGAGATGGCGGCAACCTGTTGCAGCAAGGCGCGTCGCCGCTGGGGAACCTGGCGGACATGGTGACTGCCGCGCGGCGCGTGGTGTTGCTTCTGGCCGCCCCGGACACCACGCTGCTGCGCGTGAAAACGCCGCCCCTGTCAGCGGCCAAGCTGAAAGCCGCCTTGCCGGCGCTGGTGGAAGAACAAGTGCTGGGCGATCCGGCCGACTGCGTGCTGGCCGCCACCGCTGAAGACAGCGAAGGCCTGCGCACCGTGGCCGTGGTGCAGCGCGCGTGGCTGGAGGTGCTGGTCAAGGCGCTGCTGGCACAGGGCGCGCACGCGGTGTCGGTGGTGCCGTCGCAACTGTGCCTGCCGTTCCAGCCGGGCGCCGTGTCGGCCACGCTGCTGCCGGGCGATGCCGGCTATGATCTGGTGCTGCGCCAGTCGCAGTTCGAGGGCCTGGGCCTGACGCTGCCGGCGCAGCCGCAAGCCGCGTTGCACACCCTGCGCGCGCTGGCCGGCGAGCAGCCGGTGACGCTGTATCTGCCCGCCGCGCAGATGGCGCAATTCGCGCCGCTGGCGGCGGAAGTGCCGCACCTGACGCTGGAAGAAGACCACTGGGCGCACTGGGTGGCATCGTCGCGCAGCGCGGGGCTGGACCTGGCCCCAGCCTTGGGCGCCAGCGGCGCCTCGGCGCGCGCCTGGCAGCGCTGGCGCTGGCCGCTGCGCATCGCCGCGCTGGCGGTGGCGGTCAACGTAGTGGGTCTGAATATCGAATGGATGCGCCTCAAGAACGAAGCCAAACTGGTGACGCAATCGATGACGCAAACCTTCAAGTCGGTGTATCCGAAAGAACCGCTGGTGGCGGCGCCGATCGACCAGATGAGCCGCAACATCCGCCTGGCCAAAGCCAATAGTGGCCAGACCGGCCCCGATGAATTTGTCACCCTGAGCGCCGGCTTTGGCGAGGCGCTGGGCATGCTGCCGAACCGCGACATCATCGCCACGCTGGAGTACAAGGACCGCGCGCTGGTGGTCAAGGTCAAACCGAATACCGTGGACGCGGCGGCGGTGGCGCAACTGCGCTCCGCGCTGGCCGGCCGCAAGCTGGACCTGCAGGAGCCGACGCCAGGCAGCTGGAAGATCGTGCCGGCGGCCGGAGGAAAATCATGAGCAAACCGAATCCCATCCAGGAACTGCGCGCCCGCGCCGACGCCTTCTGGCAGGTGCGCACCGAGCAGGAACGCAAGCTGCTGCGCATTGGCGGCATCGTGGTCGGTCTGGGGCTGTTCTATAGCCTGCTGATCGACCCGGCACTGTCGGGCCGCGCAGCCCTGCATCAATCGCTGCCGGAACTGCACCAGCAGGCCGCCGAGATGCAGAACATGGCGCGCGAGGCGCAGGCGCTGCAAGGTCAGAACGATATCGCGCCGACGCCGATGACGCGGGATAACCTGAATGCGGGCCTGGCCGCGCGCGGCCTGAATCCGCAGTCGCTCAACGTCACCGGCGAATACGCCAAGCTGCAGTTCACCGGCGCCCAGTATCCCGGCATCGTGGCCTGGCTGGACGCCATCCGCGTGGAAAGCCGCATCACCGTGGTGGACGCCAGCTTTACCGCGCAGGACACGCCGGGCGTGGTGAACGGTTCGCTGACGCTGCGCCAGGGAGTCCGATGAAACGCGCCTTGCTATGGCTGCTGACCATCGCGCTGACGATGGCCCTCACGCTGCTGGTATTCTTTCCGGCGGCGTGGCTGGGCTCCATCGTCGAGGCGCGCACCGGCGGCCGTTTGACGCTGGGGGATGCGCAGGGTACGCTGTGGCGCGGTTCGGCCTTTGTCGGCGGCGCGGCGGGCAATAACAGCCCGGTCACGCCGCTGCTGCCGGGGCGCTTCAGCTGGAAGATTTCGCCGCTGGCGCTGGTCGGCATGGTCGACCTGCAGCTGGAGAACCCGCAGGCGCTGGCGCAGCCGGTGACCTTCCGCGGCAGCTGGTCGCAATGGCAACTGAGTCCGTCGGCGCTGCTGCTGCCGGCCGAAGGGCTGGCCGGTCTGGGCGCGCCGCTGAACACGCTGGCGCCCAGCGGCAGCATGCGCCTGTCGTGGACCGGTTTGCAGCTGGTGCTGGCCAATAAGCAGATCAGCGTGGAAGGCCGCACCACGCTGGAGATGACGGACATGGCCTCACGCCTGTCATCGATCCGGCCGCTGGGCAGCTACAACATGGCGCTGGACTGGCATGGCCAGCAGGCGCAATTGACGCTCAGTTCCGTCAAGGGGCCGCTGCTGCTGAGCGGCCAGGGAAGCTTGAACAACGGCCGCCTGCAGTTTTCCGGGCAGGCCGAGGCAGCACAAGGATACGAACAGACGTTGGCCAATTTATTGAATTTGCTGGGCCAGCGCAAGCCAGGTAGTGACCGCAACGTCATCGCATTAGAGTTCCACTGAGTTCCACTGAGATAAAGCCCGACCATGAAAAAACAGTCCGTTAGCCAATCCCTTCCTGCGCTGCGCCGCCTGAGCGCGGGTGCGATGCTGTGCTGTGCGATCAGCGCCGCACCGACCGCCGCGCTGTTGCTGCCTGCGCTGGCGCATGCCGCCGCGGACGACGCCGCGCTGAACTTCGTCGGCGCCGATATCGAATCGGTGATCAAGGCGGTCGGCCACTACACCAACATCACCTTCGTGATCGATCCGCGCGTGAAAGGCACGCTCACCGTGGTGTCGGAAAAACCGGTCACCAAGTCGCAGGCATTCAGCCTGCTGACTTCCGCGCTGCGCTTGCAGGGCTACGCGGTGGTGAGCGGCGACGGCTTTGCCAAGGTGGTGCCGGAAGCGGACGCCAAGCTGCAGGCCGGCCCGACGCAGATCGACGGCACCCAGGCCAAGGGCGACCAGATCGTCAGCCAGATCTTCCGCCTGAATTATGAGTCGGCGGCCAATGTGGTGACTGTGCTGCGTCCTTTGATCTCGCCCAACAACACCATCAACGCCAATCCCGGCAACAACAGCGTGGTGGTGACCGACTACGCCGACAACGTCAAGCGCCTGGCCAAGATCGTCGCCGCGCTGGATGCGCCGGCGGTGAGCGACCTGGATGTGATCCCGGTGCGCTACGCCATCGCCAGCGACCTGGCCACCATGATCAACAAGCTGCTGGACGCCGGCACCGGCGCCGATGCCGGCAAGACCAGCGTACTGGCCGACCCGCGTACCAATTCGCTGGTGTTGCGCGCACCGTCGGTGGCACGTTCCAACCTGGCCAAGTCGCTGATCGCCAAGCTCGATCAGCCGACCCAGGAACTGGGCAACGTCCACGTGGTGTATCTGAAAAATGCGGAAGCCACCAAGCTGGCGCAAACCTTGCGCTCGGTGGTGTCGGGCGAGGTGTCGCAGCAGAGCGGTACCGGCAGCGGCACCGGCACCGGGCTTGGTAGCCAGAACAACAGCAACAGCGGCGGCTTTGGCAGCAATAACAACAGCAGCATGGGCGGCAGTTCCTCCAGCACCAACAACTCCGGTCCAAGCAACCCGCTGCTGAGCGGCTCCGGCAGCCAGCAGCAGGGCAGCGGCGGCGGCAGCTCGGCAGGCTTCATCCAGGCCGATGCCAGCACCAACACCCTGATCATCACGGCGCCGGAGTCGGTGTACCGCAACCTGCGCGCCGTCATCGACCAGCTGGACGTGCGCCGCGCGCAGGTCTACATCGAATCGCTGATCGTGGAAGTCACTTCCGACAAGGCCTCGGAGTTCGGCGTGCAGTGGGTTGGCGCCACCGGCAATTCCAACAGCACCTATCGCCTGGGCGGCCTGCAATCGTTCACCACCAGCGGCGCCGATAGCTCGCTGGTGTCGATTTACGCCAACAAGGGCGCCACCATTCCGAACAACGGCCTGTCGATTGGCCTCTTCAAGCAGATCGGCGGCGCACTGGGCCTGGGCGCGCTGGCGCACTCGCTGGAATCGGACGGCAACGCCAACATCCTGTCGACGCCCAACATGATCACGCTGGATAACGAACTGGCCACCATCCGCGTCGGCCAGAACGTGCCCATCCTCACTGGCCAGTACACCACCACCTCAGGCACCAACAGCAATCCGTTCCAGACCATCGACCGCAAGGACGTCGGCCTGACGCTGAAAGTGCGTCCGCAGATTTCCGAAGGCGGCACCATCAAGCTGGCGATCTACCACGAGACCTCCAGCGTGGATAAGTCGACCCTGACCGCGGCATCGGGCATCACCCTGAACAACCGCGTGATCGAGAACAATGTGATTGCCGACGATGGCCAGATCATCGTGCTGGGCGGCCTGATTGAAGACACCGAAGGCGACGGCACCGACAAGGTGCGCGGCCTGGGCGACATTCCGGTGCTGGGCAATCTGTTCAAGTCGCAGTCGCGCACCCGCAAGAAAACCAACCTGATGGTGTTCCTGCGCCCGGTGGTGATCCGCAACAAGGAGCAGAGCACCAGCCTGGCCACCGACCGTTACGACTACATGCGCAGCCAGCAGGAAGCCATCAAACCGCCGGACAGCATCCTGGTGCAGGACCTGGGCCAGCCAGTGCTGCCCAAGCTGCAGAACGGCGCGCCGGTCAGCGGTGGCGCGGTAGCCGCGCCGGTGCCGCCTGCGCCGATCCCTGTCCGCGTGCCTGGCGCCGCGGAGAACGTCCAGCCGCAGAAGTGATATGAGTAACCTGCTCCCCTACGCCTACGCGCGCGACTTCGTGGTGCTGGCCCAGCACAGCGACGATGCCGAAAACACCGTCGACGTGTTGATGTGCGGCGCCACGCCGCCGGCTGCGATTGCTGAAGTGTCGCGCCGCTTCGGCCGCATCCAGCTCAAGCACATGACCCGTGCCGACCTGGAAACCGCCATTGCCGCGGCCTACGCCAGCTCGGGCGGCAACGCCTCCATGGTGGCGGAAGAATTCGACGCCGACCTCGATCTGACCAAGCTGCTGCAGGACGTGCCGGCCATCGAAGACCTGCTGGAATCGTCCGACGATGCGCCAGTGATCCGCATGATCAACGCGCTGCTGACGCAGGCCCTGCGCGACGGCGCGTCCGACATCCACATCGAGCCGTTCGAGCAGACCTCGGTGGTGCGCTTCCGCGTGGACGGCACGCTGCGCGACATCGTCCGTCCGCGCAAGGCCATACACGGTTCGCTGATCTCGCGTATCAAGATCATGGCGCAGCTGGACATCGCGGAAAAGCGTCTGCCGCAGGACGGCCGCATCACGCTGCGCATCGGCGGCAAGCCGGTCGACGTGCGTGTGTCGACGCTGCCGACCGGCCACGGCGAACGCGCGGTGCTGCGTCTGCTGGACAAGGAAGCCGGCCGCCTCGATCTGAACCACCTCGGCATGAGCGACACCATGCTGCCGAAGTTCGATGCGCTGATCAACCAGCCGCACGGCATCGTGCTGGTCACCGGTCCCACCGGCTCCGGTAAAACCACCACCCTGTATGCCGCGCTGTCGCTGTTGAACGCCTCCACCACCAACATCATGACGGTGGAAGACCCGATCGAGTACGACCTGCCGGGCGTGGGCCAGACGCAAGTCAATCCGCGTATTGACATGACCTTTGCCAAGGCCCTGCGCGCCATCCTGCGCCAGGACCCGGACGTGATCATGATCGGTGAGATCCGCGACCTGGAAACCGCGCAGATCGCGGTGCAGGCCTCGCTGACCGGCCACCTGGTGCTGGCCACGCTGCACACCAACGATGCTGCTGCCGCCGTCACGCGTCTGCTGGACATGGGCATCGAACCGTTCCTGTTGTCGTCGACGCTGCTGGGCGTGCTGGCGCAGCGTCTGGTGCGCAAGCTGTGCCCGAGCTGCAAAACCTACGACGGCACGTTGTGGCATGCGGTCGGCTGCGAGCATTGCGGTCACACCGGCTACCAGGGCCGCGTCGGCGTCTACGAATTCTTGGAGACCACGGAACAGATCCGTGCGCAAATCCACAACCGCGCATCGGAAGCCGAGATCAAGGCCGCCGCCATCGGCGACGGCATGCAGACCATGCGTGAAGACGGCGAGCGCTGGCTGGCCAGCGGCACCACCACGCAGGCCGAGTTGATGCGTGTGACCAAGGAGTAAGGCATGCCCGCATTCCGCTACGAAGCCGCCGATGCCGGCGGCGCCACCAAGAAAGGCGTCCTGAATTCGGACAGCGCCCGCTCGGCGCGCGCCGAGTTGCGCGCGCAGGGACTGGTGCCGCTCAAGGTCGATCTGATCGCCGCGCAGGTGGATGCTGCCGGCGTGGCGAAAAGCCGCGGCCTGGGCGAGCGCCTGAGTTCCACCGAGCTGGCGCTGTTCACGCGCCAGCTGGCCAGCCTGCTGGAAGCCGGCCTGCCGCTGGAACAGGCGTTCACCGCCTTGCTGGAGCAGGCCGAACGTCCCTATCTGCGCGACCTGATTGCCTCGGTGCGTTCGGAAGTGATCGGCGGCGATGCGCTGTCCACCGTGCTGGGACGCCATCCGCGCGACTTTGCTGAAATCTACCGCGCGCTGGTGGCCTCCGGTGAGCAGATCGGCCAGTTGTCGCGCGTGCTGTCGCGCCTGGCCGACTACATCGAACGGCGCAATGCGCTGATCCAGAAAGTGCGGCTGGCGTTCACCTATCCGGCCATCGTGACGGTGGTGGCGTTCTCCATCGTGATCTTCCTGCTGACCTATGTGGTGCCGCAGATCGTTTCCGTATTCGCCAACACCAAGCAAAAGCTGCCGTTCCTGACGGTGGTGATGCTGGCGGTGTCGGACTTTGTGCGCCACTACGGCATCGTGGTCGGCATCGCCTTGATCGGCGCCTGGTTCGCGTGGCGGCGCGCCTTGCAGAATCCCGCGCTCAAGCGCCGCTGGCACACCTGGCTGCTGACCGCGCCGCTGTACGGCAAATTCGAGCGCAGCCTGAATACCGCACGCTTTGCCAGCACGCTGGCGATTACCACCGGCTCCGGCGTGCCGATCCTGCGCGCGCTGGACACCAGCCGCGATACGCTCAACAACGTCGCCATGCAGGAGCTGGTGGAAGAGGCCAGCGATGCGGTGCGCGAAGGCGTCAGCCTGGCGCGCGCGCTGTCGGCGCAGAAGCACTTCCCGCCGATGCTGATCCACATGATACGCGCCGGCGAAATCACCGGCGAGCTGCCGGCCATGCTGGACCGCGCGGCCGCCGCCCAGGAAGCCGATCTGGAACGCCGCACGCTGACCATCGCCGGCCTGCTGGAACCGGCGCTGATCCTGGCCATGGGCGTGGTGGTGCTGCTGATCGTGCTGGCGGTGCTGATGCCTATTATCGAAATCAATCAGCTGGTACGCTGATAAAGGACACCATGAAGCGTTTGCCCTTAATCCTTACTGTTCTCGCGGTGGTGCTGCTGTCGGCATCGCTGGCTTACTGGGGACTGCAGTTGTTCAAGCCGCAGCAGCGTGCGATTGCGGCGCCGCCGCCACCGCCGCCAATGGGCCTTAATCTCGATGCGGCCAAGGGCCTGTTCGGCGGGCAGGTCAGCGTGGCCGCGGTCAGCAACTACCAGCTCAAAGGCGTGGTGGCGGCGCGCGGTGAAGACAGTGCGGCGATCATCTCGGTCGATAACAAGCCGGCCGTGGCGCTGGCGGTCGGCAAGGAAGTGGTGCCGGGCGTGACGGTCAAGGAAGTCCACCCCAAGCACGTGCTGTTGTCCGAGGGCGGCGTGATCAAGCGGGTGGATTTGCCGAGCGATGCCGGCGTTTCCAGCGGCCCTGCCACCCTGCCGGGGCAGCCCGCGCAACAGGCGGCGCCGCCATTGCCGCCGCCGCCGCCGCTGGCGACGCAGTCGGCGCCGCAGCCGGCTGCGCAACCGGCGCCAAATCAGCAAACGCCCGGCCAGCCGCCCGTCATGCCGCAGAGATCGGGCGTGCCGCCCATTCCCACCAACGATCGCCAGTAGGTAGCTTATGGCTTACATTCGTCTCCTGGCCGCAGCTTTATGCTGCGGCTTTTTCTTGTCCACGGCGCAGGCGCAGCAAGCCAACGCCACCTCGATCGCGCCCGATGCCGCCATCAAGCCGCGCCCCAAGGTCGCGCTGGTGTTGTCCGGCGGCGGCGCACGCGGCTTCGCCCACATCGGCGTGCTGCGCGCGTTGCAGGAATTGCGCATCCCGGTCGATATCGTGGTTGGCACCAGCATGGGCAGCGTGGTGGGCGGCGCCTATGCCGCCGGCAGCTCGGTCGATCAGCTGGAGCAGCTGGTGCGCCGCACCGACTGGAATGCGGTGGTGGCGGATCGTCCGCCGCGCGATGAACTGTTCTATCGCCGCCGTGAGGAAGATTTGCTGCTGCCGTCGCGGATTGAATTCGGTGCGCACCTGGACGGCGTCTCGCTGCCGCCCGCCGCCGCCGGCAACGAGGCGCTGGAACTGGCGCTGACGCGCGTGCTGCCGCCCGGCGCGCGCGACAAGCCGGCCAATCTGCTGCAGCTGCCGTTCCGTTCCGTGGCTTCGGATCTGGTCACCGGCGAACTGGTGGAACTGACCGACACGCCGCTGTTCCTGGCGATGCGCGCTTCGCTGGCGGTACCGGGCGTGTTTGCGCCGGTGCGGGTCAATCAACGCCTGCTGGTGGATGGTGGCCTGGTGCGCAACCTGCCGGTGGACGTGGCGCGCGAGATGGGTGCCGACGTCATCATCGCGGTCAACGTCGGTACGCCGCTGGCGCAGGAAAAGGAGCTGGTGAGCGCGGTCAGCGTGGCGCAGCAGATGCTGCAGATCCTGACCGAGCAAAACGTCCAGCGCTCGCTGAAAGAGCTGCGCCCGAATGACATCCTGCTGCAACCGGACCTGGGCGGCATCGGCTTCCTGGATTTCGGCCGTCATGACCGCGCCATGAAAGAAGGCGAGGCGGCGGTGCGCGCCATGAGCGCCCGGCTGGTGGCGCTGGCGCTGCCGGAAGCGCAGTATGCGTCGTATGAATTGAACCGCTCGTCGGCGCCAGTGGCGATCGACCAGCCGGTCAAGCTGACCAAGCTGGAAGTGGCGGCCAGTGGCCGCATCAATCCCAAGGAGCTGGAGGCGCAGACCGGCCTCAAACTCGGCCAGCAAGTCACCAACGAGCAGGCCACGCAGGCCGGCAACCAGCTGTTTGGCCGCGGCGACCTGGCGCGCGTGGAAACCGAGGTGCGCGATGACGAGAATGGCCGCAGTGTGCTGATCAAGCCCACCGAGGCCGACTGGGCGCACAGCCGTCTGCGCGTGGGGCTGGAGCTGAACAGTAATTTCAGCGACAACAGCGCCTTCCAGTTCAAGGCCATGCACGTGGCCTCGTCGCTCAACGACTGGGGCGCGGAGCTGCGCACCATCGCCAGCGTCGGCACCGAGCGTGTGCTGGGCATGCAGTTCTGGCAGCCGCTGGGCGTGGGGTCGCAATGGTATGTGGCGCCGGCGCTGCAATATGGCTCGGGCGCGGCGGATGTCTTCAATTCCAGCGGCTTCCGCCAGGCCCGCTATGCCTACGACTTCACTGCGGCAGCAATGTCGGTGGGGCGCCAGATGGGACGCTGGGGCGATCTGCGCTACACCGTCGCTCGCCAAGTCGGCAATGTCCATCTGTCCATTCCGGAAGACCTGACCAACCAGCGCACGTTCCAGACCGTGCAGGCGCTGAGCTTCAACGTCGACACCCTGGACACCATCGCCTTCCCGACGCGCGGCACCTTGTTCAGTCTGGAATGGCAGCGCGCGCTGGAAAAGTCCAAAAGCGGCGGCCCGGTGCCAACCCAGCAAAAACTGCAGGGACTGGAAGCCTTCCACACCGGCCGCTGGGCCGGCCACGTGTATGCGGAGTGGGCGCGCAGCCAGGGCGGTGCGAACGACAACAACCTGGGCGGCTTCCTGCGCCTGTCGGGCACCACGCCGGAGTCGGTGGTGGGCAGCCGCACGGTGCTGGGGCGGGTGGTGATGGCGCGCAGCATCGGCGCCATGCCGGCCGCGCTGGGCGGCGACGTGCGGCTGGGCTTCTCGCTGGAAGCCGGCGCCGCTTACAGCCCGGGCGATCCGCTGCACTGGGGCAAGCTGAAGCAGGCGGCCAGCGGCTTCATCGCGGTCGACACGCGCTTCGGCCCGCTGTACTTCGGCACCGGCACCACCAAGGGCGGCAACAGCAGCGCCTACCTGTTCCTCGGCCCTATCTGGTGATTTTCCATTTACGCGAGGGATAGTCGATGATGATGGTCTGACCGGCAAAGCCGGCCAGGCCTACAATCCCGGCCAGGGGCACGCCGATGTCGACGCCCAGCTTGCAGTGACCCAGCACGCCGCCATCGAGCGTGTACCGGCTGACGCGCAGCGGTGCCGTCAAGCGGCTGGTCTGGCAATCCACCTCGCTGCCCCAGCTCGGTGCTTTCAGCGGCTTGCTGTCCGCACCGCGCAACGCGTCGTACATGGATAGCTGCAGCGGCGCAAAGCTGAACAGCGCCGCGCCGGTATCGAACATGGCTTCTTGCGGCGGCTGTCCGGGCAGCGTGACCGGCACCACGATGTGGCCGCCTCCGCAACCCTCATGCTGCACATACCTGAACGGCGCGGCCTCACTGTCGTCGCGCAGCATGGCGGCATCGCGGTAGGCAAAGCGCGCGTGCCGCAGGTCGAGGGTCAGCGTGCCGTTGTCGAAAAAGCTGTTGCCGACCGTGCCGGCGTGGCACTGATCGCCGGCTGGCAGCGCTGGCGGCACGCTGGCCCTGATGGCGTGCTGGCCGATGACGATATCGACAGGTGCGCCGGCGGCTTGGCCGGCGGGGATAAAGCCGCCATTGGCGCCGGTATCCAGCTGCACGAAACAGGCTTTGCCATTCACGGTCGCCGGCAGTATCACGGCGGCATGCGGAAAATCGCCAAAGCTCGCCCAGCCGAACCCGATCCACTCCGTGGCATGCACTGGCGCGGCTGCCAGCAGAGCGGCGAGCAGCAGTTTATTCACGCTTATTTGGCCACCACTTTGCGCAGCACTTCGTACAGGATCAGCAGCAGCGCCACCAGCGGCAGGGCGTCCACCGCCATCGGCGGCAGGACGCCGATGTGGAACACGCGCTCCAGCAGTGTGTAAGCGGTCAGGAGAATGAAGGCGGCGGCCATCATCCATTGTTTTTGTGCGGTGAAGATGCCGGAGCAAGTGACGGTGCCGGCCAAGCTGATGAGGGTTGCGATTTTCATGCGGTGGTTTTCGATGGTGCTGTACGGCGCAGCGCGGTGAAGGCTGCGAATTCCCAGGAACGGAATCCTACCAGTAATGTGAATCCATCGCGTTCGTTTGGCGCCAGGCGGCGGTCGCTCTGGTGCAGGCGCGCCAGTTCGCCGGCCAGCTGCTGGATGCGCCCGGCCAGTTCCTGGGCGCTGGGCAGCGATAGCCGCGCCGGCAGGCACAGCAGGGTTTCGCCATCGCCGGCGAAGCTGCCGCTGAAATAATCGTGCACCGCGTGCTCGCGGAAGAATTGCTGCACCGGGCCGTCCGGCAGCCAGCGGAAAGCGTTGGAGACGCGCAGGCGGTAGCGGTTCAGCGGCTTCAGTTCAATCAGGCCCAGCCGGTCCAGCTCGGCCAGCAGCATGATGCACTCCGGCTCGGTCAGCTCGTAGGTTTCCAGCACTTGTTCCAGGGTCCAGTGACCCAGGCAGCTGATCGCCATCAGCAGCAGCTTGGGATTGGCCAGCAGCGATTTTTCCTGCGTCAGCGTCAGGCGGTCCGCCTGCGGCGTGGCATCGGCGGCGGCGCGCAGCACGTCTTCCATCGGCACCCCGGCCGCCTTGCAGATTTGCGCCAGCCGCGACAGCGACATGTCCTGCTGCCCGAACATGCGCTTGACGCTGGATTCGCTCATCGAAATCCGTTCGGCCAGCATTTTGTAGGTGACGCCGGCGGCCCGCATCTGGGTCCGCAGCACTTGCAGCAGCAATTCCGGTGAGCTCATATGTCGCCTTACTAAAAAAACAAAAGGTATCGTAACACGATACCGGCCGGCGTAGAAACTGGTCTGCGGAATAATTTATTAGTACATCGGCGCGAAGTGGGTGACACTGCCGGGGCTGTCTCTCGCAGAAGAGACGGCGCCCTGAACCACCACTATCGGAGTAAAGATGTCCAACACGATGTTGAAAGCACTGGCCGTCATGCTGCTGGCCGCCGCTGGCGGCAGCGCCGTCGGCGCCGACCGGTCGCCGGCCTACGTGGGCGCGGATGTCGGCACCCAGTTCAGTCACAATTCCAGCCTGGTGCGCGCTTACGGCGGCTACAACCTGGGCGGCAGTACCCTGTTTGGCCTGCAGCAGACGCATGCCGTGGAATTGATGGTGTTCACGCTGGGGACCGAGACGAAAACGTGGCGTTACTTTGATTACGGCTATGCCGGCGGCAACCCGGTGCGGGCCAACGGCATCGGCATCAACTGGAGCACGGCGCTCAGGCTGGATGATAAATGGTCGCTGACCGGCCGGCTGGGCGGCAACTATACCTGGGCCGCCACCAGCTACCGCTACGCCAGCGATAAGGATACCTATGACCGCAGTGGCGTGACGGCAGACGTGGGCGTGGCGTACAAGCTCAATCCGCATGTGTCGCTGACGGTGGATGTCAGTTACATGCCGATCCGCTTGAACCGCGTCGAGAAAAATACCAAGCCGACGCTGGGCACCGGCTTGCGCTACGACTTTTAACCTGAGAGCGGGCGCCACCACCGGCGCCCGCCGAGGGTGTTACAACACGTAGCGCGACAGGTCTTCGTTGACCGCCAGCGCATCCAGGCGCGCATTCACATACGCGGCATCCACCACGATGGTCTTGCCGCTGTCTTCGCTGGCCGTGAAGGACAGTTCTTCCAGCAGCTTTTCCATCACCGTGTACAGACGGCGGGCGCCGATGTTTTCGGTGCGCTCGTTAACCGAGTAGGCAATCTCCGCCAGGCGGTTGATGCCCTCCGGCGCAAACCCCAGCTTGACGTCTTCGGTCGCCAGCAGCGCTTCGTACTGCTTGGTCAGGCAGGCGTCGGTGCTGGTCAGGATGCGCTCAAAGTCGGCGATCGACAGCGATTCCAGTTCCACCCGGATCGGGAAGCGGCCCTGCAGTTCAGGAATCAGGTCCGACGGCTTGGCCAGATGGAAGGCGCCCGAGGCAATGAACAGGATGTGGTCGGTCTTGATCATGCCGTACTTGGTGTTGACGGTGGTGCCTTCCACCAGCGGCAGCAGGTCGCGCTGCACGCCGGCGCGCGAGACATCGGCGCCGCCCACTTCCGAACGCGAGGCGATCTTGTCGATCTCGTCGAGGAACACAATGCCGTTCTGCTCGACGTTCTGGATGGCCTTCTGCTTCATCTCGTCTTCGTTGACCAGCTTGGCGGCTTCCTCGTCGATCAGCACCTTCATGGCGTCCTTGATCTTGACCTTGCGCGCCTTCTTGCGCTGCGCGCCGATGCCGGAGAACATCGACTTGATCTGCTCGGTCATTTCTTCCATGCCGGGCGGCGCCATGATTTCCATCTGCGGACCGGCCTCGGCCAGCTCGATCTCGATTTCCTTGTCGTCCAGCTCGCCCTGACGCAGGCGCTTGCGGAAGGTCTGGCGGGTGGCGTCATCCTTGGGCGCTTCCGCGCCCGACGGCGTGAAGCCGAAGTCGCGCGCCGGCGGCAGCAGGATGTCGAGCACGCGGTCTTCGGCCGCATCTTCGGCGCGGGTGCGCACCTTGGCCATTTCCGACTGGCGCGTCTGCTTGACGCCGATGTCGATCAGGTCGCGGATGATGGTGTCCACATCGCGGCCGACGTAGCCCACCTCGGTGAACTTGGTGGCTTCAATCTTGATGAACGGCGCGTCGGCCAGCTTGGCCAGGCGGCGCGCGATCTCGGTCTTGCCGACGCCGGTCGGGCCGATCATCAGGATGTTTTTCGGCGTGATTTCATGGCGCAGCGGTTCTTCCACCTGCTGACGGCGCCAGCGGTTGCGCAGCGCGATGGCGACCGCCTTCTTGGCCTTGGCCTGGCCAACCACGTGTTTGTCGAGTTCGCCAACGATTTCCTGCGGGGTCATGTTCATGCTGGGTCCAGTGTCTCAATGATGTGGTTCAGGTTGGTGTAGATGCACAGCTCCCCGGCGATGGTCAGCGATTTTTTGACCACGTCCGCCGGCGACAGTTCCGTGTTCTCCACCAGGGCCTTGGCCGCCGATTGCGCGTAGGTGCCGCCGGAGCCGATGGCGCCCACCCCATCTTCCGGTTCCAGCACGTCGCCGTTGCCGGTGATGACCAGCGTGGAGTCGGCGTCAGCCACCAGCAGCATGGCTTCCAGGCGGCGCAGCACGCGGTCGGTGCGCCAGTCCTTGGCCAGTTCCACCGAGGCGCGCAGCAGGTTGCCCTGGTGCTTTTCCAGCTTGCCTTCAAAGCGGTCGAGCAGGGTGAAGGCGTCCGCGGTGCCGCCGGCAAAGCCGACCAGGACCTTGCCCTGATACACCTTGCGCACCTTGCGCGCGGTGCCCTTCATGACGATATTGCCCAGCGTGACCTGGCCGTCGCCGCCCAGCGCTACCTGCTTGCCGCGACGCACGCACAGGATGGTGGTGCCGTGAAATTGTTCCATAGTTACCTCAAAGTAATGATGCAGACTGCCTCAAGGCTGAAAAGTGGGGCTGGAAACCGGAATTGCAAGTTAGTACTTGTGGGGATAAATGCGCGCCAGGCTGGCGTAGCCCAGCAATCTTAACAGCGCGGTGACCAGATGGTTGACGTCGCGGAAGGCGATGTTGCGGCCTTCGCCGGCCAGTTCCCGCAGCGCCGTGTGCAGCTGGATGGCGCTGGCGTAGTCGATGCGCGTCAGGCGCGAGCAGTCGAACACCAGCGCCGGATACTGCTCAGCATAGCGCTGGATCGCCGGCAGCAGGGCGCCCAGCTGGTTTTCTATGACCGGCGGCAACATGAAGCGGTCGGGCGAGGCCGACACGTGTTGCGCCGGCGCCATCGCCACCTTGTGCGGCGGCGTGAACGAGGGCGGCGAGACTTCAAATGTCACGCAGTAATCCATGCTGATCTGCTCGAATTCCTTCTCGCGCTGTTGCAGTTGCAGCAGCTCCAGCAACAACAGCCACACGGCCTCGCCGTCGTCGCGGCGGCCGGTGACAAGGTTGGCGCGCAGGTGGGCGGTCAGCGCGGCCGCGCCCACCAGGATCAGTTCGCGCTGCTGTTGCTGCAGCTGGCGCAGGGTGTCCAGCAGCAGGGCGGCGCCGTCGGCATGCACCACCGCCACCCGGGTAAATTCCAGCCGCAGCACCGGATGGCTGGCGGCCAGCTGGCGCAGCCGCTCCAGCTGCGGCGCGATGTGCGGGCCCAGCACGCCGCTGAAGGATTCGGTCGGCGTCAGGCCGGCCCAGTCCGGCGAGGCGGCGGCCAGCGCGGCCGGCGCCTGCCACGCGGGCGGCGAGGTTTCAAAGGTGCTGGCGTAATCGATCGACAGGTTGTCGAAGGCGTCCTGCTGGCCGGTGACCTGGTACAGGTCGAACAACATCCACCACGCGGTGCGCTCACTGTTGATGTGCTTGGCTTCGGCCACGGCCGCTTGCAGCATCTGCTGGGCCACGGCGGCCTGGCCGTTGGCGTACAGGATGGCGATTTCCTCCACCACCGGCGTGTGCGCGTCGGCCGCGGCCAGCGGCAATTCGTCGTCGCCCAGCAACAGGGTGGTGGGAATGTCGCCCAGTTCGTCGTTGTCACTGGCGGGGCGGGGCGGGCGCGGCGGCCGCTGGCTGCCCCAGGCCGGTTCCGGCAGGTTGAAAATGTCGGCCGCCATGGCCGATTCAATGGCGTCGATCTTCATGGCGGTGGCGCGCGCGATCTCGCGCTGGCGCGCCGCCTGGCTCTGGCGTTCCGCTTCGCTATTGGCGGCCAGCCGCGCTTGCTCATCGTCGGTGAGCGGCGGCAGGGTCTCGGCTTTCTTGAAGATAGAGAACAATCCCATAGCAGCATAGTGTAGCCGTAAAAAAAGCACGCGGTGTGAGGCGCGTGCTTTTTTGGCGGCGGCGGAGCGGATCAGTCGCCGTACAGCTTTTGCTTCAGCTCGCGGCGCTGCTGGGCTTCCAGCGACAGGGTCGCGGTCGGACGGGCGATCAGGCGCGGGATGCCGATCGGTTCGCCGGTTTCCTCGCACCAGCCGTAATCGTTGTTGTCGATGGCCACGATCGACTGCTGTACCTTCTTCAGCAGCTTGCGCTCGCGGTCGCGGGTACGCAGTTCCAGCGCGTGTTCTTCCTCGATGGTGGCGCGGTCGGCCGGGTCCGGCACCAGCACGGTTTCGCGCAGGTGTTCGGTGGTTTCACCGGCATTCTTCAGCAGCTCTTTTTCGAGCGCTTGCAACTTTGCCTTGAAGAAAGCCATTTGCGCCGGATTCATATAATCCTTGTCATCCATGGCCAGAATTTCTTCTTCGGTCAGGATGCGTTCAGGCGCTGCGGGGGTCGATTTATTAGTTTTGGTCATAACTTCGCTTACCTTCGATACGACAGAGTTGTCATCAACATACAAAACCCGGATAGTTTATACCAGACATTGTTCTAAACCGCTAATAAAGATGTCTTTGGGAAGATTTTTCCCAATAAATACCATTTTGCTGCCACGAACGTCGTTTTCTCCCCATTTTGCGCCGAGGTCGCTGCCCATGATCTGGTGCACGCCCTGGAACACCACCTTGCGGTCGGCGTCCTGCATGAACAATACGCCTTTATAGCGCAGCATGCGAGGACCGTACACATTGACCAGGCCGCCCAGGAACTCATCCAGCTTGGCGGTGTCGAACGGGCGGTTGCTTTTGAATACAAACGCGGCGATATCGTCAGTGTGGTGGCCGTGATGGTGGTCGTGATGGTCGTGGTGATCATGGTGGTGGTGATGACCGTGGCCGCAGTGCTCGTCGTGCACATGGCCTTCCTCGTGCGCCTGCTCGGTCAGCAGGAAGTCCGGGTCCAGCTCCAGCTTGTCGTTGAGGTTGAAGCCTTTCAGGTCCAGCACCTCGCTGATCGGCGCGCGGCCGAAGTCGGATTTGCTGATCGGCGCGCGCGGGTTGATGCGGCTCAGGCGCGCGGTCAGGGCGGCCAGCTGCTCCTGGCTCACCAGGTCGGTCTTGGACAGCAGCAGCTTGTCGGCAAAGCCGACCTGGCGCTGGGCTTCCTCGTGCTGGTCCAGCTGGTCCATGGCATGGCGGGCATCCACCACGGTGACCACCGCGTCCAGCATGTAGTGAGCGCCCACTTCCTCGTCAACGAAGAAGGTCTGCGCCACCGGGCCGGGATTGGCCAGGCCGGTGGTCTCGATCACCACGCGGTCGAACTGGATCTCGCCGGCCTCGCGCTTTTGCGCCAGGTTGCCGAGGGCGACAATCAGGTCGCCGCGCACGGTGCAGCAGATGCAGCCGTTGTTCATCTCCACGATTTGCTCGCCGGTGTCCTGCACCAGGATTTCGTTGTCGATATTTTCCTGGCCGAATTCATTTTCAATGACAGCGATGCGCATGCCGTGCTCTTCCTGCAGAATGCGGTTGAGCAGGGTGGTCTTGCCGGCGCCGAGGAAGCCAGTCAGGATGGTGGTAGGAATCATAGCCATGGTGGTAGTGGGTAATCTCAAAGTGCGTAAATGCAATCGGGCGATTATGCCGGAATTTTTCCGGCGCTAGCAATTCGTCTGATTGAGCAATATCAGTACGCGCGGTCGCGCTTTATTTCAGTTTAGCGCGTGGATGGGCTTTGTCATAAACCGCGGCCAGGTGCTGGAAGTCCAGCGCGGTGTACACCTGGGTCGAGCTGATGCTGGAATGGCCCAGCATTTCCTGCACCGCCCGCAAATCGCCCGACGATTGCAGCACGTGCGAGGCAAACGAGTGGCGCAGCATGTGCGGATGCACGTGCACCGGCGCGCCGTGCGCCACGCCGTGGGCCTGCAGCCGCTGCTGCACCACGCGCGGCGACACGCGGGTGCCGCGCGCGCTCAGGAACAGGGCGTTGCTGCCGTCGCTGGGGGCCGGGCGCACCGCCAGCCAGGCGTGCAGCGCGTCCAGCGCAGCGCGGCCGACCGGCACCGTGCGGCGCTTGTTGCCCTTGCCGGTGACGGTGACTTCGCGGTTGCCGGTTTCCACCCAGCCCAGGCTGTCTTTGCCTGGCGTCAGGTCCAGCCCGGCCAGCTCGGACACCCGCAGGCCGCTGGAATACAGCAGCTCAAACATGGCGCGGTTGCACAGTTCGGACGGTTCCGGGGTGCTGCCGGCGCTGGGGCGGGCGGGCGCCACCAGTTGCACGGCGTCATCCACGGACAGTGCCCGCGGCAGGCTTTTGCTGCGCTTGGGCGCGCGCACGCCTTGCACCGGATTGGCGGCCAGCGGGGTTTGCTCGCTCAGCCATTTGAAGAAGCCGCGCCAGCTGGACAGCTTGCGCGCAATCGAACGCGGATCAAGTTGCTGCGCGTGCAGTTTGGCGGTCAGGCGGCGGATGGCGTGCTGGTCCAGCTGGCCCCAGTCCAGCGCGCCGGACAGCGCCGCCAGTTCCTGCAGGTCGCGCGCGTAGGCGGCAGTGGTATGCGGCGACAACTGGCGCACGCCGCGCAGATGGGCGAGGTAGGCGTCGATCCAGGCCAGCTTGCTGTCTGGAGCGTCGCTCATGGCATCGGGCCTCAGGCCAGCAGCCAGGCCAGCGCGGTGCTGGTGGTTTCGCCGATGTGGACCAGGAAGTCGGTGGCCATCAGCGAGGTGAAGCGGTTGGCGTCCTGCGAACCCATGATCAGCAGGCCGAAGGCTTGCTTGTCGCCCGGCTTGCGCAGCGGGATGATGACGGTCGACACCACCGCCGACGGATCGTCCAGCCAGCGCACCGCCTCGAAGTCCTTGTTGGCGCCGCAGTAGGGGGCCAGCAGGCTGTTGGCGAAGATGCGCGCATCTTCCGACACGCCCTTGACGAACCACTCATCCAGGTAGTCCGGCGCGGTGTTCCAGATGCGCACCGTCACTTGCGGCACGTCGAACGCCGTCTTCAAGCCGTTGGTGACGGCGTGCGGCATCGAGCCCACATCTTCCGACTGCAGCAGGATCTGGGTCCAGCGGTGGAACTTGTTGGCGATGGCTTCGTTTTCCGACGCCAGACGCATCAGGTTGCTCATGCGTAGTTCCAGCGTTTTGTATTTGTCGCGCAACACTTCCATCTGGCGTTCCTGCAGCGAAACGGCACGGCCCGTCAGCGGGCTGGCCAGTTTGATCTCACCCAGCAAATCGGCATGCTCCTCGAAGAAGTGCGGATTGTCGGTCAGGAATTGTGCGACGAGTGTGGAATCCAGTGGGGCGGTCATCGAAATACTTTAGCTAGCGTAGGTTGGTGTGCAATTTTAAACGAAAAAAAACGGACATGGTGTCCCATGCCCGTCATTCCCCAACTCACGCTGGCAGTTCTTGCCGACTGCGCCGTTTAGAAGTTGTGGTGGATACCGACGCTGTAGAAGTTGAAGGTGGCGGCTGCGGTGGCCTTGCGGCGCGTGCCGTCGATGTACACGTAGGTGCGCGGCGACAGGTTGTAGTCGTAGCCCAGCGAGAATTGCTTGGTCTTGGCGATGGTCGGCACGTTGAGCGCGTTGTCCGGGGTCTTGTGGCCGAAGCCCGCGCGGATCAGGCCGGCGCCCACGGTGTAGTTGGCGCCGATCAGCCAGGCTTTGGTGACCGGGTTGATCGGCACGCTGTAATTCTGGTCCTGGCGCTGGTAGGAACCCATCAGCTTGAGGTCGGGAATCGGCTTGAACGAGGCGCCCACCGACCACAGCTTGGTGGACACGGCATTGCGCTCGTAGGCGGCATAGGCCGAGAACGGACCCTGGGTGGCGGTGGCGCTGACCGAATACGGGTTGACCGGCGCCATGCTGTTGGCCGGGAATTGCGGTGCGGCGGCGGTGCCGCGGCCGATGATGGCCGGGTTGTTGTTGGCGTCCTTGGTGGCCACCGTGACGTTCAGCTGGAAGATGCCGCCGATCACCGGAGTGTTGTAGAACACGGCGTTGGAGAAGCGGTTGGCCGAGTTGCCGGCCACGCTCATCGGGTCCGAGGTGTAGCCGGCCACTTGCAGGTCGGTCTGGTAGCCAGCCACCGCCGGCATGCCCGACCAGGGTTCGTAGGCGGTGCTGGTCTCCTGGAACGCGGTCAGGCCACGGCCGAGACGGATGGTACCGAAATCACCCTGCAGGCCAACCCGGCTCTGGCCCTGGAACAGCGGGCGCACGGTGCTTTCGATGGCGCCAGTGTCCGGCTCGTAGCGAATTTCCAGTTGGAACAAGGCTTTCAGGCCGCTGCCGAGATCTTCCACGCCGCGAAAGCCCAGCTTGTTGTTGTCGCGCTTGCCCACCGCGGTCACGTCGGTATCGGTGCGGCGGGAAACACCCGCGTCCAGCGTGCCATAGATGGTGACGGACGATTGTGCCTGAGCGACGGAAAATGCGCCCATGAGTGCCAGAGCCAACAATGATTTCTTCATTTGTTATTCCTTTATAAGTGTAATTCTCATCCCCGCCGCTGCGTGACCGCCGGTTGCTAAGCACCTTAATTGGTCGCCGGTTCAATTGCGCTGGAATGGTCGATTGTGACGGCTTGTTTTGGTCGAAAGCCGCGGAACCCGGGCTTCTTGTTGTATTTTTGAAACGCTTGCCAGCCGCGTTATTTACCCCCGTTTGATGCCCGTTTTGCTTTCATTCGGGCATCAAAACAGCTCTAGCGTACAGGCGGGACAGGGGGGAGGCGCTTGTGCCAGATCAAACCGGAACGCATATTGTCTAGGGTGTGGCGCGGATGGCACGCTACACTTAGATTCATATGGGTCCGTAGATAACACAGAGACGATGGCTAATCGAGAAGAGTTAGGGATCATACGCGGCGCCCGCGCCGGAGACGCGGATTGCCAACTGGCGCTGGGCAAGTTGTACTTGTTCGGCGGCGCCGGCCTGCCGCTCAACATCCCGACCGCGTTGCACTGGCTGGGCCGCGCGGCGCAGCAGGGACTGGACGAAGCATGGCGCCTGATCGGCCGCCACATCCCCTCCGAGATCGCACAACACGCGCTGCCGGACGTGCTGCGCTGGTACGAACGCGCCCACGACGCCGGCATACAAGCCGCCGGCCTGGCGCTGGCGCAACTGGTGTTTCAGCATGGCGGCGGCCGCGACAACACGGCACTGACCCACAAGGCGCGGCAGGCGCTGGAGGCGGCCGCCGATGCCGGCCTGCCGCAAGCCCAGTGGCTGCTGGCGCAACGCGCCGGCGGCCGGCCGCTGACTGTGGCGCCGCCGGTGCAACGGCAGGCGCGCCAGGCCGCCGCACGCCGCGCCGCGCGCCCGGCGTGGCGTGCGGACAACGCCGGGCAGCTGATCCCGGCCGAAGATTACGCGCGGCTGGAACTGCTGTGGCAACAAGACCACACGCTGTTCCTGGACCAGGCGCGGCCGCTGCTGCGCCGCCTGCTGGCCAGCGCCCCGGCCGACGCCGAAGCGGCGCGCGCGGCCGACTGGCTGCCCGGCCCGTCGCAACTGCTGTTGCTGGCACGCTGCGCCGAGTTGCTGTCGCCGTCCGCTACCGATGCTGAATTGCAGCAGTGCCGCGAACTGGCGGCCTATGGCGGCGAGCGCAACGCCCAGCTGGCGCTGGGCCTGTGGTTTGCGCGCATGGACGGCGACGGCAAGCGCCAGAGCAACGGCATTGCCGCCGTCAACTTCAAGCGCGCCATCCGCTGGCTGACGCTGGCCGGCGAACAGGGTCTGGCGGAAGCCTGGTTCGCGCTGTCACGCATTTACCTGAAACCGGAATTCTCGCAGCGCTGCGTGGCGGAGGCGCAAAGCTATCTGGAGCGCGCGGCTGAAATGGGCCACTGCGGCGCGCAACTGGAGTGCGGCATGTACGCCTGGCGCAACCGCCGCACCGACGAACAGAGCGATGTGCGCGCCGCCTTCTGGCTGCAGAAAGCCGCGGCGCAAGGCTGTCAGGAAGCCGAAGCGGCACTGGCGCGGGTGGCGGCCGCGCCCAAGGAAGCCGGCTGGATGACCAGCATCGTGACCTGTCTGACGCGCGAATTGCTGGAAAGCCAGCCGCTGCTGGCGGCGCGGCTGGAACTGGCCGCGCTGTTCGGCCTGAGCCGGGCGGAAGCCTTGCTGCTGGATGTGAAAGCGGCCGACCAGGGCCATTGCCTGGTGGTGGATATCCGCGCCAGCTACGGCCGCAGCAAGCGCCGCCTGGTGCTGCTGCGCACGGCGCGCGAACGCCAGGCGCTGGACCGCATCGTGCGCCTGTTCGAGGCCATCGACAGCGGTCCGGACGGGCTGGAAGGCAATTACCGCCAGCGCCTGTACCGCCTCAAGACCTGGCTGCCGAATGTCGGCGGCGACGACTTGCTGGCGGCTTAGTTTTCGCGCTTTAAATCTCGATCTCGCCTTCGTACACGGTGACGGCCGGGCCGGTCAGCCAGACCGGCTGGCCTTCGCCGCCCCAGGCGATCGACAGCTGACCGCCGCGTGCATCGACGCGCACCGGGCTGTCCAGCAAGCCGCGGCGGATGCCGGCCACCGCCGCCGCGCAGGCGCCGGTGCCGCAGGCCAGCGTTTCACCGACGCCGCGCTCGAACACGCGCAGCTTCACGTGCTGACGGTTGATGATCTGCATGAAGCCGGCATTGACGCGATTCGGGAAGCGCACATGATGCTCGATCAGCGGGCCGGTCAGCTCCACCGGCGCGGTTTCCACATCGTCCACCACCTGCACCGCGTGCGGATTGCCCATCGAGACCGCTGAGATCAGCACGCTCTCGCGCGCGCCGCCCAGTTCCAGCACCAGCGGCCACAGCGTGTCGCGGCCTTGCTGCTCGCCGTGCAAGCCGTCGGCGTCAAACGGCACGCGGCCCGGTTCCAGGATCGGCGCCCCCATGTCCACCGTGATGCTGCCGTCCGCTTCCAGACGCGGCGCGATCACGCCGGCCTTGGTCTGCACGCTGATGCTGTGCTTGTCGGTCAGGCCTTTTTCCGAAACGAATTTCACGAACGCGCGCGAACCGTTGCCGCACTGCTCGACCTCGCCGCCGTCGGCGTTGAAGATGCGGTAACGGAAATCGCAACCGTCTTCGGTCGGCTTTTCCACCAGCAGGATCTGGTCGGCGCCGACGCCGAAGCGGCGGTCGCCCAGCAGCTTCCACTGCGCTGGCGTGAAATCGATGTGCTGGTTGACGCCGTCGATCACGACGAAGTCATTGCCGGCGCCGTGCATTTTGGTGAATTTCAGTTTCATGGGCGGTTTAGTGTTTGCTGTACAGCGAAGGCTCGCCGTTCGGGCGCGTCTTGAAGCGTTTGTGGGTCCAGAAATATTCGGCCGGCGCCTCGCGCACGCGTTCCTCGATGAACTGGTTCATGCGGCGGGTGGCGGCCACCATGTCTTCACCCGGGTAATTGTCCCACACTGGGTAGAATTTCACACGCCAGCCGCGGTAATTGGGCAGGAAGGTGGCGATCACCGGCATCACTTGCGCGCCGGTGGTGGCGGCAATGCGGGCGGTGGCGGTCAGGGTGGCGGCCTGGATGCCGAAAAAGGGCACGAACTCGGCGTCCTTCTCGCCGAAATCCATGTCCGGCAGCATGAAGTAGGGCAGCTTGTCGCGCAGCGCGCGCAGGATGGGCTTGATGCCGTCCTGGCGGGTGAACAGCTTGACCGGCTTGAAGCGCGCGCGGCCGGCGCGCAGCACCTGGTCGAAGGCGGCATTCTTTTGCGTCACGTACATCGACGAGGCCGATGCTTCCATGGCGATCGCGGCGCCGGCCACGTCCAGGCAGACGAAGTGCGGGCACAGCAGGATGGTCGGCTGCCCGGTCATCTCGGCAACCGGGATCACGCCATCGGGATCGATGGTGATCAGGCGCTTCAGGCGCGATTCCGGCGCCCACCACAGCACGGCGCGTTCCCATACACTGCGCGAATACGCCTGGAAGTGGCGGTGCGCGATGTCGACGCGCTGCGCCTCGGTCAGCTCCGGCATGCACAGGCGCAGATTGGTCAGCGCGATGTGACGGCGCGAGCGCAGCACCATGAACAGCAAGCTGCCGATGGCGTCGCCAAAGCGGCCCAGCAGCGGCAGCGGCAGCCAGTGCAGCAGCCACATAAATCCCAACATCAATTTCATGCGTTTTCCTTGGCCGCGTCCGCCGCGGGGGCCGCGATTCCGTGCGGCACCTTGTAGCGGTTGTAGCTCCAGTAGTATTGCGACGGGCTGCGGACGATCAGGCGCTCCATGGCGCTATTGATGGCCTGCGCCTGGGCGGCGCTGTCGCCGTCCAGGGTTCCGTCAAAGGGCACGAAGCGTACCACATAGCCGCGTCCGCCCGGCAGGCGTTCGGCGTAGGTGATGATGATGGTGGCATCGCCCAGCAGGGCCAGCTTGGCCGGCAGGGTCATGGTGTAGGCGTCGCGGCCGAAGAATTTGGCCCACACGCCTTCGCCTTCCTGCGGCACCTGGTCGGGCAGCACGCCGACCGGCTGGCCTTTCTTGAGGAACTTGGCCAGCATGCGCACGCCCGACATATTGGCCGGCGCCAGCAGCAGGTTCTTGCGCGCGCGCGCACCTTCGATCAGCGGTTTCAGCGCGGCTTTTTTCGGCGGGCGGTACATTACCATCAGTTCGGTGCGCAGGGCGATTTCCTGCGCCACGATTTCAAAGCAGCCCAGGTGTGGCGTCATGAACACAATGCCGCGGCCGGCGTCCAGCTGGCTTTGTACCAGTTCCCAGTTCTCCAGCGTGGCGTGGCGCGACACCCGGGCCGGGTCGGCGCACCAGATGAACGGCAGCTCGATGATGCTCTTGCCGGCTTCGGCCACGGCGGCCGGCAGGTGCTGCGCCACCCCGGCCTGACGCATATTGTCGCGCATGCGGCGGCGGTAGGATGGCGAGGCCCAGTACACTACCCAGCCCAGCGCGGCACCCGCGGCGTGCAAGAACGGCAAGGGAAAAATCGATAAAAAGCGGAAAAGGGTGACCAGCATGTGGTGTTTCTACCTGTGTTAGGGAGCAAGTTTTTTCAAAAAAGCGTAAAATACCATGAGTAGTAGCAGTAACCGCTGAGTTAATGACAACTTGCGATGCGGGATATAAATGTCGCTAAAGCGTCGCAAGCCGTGTTGGTATGCGACCGTTTTTAAACCATATCAGGAGCTTGCGATGTCGAATGATTATCTTTTCACCTCTGAATCCGTCTCGGAAGGTCACCCGGACAAGGTCGCTGACCAAATTTCCGACGCCATTCTCGACGCGATTCTGGCCCAGGACCCGAAAGCCCGTGTTGCCGCCGAAACGCTGTGCAATACCGGTCTGGTTGTGCTGGCCGGTGAAATCACCACCCACGCCAACGTTGATTATATTCAAGTCGCGCGTGAAACCATCAAGCGCATCGGTTACGACAACACCGACTACGGTATCGACTACCGTGGTTGCGCGGTGCTGGTCGCTTACGACAAGCAATCGCCGGACATCGCCCAGGGCGTGGATGAAGGCGCCGGTATCGATCTGGACCAGGGCGCCGGCGACCAGGGCCTGATGTTCGGCTACGCCTGCGACGAAACCGCCGAGCTGATGCCGGCTGCCATCCACTACGCGCACCGCCTGGTCGAGCGTCAGTCGCAACTGCGCAAGGATGGCCGCCTGCCGTGGCTGCGTCCGGATGCCAAATCGCAAGTCACGCTGCGTTATGTCAACGGCCGTCCGGTGGCGGTGGACACCGTGGTGCTGTCGACCCAGCACGCGCCGGAAATGCAGCACAAGGCGATTGAAGAAGCCGTCATCGAAGAGATCATCAAGCCGGTGCTGCCGAAAGAGTGGCTGCAGGACACCAAATACCTGGTCAACCCGACCGGCCGCTTCGTGATTGGCGGTCCGCAGGGCGACTGCGGCCTGACCGGCCGCAAGATCATCGTCGACACCTACGGCGGCGCTTCGCCGCACGGCGGCGGCGCGTTCTCGGGCAAGGACCCGTCCAAGGTGGACCGTTCGGCAGCGTATGCCGCGCGTTACGTGGCCAAGAACGTGGTGGCGGCCGGTCTGGCGCGCCAGTGCCAGGTGCAGGTGTCGTACGCGATTGGCGTGGCCCGTCCGATCAACATCACGGTCTACACCGAAGGCACCGGCGTGATCCCGGACGAGAAAATCGCCCAGCTGGTGATGGAACACTTCGACCTGCGTCCGAAAGGCATCGTGCAGATGCTGGACCTGCTGCGTCCGATCTACGGCAAAACCGCCGCCTACGGCCACTTCGGCCGCGAAGAGCCGGAATTCAGCTGGGAGCGTACCGACAAAGCCGCCATCCTGCGCGCCGCCGCTGGCCTGAAGTAAGCGCGCCGCCTCAACAAAAACGCCCTGCGGGGCGTTTTTTTTTGCTAAAATCCTCGCTCCGAGGAGCGCTGCGACGAATGTTCATTCGCCAGGCTCGGAGATCTCCAACCGCGCTCACGTTACTTTTTTCAACTCATGAAAGGAGGGCGTGATGAACGCCGTACTCAAATCCGCACAAGATTACCTGGTTGCCGACATTTCCCTGGCACCGTGGGGTAACAAAGAAATCAAGATTGCTGAAACCGAAATGCCTGGCCTGATGGCGATCCGTGAGGAATTCGCCGCCGCCCAGCCGCTGAAGGGCGCGCGCATCACTGGTTCGCTGCACATGACCATCCAGACCGCCGTGCTGATCCAGACCCTGGAAGCGCTGGGCGCGCAGGTGCGCTGGGCCTCGTGCAACATCTACTCGACCCAGGACCACGCGGCGGCCGCCATCGCCGCCAACGGCACCCCGGTGTTCGCCATCAAGGGCGAAACCCTGGACGAATACTGGGACTACACCCACCGCATCTTCGAATGGCCGAACGACGCCGCCGGCAACCCGGTCTATTCGAACATGATCCTGGACGACGGCGGCGACGCCACCCTGCTGCTGCACCTGGGCGCGCGCGCTGAAAAAGATATCTCGGTGCTGGCCGCGCCAGGATCGGAAGAGGAAATCTGCCTGTTCAACGCCATCAAGGCCCACCTGGCCAAAGACCCGAGCTGGTACTCCAAGCGCCTGCCGCACATCCTCGGCGTGACCGAGGAAACCACCACCGGCGTGCACCGCCTGTACCAGATGCACAAGGAAGGCAAGCTGGCCTTCCCGGCCATCAACGTCAACGACTCGGTCACCAAGTCCAAGTTCGACAACCTGTACGGCTGCCGCGAATCGCTGGTGGACGGCATCAAGCGCGCCACCGACGTCATGATCGCCGGTAAGATCGCCGTGATCGCCGGCTACGGTGACGTCGGCAAGGGCTCGGCCCAGGCCATGCGCGCCCTGTCGGCGCAAGTGTGGGTGACCGAGATCGATCCGATCTGCGCCCTGCAAGCGGCGATGGAAGGCTACCGCGTGGTGACCATGGACTACGCCGCCGAGCACGGCGACATCTTCGTCACCTGCACCGGCAACTACCACATCCTGACCGAAGAGCACATGCTCAAGATGAAGGACCAGGCCATCGTCTGCAACATCGGCCACTTCGACAACGAGATCGACGTCGCCGCGCTGAAGAAGTACACCTGGGAGAACATCAAGCCGCAAGTGGATCACGTGATCTTCCCGAACGGTAAGCGCATCATCCTGCTGGCAGAAGGCCGTCTGGTGAACCTGGGTTGCGGCACCGGCCACCCTTCGTACGTGATGTCGTCGTCGTTCGCCAACCAGACCATTGCCCAGATCGAGCTGTTCGCCAACACCGCCAAGTACCCGGTCGGCGTGTACGTGCTGCCGAAGCACCTGGACGAAAAAGTGGCGCGCCTGCAGCTGAAAAAACTGAACGCGCAACTGACCGTGCTGACCCCCGAGCAAGCGGCCTACATCGGCGTGACGCAGGAAGGTCCGTACAAGCCAGACCACTATCGTTACTAAAACCACCGCGTCATTCCGGCGTACGCCGGAATGACAGCTTCTGCAGCGAGAACTTCTTATGCGTTTGGTCCTTACCTGGTTAATCAATGCCGTTGCCTTGCTGGCAGTGCCTTACCTGATGCATTCCGTCGATGTCACAAGCATAGGCGCAGCCCTCGTCGCGGCTCTTGTACTGGGCCTGGTGAATACGCTGATACGTCCGGTCCTGCTGTTGCTGACCTTACCGGTGACGCTGGTGTCACTGGGCCTGTTCATCTTCATCGTCAACGGCTTCATGTTCTGGCTGGTGGCGCAATGGGTGGATGGCTTCCATGTCGACAGCTTCCTGTCGGCGGTTGGCGGCGCAGTGTTGTACAGCGTGATTTCCTGGGCTTTGTCGACCTTACTTTTGAAGACCCCAGATGGACAATCCTAACTTCAGTATCGAATTCTTCCCGCCGAAAACGGCGGAAGGTGCGGAGAAGCTGCGCGCCACGCGCGCCAGGCTGTCCGAACTCAAGCCGAAATATTTTTCCGTGACCTTTGGCGCCGGCGGCAGCACCCAGCGCGGCACGCTGGACACCGTGGTCGAGATCCTCAATGCCGGCGAGGACGCCGCACCGCACCTGTCCTGCGTTGGCGGCACGCGCGAGTCGATCCGCGACATCCTGGCCGAATTCAAGTCGCACAACATCAAGCGCATCGTCGCGCTGCGCGGCGACCTGCCGAGCGGCTACGGCGCGGCCGGCGAATTCCGTTATGCGAATGAGCTGGTGGAATTCATCCGCCAGGAGACCGGCGACTGGTTCCATATCGAGGTGGCGGCCTATCCGGAAGTGCATCCGCAAGCCAGGTCGCCGCAGGATGACCTGCTGGCGTTCGAGCGCAAGGTGAAGGCCGGCGCCAATGCGGCCATCACCCAGTACTTCTACAACGCCGACGCCTACTTCAACTTCGTCGAGCAGACGCAGAAGCTGGGCATCAATGTACCGATCGTGCCGGGCATCATGCCGATCACGAACTACACGCAGCTGATGCGCTTCTCCGACATGTGCGGCGCCGAGATCCCGCGCTGGGTACGGCTCAAGCTGGCCAGCTTTGGCGACGACACTGCATCGATCAAAGCCTTCGGCCTGGACGTGGTGGCGGCATTGGGCGAGCGCCTGCTGCAAGGCGGCGCACCGGGCCTGCACTTCTACAGCATGAACCAGGCAGCGGCCACCACCGCGCTGTGGCAACGACTGGTTTAAGCCTCGGTAATGATGTGGTCCAGCGCCACATCATGATCATCGCTGGCAAACGGCACCTGCAGGCACTGGTAAGCGATTCCCAGTGTCTGCGGGCGCGGTGTATGGCGCGCCAGCGTGCGGTCGTAAAAACCGCCGCCATAGCCCAGCCGATAACCTTGCGGGTTGAAACCCAGGCAAGGCACCAGCAGCGCCGGCGGATACGCCGTCTGCAGGCGTAATGCGGCCGGCACCGCCACGCCCATCTTATCCTTCACCATTTCCTCGCCCAGGGACCATTCGGCAAACTCCAGCGCCGCATCCTTCTGCACCACCACCGGCAGCAGCAGGCGCGCGCCAAGGCGCGCCAGTTCGGCGTAGGCTGCGTGCAGGTCCGGCTCATCGCGCAGCGGCCAATACACCCCCAGCGCGGCCGGCTGTTCCGCCTTCCACCAGGCCACCACCTGTTCTCCGATCGCGCGATCCCACGCGGCGCGTGTGCCGCTATCGAGCGCGCGCCGCGCGGCCAGCAGCTGCTTCCTTAAATCCGCCTTACCTACTGGTGATCCGGCGTCGCTGCGTGGTATTCTAGGAATGCTGGTCATATTGATTCAAGTCTTAAGAGAGTTGCACATTGATTTCTGCTTCGAAATGGATAGCCGGCGCCCTCGTCGTTGCCTTAACCTCGTTTGCCCACGCCGACGACGCCGATAGCCGCAGGGATGACGATTCCTTCCTGCTGCTGCGCGACGCGGTGCGCCAGGACGATGCGTCCAAAGCGGATTTCTACGCGGCGCGCCTGACCAACTACTCCATTCCATCCTACGTCGATTATTATCGGCTGAAATCACGCCTGAAGGACGTCCCGCAGTCCGAAATCCGCGACTTCTTCCAACGCTACGACGGCCAGGCCATCGTCGACCGCCTGCGCAATGACTGGCTGCTGGATCTCGGCCGCAAACGCGACTGGGCCACCTTCGACGAGCAGTATCCGTTGTTTGTCCTGAACGATGACACGCAGGTCAAATGCTACGCGCTGACCTCGCGCGCGCTCAAAGGCCAGAAAGTCGCGGACGAAGCGCGCGCCTTGCTGACCGCGCCCAGCGTCTACGGCGAACCCTGCGCCGGCCTGATCGCCACCCTGTACCAGAACGGCCAGTTCAGCACCGAAGACCTGTACGCGCAACTGCGCCTGTCCGGCGAGTACAACGCCACCGGCCAGGCGCGCCGCATCGTCGCGCTGCTGGACGGCCCGGAGAAGAAAGCCGTGCAAGCGGTGGATTTGCCGACGGTGGCGGTGGCCAAGGGCATGGGGCCGAGCAAGGTCGAACACCAGATCTACATCGTCGCCATCGGCCGCCTGGCCAAGACCAGCATCAAGCTGGCGACGCTGGCGCTGAACAAGGCGCTGCCGAAAATGACGCCGCAAGAGCAGCAGCAGGGCTGGGCGGCGATCGCGCTGCAATCGTCGTACACGCTGGCGCCGGAGACCACCGACTACTGGAAGCGCTCCAACGGCGCGCCGCTGTCGATCGATCAGGCGCAATGGAAGGCGCGCATCGCGCTGCGCAATGGCGACTGGCGCCTGGTCGAAAACACCATCCGCGCCATGCCGGCCGCGCTGCGCGGCGAACCGGCCTGGGTCTACTGGCTGGGACGCGCGCTGATGGCGCGCGACGGCGTGACCAGCCAGCCGACCGGCGAAGCGCTGCAACTGTTCCGCAGCATCTCTGACCAGTCGAACTACTACGGCCAGCTGGCGCTGGAAGAAACCGGCCGCCTGATCACCATCCCGACTGCCGGCGCACCGATCTCGCAGGCCGAGATCGTGCCGATAGCGGCCAACCCCAACTTCCAGCGCGCGCTGAAATTCTTCAGCATGCGCCTGCGCTTTGAAGGCACGCGCGAATGGAACTGGGGCTTGCGCGGCCTGAGCGAACGCGAACATCTGGCCGCCGCCGAATTCGCGCGCCAGAACAATATCCTTGACCGCATGGTCAACACCTCGGAGCGGACCCGCATCCAGGTCGACTACACGCAACGCTTCCCGTCGCCGCACAACGACGTCATGCATCCGGCGACACAAACGCTGGGCCTCGACAAGGCATGGGTGTACGGCCTGATACGGCAGGAGTCGCGCTTCATCATGGACGCGCAATCGCATGCTGGCGCTTCCGGCCTGATGCAGGTGATGCCATCCACCGGCCGCTGGATCGCCAAGAAAATCGGCCTCACCGATTTTGCGCAGGAGATGCTGAGCGACGTGCGCACCAACATCCTGCTGGGGACGAATTACCTCAACATGGTGCTGGGGAATATGGACGGCTCGCAGGTGCTGGCCACCGCCGCCTACAACGCCGGGCCGGGGCGCCTGCGCACCTGGCGCGCCACGCTGACCAAACCGATGGACAGCACCGTCTTCATCGAATCGATTCCGTACGTCGAGACGCGCACCTACGTCAAAAACGTGATGTCGAATGCCACCTACTACGCGGCGCTGTTTGAAGGACGGCCGCAATCGCTGAAAGCGCGCCTCGGCAGCGTGGCGCCGAAAGGCTATACCGAAGCCGAGGAACAGGAAACCAGCTTCGTTCCACGCTGATCCCTCAATACAGGACACGTACCATCATGCAGACTACCCAACTTGATCCCAGCTTGTCGCAAACCCTGGCCGCCGCGCGTTCGCCCGGCCTGACCCTCGTCATCGGCAACAAGAACTACTCGTCGTGGTCGATGCGCCCATGGGTGGCGATGACCGCCTTCGGCATCCCGTTCCAGGAAGTGCGCGTGCTGCTGGATCAGGACGACACCGCCAACCGCATCTGCAGCTACTCGGCCTCGGGCCGGGTGCCGGTGCTGCTGGCCGGCGAAGAGATGACCATCTGGGACAGCCTGGCGATTTGCGAATATCTGGCCGAGCAGTTCCCTGAGCTGCACCTGTGGCCGCAGGACGTGGCCGCGCGCGCCATGGCGCGTTCCGTGTGCGCCGAAATGCACGCCGGCTTCAGCGACCTGCGCAACTCGATGTCGATGAACATCCGCGCCAGCTATCCGGGCAAGGGCCGCACGCCCGGCACGCAGGCCGACATCGGCCGCATCAGCGAAATCTGGGAAGAGTGCCTGTCGCGCTTTGGCCATCACCAGTTCCTGTTTGGCGAGTTCTCGATTGCGGACGCCTACTTCGCACCGGTGGTGTGCCGCTTCCGCACCTATGGCGTGGCGTTGGCGCCGGCGCTGGACGCCTACTGCCAGCGCGTGCTGGCTCATCCCGCCGTCGCGCGCTGGGTGGACGAAGCCCTGGCCGAAACCGAAACGGCGCCCAAGCACGACGCGGAAATGCCGGACTAAATCATGCAGACTTACGTCGTAGGCGGCGCGGTCCGCGATGCGCTGCTTGGCTTGCCGGTCAAAGACCACGACCACGTGGTGGTCGGCGCCACGCCGGACGAGATGGTGGCCAGGGGCTTCCGCCCGGTCGGCAAGGATTTCCCGGTATTCCTGCATCCGCAAACGCAGGAAGAATATGCACTGGCCCGCACCGAGCGCAAAACCGCGCCCGGCTACAAAGGCTTTGTGTTCCACACCTCGCCGGACGTCACGCTGGAAGATGACCTGATCCGGCGCGACCTGACCATCAACGCCATCGCGCGCGCCGAAGACGGCACGCTGACCGACCCATACGGCGGCCAGCGCGACATCGAGCAGCGCATCTTCCGCCATGTATCGGCAGCGTTTGCCGAAGACCCGGTACGCATCCTGCGCGTGGCGCGCTTTGCCGCGCGCTTTGCCGACTTCCGCGTCGCGCCCGAAACCAATGCGCTGATGCGGCAGATGGTGGAGCAGGGCGAAGTCGATGCGCTGGTGCCGGAGCGCGTGTGGCAGGAACTGTCGCGCGGGCTGATGGAGCAGAAGCCATCGCGCATGCTGGAAGTGCTGCGCGATTGTGGTGCGCTGGCGCGCATCCTGCCGGAGCTGGACGCGTTGTGGGGCGTGCCGCAGCCGGAGAAATGGCACCCCGAAATCGACACCGGCATCCACGTGCTGCAGGTGATCGACTGTGCGGCGCAACTGGAGCGCGACTTGCCGACCCGCTTCGCCTGCCTGATGCACGATCTGGGCAAGGGCGCCACCCCATCGGAGAACTGGCCTGCGCACCACGGCCATGAAGGCCTCGGCGTCAAGCTGGTGGAGCAAGTGAGCAAACGCCTCAAGGTGCCGACCGAATGCCGCGACCTGGCCGTGATGACCGCACGTGAACACGGCAACGTCGGCCGTGCTTTACAACTGCGCGCCAACACCATCGTCACCTTGTTTGAACGTTGCGACGCCTTCCGCAAGCCGGCGCGCTTCACGCAAATGCTGCTGGCGACTGAATGCGATGCGCGCGGCCGCATCGGGCCGGACGCCAGCTATGCCGACGCGCCGTTTCCGCAACTGGAACATCTGGAGAGAGCGCTGGCGGCGGCGCGCGGCGTCAACGCCGGCGAAATCGCCGCGTCCTGCGCCGACAATCCGCAGCGCATCCCAGAGCGCGTGCACAGCGCGCGCGTCAAGGCCGTCAAGCTGGCGCTGAACGTCCCCGAAGAGGAAGAGGGAGAATGATACTGGTGAAGGAACTGCGCCAGCGTGACCGTCGCCGCATGCTCAAGCATTTCCTTGGACTGGAACACAGCGACCGTCTGCTGCGTTTTGGTTCCGTGCTGCCGGATGAGCAGGTGACCAACTACGTCAACCGCATCGACTTCTCGCGTGACATGGTGTTTGGCGTCTACAACCGCATGTTCAAGCTGGTGGCGGTGGGGCACCTGGCGTTCGCACCGCGTGATGAGCACAGCAGCGTCACCGAAAAAGAGGGGGTGGCGGAATTCGGCCTCTCGGTCAGCCGTTCGGCGCGCGGGCTGGGCATCGGCTCAAAACTGTTCGAACGCGCCGCCATCTCCTGCCGCAACAACGACGTCGACACGCTGTACATGCACTGCCTGTCGTCCAACAAGACCATGATGCACATCGCGAAAAAGGCCGGCATGGAAATCCACCGCGACTACGGCGAGGCCGACGCCTACCTCAAACTGCTGCCGGCCGACCCGGCCAGCGTGCTGCAGGAAGCCCTGCACGAACAGATCGCGGTGCTGGACTACACCCTCAAGGCCAACAAGCGCATCGCCAGCAAATGGCTCAACCGCCTGCTGGGCCGCAAATAATCAGACCAGCGGCAGCGCCGTGGTGTCCTTGACGCGCTGCAGGGCGAACGAGGATTTCACGTCCAGCACGGCCGGGTGGCGCAGCAGCGTCGCCATCATGAAGCGCGAGAAGTGCTCCATGTCTTCCACGTGCACGCGCAGCAGGTAATCCATCTCGCCGGTCATTGCATAGCAGGCCACCACTTCAGGCCACTGTGCCACCGATTCCGCAAAATCGGCACGCGGCGACGGCTGTGTGTTGGCGGCGCCCAGCACACGCGCGGTGCTGTGGGCCGAGGCTTCATTGTGCTTTTCCAGCCGCACGTTCACATACGCCAGCAGGCCCAGGCCGATCTTGTCCGGGTCCAGCAGCGCGACGTATTGACGGATCACGCCAGCTTCTTCCAGCCGCTTGATGCGGCGCAGGCAGGGCGACGGCGACAGGGCGACCAGCTCGGCCACGTCCTGATTCGACAGGCGGCCGTCGGACTGCAATATGGACAGAATTTTACGATCGGTTTTATCCAGCGCGATCTTGGTCATAAATACCTCGGGAATTCGGTGTTGAGGGCAATATTATTGCTCAAATTGCGCGCGCATGCGAATTGTTTGCAATTTTCTGCCGCCGGTGCAGGTCTATACTGTGCCGAAGAACGGCAGCAAAGCGACAGACCGAGCGCCGGCACAGAATATTGGAGACAAAATGAATGCACCTCACAAAGGTACGCAGCTAGATCCGGCCAACCAGTTGACCACTGCGCCGGATGAGATCACCCTCGACGACAAATGGACGCTGGAGCGCGGCCGCGCCTTCATGACCGGCACCCAGGCGCTGATCCGCCTGCCGATGATGCAGCGTGAGCGCGACCTGAAAGCAGGCCTGAACACCGCCGGCTACATCACCGGCTACCGTGGTTCGCCGGTCACCAGCGTCGACATGACGGCCATGAAAGCCAGGAAGTACCTCGACCAGCATCACGTCAAATTCCACCCCGGGATGAACGAGGATCTGGCGGCGACCGCCGTCTGGGGGACGCAGCAAACCAATCTGTTCAAGGACGCGAAGTACGACGGCGTATTCGCCATGTGGTATGGCAAAGGCCCGGGCGTGGACCGCTGCGGCGACGTCTTCAAGCACGCCAACAACGCCGGCTCCGCGAAACACGGCGGCGTGCTGGTGCTGGCTGGCGACGACCACGCGGCCAAATCTTCCTCGACCGCGCACCAGTCGGACCACATCCTGAATGCCTGCGGCATCCCGGTGCTGTATCCCTCGTCGGTGCAGGAGTATATCGACTACGGTCTGCACGCGTGGGCCATGAGCCGTTACACCGGCTTGTGGGTGTCGATGAAATGCGTGACCGATATTATCGAATCGGGCGCCGTGGTGGACTTCGACCCGGACCGCGTGCAGATCGAACTGCCGACCGACTTCGAACTGCCGGAAGGCGGCCTGAATATCCGCTGGCCGGACACCGTGCTGGACATGGAAGTCCGCATGAACAGCTACAAATGGTACGCCGCGCTGGCCTACTGCCGTGCGAATAAGCTGAACAAGATTATCTGGGATTCGCCGAAACCAAAGATCGGCATCATCACCGCCGGCAAATCGTATCTCGACACGCGCCAGGCGCTGGCCGACCTGGGCATCGACGAGCAAGCCGCCGCCGACATCGGCATCCGCCTGTACAAGATCGGCATGACCTGGCCGCTGGAAGCGGAGGGCGTGCAGGCATTCGCCAAAGGCCTGGACGAGATCCTGGTGGTGGAAGAGAAACGCCAGATTCTCGAATACGCGCTCAAGGAAGAACTGTACAACCTGCCGGACGGCCAGCGTCCGCGCGTGGTCGGCAAATTCGACGACACCGGCGAGTGGAGCAACCATGGCAAGACCGGCCACGGCGACTGGCTGCTGCCGGCGACTTATGAACTGAATCCGGCGCAGATCGCGCGCGCCATCGCCTCGCGCATTGCGCACTACTGCGACGGTCATCCTGTGGCCAGGCGGGTGCAGGAGCGCGTCGCATACCTGGAAGCGAAAGAGGCGGCGCTGAAAACCCTGCCTGTGAAATCCAATCCGCAGACCGACCGCACGCCGTTCTTCTGCTCCGGCTGCCCGCACAATACCTCGACCAAAGTGCCTGAAGGTTCGCGCGCGCTGGCCGGCATCGGCTGCCACTACATGGTGCTATGGATGGACCGCGAAACCTCCACCTTCACCCACATGGGCGCGGAAGGCGTGACCTGGGTAGGGCAGGCGCCGTTCACCAACGAAAAGCACGTCTTCACCAACCTTGGCGACGGCACCTACTTCCACTCGGGGATACTGGCGATCCGCGCGGCGGTTGCGGCCAAAGTCAACATCACCTACAAAATCCTGTTCAACGATGCGGTGGCCATGACTGGCGGCCAGACGTTTGACGGTCCGCTCGACCCGGGCATGATCTCGCGCCAGATCGCAGCGGAGGGCGTGACGCCGATCATCGTGGTGACCGACGAACCGGATAAATACCCGGCGGACTACAACTGGGCGCCGGGCGTCACCGTGCGCCATCGCAGCGAATTGATGGACGTGCAGCGAGAATTGCGCGACAAGCCGGGCGTATCGGCCATGATCTACGACCAGACCTGCGCATCCGAAAAACGCCGCCGCCGCAAACGCAACGAGTATCCGGACCCCGCCAAGCGCGCCGTGATCAACGAAGCCGTGTGCGAAGGCTGCGGCGACTGCTCGGTGCAGTCCAACTGCCTGTCGGTGGAGCCGCTGGAGACGGATCTGGGCCGCAAGCGCCAGATCAACCAATCCTCGTGCAACAAGGACTTCTCCTGCACCACCGGCTTCTGTCCGAGCTTCGTGACGGTGGAAGGCGGCGCGCTGAAGAAGCCGAAAAAAGCAGCGGTCGGCGACGGGCCACAAGCCGTGCTGCCGGCGCCGGTGCTGCCATCGACCGCGACACCGTTCGGCATCCTGATCACCGGCATTGGCGGCACCGGCGTGGTGACCGTGGGCCAGATCCTGGCCATGGCCGCGCACGTTGAAAACAAAGGCGCGGTGGTGCTGGACATGAGCGGTCTGGCGCAAAAGGGCGGCCCGGTGATGTCGCACGTGCGGCTGGCGGACAAGCAGAGCGACCTGCACTCGACCCGCGTCGGCACCGGCAGCGCCGATCTGGTGATCGGCTGCGACCTGATCGTGACCGCCTCGCGCGACGCCTTGTCGCGCATGGGTGAAGGCCGCACGCACGCCATGATCAACTCCAGCAACGCCACCACCGCGGCCTTCGTCAAAAACCCCGACTGGCAATTCCCGGATGCCGGCTCGCGCAACGAAATCCTCCGCGCCTGCGGCAACGACAACGTCGACTTCATCGATGCCGGCCAGATCGCCACCGCGCTGATGGGCGACTCGATTGCGACCAATATGTTCATGCTGGGCTACGCCTTCCAGAAAGGCCACGTGCCGCTGAGCGAAGCGGCGCTGGTGAAAGCGATTGAACTGAACGGCGTCTCGGTCGGCTTCAACAAAGCCGCGTTCCACTGGGGGCGCACGGCCGCGCATGACCTGGGTTCGGTCACCAAACTGACCACGCCGGCCAAGGTCATCGAATTCAAGCGCATCCAGACGCTGGACGACGTCATCGCCAGGCGCATGGAACTGCTGACGGTGTATCAGGATGCGAATTATGCTAAACAGTATAAATCGTTTGTCGACATGGTCCGTGCGGAAGAGGCCAAGCTGGGCAAGGCCACCCGCCTGACCGAAGCCGTGGCGCGCTACTACTACAAGCTGATGGCGTACAAGGACGAATACGAAGTCGCGCGCCTGTACAGCGACGGCGCCTTCCAGCAGAAAATCGCCGGCATGTTCGATGGCGACATCAAGCTGAAATTCCACCTGGCGCCGCCGCTGATGGCCAGGCACGATGCGCAGGGTCGCCTGATCAAAAAAGAATACGGCCCGTGGATGATGAAAGCGTTTGGCGTGCTGGCCAAATTCAAAGGCTTGCGCGGTACGGCGCTGGACGTATTCGGCTACACCGAAGAGCGCAAGATGGAGCGTGCGCTGATCGGTGAATACCGCAACACCGTCAGCAGCCTGCTGCCGAAGCTGACCGCTGACAACCTGGCGCAAGCGGTGGCCATCGCCAGCATCCCGGAAGACATCCGCGGCTACGGCCACGTCAAAGAGCGCCACCTGCAAGCCGCCAAGCAAAAAGAAGCGGCCCTGCTGGCAGCATTCGGCAAGCAAGCCAGCACCGTCGCCGCCTGAATTCGGGGTCAGCTCTGACATTCGGACACGCAGCGAGCACTTTTGATATTTCTCAAGATGCTCGCTGCCCGTCGACGAAGCTTTTTACCGCGCGGCTGACGGTCTTGACCGAAACGCGTGCAAACTGGGCAATTTCCGGCATGGTATAGCCCATGGACAGGTAAGCGTGTGCCATCGCTTCTTTAGGATCACGGTATTGGCGGAAGTATTCCGGCAACGGCGCGACGAGCACCTTTCGCTGGTCGCGCTTTATTTCAAACAAGTCTCCTGGCACGGCTTTATCAACGGCACTTTGGCAAAACGCCTCGTCGCCAAGGAACATCTGGTTTTTCACTGCGCGAAGCGGATTTGGCCCATGCATCCCCGCCAGAACAAATTGCCGATAAACTTGTCGCGCTTCTTCCTGGTTGCTGGCGAGGTACAGCAGCACGGCTTCAGGCCCTAGCCATACCGGGGAATTTTGCATGCCCATCTTTGCGCGGTAGCTGCTCCACGGCCATTCTTCCGGCAACGACCGCATGCGTGCACGCACCGGATTCAGCTCGATGTATCGCGACAGCTCCAGCATGTAGTTTTCGCGCTGGCACAGAATGGCGTCGTACCGGCCCTGGTAGACATGGCCTACCAGATTGTGCGTGCGGTTGAAATATTGGGAATAGTTGCCATTGAGGTAGCGCATTCCGCGATTCAGGCCGCCAGCGACCGTTTCCACCAGCAGGTGATAATGATTGGTCATCTGGCAATAAGCGTGAATCACGAAATCGAAACGCGCGCAGGTTTCGCCCAAAATCGCCAGCCATACCAGGCGGTCGTTATCTGAGCGGTAGATATGGTCCTGCCGGTCCCCCCGCGCGGTGACGTGGTACAAGGCTCCGCTGTGTTCGATGCGTAATGGACGACTCATCTGGTGAGTTTATGCCCCGATACTTTGCGCGTAATTGCGCTGCCACAATCAGATTCAAGTAAAAGAGATTTGCGAACCGTATTGATATTTCTCAAACTTCGTTCGTGAGTGTCCGAATGTCAGAGCTGACCCCGAATTGTTGAGCGCACCGAAATAGTGCATAAATGTATAAGCTAGTAAGAAAACATTCGTTCAGTATTGTGGTCCGCCTTGTTAAGGTGGCAGCCTTTTCAAACCTGGACCACTTCAATGCAAATAAAATTTAAATTGAACCCGCCGGCGGCAGGCGCTATCGCGCTGCTGTGCGGCGCTGCCGGCCCGACCGCGGCACTGGCGCAGGATGCGGTGGCGGCCACCACGCCGCCCGCTGTCGTCATCACCGGTTCGCGCATCCCGCGCGCCGGCACCGAAGGCCCTTCGGCAGTCACCGTGATCACCGGCGACGACATCACCAAGCAGGGCTACCGCAATGTCTTCGACGCGCTCACCAATCAGACCCAGAACAGCGGCTTCGTGCAGGGCGCCGATTACGGCAATACGTTTACGCCGTCCGCCAACGCCATCAGCCTGCGTGGCCTCGGGCCGAATCACACGCTGGTGCTGCTCAACGGCCGCCGCATGGCCGATTTTCCGGTCGCCTATGAAGGCACGGTCAATTTCACCAATCTGGCCAATATCCCTTCCAGCGTGGTCGATCGCATCGAGATTCTGAGCGGCGGCGCTTCCGCCGTCTACGGCTCGGACGCGATTGCGGGTGTGGTCAATATCATCCTCAAGAAAAAGGTCGACGGCTACGACGTCAACCTCAAGGCCGGCGGCACTTCGCGCGGCGGCGCGCAAGACCAGCGCCTGCAGTTCACCGGCGGTAAGAGCTTCGATAAGCTCAACACCCTGTTCAGCGTGGAGCTGCTGGAACGCGAGCCGCTGTGGAGCGCCGACCGCGATTTCATGGCGTCCAGGACCGGCGTGGCGCCCACCTCTGTCCTCGGCCGCAAGAACGTCAGCACCGGCAAGTATGTCGATCTGGGCGATGCCTGCTCGTCGCTCAGCGATCTGTTTGGCGGCAGCACGGTGAAGTACACCGCCAAGGCGGGCAGCTATTGCGCCAGCCCGAAAGTCGGTCCGACCTATTGGACCACGCAGACCAAGAACAGCAGCCAGAATCTGTTCGGCAGCGCCAATTACGAGCTGTCGCCGGACACCACGCTGTACGCGGAAGCGCTGTATGGCCAGAACCGCAGCACGCAGAATACCCGCGGCCCGTCTTGGACCTCGCGCTCGCTGACCGATAGCTATTTCTGGAATCAGAATACCAATGCCTATGAGGCCTGGAACCGCTATATCTCGCCTGAGGAGATCGGCGGCGTGGATCGTTATAACCGCTATTGGGATGATCAGGCCAGCTCGCTGTCTTTCGGCGCGCGCGGCATCATTCCGGGCACCAGCTGGAATTATGAAGCCGGCTACACCGCGTCGCTGTACAAGAGCGAGGACCATCGTCCGCGCGCGCTGGCCAATATCGACAGCTTTTTCCTCGGCCAGCAGCTGGGCGTGGACAACAACGGCGTGGCGATCTACGCGCCTGATCCGGCCCGCCTGACCAGGCGCCTGACGCCGCAGGAATTCGATTCCATCACCGCTAATTCGGTCAGCAACGATAAGTCGTGGACCAATACCCTGAGCCTGACCGCCAATGGCGACGCCTTTGAGCTGCCGGCCGGCCCGGTCAAGGTGGCGGCGGTGGCGGAGCTGGGCAAACAGGGCTTTTCGAATACGCCGGATGCGCGCATCAACCAGGGTTATTTCAACGCCGCCACCGGCGCTGACGTTACCGCCGGCACCCGCAAGCGTTACGCGGTCGGCGTGGAGACCAATATCCCGGTGATCAAGTCGGTCAACGCAACGCTGGCTGGCCGCTATGACAAGTACAGCTTTGCCGGCCGCGATGATGGCAAGTTCACCTACAACGGCGGCATCGAATGGCGCCCGGTCCAGCAGCTGCTGGTGCGCGGTAATTACGCCACCAGCTTCCGCGCGCCCGACATGAATTACATCTTCAAGGCGAAGGGCACCGGCTATTACTCGTCCACCACGGATTACTACCGCTGCGCCAAGGCCGGCCAGCCGGTGGCCGACTGCGAGTTCGCCAACTATTCGCCAGGCGCGGATTATGTGCAGACCGGCAGCAAGGATCTGCGTTCGGAGAAGGGGCGGTCCAGCGGCGTCGGCATCGTGTGGTCGCCAAGCGCGGACTTCGATCTGACGCTGGATTACTGGAACATCAAGATCAGCGATCTGGTGACCAATCTGAGCGCCGATAATCTGCTGCGTGATGAAGCGGACTGCCGCATCCGCGGCGATCTGACGTCGCCGACCTGCGCTGACGCCATTTCACGCATCACCCGCTTCCCGGACAATGCGCTGAACCGCCCCGGCGAGATCAAGTCGATCCTGGTGAATCCGATCAACGCGGCCACCACCAGCGTGGATGGCGTCGATATCTCGGGCAAGTGGGTGTTCCGCACCAGGGACTACGGCAATGTCATCACCAAGGCCAATTACTCCAGGACGCTCAACAAGCACTCGCGCCAGTTTGCCGGCGATCCGCTCAATGACGATCTGGAAGACCTGACCAATTACGACTGGCGCGACAAGCTCAATGCCAGTGTGACCTGGAATGTCGGCAAATGGTCGAACACGGTGTTCTTTCAGCGCTACGGCAAGGTGCCTAACGCCGCCGGCGATGCCTATCTGACGCCGACCACCCTGGTCAACGCCAGCGTGGTGTACCGCCTGAATGAACGCGCCACCTTGTCGGTGGCGGTGAATAATCTGTTCAATCAGGTCAAGGCGGATAGCAGCGCCGGCTGGCCTTACTACCCGGTCGGTAATTACAGCCCGGCAGGCCGTCAGGCCTGGCTGGAGCTGAATTACCACTTCGGCGGTTAAGCCACCGCCTTCCGCTCACTGGTGTGGCCGATGTATTCGGTCACCCAGTACAGCAGCGCGGCGCCGTTGAAGGCCATGCCGGTCAGCAGCGCGGCATGCCAGCCGTGGGTGGCAAACATCCAGCCACCCAGCGCCGAACCCAGGGCGCCACCCGCAAAGAACAGCGCAAAGTAGACGCCATTCAGGCGGCTGCGCACTTCCGCGCCCAGGGTGAAGATGGCGCGCTGGCCCAGCACCAGATTGGCCGCCACCCCCATATCCAGCACGATCGATGCGATCACCAGCACCGCCAGCGCGACGTTGCGCGAGCCCGGCACGATCATTGGCAGCGCAAAGCCAATCACACCCAGTGCCAGCGCGGCGGCGGTTGCCATCAGCGTGTGGCCTTTGTCGGCCAGTTTGCCGGCCACCGGCGATGCCACCGCACCGGCCATGCCGACCAGCGCGAAGATGGCGATGCCGGTTTGCGACAGGTGGAAGGTCGGGCCGGCCAGCATCAGCGGGGTCACGGTCCAGAACAGGCTGAACGATCCAAACAGGCCGGCGTGGTAAGCGGCACGGCGGCGCAGCACCGGCGTTTGCAGGAACAGCTGCCACAGCGAGCCAAGCAGTTTCGGATAGGTGATGTGGTGGTTTGGCACGCGCACCGGCAGTTTGGCGCGCAGCACGAAGGCCACCATGGTCACCACCACGGCGGCGCCGCCAAACACCACGTGCCAGCTGGTGGCGTCGGCAATCAGGCTGGCCGCGGGACGCGACAGCATGATCCCCAGCAGCAGGCCGCTGACCACTTTACCTACCGTCACGCCACGCGTGGCTTCCTGCGACAGGTGGGCTGCAAACGGCACCACGATCTGCGCCGCCACCGAACCCAGGCCGATGCCCAGCGCCGCCGTCAGGAACATCCAGGCGCTGCTGCTGATCGCGGCCAGCACCAGCATGGCGGCGGTGAACAGCAGGCCGGTGAAGATCAGGCGGCGGTTTTCCAGCAGGTCGCCCAGCGGTACGATGAACAGCAGGCCGATACAGTAGCCGATCTGCGTCAGCGTCACGATCAGGCCGGCCGCTTCGGGCGACAGGCCGGTGGAGGCGCTGATCGGGCCGACCAGCGTTTGCGCGTAATACAGGCTGGCCACGATCAGGCCGGTCGCAGTGGCCAGCAGCATGACCATGCCGGGGCTGATGTCTTCTTGTTTGCTCATGATTCACTCCAGTGGGAATATCGATGAGCCCATTGTAGGGAAAAGCTTTGCCAAGATAATTAGGGCATAATGCACCTATACTTTTCACATTAAATGAACAATGGACCGACTCAAGGCCATGCAGACCTTTGTCCGCATCGTCGAGGCCAACAGTTTTACCAAGGCCGCCGAGACGCTGGATCTGCCGCGCGCCGCGCTCACTGCCACCATCAAGAAGCTGGAAGCCTTTCTTGGCACCCAGCTGCTGCAGCGGACCACGCGCCGTCTGTCGCTGACGCCGGATGGCGCCGATTACTTCCGCAAGTGTCTGGAGATTCTGCAGGCGGTGGATGACGCCGAGGGCACGTATCGCGGCCAGGGCGGCGGTCAGCCGCGCGGCAAGCTGCGGGTGGAGCTGCCCGGCACGTTTGGCCGCCGCGTGGTGGTGCCGCATCTGGCCGGCTTTTGCCGCGCCTACCCGGAGCTGGATCTGGTGCTCAGCCTGAATGAGCGCTTTCAGGATCTGACCGAGCAGGGGCTGGATTGTTCGTTGCGCGTGGGCGTGCTGCAGGATTCCGCGATGGTCGCCCGGCCGCTCGGCGGCATGGACTGTCTCACCTGCGCTGCCCCGGACTATCTGGCGGCGCACGGCACGCCGCAGGCCTGGAGCGAGTTGCGCGAGCATCGCGGCGTGCTGCATTTTTCCGGCCGCACCGGGCGGCCGTATGACTGGGACTTTGTGGTCGATGGCAGCGTGGTGACGACCGAGATCCGCGGCGCCATCGCCGTCAGCGACGCTGACGCCAATGCCAGCTGCGCGCTGCAGGGCATGGGCCTGGCGCAGGTGGCGCGCTACCAGGTGCGCGAGCATCTGGCCAGCGGCGCGCTGGTGGAGGTGCTGGCCGCCACGCCGCCGACGCCGATGCCGATCTCGCTGCTGTATCCGCAGGGGCGCATGTCGTCGCCGCGCCTGCGCGTGTTTGCCGACTGGCTGGCCGCGCTGTTGCGCGCCGATCCCGACCTGCAGGCGAAATTGTAAGAAATATTGCGAACTTGGCAGCAGCGGCCGCCACACGCATATAATGCTTCGATGAAATTTCACATTCTTTTGTCTGGCGCGGCGGTATCAGCCGCGTTGCTGACGGGCTGCGGCGGCGGCTCGTCGGGGACGGCGCAAACGCCTGTCACGCCGCCAGTCACACCGGTGGAACCGCCCGTGGTCACGCCCCCCGTCACGCCGACCGAGCCGCCGGTGACGCCGGACCTGCCAGAGTGGCATACGCTGCTCAATCACTGCGCGGCGCCGCGCGGCGCCGGTTATCCGGACGTGCAGGGAACGCTGAACGAGGAGATGCGCTGGCTGCATTCCTTCTTCGATGCGACTTATTTATGGTATCGCGAGATTCCGGCCAACCTGAATATGGCGAACTACAGCACCGCCATCGATTACTTCATGCAGTTGAAGACATCGGCCGTTACCGCCTCCGGCCGACCCAAGGACCGCTTCCATTTCACTTACCCCACCGCCACCTGGGAGGCGCTGAATTCCGCCGGCGTGGCGCTGGGTTACGGCCTGACCTGGCTGCGCAATAACGACGCCGCGTTGTCGCGCATCCTCACGGTCGGCATGGTGGAGCCGGATTCGCCGGCCGCGCTGGCCGGCATGCAGCGTGGCGACAGTCTGGTGTCGGCCGACGGCATTTCTGTCACCGATACCAGCAGCGGCTCGGTGGCCGCGGTCAACGCGGCGCTGGCGCCCAAGGCGGCCGGCGAAACGCACGTGCTGGCGTGGCGCCGCAACGGCACGGTGATGCAGGCCACGCTGGCCGCACGCAGCCTGGCCATCCCGCCGGTGCGCATGGCCAAGGTGCTGGATACCGATGACGGCAAGGTCGGTTACCTGCATTTCAATGAACACAATGCGGTGGCCGAGGGGCAGCTGGTGAAGGCCATCCAGTCCTTCAAGGATGCGGGCATCAAGGATCTGGTGCTGGACATGCGCTATAACGGCGGCGGCCTGCTGACCATTGCCAGCGAACTGGCTTACATGATCGCCGGCCCGCAAGCCACCGTCGGCCGTGTTTTCGAGCGGCCGATCTACAACGACAAGACCACGCCGCAAGCGCCATTCATGTTCCAGGCAGCGGCGCTGGGCTACAAGTCGGATAACACCATCAAGGCCGGCACCTCGCTGCCGTACCTGAACCTGAAACAGGTAACAGTGCTGACGTCGGCCGGCACCTGCTCGGCCAGCGAGTCGGTCATCAACAGCTTGCGCGGCGTGGACGTGACGGTGAACCTGATCGGCGGCGAGACCTGCGGCAAGCCGTATGCCTTTACGCCGGCCGCCAACTGCGGCACCACTTACTTCGCGATCCAGCTGCAGGGCGTCAATGATAAGGGCTTTGGTGATTACGCCGATGGTTTCACGCCGACTTGCCGTGTCAGCGACGATCTGACGCATGCGCAGGGCGATCCTGCGGAAGGGATGCTGGCGGCGGCCCTCAGTTACCGCAGCACCGGCATGTGCCCTGTGGCGCCCAAGGCGCTGCGCAGCGGCGCCGCTGTGGGGCCATTGACGCCATGGCGTCACGAGGTGCAGGAAATATCGATACGTAATCGCTGATTCGTAAAGCGGTCTATAATTTTTCGTCAATCTTACGCTGGAAGTGACCTCATGATACGTTCCGCCATTCTGCTTGCTTTTGCCGCCAGCACCACGCTGGCCCACGCCGCTCCCACCGCAGCCCAGTTGACGACTATCTCCGAACGTTCCGGTTTCCAGAGCACCGGCCGTTATGATGAGGTGATCGCGCTGTGCGCGCAGTTCCAGAAGGCTTATCCGAAACAGGTGCGCTGCTTTGAATTCGGGCGCACGCCGGAGGGCCGCCCGATGCTGGCGCTGGCCGTGTCGCGCACCGGCGCGCTGAGCGCCGAACAGGCGAAGAAGAAGGGCGTGCCGGTGCTGCTGGTGCAAGGCGGCATCCACGCCGGTGAAATCGACGGCAAGGACGCCGGCTTCCTGGCGCTGCGCGAGGCACTGGAGAACAAGGCGGCACCGGGGGCGCTGGACAAGCAGGTGCTGTTGTTCGTCCCGGTGTTCAATGTCGATGGCCACGAGCGCTTCGGCAAGAACAATCGCCCGAACCAGCGCGGCCCGGTGGAAATGGGCTGGCGCACCACGGCGCAGAATTACAACCTGAATCGCGATTACGTGAAAGCCGACGCGCCGGAGATGCAAGCCATGCTGGCGCTGGTGAACGCGTGGGACCCGCTGGCCTACGTTGACCTGCACGTGACCGACGGCGCCAAGTTCCAGCCCGATATCTCGATCCAGGTGGAGCCGGTGCACGGCGGCGACGAGGCCCTGAAAGTGGCCGGCGCGGCGCTGCAGAAAAATGTCATGGCCGATCTGAAGGCGCAGGGTTCCGATCCGCAGCAGTTCTATATTTCATTCGCCAAGGAAGACGACCCGGCCTCCGGTTTCATCGACGCCATGGCGGCGCCGCGCTTCTCGACCGGCTACTTCCCGATGCGTAACCGCTTTGCCATGCTGGTGGAAACCCACTCCTGGAAGGATTATCCGACCCGCGTGCGCATCACCCGCAACACCATCGTGTCGCTGCTGTCGCAAGTGGCGCAGCACGGCAAGGAGTGGCAGAAGCTGACGCAGGAAGCTGATGCGCGCGCGCTGAACATGGGCGGCAGCGAGTTCCCGCTCAGCTATCGCACCACCTTCAACGCCAAGACCATCGAATTCCCCGGTTACCAGTACACGCGCGAGTATTCGGAGATTTCCGGCGGCCTGTGGACGCGCTATGACGAGACCAGGCCGCAGATCTGGACTGTGCCGCTGCGCGACGAGATCGTGCCCGACTTCAAGGTGGCGGCGCCGCTGGGCGGCTACATCGTGCCGGCGGCCGATGCCGGCTGGGTCGGCGCCAAGCTGAAACAGCACGGCATCAGCTTCAAGGTGATCGCCGCCGATCAGATGGCGGCCGAGGTGGAGACCTTCCGCGCCACCAAGACCACCTTTGGCAAGCAGTCGTTTGAAGGCCACCAGTCGCTGGCGGTGGAAGGCGACTGGGGACGCGAGCGTCGCGCGGTGGCCAAGGGCGCGCTGTTCGTGCCGATCGCGCAGCCGAAGGCGCGCCTGGTGATGACCATGCTGGAGCCGCGCGGCGCCGATGGCCTGCTGGCGTGGGGCGAGTTCAATAACGCCTTTGAGCGCAAGGAGTATATGGAGGATTATGTGGCGGAGGAGGTGGCGCGCGATCAGCTGGAAGCCAGTCCGGCTCTGCGCGAGGAATTCCGCAAGAAGCTGGACAGCGATGCGGAGTTCAACAAGAGCCCGGAGAAGCGCCTGGAGTTCTTCGCCAGGCGCCACGCCTCGTGGGATGAGCGTTACAACCTCTATCCGGTGATGCGCACCGCGCAGAAGTTTTAAAGCGGCGCGAGGCCGGCTTTCAGGCCGGCCGCCGTCGCCTTGGCCTGCTGTTGCGCGAGCTGCTCATCCATTTTCTGTTTGAGCAGTTCCGCGACCTTGGCGTCGACGGCTTTTTTCTGTTCCGGCGACATGGCGGCGTATTCGTCCTCCGAGATGCCAAGCTGCTTGCGCATGGCGATGGCGACGCGCTGTTCAGGCGTCATCTTCAGATACTTTTCCAGCTCGGCCGCCGCGTCGGACTGTTTGGTCTGCGCGACATTCAGCAGCGCTCCAAAATCACCGCCATCGCCATGCTTCTTTGGCGAGAAGCTGGCCAGCATCGAGTCGTTCAGCGCCTTCGTTTCGATTTTCATCTGCATTCCTTTACCCATGGTTAGTCACGTCTCTTCCTAGCCGGGGGCAAAGGAAGATCATCATTCTTCGCGCTGCAGCGGAATGATACCCGGAACGGTGGCGGGCGTGGAGCAGGGCTCTTCGTCGAAGGCGATGTCGCCCTGCGGGTTGGCGATGCCGTCGGCCTTGATGTCCTTGAAGCCGAACAGGTCGCGGTCCATCAGGTGCGATGGCACCACGGTCGACAGCGACGAGAAGATGTTCTCCACCCGGCCCGGGAATTTCTTTTCCCAGTCGCGCATCATGGCCTTGATCTGCTTGCGCTGCAGGTTTTCCTGCGAGCCGCACAGGTCGCACGGGATGATGGGGAACTGCTTTACTTCCGCATAGCGCTCGGTGTCTTCCTCTTTGACGTAGGCCAGCGGACGGATCACCATGTGCTTGCCGTCGTCCGAGACCAGCTTGGCCGGCATGCCTTTGATTTTCCCGCCGAAGAACATGTTGAGGAAGAAGGTCTCCAGGATGTCGTCACGGTGGTGGCCGAGGGCGATCTTGTTGCAGCCCAGTTCATCGGCCACGCGGTACAGGATGCCGCGGCGCAGGCGCGAGCACAGCGAACAGGTGGTCTTCCCTTCCGGGATCAGGCGCTTGACGATGCTGTAGGTGTCCTGGTTTTCGATGTGGAACGGCACGCCCAGTTTTTCCAGGTAGGCCGGCAGCACGTCGGCCGGGAAGTTGGGCTGCTTCTGGTCCAGATTCACTGCGACGATCTCGAAGTTGATCGGCGCCCGTTCGCGCAGCGTCATCAGGATGTCCAGCAGGGCATAGGAATCCTTGCCGCCGGACAGGCAGACCATCACCTTGTCGCCGTCTTCAATCATGTTGAAGTCGCCGATGGCCTGGCCGACCAGGCGGCACAGGCGCTTGTGCAGTTTGTTGTTTTCGTGGGCGATCTTCTCGGCCGCCTTCACATTGTCGATCACCGCGTTCATGCTGCTTCCTTGATTTTGAATACTTCCACGCCCACGCCTTCGCAATCCGGATACACGTCCGGCTTCATGGTCGATACGCGCACCGCGCGCACGCTTGGATGCGCCAGCATTTCACGCACGATGTCGTCGCACAGGGTTTCCTGCAGCTGCACGTGGCCGCGCGCCATGCGGGCGGCGATGGTGTTGCGGATGAAGTCGTAGTCCACCACTTCTTCCAGCTGATCGTGCTGCGGCGACGACACCGCCAGCGGGATGTACAGGTCGACGTTGATCAGCAGACGCTGCTCGCCTTTTTTCTCGAACTCGTAGACGCCGATGTTGATCATGACTTCGTAGTTGCGCAGGAACAGGCGGCGGCAGTCGTTCAGTTGCGGGTGTATCAAAGCGGACAGCATGGAAGAACCTTCTTTCGATATAAATTATTTAGCCAAAAACATCACGTCGCGCGGCAGCGGCATCAAATGCTGGCCGCCGTCGACCAGCAGCGTGGTGCCGGTGACGGCGCGCGCGCTGGCCGCATACAACACGGCGTCGACAATGTCTTGTGGGGTGCTGGAACGGCCCAGCGGCGTTTGCTGGTGCGCGTTGGCGAAACCGGCTTCGGTCTGGTCGCCGGACACCATGGTGAGTCCCGGCGCGATGCCGACCACCCGCAACCTGGGCGCCAGCTGCTGCGCCAGCATGGTGGTGGCGGTGTGCAGCGCAGCCTTGGACAGGGTGTACGACAAGAAATCGGGATTGAGATTGTACAGCTTCTGGTCCAGCAGATTGATCACCACCGCCTGCTGGCCCGCCGGCGTGGCCGCGTGCAGCGCCTGCGCCAGCAGCAGCGGCGCCGCCACGTTGGCGCGCATGTGGGCTTCCAGCAGGGTGGGGGAAAAGGCGTCGGCGCTGTCGTATTCGAACAGCGAGGCGCTGTTGACCACGCAGTGCAGCGCGCCCAGCGCGTCGATGGCGCGCGGCAGCAGCTGGCGCGTGGCCGCTTCGTCGGCCAGTTCGCATGGCAGCAGCGCCGCGCGCCGTCCCATGGCGGTGATCTGGGCGGCCACCTCGCGCGCCGCGGCTTCGGAGGCGCGGTAATGGATGGCCACGTCCCACCCGGCCTGCGCCAGGCCGAGCGCGATGGCGCGGCCGAGGCGGCGGCCGGCGCCGGTAACGAGGGCCACGCGAGGGCCGGTATTGTCCTGAGCTGTCATCATGTTTGAACTGGATATAATGCCGGGATGTCCTTACCCGTACCTTCTAGCGACGCGCTGGCCGCGTCCCACGCCCTGCAACACCTGATCGCCGCCGACATCGAAAGCCATGCAGGTGCCATTTCCTTCGCCCGCTATATGGAGCTGGCCCTGTATGCGCCCGGTCTGGGCTACTACAGCGGCGGCTCCGCCAAATTAGGCAAAGATGGCGATTTTACAACCGCGCCCGAGCTGTCGCCGCTGTTCGGCGCCGCGCTGGCGCGGGTTGCAGCCGCTATTATCGCCCAAAGCGCGCCGAACATCCTCGAATTCGGCGCCGGCACCGGCAAGCTGGCGTTCGACCTGCTGACCGAGCTGCGCGCCGCCGGGGTGGCGGTGGCGCGCTACAGCATTGTCGAACTGTCGGGCGAGCTGCGCCAGCGCCAGCAGGAAAAGCTGCGCGATTTTCCGCAGGTGGAGTGGCTGGACGCCATGCCGGACAGGTTTGACGGCGTGGTATTCGGCAACGAGGTGCTGGATGCGATGCCGGTGGAGCTGGTGATCAAGAATCCGCAGGGCTGGCAGGCCTTGCACGTCACCGTCAGCGAAGGCCGCTTCCAGTACCTGGAGGTGCCGGCCAGCGCGGAACTGCTGGCCCAGGTCGAGCGCCAGATCCCGGAACACGCGCTGCTGCCGGTCGGTTATGTGACCGAGCTGCACGGCGTGGCCTGCGGCTTCATGGCAACGCTGGCGCGCATGATCGGCAAGGGCGCCGCTTTCCTGTTCGATTACGGCTTCCCGGCGCGCGAGTATTATTTTGACCAGCGCGCCGCCGGCACCCTGATGTGCCACTACCGCCACCATGCCCACCCGGACCCGTTTTATTACCCGGGCCTGCAGGACATCACCGCCCACGTCGATTTCACCGCGATGGCACTGGCGGCCCAGGATGCCGGCGCCGAGGTGCTGGGCTATCTGAACCAGTCCGGCTTCCTGCTGGGCGCCGGCATCGGCGCGCTGCTGCTGCGCACCGATCCGGCCGATGCCGCCGCCTACCTGCCGCAGGCCCGCGCCATGCAAAAGCTGGTGTCGCCGGCCGAGATGGGCGAGTTGTTCAAGGTGCTGGTGGTGGGCAAGGCGGTCGAGCTGCCGGAGCCCATCGTCGCCCAGGACCGCAGCCATCGGCTGTAGACAGAAAAACACAATAGCCAGAAAAGCAAGTCAATTCCTTGCATGGGCGCCGGGTTTGATGGGGTAAGATGGGCTATGATGACTGATTCTGCGTCGATTTCGTGCTATGGGAAAGATACACACTCACTATGACAACCTGAAGGTGTCGCGCATGGCGCCACAGGAGGTCATACGAGCCGCCTACAAGGCGCTCAGCCAAAAATACCACCCTGACAAAAATCCGGGTGATGAAAAGGCTGCGCGCATCATGGCCATTCTCAACAGCGCCTACGAGACCCTGTCCGATCCCCAGCGCCGCAAGGAGCATGACGAGTGGATCGCCTCGGAAGAGTGGGAAATCGAGTGGCTGGAAAGCACCCGCAACGAGGACGGCCACCGCGTCGACAAGCACAAGCACGAATGGCATCCCGAGCACGTGCACGAGGCGCCGCGCGCGCGCCAGCGCCGCCGCCGCGACTGGCGCGTGTGGGGCGGGCTGGCGGTGTGCCTGGCGCTGGGCTGGATCGGCGGCGCCACCATGGTGGCCGAGCCGCAGCTGGTGTCGTCGATACTCAGTTCGGCCTGGGGCGGCAAGGGCATCAACGCCAATGCGGCCACCGCCGACACGCCGCCGCCCGCCGGCCTGCACGATCCGCGCGCCGAGGCCCGCGCTGAAATGCGCGATGCCTGGGCCACCGCGCGCCTGAGCGAGGCGCACGCGGTCAAGCCGGCGCCGATCAAGGTGGTGGCCATGTCGCAGGTGGTGCTGCCCAGCGCCGGCGCCGAGTGCGACAGCGAAACCCAGACCCAGACCCTGCTGGCGCCCAACGGCGAGCCGTGGCCGGTGCGTTCCGGCTACATGGAGGGCTTCCCGATCGGCAACCGCGGCGACGATATGCAGCTGACGCTGGACAACGCCGGCAATAGCTCGGCGGTGTTCATCAAGGTGTATGACATGGAGCGGCGCGCCAATGTGCGCTACGCCTATGTGCAGGCGCACGACAAGCTGCTGGTCGACAAACTGACCAACGGCAAGTACGAAATCCGCTACCAGAACCTGGATGCGGGCGCCAATCCGGGCGCCTGCGCGGCAGCCAACCGCACGGCCACCGCCGCCGCCGAACTGGGGGCGTCACCCGTCAACAACTAGTGCTGTGGTGCATCTTCGATAAGTGTTGTCACAGTGGGGGAATCTGATTATCCTAAGGTAACAACAGGAGATGATGTATGACCGATTCCAACGCGGCCGACGACAACTGGCTGATCGACGAAGACGAAGACGAGCTTCCCGCCAGTGGCCTCGGTGCGCCGGACCAGCGCTTGTGGCGGGTGTTGATCGTGGACGACGATGTCGATGTCCACGCCGTCACGCGGCTGGCGCTGCGCAACGTCAGCTTCAAGGGCCGCGAGCTGGAGCTGTTCTCGGCCTACAGCGGGCGCGAAGCCTATGAGATCCTGCGCGACACCCCCGACATCGCGCTGGTGCTGCTGGACGTGGTGATGGAAACCGACGACGCCGGCCTGCTGCTGGCGCGGCGCATCCGCGAGGAACTCCACAATGCCATCGTGCGCGTGGTGCTGCGCACCGGCCAGCCGGGCCAGGCGCCCGAGCAGCGCGTCATCATCGAATACGACATCAACGATTACAAGGCCAAGACCGAGCTGACCACGCAAAAGCTGTTCACCACGGTGATCTCGGCGCTGCGCGCCTACGAGAGCCTGAACATGCTGGAGCGCAGCCGGGTCGGGCTCGGCAAGATCCTGGCCGGCGCCACCAATCTGTACCAGATCCATTCGCTGCGCGAGTTCGCCTCCGGCGTGCTGAACCAGGTGAGCGCCATCCTGGACGTCGGTTCGGACGGCGTGCTGTGCCTGATGCAGGGCGACACCGGCGTCACCACCGTGGTGGCGGCCACCGGCAATTACGCCGCGCTCAACGAGTCGGAACTGATGCCGACCAGCCACCCGCTGTGGCCGACCATCGTCAAGGCGTTCCACGAAAAGAAATCGCAGTTCGAGCATCCGGCCAATGTGCTGTTCATCCACACCCAGGAAAACCGCGAGGTGGCGATTTCAGTGACGCCGCCGTGGCCGCTGGCGCAAATCCAGCGCGACCTGCTGGAAGTGTTCTGCCAGCGCATCGCCGCCGCGTTTGACAACCTGTACATGTTCGGCCAGCTGCGCAAGGCGCAGGAAGCCACGGTGGTGGCGCTGGCCGACCTGGCCGAGTTCCGCGACAGCGGCACCGGCGGCCATGTGCGCCGGGTGCAGCTGCTGTCGTCGACGCTGGCGCAGCGCCTGCACGAGCGCGGCGCCTATCCGGACGAGGTGACGCCGCAGCTGCTGGAGATGATCGGCCTGGCGTCCATCCTGCACGATGTCGGCAAGGTGGCGACGCCGGACCATATCCTGCTCAAGCCCGGCATCCACACGCCGGAAGAGCGCGCCGAGATGCAGCAGCATGCGGCGGTGGGACGGACCATCCTGGAGCGCGCGGCCAATATGGTCGATGGCGTCAGCTACCTGACCTATGGCGCGCAGATCGCCGGCGGCCACCACGAGCACTGGGATGGCAACGGCTATCCGAACCAGCTCAAGGGGCGCGAGATTCCGATTGCGGCGCGCATCGTGGCGGTGATCGACGTGTTCGATTCGCTGCTGCACGAGCGGCCGTACAAGGAGCCGTGGCCGCACACCGAGGCGGTGACCTACATCAAGGACCGCGCCGGCAAGCAGTTCGATCCGGAAGTGGTGGCAGCCTTGCTGGACATGATCGAACGCGACCCGTCGATCGGCCGCACCCCCGACTAGACTAGCGTCGTCCCGGCCGCCGCCGGGACCCATGCTGAGCTGGCGTTCCACAGGCCGCAGCGGCCGACCGTCCGCCTACGCCGGAACGGCGGCATTCGCGCTGCGCACCATGGCCTCGAACTGCGCCACCGGCATCGGCCGCGCGAACAGATAACCCTGCGCTTCATCGCACTGCTTGGAACGCAGGAAGTCGCGCTGCGCTTCGGTTTCCACCCCTTCCGCAATCACTTCCAGTCCCAGCGAGTGGGCCAGCGCAATGGTGGCCGCCACGATCACCGCATCGTCCGGATCGCTCTCGATATCCTTGACGAAACCACGGTCGATCTTGATGCGGTCGAGCTCGAACAGCTTGAGGTAGCTGAGCGAGGAATAGCCGGTGCCGAAGTCGTCGATCGCCACCTGGATGCCGCGCGACCGCAGTTCCACCAGCAGCGCGCGGCTGCGTTCCGGGTCCTGCATCGCCGCCGATTCGGTGATCTCCAGCTCCAGCAGGGCCGGATCGATGCCATGGCTGTGCAGCATGCGGTCCAGGTGCGGCAGCAGGCCCGGACCGTGGCACTGGCGCGCCGACAGATTGACCGCCAGCCGCAGATGCGCCAGCGCCGGCGTGCGCCAGGAATGCAGCAGGCTGCAGGCGCGCTGCAGTACCCAGTCGCCCAGCGGCAGGATCAGGCCGGATTCCTCGGCAATCGGGATGAAGCGGTCCGGACCGACCATGCCCAGCTCCGGATGGTGCCAGCGCAGCAGCGCCTCGGCGCCGATGATGCGCTGGGTGGCCAGCTCGACCTGCGGCTGCAGGTACAGCTCGAACTCGTTCTGCTCCAGCGCCTGCCACAGGCGGTTTTCCAGCATCAGGCGCTCGTGGGTGGCGGTGTTCATGTCTTCCGAGAAGAACTGGAAGTTGCCGCGGCCCTGGCTCTTGGCCGCGTACATGGCGGTGTCGGCGTGGCGCATCAGGGTGCCGGCATCCTCGCCGTCGTCGGGGAACATGGCCACGCCCACGCTGGCGCCGCTGTGCACGGTCTTGCCCTGCAGGTGGTAGGGTGCGCTCAGCGCGTCGACGATGCGCACGGCAATGTTGGAGGCATCGTCCGGCGTCACCGCGCCGTCGGTCACCACGATGAATTCGTCGCCGCCCAGGCGGGCGATGGTGTCCACTTCGCGCAGCAGTTCCTGCAGGCGCTGCGCCACCGCCACCAGCAGCAGGTCGCCGGTGGCGTGGCCGTGGGTGTCGTTGATTTTCTTGAAGTGGTCGAGGTCGATGAACAGCACGGCCGCGTGGCCGCCGCCGCGGCGCGTCTGCGCCAGCAATTGCTCCAGGCGCAGATTCAGCGACAGGCGGTTGGCCAGCCCGGTCAGGGTGTCGTGGTGGGCCAGGCGGTGGATGCGCTCCTGCGCCAGGTGCTGCTCGGTCAGGTCGTGCAGGATGGCCACGAACAGGTGCTCGTCCGGCAGCTCCACTTCCGACACCGACATCGCCAGCGGGAATTCGCTGCCGTCGCTGCGCCAGCCGGGCAGTTCGTATTCGTGGGTGACGCCGCAGGCGATCATGCGCAGCAGGCCGGCCGCGTCCAGCCCGGCCGCTTCGCCCACGCCCACCGGGATCAGCTTGTCGAGCGGCAGCGCGCTCATTTTTTCCGGCGCGTAGCCGAACAGGCGGCCGGCGGCGGCGTTGGCCGACATCAGCACGCCATTGCTGTCGATGGTGAGGATGGCGTCGGCCGCCTTGTTGAGGATGGCCTGCAGGCGCGCTTCGCGCTGGCGCAGGCGCGAGGTGGAATCCTTGACCTCGGCCTGGATGCGGGCGCGCTCGCCCGAGATCAGCATCATCAGCGTGCCCAGCAGGCCGGTCAGCAGCAGGCCGCAGGTCAGCACGGTCCAGCTCTGCCAGCCGCGCTGCTGCTGCAGATAGGCCGGGGTCGGCGCCAGGGTCAGCTCGTAGATGCGGCCGCCAAAGTGCAGCTGGCGCTGGAAGTCGCCCGGCTGCGGCGGACGGCGCAGCGTGTCCTGCACCACGCGGCGCTGGTCGTCGTCGGTGTCTTCAAAGCGCAGCAGGAAATGCGGGAATTCGGAGCGCTTGAGCGCCTGGCTGAGGTAGGCCTCGAACTGCATGGCGATCAGCAGCGAGCCCACGGCCTGCCGGTGGTTGTTGCTGGGGTGGACGGTCTGCAGCAGCAGCAGGCCGGTGCCGGGCAGGGCGCGCGCAAACTGCAGCGGCGCGGTGGCGGTCGGCTGGCCGGACTGGATGGCGCGCTCCAGGGCGTCGCGGCGGCGCTGCTCGGACAGGAAGTCCAGGCCGATGTAGTCGCGCGCGGCGGTCGGCTCGACAAAGGTGACCGCGAAGTAGTGCTGGCGCAGGCCGGCCACCTGCAGCGTCCCGTCCGGTCCGCTGCGCTCGCGGATGGCAAACTGCGGATCGACCTGGCGCCGGGCCCACGCCTCGAAGGCGGCGCGCTCGTTGCCGGCCACCGGCATCAGCCAGCCCATCGACAGCAGCTCGGGGCGCTGGTCCAGATAGCCGTGCGCCAGGTTGCCAAAGTCGTCGGCGGAGATGCTGCGGCGCGGGTCGTTGAGGGCCTTGGCCATGGCGTAGATGAAGCGCTCGTGCTCGCTGAACTGGGCTTGCAGCAAATCGCCGGTCTGCTGCGCCTTAAGGCGGAAGGTTTGCAGCTGCTGGCTGCTTTCCCAGCGGTCGGCCTGCAGGTAGATGGCAATGAAGGCGGCCGCCGACAGCACCAGCGGCAGGCCGACCAGGGTGCGGCGGCGCGCCCACAGCGAGCGCGGGCGGCCGATCGCGATCCAGCTCAGCGGCGCCGCCAGCAGGATGCCGATGGTGTCGCCCATCCACCACGCCAGCCAGTCGCTGGCCAGGGTGTCGCGCTGCAGGATGCCCAGCAGCAGCATGCCGGACAGCGACACCGTGCTCGACACCAGCGTCACGCTGGCGGCCAGCAGGATGAAGCGCACCACGTCGCGGCCGGAGCCGAGGGCCTGGTCGATGTAGCGGTTGAACAGGGTGCTGCCGACCCAGGCCTGCAGCGCGGCGCCGACGGCCGGGGCGCAGGCGCCCAGCACGGCCAGGCGGGTGATGCCGTCATGGCTGAGGAAGGGCATCACCAGGTTGACCGTCAGCGAGCCCAGCGCGACAGCCGGCAGCAGGCGGGCGCCGCCCACCACGCAGGCGGCCAGGGCGATGCCGGCCGGCAGGAAGATGGGGGAGGCGTAGCCCGGCGGCAGGGCCAGCAGCAGGCCCAGGCGCCCGGCCAGAACGTACACGGCCCACAGGGCCAGATTGGCGAGCAGGAAGGTTTGCCAGCGACCGCTTCGATTGTTCAAACGCAGGGCTCCAAAAGTCCGGTGGGTGCGGACGATTGTATAGGAAAACATGCAACGTAAAAACAACACTTGCACTTTTGCAGTTGGTGCGTTTAAAATCTCGCCCCGAAGCAGACGAACTGTCAACGCCGCATCGACAAGATGAAAAACCAGTTGACAGGTCAGAAAAATTGCTTCATACTCTGCGGTTCCTCGCGGAGGGGTGGCCGAGTGGTTAAAGGCGACGGACTGTAAATCCGTTCTCTATGAGTACGCTGGTTCGAATCCAGCCCCCTCCACCAAGTTTTTGCAAGAAGACTGAGTGGCGCAGTAACGATGAATTGAATTGAACCAATACCTCGCGGGTGTAGCTCAATGGTAGAGCTGAAGCCTTCCAAGCTTATGACGAGGGTTCGATTCCCTTCACCCGCTCCAGTGTTGTTGCAATCCGATGCGCAGGCATCAACGGTAGTAAAACAAGCCCTTGTAGCTCAGTGGTAGAGCACTCCCTTGGTAAGGGAGAGGCCACGTGTTCAATCCACGTCAAGGGCACCAGAATACGCAATACGGCAGTACGGCAGCACTATCAAAGACAGTTGGGCAGGGTTCCCTGCCAATCACACCAAATCGTTAGGAGTCTAAAATGGCAAAAGAGAAATTCGAGCGGACCAAGCCGCACGTTAACGTCGGCACCATCGGCCACGTCGACCACGGCAAGACCACCCTGACCGCTGCGATCGCAACCGTTCTGTCGAAAAAATTCGGCGGCGAAGCTAAAGCTTACGACCAGATCGACGCTGCTCCAGAAGAAAAAGCACGCGGCATTACCATCAACACCGCGCACGTTGAATACGAAACCGCCGGCCGTCACTACGCTCACGTTGACTGCCCGGGCCACGCCGACTACATCAAGAACATGATTACCGGTGCCGCGCAGATGGACGGCGCGATCCTGGTTTGCTCCGCCGCTGACGGCCCAATGCCACAGACCCGCGAGCACATCCTGCTGGCCCGTCAGG
>NZ_JBCNLB010000006.1:0-298408 GCF_039595735.1 Duganella sp.
TCGCCAAGCTCGTTGAGCTTCGCTTCGCGCTCCTGGTCGGCAAACAGGCTGTGTTTGATCATCGGAATCACGTCAGAATCATGTCACCGACATCATGCCAGAGTCGGAGCGGTTTTTCGAGGTTCCCCTTGGTTTTGCAATGATTTCGTTCATGCTCTCCGGTGAAGGCTAGGTTAGTTCTATGGAAAAGCTTTTACATCGCTGGAAGTAGCTGTCGGTCCCAGTTCGGCGTTCGGCAGCGCCAAGCCCTTGAATCGCATCAACTTTTTGCCACCGATGCCACGGCAGCAGCTATACTGTTTCGGTATTAGATCGGTCCTTGAGGGCCACGGCGGCAGGGGCGGAAAGACCTGTTACGTTTCTTGGACTTGATGCCCATTGGCTTGCCGGAGCCCCGTTCTGTTAATCCGCAGGTCCCTGGTTCGAGTCCAGGTCGGGGAGCCAGAATATAGAAAAGCCCAATCCTTACAGGTTGGGCTTTTTGCATTTTTGGCACATTTTCCTGCAGAAAGCAGCCGACGGGCGCCGGCTGCCTGGGTGCAGCTTACAGTGCTTTCACCTGCAGGGTCTGATCTGCTGTCTTGATATTGAACAGACGGTCGATATTGGGATGTTTGCCCGGGTTGGCGCGGGCATCCTCGGTGTGCTCGGCATAAATTTTCAGGCCGAGTTCGGCTGCCTCGGGCGTGATCGCGCCGAGCTGGTCGGCCAGCCAGCCATAAACGCGCAGCGAGCCCGCCTGGCCTGGTTTGTTTTCGATCTTGGCCACGGGCGTGCCTGACTGGTCGAGCAGTTCGATGGCCGCCACCGCATCCATGACGGGAAGCAGGGCCAGGTTGTCGGAAAATTTATCGCTGAAGTTTGGTCGTTGCATGAGCTTCTTATAGGTGATCATCGGGTTAAAAACGGTATTTTGTCACAGGTGCTCTCAGTTGGTGATGCCGTGATGGTAGCGTATGATCTTGCTACCAATTCAACGAGGGATTAGACATGAGCGAAAAGAACATCGAAGTCACCATTCTGGAATCCCTGAATCATTTGCTGACCAATCACCCGAGCCTGCTCCCGACGGTATATGACATCGTCCACACCCAGCTGGGCTTGCCGAAGGATCAGTTGCGCTGGCTGTCGGGGCAGAACCGCATCCCGCTGGTCGATATCAATCAGTTTGGCTACGACGAGCAGCTCGGTGTCGAACACGATATCCGCACCAAGTACGGCTTCGAGGGCGATCTCGCGCGCATGTATGCTGAGAACAAGGGCTACCTCGTGCACAAGTGGCACCACTACCTGCCGCTGTACGACCGTTATTTCAGCGCCTATCGCGGCAAGAAGTTGCGCTTTCTCGAAATCGGCGTGAGCAAGGGCGGCAGCCTGCAGATGTGGCGTAAGTATTTTGGCGACGAGGCCATCATCTATGGCGTCGACATCGATCCCAACTGTGCGAAGCTGAATGGCATTGCCGGTCAGGTGCGCATCGGCTCGCAGACCGATATCCAGTTCCTGACGTCGGTGGTGGAGGAGATGGGCGGCGTTGACATCGTGCTCGATGACGGCAGTCACCAGATGGCGCATATTCCGGTGACGCTCAAGGGTCTGTTCCCGAAGGTCAGCGAAGGCGGTCTCTACATGATCGAGGATTTGCATACCGCGTACTGGGACACCTTCGGCGGCGGCTATCGCGCGCCCAGTAACTTCTTCAGCACGATGGTGCAGGACTTGATCGACGACCTCCATCATTGGTATCACATCGACGGGCAGAAGGTGCCGGAAGTCAGCAACTTCTGCCCTGGCCTGCACATCCACGATTCGATGGTGGTGCTGGAAAAGCAGCGCGTGCAAAAGCCATCGCGCTCGCTCATCGTCTGAGCTTGCGCGGCCCGGGGTACGGGACTTATTTGCCGTACGGGTCGATGGTCTTGATGCGGCCGTCTTCGTCGTAGTGCAGCTCGGTCACTTTCACCGAGCGCAGGTGGGTGATGCCTTTGGACAGGCTGCTGTCGTGGTAGTACAGGAACCAGCGGCCTTCGAACTCGACGATCGAATGGTGGGTGGTCCAGCCGATCACCGGCGTCAGGATCTTGCCCTGGTAGGTGAACGGGCCGTACGGGTTGTCGCCCACCGCGTAGCACAGGAAATGGGTGTTGCCGGTCGAGTAGGAGAAGTAGTACTTGCCCTTGTACTTGTGCATCCACGGGCCTTCGAAGTAGCGGCGGTCGTGGTCGCCGGCCAGCAGGGGCTGGCCATTTTCATCCAGAATGACGACGTCGCGCGGGGCTTCGGCAAACTGCTTCATGTCGGCCGTCAGGCGCGCCACGCGCGCGGTCAGCGCCGGCTGCTCGTCCGCCGGCTCTTCGTTCGCCGCGCCATATTCGTTGTTGCGGTACTTCTGCAGTTGCCCGCCCCAGATGCCGCCGAAGTACATATAGTGCTCGCCCTGATCCTCAAACACCGCCGGATCAATCGAATAGCTGCCTTCGATGGCCGCAGGCTCAGGCGTGAACGGGCCTTGCGGCTGGTCGCCCACCGCCACGCCGATCTGGAAGATGCCATCGGCGCGCTTGGCCGGGAAGTACAGGTAGTATTTGCCGTCCTTGTACGCCGCATCCGGTGCCCACATCTGGCGCTCGGCCCATGGCACGTCCTTCACGTGCAGCGCCACGCCGTGGTCGGTGGCGCTGCCATCCGGGTTGTCCATCGACAGCACGTGATAATCCTCCATGCCGAAGTGGTCGCCGTTGTCGTTGAAGGGAATGCCGGCCTCGATATCGTGCGACGGGTAGATGTAGATCTTGCCGTTGAATACGTGCGCCGACGGATCAGCCGTGTAGATGTGGCTCACCAGTGGCTGCGAGATGGCGCGTTGCAGGGCCTGTTCTTCGGCCGGGGTCAGTTGTTCGGACATGGTTGCCTTATGCGGTAGGTTGAGCGCGGCGGGTTTGCAGATCCAGTTCGATCGTGCGTTCCGATGCCTTGTTGATTTCGTAGAAGTAGAGCAGACCGGCGCCCACCAGGAATGGAATCGAGGCGTAGACGCTGATCGACAAACGGATGCCTTCCGCCACGGTTTGCGGCTGCACGGCCTGCGTGCCGTCGTAGCCAAAGCTGGACAGCAGGGCCGCGACCAGTGCGCCGCCGATGCTCAGGCCGGCCTTCAAGCCGAAGATCATGGCCGAGAACAGCAGGGCAGTGGCGCGGCGGTTGTTTTTCCATTCGGAGTAGTCGGCCACGTCGGCAATCATCGCCCACAGCAGCGGGATGGTGATGCCGTAGAAGAAGCCGTGCAGGATTTGCGAACCGAACACCAGGCCGATCGAGGTTGGCGGATACAGGTAGAACGCCAGCATGAACAGGGTGGAGATAAACAGCGTCACACCGTACACGTCGCGCTTGCCAAAGCGGTCGGCCAGCGACTTGGAGAAGCCGATGCCGATGATCATGCAGAGGATGCCGGCGCCATTGAACAGGCTGAAGGCCGAGGTGGCCGGGTCTTCAGGCCACTGGAACTTGGTCAGGCCGATGCTGTTCAGCGCCGCGTTCAGGTGACCGATAAAACTGATGAAGCCGATGTCCTTCAGGAAAGCGGCCAGCGCCGCTTCGCTCAGGTAGTTCTTGAAATAGTAGATGTACAGGCCGCCCTTGAGCGCCAGCGTGACAAACACCAGGATGGTCAGCAGCATCATCACTACCCACGGCTTGTTGCGCAGCAGGTCGGCCACGTCCTGGCCGATGGTGGAGCGCTGGGCGGCGGTCGGCACGATGCGCTCGCGGGTGGTGGCAAAGGTGATCAGGAAGCAGATGGTGCCGGCCACAGCAAAGATGATCATGGTGTTGCGGAAGCCTTCGACCTTGTCGCCGCCGCCCAGGATCAGCACCAATGGCAGCAACAGCACCTGGATGATGAGCTGAGCCACCATCACCGCCACGAAGCGGTAGGACGACAGGCTGTTACGCTCCTGCATGCTGCCGGTCAGCACGCCGCTCAGGGCCGAGTAGGGCAGGTTGTTGGCCGAGTAGATCAGCAGCAGCGCGATGTAGGTCAGGGTGGCGTAGATGATCTTGCCATTGTCGCCCAGGTTGGGCGTACTGAAGGCCAGGATGGCGATCAGGCCAAACGGCACCGAGGTCCACAGCAGCCACGGGCGGAACTTGCCCCAGCGGGTGACGGTGCGGTCGGCCAGCAAGCCCATCAGTGGATTGAAGCAGGCGCCAGCCAGGCCGCCGATGAAGATGATGGTGGCTGCCGCGTTGGCCGAGATCTTGTAGACGTCGGTATAAAAGAAGGCAATGAAGGTCAGCAGCGTCTGGAAGATCAGGTTGGCGGCCAGGTCGCCCAGGCTGTAGCCGATCTTTTCCATGACCGAAAGTTTGCCCGTCGGGCTCAGGTTGGTATGGCTCATCGTGTCTCGATTATTGTTGTGGGCGCCGGGTTGCCGCGGCGATTGTCATGGTAATACCATGGCGTCAATGTGAAAAAGATAGCGCAACCATTTCATTGTCACTTTTCCCGCCGGGGGCGTCAAGCGCGGTATGCGGGATTGGGCGAAAAAAAATTCGCCAAATCAAAAAACTCCCGCTATAATTCTGGCCTCAATTCCCTGATAGCTCAGTCGGTAGAGCGACGGACTGTTAATCCGCAGGTCCCTGGTTCGAGTCCAGGTCGGGGAGCCAGAATTCAGCAGCATGCAAAAAAACCAGCCCTGATCCGGCTGGTTTTTTTGCGTTTTAGCGATGCATTTCAATGTCAAGGGCTTCAAGGCGGTAGTGAGACTGGCTCACACGCATCTCGTAGATATGTTTCAACGTGGATAGCGATGGGTTGTTTCGGATGTTTTCCAGTGCCGGCAAGTGGTCAGCTTTGCATCCGAAATAGACTGCGCTTATTGCCCTGGGATTTATTCTGAACAGGTGGATCGCAGGCTCCGCGAAATTGGAGGTCAGGTGATAGATCTCCGCCTTTACGCTCTCGTCGGCCATGTCCTCGTGCATTTCGTATTCGTTGGGATAGGTGATCCGCATTCTCTTCCGATCGCCGATTTCCTTTTCATCCGTCAGGACTATGCTCGGATGCTCCCGGCAGAGCTTCCTGACTTGCTCATTGTTGTCGCAAATGATCACGTCAGCGTCGCGTAGCCGGACGACTGTCCGCTGTTCCTTCTCGTATATCCATTCGTTGGCCTTGGTGAACAAAACCCCTCTGTGGAACTTCTTCCAGTGGTAGTCGCTCATGGAATCAGGGGCAGAGGATTCCGCTCGGCGGAAGTTCGGGAAGTCGAATCGGTAATCGACCTTCTCTGGAAATTCGTAGACTTCGCCCAAAGGGTCTTTTCCGAATCTGCTTTGCCGGCCGTCTACCACTTTGAGCGAGTCCATGAAGAATGGCTGGGCGAAGTCGAACTCGACCACTACTCCCCTGTGCTGGTCGGCATAATGTGCCCACATCAGGGGGTTGTTGTGATCTTCCGTGAAGGCCAATATCCCTAAGTCGGAAAGATCGGCTTGGATAATCCCCATCAGGTCCATGAGAGTATGCTCATCTGCCTGTTCGGAGGCATGACCATTGCTTTTGTAATACTCGGCTTGGTTTCGGTCCGCGTCACGTACTTGGTCAAGGATTAGGTTTCCCTCGAAGGGGTCGTTAAGCGCTACGGCTGGAGTCGCACGTATCATCGGATTGATGAAGAAGTCACCCCGCAATGGCATGTATTTATAGAGGAATCGGCCCATGGCTTTCCATTTCGTATTTGTCATGGTTAGTTTATTTCAAGAATTATTTCATATTGCTTTTATTTCGGCCACATGGGAATTGGTAGAAGCCAAGGGTTCAGCCGTATGTTAAAAGCAACTTAAACCAGATTGGTTTTTTTGCTTTTCATTCGACATTTTGGCAATTTTCATAATTGCGGTGGCCCCGGCGAATCTGCACAATGCAGCGGCATTATCCTCACATAAGGAAGCCGCATGCGCATCGAATCGATCATTCCTGGGACCACGCCATCTCAACCTGTCGGTGGGAATTCGCGCCGCAGCTTTCTCAAGGCGGCCAGTGGGCTGACGCTAGGCTTCTTCATCCCCGCCGCCAACCGGCTGGCGCAGGCCGATGGCGGGGCAGCGCCGTCCGCACCCAACGCTTTCCTGCGCGTCGCGCCGGATAATACCGTCACCGTGATGGTCAACCGTCTGGAATTTGGTCAGGGCGTGCAGACCGCGCTGCCGATGCTGATCGCGGAAGAACTCGACGTTGAGTGGTCAAAGGTGCGCGCCGAGCTGGCGCCGGCCGGCAATGCTTTCAAGGACCTGGCTTTCGGACTGCAGATGACCGGCGGCTCTATCTCGGTGGCACATTCGTTCACCCAGTATCGCGAAATCGGTGCGCGCGCCCGTGCGATGCTGATCGCCGCCGCGGCAGCTCAATGGCAGGTTCAACCTGGACAATGCGTCACCCGCAACGGCATGGTGCTCGGTCCCGACGGCCGACAAGCCAGCTACGGGGCATTGGCCGACGCGGCCATGCAGCAGCCGGTGCCGGCGAGCGTCCAGCTGAAGGATGCCAAGGATTTCCGGTATATCGGCAAGCCGCTCGGGCGCCTCGATGCGCGCGCCAAGTGCAATGGCCAGCAGCAGTTCGGCATGGACTTCAGTTTGCCGGGCGCGAAAGTGGCGGTGGTCGCCCGGCCGCCCGTGTTTGGCGCAAGGGCGCGCGCGGTCGATGCAACTCGCACCCGGGCCATCAAGGGTGTGATCGATGTGATTGAGGTGCCGACCGACGGCGGCGGGCGCGGTGTGGCGGTGATCGCGGACGGTTATTGGATCGCGAAGAGGGGCCGCGATGCGCTGACCATAGACTGGGATACCAGCGCCGTCGAGAAAGTCGACTCGAAACAGCAGATGGCGAACTACCACGCGCTGGCCCTGACCCCGGGCCTGCCAGCGCGAACGGCTGACGTCAGCCGGCTGGCATCGGCGCCGAAGACGATCTCCGCGACCTATGAGTTCCCTTACCTGGCCCACGCGCCGATGGAGCCGCTGAACTGTGTCGTCGATCTCCAGGCTGATCGCTGTACGGTATGGGCCGGTTCGCAGTTCCAGACCGTCGACCATGGCGCTATCGCGGCCACGGCCGGACTGAAGCCGGAGCAGGTTACGCTCAACACGATGTCGGCTGGCGGCGCGTTCGGGCGCCGCGGCGTGCCCAGCTCCGATTATCTGGTTGAAGCAGTCAATATCGCCAAGGCCTATCAGCGTGGCCCGCTGAAAGTGATCTGGAGCCGCGAAGACGATATCAAGGGCGGCTACTATCGCCCGTCCTATGTCCACAAGGTCGATCTTGGCCTAGACGCCGCGGGCGGCATCCTGGCCTGGGACCATGTGATCATTGGTCAGCCCATCAGTACCGGCACGCTGTTTGAGGCGGCGCTGGTGAAGAATGGGGTCGACACTTCAATGATCGAAGGGGTAGGCGAAACCTATGACGTACCGCTGAACCTGACGGTGCATAACATCAAGGCCAATGTGCCGGTCCTGTGGTGGCGGGCAGCCGGCTCGACCCATACGGCCTTCGTGGTCGAGACGTTGCTGGATGAAGCCGCCCATGCGGCAAAAATCGATCCGGTGGTGTTCCGCCGCAAGCTGCTGGGCCGGAAAAACGGCCGTCATCTGGCCGCGCTCAATCTGGCGGTGGAAAAATCCGGCTACGGCGTGAAAAAATTGGCCAAGGGCCGTGGCTGGGGCGTGGCGCTGCACGGACTGTCCGGCGGCGTGGTCGCCTATGTGGTCGAAGCATCGGTGAAAAATGGCGTGCCCACCCTGCACCGGGTGTCGGCCGCAGTCGACTGCGGGATGGCGGTCAACCCGCTGACGATTGAGGCGCAGATTGAGGGCGCGGTGCTGATGGCGCTCGGCACCACGCTGCCGGGCGCGGCCATTACCCTCAAGGAGGGCGTGGTTGAACAGGGTAACTTTGGCGATTATGCGATGGCGCGCATGGCCGACATGCCGCGCGTGGATGTGTATATTGTGCCATCGGACCAGGCGCCGACCGGCATGGGGGAGGCCGGGTTTCCCCCGCTGGCCCCAGCCTTTGCCAACGCGCTCTTTGGCGTCACCGGCAAACGGCTGCGCAAGTTGCCATTCGACCTGGGCGCAGCCTGATGCCGGTGGCAAGGTTGGGCGAAAAGAACGCACTCATCTAAATCTGACAGAAAACCGCGATTCCTATGGACGAGAAACTTGCCACTCGGTATTCTGAGTGATGTTTCTTCACCAAGATGAATAGAGTAGAGGTAGATTATGAGCAGCGAAAACAGAGCAGTTGTCTACGGCACGGAAGACCTGCTGGAGAGCCTGTGCAAGTCGGTGACCAAAGTGCTGGAAGCCGCGACCCAGAACAAGGTGGTGTACTCCGGCATGGTGCAGCGCATTACCAAGATCGGCCTCAAGCCCGATATCGGTTGCTTCGTGTTGTTTGACGGCGGCTTTACCGGCCTGGTGGTGCTGAACTTTGCTGCCGGCACGGCAATGGAGATCTATGAGCGCTACATGATCAACATGGGCATGCCGAAGTCGGAACTGGCCGGCTCCCACACCTCGGACGAGGTGGCCAACATCATGGGCGAGCTGATGAACCAGATCGTCGGCGACTTCACCGGCAAGGTGCGGCGCGAGCTGCAAACCAACATCACCCAGAACCAACCGAAAATGCTGGTGCTGAACAAGCAGATCGTGCTCAGCGTGGATACCCCGCTGGACCGTCCGGAAATGCGCCGTGTCAGCTTCTATACCGAGAGCGGCAATGTGTTCTACCTGGAACTGGCGATCGACCGCACCGAGTTCATCCGCCTGCACGATTTTGACGCCAGCGAAATCGACGATCCCGACGCCTTGCTGGAACAGCAGCGCGCAGCCAATGCGGCGGCCGCGCCGGCCGCCAGCGCCGGCGGCGGCGATACCGATGCCGACGAACTGCTGCGTTCGCTAGGCATGTAATTTCATCCCCTCACACGGCCAGCCATGCGCTGGCCATGCTGCTTTTTGTGGCAAATTTCCTACAATTGCCATGTCTCCCCAAGGCCCGATGCCGTCCCGGCAAGCTTATCGATATCATCATTTGGTGGTCAGGACGACACACCTAAGCCACTGAATATTCAGTCTTTACATATGCTTAACCGAATTTCCAACCGTTAATCTGGATGCTCTTATATTCAGCTTGCAATACATGGTATCAATCTAAGAGAATATCGCCTTTCAAAAAAGTCAGTGCACTATTGATAGCTACAACAAGCGCTGCACGGCACAAAAGAGAAAGCAGGAGACACTGTTTCTAACTCTTTGCACTACATTTAAATCGGGAAATTGAATGATCAAACTGTCGAAGATGCACAAGCGCGTACTGGCGCTGAGCGCCATTTTGCCTATCGGCTCCGCCCTGGCACAAACTGACGCCGCCACCGCCCAACAGCCACAGCTGGAAACCGTGACCGTGACCGCCCAGCGCCGCGCGGAAAACATCAAGGATGTGCCAGTTTCCGTGACCATGCTGAACAACGAAAAGCTGGACGTGCTGCTGTCCGGCGGTCAGGACATCCGCTTCCTGGCCGGTAAAGTGCCTTCGCTGAACGTGGAATCGTCAAATGGCCGTACCTTCCCGCGCTTCTACATCCGCGGCTACGGCAACACCGACTTCTCGACCTTCGCTTCCCAGCCGGTATCGCTGGTATATGACGACGTAGTGCAGGAAAACGGCATCCTGAAAGGCTTCCCGGTCTTTGACGTGGCTGGCGTGGAAGTGCTGCGCGGCCCGCAGGGCACGCTATTCGGCCGCAACACCCCGGCCGGCGTGGTCAAGTTTGAATCGGCCAAGCCGAGCCTGGAAAAAGTCGAAGGCTACTACAGCCTGTCGTGGGCTTCGCACAACACCACCAACCTGGAAGCGGCTGTGAACGTGCCGCTGTCGAGCGAGTGGGCGATGCGTGTATCGACCCTGCGTCAGCACCGCGACGACTTCGTCGACAACACCTACACCGGCCAGACCAACGCGCTGGAAGGCTACAACGAACACGCCGAGCGCGTGCAGTTCCTGTACAAGCCAAACGCCACTTTCAACGCCCTGTTCAACGTGCACGCCCGTAGCACCGACGGCAGCGCGCGCCTGTTCCGTGCCAACCTGATCAAGAAGGGCACCAACGACTTCGCGGACGGCTACGACTTCACCAAGATCAACACCAACGGCCTGAACTTCCAGAACTTGCGCACCAACGGCGCCAACGCCCGCCTGACCTGGGACCTGGGTTCGGTCAAGCTGTTCTCGATCACCGGCTACGAAGGCGTGGACAACTACTACACCCGCGGCGACATCGATGGCGGCACCCCGACCGGTCCTGGCTTCATTCCATTCCAGGTGCAGACCGCCGGCAGCATGCCTGAGCTGAAGCAGTACAGCCAGGAGTTCCGCGTTGAATCGAAAAACGCCGGCCCGCTGAACTGGCAGGCTGGCGTGTACTACTTCAAGGAAAGCGGCGACGGCGCATCGGATAACTTCGACAGCACCACCCAGCTGCAAACCTCGCACCTGTTGAGCCACCAGAACAACACCGCCTACGCGGCCTTCGGTTCGGTGACCTACGACGTGAACAGCGACTTTTCGGTCCGCGGCGGCCTGCGCTACACCCACGACCAGAAAGACTTCCGTACGGTGGAATCGTGGAACGTGACCCAGATCGGTCCGAAGTCGGTCGACGAGAGCAAGAACAAGGCGAACTGGGACCTGAGCGGCACCTACAAGCTGAACAAGGACGTCAGCGCCTACGCCCGCGTGGCGACCGGCTTCCGCGCGCCGTCGATCGCTGCGGCGTCGGCATCGGTGCCGATCACCGTGGCCGATGCCGAAACCATCACTTCGTATGAAGCCGGCATCAAGGCGGACCTGTTCAACCGCCGCGCCCGCGCGTCCCTGAGCGTGTTCAACTACGATGTAAAAAACCAGCAGCTGACCGTGGTGGGTGGTAACTCCAACGTGACCAAGCTGATCAACGCTGCCAAGACCGTTGGCCGTGGCCTGGAAGGCGAGATCGAAGGTTTCGTGACCCCGGACTTCAAGGTCAGCCTGAGCGGTTCGTACAACTTCACCGAGATCAAGGATCCTAGCCTGTACGTGGCCAAGTGCGCCCAGTGCACCATCACCGATCCGATCGGTGCCAACGGCCTGGTGTCGATCAACGGCAACCCGCTGCCGCAAGCTGCCAAATACATCGTGAACGCTTCGGCGCGCTACAACTTCCCGCTGGCCGACGGCAACCTGTTTGTGCTGACCGACTGGTCGTACCGCAGCAAGATCAACTTCTTCCTGTATGAGTCGAAGGAGTTCACCGGCAAGGAAATGCTGGAAGGCGGCCTGCGCGTGGGTTACAACTGGGATGGCGGCAAGTATGAAGTGGCAGCGTTTGGCCGCAACATCACCAACACCCGTCGTATCATCGGCGGCATCGACTTCAACAACCTGACCGGCTTCGTCAACGAGCCGCGCCAGTTTGGCTTGCAGTTCCGCGGCGGTTTTTAATTAATTGCCGCTCAGCCTAGACAGCTGAAAAAGGGCCGTATATAATGCGGCCTCTTTTCCCTGATAGCTCAGTCGGTAGAGCGACGGACTGTTAATCCGCAGGTCCCTGGTTCGAGTCCAGGTCGGGGAGCCAGAATACAAAGGCCTCGTGCGAAATCACGAGGCCTTTTTCTTTGGTTTATCGTCACGCTGTTTTTTTTAGCTCGGCGAGGCGCAGTTCGGGATTGGCTTCGCTGCCCTCGCTCATTTGTCGCAGTAGCTCAAACAGCGTGAGCAAACGGGATTCGGTGCCGACAAAGCCACGTTCGGCAAGGGTGTCCAGCCATGCGATCGCTTTTTCTGTCGCGGGTGTCACGTCGAACTGCGGCTCGTCTGAACCTTGTTGGTAGAACTTGCGCAGCCAACCATGCTCTGGTTTGGCTCAGGTATTCAGAAAGTCCAAGGCTGCGCCAGCATACGCATCTTGTCCGATATGTTCGCGTAAGCCATAGAGTTCATCTTCCAACGCCTCCGCCAGGTCTGCGGCACCCATGGTGCGGACGTTGGGAGCAATGAATGTGCGTTGCAAGAAGCTGACGATGAGCGGCGCATTGCGCGCGGACAGCAACCGCCATGCTGGGTGGTTGGCGCGCAGGCTTTCAAGAGTGGCGTGGTCGAGTTTCACCGAGGCGTGACATCGTTGTAATAATGTTCAAATTGTAAGCTATATGGCAAGTGATCGGCGGATGTACAAACTTGTAAACTTTGTCGTCTCGAACGCCATTCATCCTACTCAGACAGCCGTAGGAATGCGGCTGGTGTCAGCACCGAGATGCCGCGATAAGGATGCATGTCCGGGAGGTGGTTGTCTCCGCTTACGATGTTGAGCGATTTGGCCTCGACCGCCAATTCCAAGAACTTATTATCCGTTGGGTCTGAGCAATCAGAAATCGTGACGGACACGTTAATGAATTCGCTGCTCCTCGCTAGCATCAGCATGAATTCGCAGCGGCTGGAATCAGGAAAATACCGGTCGAATTTCTTGCGCGCGACCACTTCGGTGAGCTCTGTCCAAGTCGCTTCAGATTGGACAAGCTGGTAGTGTGCGACAGCATGCAGCAACGCTTGGCGGCTTACCGAGGCCGGAATAATTGCAGCGCTGATGAGGACATTGGTATCGAAAACGATATGCGACAAACTACTTTGCGTCATTGACCAGACGGCTTATGTCGGCTTCTGTCAATCCATCCGCCATCGCTTGATGACCAACGCGTGACAGCACGTTGGCCAAGGCGTCCGACGCTTCTTTTCCGTGCAAGGCGCAAGTTCGCGTACGACCTTCATGAATTGGAAAAGTGCCTCTTTAGCATCCCCGTTCGGAGAAATAACGACAGATACTGGACGGCCACGTCTTGTGATGAGCACGGGCTCCCGCTGGGAGGTGTCGATCATTTTGTCAAAATGATTTTGCGCTTCAAGGGAAGTCATTGTTCAAGATTTGGTGAAGCAATGTCTGGGGCCGATTAATATTTTTTCCAGTGTTAATTTTTGAAGTGAATATTTTGATTGGAGAGTAAACTTTCATAGCGGAAAGCTGATGAGAATAGCGGGAAATATTTTCCACTGGATTCCACAGAAGTTCTTTGCGCATCAGGTTCGATGGGCACATAGCGCCACGGACTGTGTTCCGGGATCCAGAACACAGAACAGCCCGGCCTTACAGTTGGGCTTTTGCTTTTCAGCGCAGGAACAGCTGGACTGCAATGGCGACCACGAACGCCATGGTGGTCACTTGCGCGCCGATCAGCCATTTGGCCAAGTGGTCGATCTTGGCGTCGAGCCGATCCAGCTTTGCTTCCGTCCGGTCCATCCTGGCATCTCGGGCATCCATTCTTGCATCATGGCGATCCATTCTGGCATCCTGCAGGTCCATTCTTGCGATCAATACTTGAAACTGGCTGCTAAACGCGCGTTCCAGTCGCTGCGACTCGGCCTCGATTTTTGCGCTCATGCGCCGCTCCAGCGCGTGCAGGCCATCGTTGAATTCGCGGCGCAGCTTTTCTTCGGTCAAAGCGAACTGCACCTGAACAGCCTCAAAGCCGCTGTCCATTCGTTGCCTTAACAGGGCAATATCACATTGCAGATCGGCCACGGCTTTCTCCAATTTCGCAAGGCGGGCTTCATGATCATCATACGCTGATGTGGCGTGCGATTCGTTGGCATAGCTTCCATGATTGGGCTCCTTGAGGGAATCCATTCATTGTTCCGAGGTATGCGCTCACCGCTTTGCGCTGGCTCAATGCAACGGTCGCTCCGCTTTCCGGAAGCCACGCAAGCGGTGGATGACATCTGCAGCTTCTGCGCGCTCAGCGTGGAGTATGATGTAGCGGTGATTGTAGATGTCATTCAACCGGCGTTGGGACAACAATGAACACTATCCCTGAAGAAATCAAGCGGGAGCTTTCCCCTCACGAGCAACTGCAATGGTGGGGGCGCCCGCGCCAAGGTTTGGTACTCAGGCGAGCGGATAGCCTGGCCATTCCGTTTAGCCTGCTCTGGTGCGGCTTTGCCATCTTTGGGGAGTATTCAGCCTTGCACGCCAGCGGAGCGCCTGGATTCTTTGCGCTATGGGGCATTCCCTTCATCTGCATCGGCCTGTATATGGTGTTTGTCCGCTTCCTGGCTGACGCCAGGCAGCGCTCGAACACGTATTACGCGGTATCGAACAAGCGCATTCGAACCTTGCAGCATCCATAGCGGAGGCGGGACGTGATGTCGATCGCCATAATGACATTGGTTGCAGGACTCAGTGCCGCACCGGCAAGCCAGGCAGCGTACACCTTCATTGAAGGCCAACTGCCGGCGAACAGGCAGCCGGATGGGAACTCTATCATCATCGAGGGGGCACAGGAATTGCTGGTCATTGATACCGGCCGCCATCCCGAGCATACGGACAAGATCATCGCCATGGCCACGGCGCGCAATAAGCCGATCACCGCCATCGTCAACACCCACTGGCACCTCGATCATGCCACCGGCAACGCGCGCATCCGTGCCGCTTATCCGGATGCAAAGCTGTATGCGAGCACCGCGGTGGAGGGCGCGCTAAAAGGCTTCCTGATCCGCGGCGTCGATGAGGCCAAGGCCAGTCTGAACGATCCCGCCGTGCCGGAAGCACGCAAAACCGACACGCGGCTTTATCTGAACGCGATCAACGATCCGGCCAACCTGGTTCCCGATCATCCGGTCAACGGGCCGATGACGATCAAGCTGGGCGGGCGCGAGTTGCAGCTACGTCTGGCCCGGCACGCGGCAACGGCGGGCGACGTGTGGGTATATGACCCAGCCGACAAAGCCGTGTTCGTTGGGGACCTGGTGGTGGTGCCGCTGCCGTTCTTTGATACCGGCTGCGCGGAGGGCTGGCGCCAGGCCTTGGCCGAGATCGATCAACTGGATTTCCAGACCCTGGTGCCGGGACACGGGCTGCCGATGGATCATGGCAGCTTCTCCAGCTACCGTCGTGCTTTTGAGGCGTTCACCACCTGCGCCGACGGCAACCAGCCGACGGCCAGCTGCGTCGCGATCTGGCAGCAGCAGGGCGCATCTTTCGTCGCCGCGCACGCGGACCAGAAGTACGTCCAGGCGGCGCTGACCTACTACGTTGACCGGATCATGCGCTCGCCGGCCAGACGCAGCGAATATTGTGGCAAGTGAGGATACCCATGAGCAAATACCTGATTTCTTTCCCCAGCGCGGCGATGGTGGTTCCAGACGATGAATTTGAAGAGGTGGTGCGCACCTCGCATGCCGTGATCGAGGAGGCCAAGGCGGCGGGCGTCTACGTGTTCGGCGGCGGCATTGATGAGAGTGTGGCGCCGGTGCGGGTGGCGGCCGACGGTACGGTCAGCGAGGGCGGTTACCCTTGGGCGCCGACGCTCGACGGCGGCTTCACCGTGCTGGAATTGCCGTCGCGCGAGGACGCCATTGCCTGGGCGGCGCGCATCGCCAAGGCGTGCCGCTGCGATCAGGAACTACGGATCTTCCACTTCGATCCGCTGTCCTGAGCGTTTCCTTATTTCATCATGCGTGCGGCCACTTCCGCCACACGCTTGCCGTAGGCTTTGGCAGTATCCAGATCGCCTTGCGGAATCTCGTCGACACTGGCGTCCGATGGCGATTGCACCAGCAGGCCAACCGAGCCGCCCAGGTTGTTCAGGTCGGTGCGTTGCGCAGCCTTGGTGTTGGCCGGCAGGATGCCCAGGCTGACCCAGATGCCGCCGTGCTGCGAGGCCAGCGTCTGCAGCGAGATCAGCGAGACCTGCTTGTCGCCGTTGAAGCTGGCGCTGTTGGTAAAGCCGCCGAACACCTTGTTCTGCCAGCCGCGCGTGAACCAGACCTTGGAGCTGGCTTCGGCAAACTTCCTGAATTGCCAGCTCGGGCTGCCCATGTAGGTTGGCGTGCCGAAGATGATGGCGTCGGCTGCCGCCAGTTTGTCCCAGCCGCCTTCCGGCAGATTGCCTTCCGCATCAATCGCCAGCAGCTCGCCGCCCGCGCCTTCGCTCACATATTCCGCCACGCGCCTGGTATGGCCGTAGCCGGAATGGTAGACCACAATCGTCTTGCTCATAAAACCTCCGCTTGAATGATGAGCTAAAAGTGTAAAGCAGAGATAGCGGGCTGGTAAGTACGTACTAAAAGGTTAGTGACAGGCTGGGAGATTTCTGCCTGAGCTGTTCCCGCCTTCTTTAGGCTGCCGCCAGCAGGTTTTGCGTGGTTCGTAGATAATCGACGGATATTTTCTTTTGAAAGTGTCCCATGTCGAATTTGTCTGATTTCCCGATTACCGGCAAATGGCCGGCCCAGCATCCTGACCGCCTCCAGCTGTATTCGCTGCCGACGCCGAATGGCGTGAAGGTGTCGATCGCGCTGGAGGAAACCGGGCTGCCGTACGAGCCGCACCTGGTCAGCTTTGACCGCAATGACCAGCTGTCGCCGGAATTCCTGTCGCTGAATCCGAACAACAAGATCCCTGCCATCATCGATCCCAACGGCCCCGGCGGCAAGCCGCTGCCGTTGTGCGAGTCTGGCGCCATTTTGCTGTACATCGCCGACAAAACCGGCCAGCTGATGCCCAAGGACGCCGCCGGCCGTTACGAAACCATTCAATGGGTGATGTTCCAGATGGGCGGCATCGGCCCGATGTTCGGTCAGGTGGGCTTCTTCCACAAGTTTGCCGGCAAGGACTACGAGGACAAGCGTCCGCGTGACCGCTACATCAACGAATCCAAACGCCTGCTGGGGGTGCTGGAGCAGCGCCTGGAAGGCCGGCAGTGGATCATGGGCGACGACTACACGATTGCCGACATCGCCATCTTCCCGTGGGTGCGCAATCTGGTGAATTTCTACGGCGCCGGCGAACTGGTCGAGTTCCATCAATTCAGCAACGTGCAGCGCGTGCTGAACGCTTTCCTCGCGCGTCCGGCCGTGGCCAAGGGACTTGAGATTCCGTCGCGCGGCTGATTAATGACTGGGGGCGCGGCAGGCGGCGTCGCTTTCCCAGCGGCCGGAGCAGATGCGCGAGCGGCACAGCATGCCTTCGATGAGGCCGAGCTGCTTGCAGCGCGCCAGCAGCTGCGCGGTGCTGTCGCCATCCTGACGTTCGACGATGTCGCGCGGGCGTTCCGGCGTGACGGCGGCTGGCTTGCTGGCGTGCGCCACCAGGGCGGTCAATAGAACAATGTCGGTGTCGCCGGCTGGCGCCGCCGGTGGTGTCGCGTGGACTGCCGGCGCTGCCTTCTGCTGCGCGGTGACTGCGCGCGCAAGCGGTCGTGTTGGGGGCGTGGCGGCGCCATTGCTGACGCTCCCGATCGCGCTGGCGGGGCCGCCCGGCGGCCCGTCGCCGCTTTCGGCCATGGCTGGCGATGTCATGTTGACGATCGCCGCAGCTTGCACTGTCTGCGGCAAATGCCCCTGCACCGCCGGCGTTGCCCGCCGCGCCGTGCTGCTGTAATCCTGCCGGAAAGTCTTCGGCGTGATGGTTTTATCGTGCATCATCCACGCCACGCAACACATCAACAGTAGGAGCGCAAACAGGCCGATGGTCCAGCCATCGATGCTCCAGCTGGCTGCGCGTGCCGGGCTTGCCGCCCGCGCGCCATGCTCCAGTTGCGCCAGGATGCGCCCGCTGTCCACCGGCCGCTGCGCGCCGCGACTGCCCATCAGATCTGGTTTTGCCTTGTCCACAATATCTCCCATGCGTTTGATCTGGCCGGAATCGCAGCGTTGCGAACGGCCTACGATGCAGTGTCCGGTCTGTGGCGAGGACCCGTTTTGATGGAGCGCACCATGTTTCTCTTTTCTGTGTTGTTGTTCTTTGTGGTGACGTGTTTTTGTGCCTGGCTGTTGTTGTTTCCCGCTGGTCGTGAGGTGGTGGTGCAGTCGCTAAGCGCGGCCGGGCGCCGTATCGCACAGCGCCTGTGCGGCGGCGTGCAGGACGGCGTGCAGCAGGCGCACGCGCTGGGACGCGAAACCGGCAACGTGCTGCGTCGCCTGCTGCGGTTTCTGAAGCGGCGCTATTTGCTGATGCTGGCGGCGTTGGTGCTGATCACCGTGCCGCCCATGCTGGCGCTGATGCTTGGCGGGCGCGGCATGCTGTCCGGCTTTGACAGCGACACCCAGGCCATCAACGAACAGATTGCCGGTTTGCTGCAGGGCGAGCAGCTCAGTGCGCCGGCGCCTCTGCCGCCGCCAACCTTCACCACGGCCGAAGTGACGCTGGTGCGTCCCATGCTCGACGGCGCCAATCGCAACTGGCAACTGCTTGATCCGGCGTTTGCGCAGCGGCTGCTGTTGGTGTTCAAGATCATGAAGGAGCGGCACGGCTATGACATGGCGATCCTCGAAGGCTATCGCAGTCCGGAACGGCAAAATGCGCTCGCTGCCGCCGGCCCCGGCGTGACCAACGCCAGGGCCTTCCAGAGTTATCACCAGTTCGGGCTGGCGGCCGATTGCGCCTTCCTGCGCGACGGCAAACTGGTGATTTCGGAAAAAGATCCCTGGGCCATGCGCGGCTACCAGTTCTACGGCGCCGCCGCCGAGGCGGCCGGACTGACATGGGGTGGCCGCTGGACCATGATGGATTTCGGCCACGCCGAGCTGCGCACGCCGGGCACGCTAAAGAAATAAGTGAGATTGTTTTTGCGCAAGAAATACCGGCTTTGTTGGTGGCAACATTGATCGGTCCGCCTGCCGCCTGGGCGCTGCTTCTCTTGCCGGACACGATTTATGATGCGCAGAATCTGGACCTTTCTGACCGATCGCCGCCACCTCACCATCATCGGCCTGATGGCGATGGCGGCGTTCTTTTACCTCGGCGCGCAAGTGCTGGAGCTGGCGTTGAGCTGGGCGCTGGTGGCGATTGGCGCGATGCTGGCGCTGGCCGGCGCGGTCTGGTGGTGGCGCTGCTGGCGCGCGCGGCGCGAGTCCCGGCATTTGGGAGAGGCCATCGGTCAGGCCGATGCCGATCCTTCCGCCGCCGAGGTCAAGGCTATCCGCGATAGTATGCTCAGGGCGATAGAGACGATTCGCAGCTCCAAACTGGGCATCGTCTCCGGCGCGCGTGCCTTGTACGAACTGCCCTGGTACATGATCATCGGGAATCCGGCCGCCGGCAAGAGCACCGCCATCGCCAACTCCGGCCTGCAGTTTCCGTTTGCGGATGGGAAGGTGCTGCAGGGCGTGGGCGGCACACGCAACTGCGACTGGTTTTTCACTACCGAGGGCATCCTGCTCGACACGGCGGGGCGCTATTCGGTGCTGGACGAGCATCGCAGTGAATGGCACGGCTTTCTCGACCTGTTGAAGAAGCACCGCCGCCGCGCGCCCATCAACGGCATCATCATCGCGGTCAGCATCGCCGAGCTGCGTGGCGATGATCCCGAAGCCGGCATCAAGCTGGCGCGCAGCCTGCGCAAGCGCGTGCAGGATCTGATCGAGCGGCTGGAGGTGTTTGCACCGGTGTACCTGGTGTTCACCAAGGCCGATCTGATCGCCGGCTTTAGCGAATTCTTCGCGCAGGCCGAGCGCAACGAGCGCGAACGTGTGTGGGGCGCGACCATGCCGTATCAGCGCAAGACCAGCAGCCAGCAGCTGATGGCGTTCTTTGATCACGCCTTCGATGAATTGTGCGATGGCCTGAAAGCCATGAGCGTCGCCATCATGGGACAACAGCGGCGCGAGCGAATGGGGCCGGGCGTATTTACCTTTCCGCTGGAGTTTTCCACGATTCGTACGCCGCTGCGTGCCTTTCTTGTGACGCTGTTTGAAGAAAATCCCTTCCAGTTCAAGCCGGTGTTTCGCGGCTTTTACTTCACCAGCGCACTGCAGGAGGGCATGCCGCTCAGTGAACAATCGCAGCGCGTGGCCAAACGCTTCGCGCTCACGACACCGGATGCGCCACAAGCCAGCGATGCAGGCCATGCAGGCTTCTTCTTGCTGAATCTGTTCCGCAAGGTGATCTTTGCGGATAAGGATCTGGTGTCGCAGTACGCCAGCAAGACCAAGGTGCGTCTGCGTTATGCGGCGTTCTTTTCTGCGGTGCTGCTGCTGGGAGCTGCGCTGGGCGGCTGGAGCTGGGCGTATATCGGCAATCGTCAGTTGGTCGGCAACGTGCAGGCCGATCTCGACAAGGTGATCAAACTGCAGGCCAGGCGAATCGATCTGCAATCGCGGCTGGAGGCGCTGGAAATTATCCAGGACCGTATCCAGCAGCTGGAGAAGTACCGCACCGCGCGCCCATGGTCGCTGCGCATGGGGCTTTATCAGGGGGATGCGTTGGAGCGCAAGCTGCGTGAGGAATACTTCGCCGGCGTGAAGAATGTCATGCTGATGCCGGTGGTCGCCAGTCTGGAGACGCTGCTGTCCGAGATGAATGCGCACGCGGACCAGCTGCAGCCGCGTGGCGTGCCTGTTGCAGCGGTGCCAGGCAAGTTTCAGGAAGCCTCCGCCACCAACGTTGATGACGCCTACAACGCCCTCAAAAGCTATCTGATGCTGGCCGATAAATCACACGCGGAAGCCAGCCACCTGAACGACCAGTTGCCGCGGCATTGGCGCGCCTGGCTGGAAAACAATCGTGGCACCATGCAGCGCGAGCAGATGATCCACAGCGCCGAGCGGCTGATGACCTTTTATCTCGCGCAGATTCCAGATCCCGCCTGGCCGCGCATTGATTTGAAGCTGGCGCTGGTGGATCAGGCGCGCGAGAACCTGCGCCGCGTGGTGCGCGGCATGCCGGCGCGTGAACGTGTTTATGGCGATATCCGCGCCCGTGCCAACACGCGCTTTCCGACGCTGACCGTAGCGCGCATGCTGGGCGAGCAGGATCAGGCAATGGTCACCGGCAGTTATGCCGTGCCGGGCGCCTACACGCGCGAGGCATGGGAAAAATTCGTCAAGGACGCATTTCGCGATGCGGCCAACCGTGAGCTGCAAAGCACCGACTGGGTGCTGAAGACCGCCGCCCGCGATGATCTGACGCTGGAAGGCAGCCCTGAACAAATCCAGAAAGGGCTGACGGATTTATACAAGGCCGACTACGTGCGCGAGTGGCAGAGGTTTGTGCAGGGCCTCAGCGTCGGCAGCCTGAATGGCTTTGATACTGCCGTAACGGCGATGAACCGGTTAGGCGATCCGCAAACTTCGCCCTTGCTGAAACTGATGGGCGCACTGCATGAGCAAACCACATGGGACAATCCATCTGCAATGAGCGCAGAGGTGAAGGAGGCGCAGGCAGGCTTCATCAACTGGATCAAATACAGCCTGCTGCGGCGCTCTCCGGCGCAAGTCAACATCAACCTGCCGGCGGAACGCGTGGCCACATTGGGGCCGGTGGGACGCGAGTTTGCCGGCATCGGCAAGCTGGTGGCGGCCAGGGATAAAGACGCCTCGCTGCTGCGTGCCTACATGGAAGTGCTGTCCAAACTGCGTAGCCGTTTGAACCAGCTGAAGAACCAGGGCGACCCCGGCCCCGGCGCACGTCAATTCATGCAGCAAACGCTGGACGGCAGCGGCTCCGAACTGGCGGATGCGCTGCGCTTTGTGGACGAGCAGATGCTGGTCGGGATGAGCGACGCGCAGAAGCAGTTCATCCGTCCCGTTCTGGTGCGGCCGTTGATGCAGACCTTTGCCGTGTTGATTCCTGCGACGGAAGCGGAAATCAACAAGACGTGGCTGGCGCAGGTGTACGAACCGTTCCAGCAAACGCTGGCGAACAAATATCCGTTCTCGCCCAACGCGCGCGTCGAAGCTGCGGACACGGAAATCGCCCAATTCTTTGGACCGGACGGACTGATCGCCAAATTTGCCACCGCCTCGATGGGCTCACTGGTGCTGCGGCGTGGGAACGTACTGGCGCCCCGCACCTGGGCGGACATGGGCATCGCGTTGTCGCCGCAGACCGTGGCGCGCTTTCCCGGCTGGATAGCACCGCCTGGTACGGGCGGCGCCGCCTCGCCTGCTGCCGCACAGACCATCTTCCAGATCCAGCCCATGCCTGCACCTGGCGCATTGGAATACACGGTGGAGATAGACGGCCAGCAGCTCCGCTACCGCAACACGCCTGCGCAGTGGGCCAATATGGTTCATCCAGGGCCGCAAGGTGTGTCCGGTGCACGCATCACAGCGGTGGCAGCCGATGGGCGCAATGTGGATGTGTTCAGCGAGCCGGGCGAGTCGGGACTCAAGCGCATGATCGACGCCGCAAACAAGCAGAAACGCGACGGCGGCGTGTTTGAACTGCGCTGGACCAGCGGCGGCATCACGGTGGCGATGGGATTGAAGATTATCAGCAGCGCGGCAGTGCCACAGGACCAGGGCTTCCGTGGCATGCGCCTGCCGGAGACAGTGGTAGGCGCGCCGCTGGCTGCGTCTCTGCCATCCGCGCCCGCGCCGTTGACGCCGGCCGGCGGCGGGCCGCCAGCCACGGTGTTGGCGGGGGCCGTGCAATGAAGCGCGGACCGCAGCGGGTGCGTATCGGTTACTTTGGCAAGCTGCCCACGCGCGCTGATTTCATCAAGGCGGCCGACAACCTGGCGCTGGTCAAGCTGCTGGACGACTGGCTGGCTGAAGTCATGAATCTTCTCAGTGCCGATCCGCGCTGGAAGCATAATTACGATGCCTTGCGTCCGCTGCGCTTTGCCTTTGTGGGCACGCGCAGCAAGCGTGCCATTGCCGGCCATCTGGCGGCCAGCAGCGATAGCTCTCATCGCCGCTATCCCTTCCTTAGCATGAGCACGATCGACGTGGAGCAGCCGGCTATTTTTGTGCCACGCAGTCCGATGGTGCTGGCTCCCTTGTGGAACGAGCAGGATGCGCTCGACGCCGAGGTGCTGGAGGCCGACGATCCGGCGGCGGTACTGCAGGCACTGTCCAGCGCTTGCGTCGATGTCAATCCGGCTGATGCACGGCATGAGCGGGAGTTCATCGATTTTCTCGATCGCCACACGATTGCGGCGCTGGAGGCCATGCTGGGTAGCGCCGCGCTACGCCGCACCATCCTTGCCCTCGGCCTGCTGCTGCAGCCGGTACGGCGCAGCGGTGCCGAGCGGCTGGACAAAAGCCTGGTTCTGCCGCTGCCGGCGGCCGCGCATCAGCGCGAGCTGGTGGCGACGTTCTGGATGGACTTGGTCGTGCCGTTTTTGCAGCAGTCGGATTTTGAACTGAGCCTGTTCCTGGCTGAGCTGCGCGGCCAGCCCTCGCTGGTGGTCGGTTTTGGCGGTGCGGCGCCGGAAACACTGGCCGCCATCATCGATCCACACAGCGCGGCCGAACAGCAAATTCATTTCGATTACGCCGGCTGGGTCGATGAACTGATAGCGGGCGACGCTCGCGTACAGAAGCTCTCGGCTTATCTGGAGCAGGGCCAGCTCTCGCTGCGTTCCGTACAGGCGCTATTCCACGAAACCTTTGTCTGAAGGAGTTCCAGCATGCGTAAACTGACGATGATGGTGGTGCTACTGGCCGCAACAGCGGCGATGGCGCAGACGCCGGGCCAGATCGTGGTCAACGGCGCCGTATCCGATGAAGCCAGCAAGGCCGCCTTGCTGGCGCAGTTGCGCGCTCTATACGGTGTCGAGCGGGTAATTGATCAGGTGAGCATTTCGCCGGTGTCGCTGCCGCCAAACTGGAACGGCTATGTGCAGAAGTTGATTGGCCCGCACCTGAAACTAATCAGCAAAGGCGAACTTAAAATCGACGGCACCAATGTCACTGTGCGTGGTGAAGTGGCAAACGAAATGCAGCGGCAGCAGATCGCCAGCGACATTGCCGTCAGTCTTAGTCCCAGCTACACCGTTAACAATGGCCTGCGCGTCAGCGCGGCGGAGCAAGATCTGCTGGATGCCGCACTGGATAAGCGCATTATCGAATTCGATAGCGGCAAGGCGACGCTCACCGCATCCGGCCAGGCCATCCTTGATGAAATGGCGGCAGCGCTGCAGAAGGTCAAGGGGAAGAAGGTGGAGGTGATTGGGCACACTGACAACATTGGCCTACGCGACAGCAACCTGGCCTTGAGCCAGGCGCGCGCTGAGGCAGTGCGAACGTACCTGAGCGGGAAGGGCGTCAAGCCGGAGATGGTGATGGTGTCCGGCCAGGGACCCGATCGTCCCGTAGCCGAAAACACCACCGCGGAGGGGCGTGCGCGCAACCGGCGTATCGAATTCCGCGTGGCGCAGTAAGGCCTAAGGCAGCGTGATAGTGACGTGCGCGGGTGGCGGTGCCAGTTTCACCAGCTCTGAATACGCAGCCAGCGTATCCTGCGTGGAGCCGGACAGCGAAGCCTCCAGACCAATATAGGCAGCCATCGCAATCACGCAGAATACTGCGGATACCGTCCACAGTGGGGTGTTGGTGCGCAGCTTGTGCACAATCTGGTCGGGCCTTTCTGCTTGCGGTGCAAAGCCTTTGCTCTTGCCCTGCATGTGGGCGATTTCGTCGCCCAGGCGCGCGGTCAGGTAGGCCAGCTTGTCGCTCGCGTCCAACGCATACTTGCCGCGGAAGCCGATCAGCAGGCACATATGAAATACCTGCAGCGCTGGCAGCCGTGCGCCGCCCGCGCTGCGTAGTGCTTCCAACCGGTCGAAGAAGTGTTCGCCGGCCAGCTGGTCGCCAAAAATCACCAGCTGCAGCGGACGGCGCTCCCACGCGGTACGCATCGGGAACTGCGAGGACAGAATGATTTCATCCAGCGCTGCGCAGAATGCGTACTTGGCGGCGTCGATATCTTCGCCGTTGGCGCGCAGTTGACGCGCCTCGCGGTCGAATTCCGCCAGGTAGGCGGTGACGGTGTCGAGAAACGGCGCTTCACCCGGCGGCAGGCTGCCGTTCTTCAGCATGAACAGTAGGTAGAAACCTTCCTGCAGCAGATCCAGCAGGGTTTTCACGTGGCCATAGCCGGCCTGGATCTGCTTGCGCTGACCGCCCATCAGCGTGGGAATGGCGCGGCGTTCGACCTGGATGCTCATGCCGTCACCGCAATCAGGTTTAGGCGCAGGTCGCGGATGCCGGATGGCACGTAGATTGAGATCGACTGCGCTTTGAGCATTTGTTCGTACAGCATGCCTTTACCCTCCAGGGCGAAGTAATAGGTGTCTGGTTGAACCGGAATGGCTGCCGGCACTTGCGGCGCGTGCGTCAGCTTCACGCCCGGCATGGCCGACAGCACGCATTTTTCCACGTCATCCGGTGCACCGACCTTGACCCGCAGCGGAACGACTTCCACCAGTTCAAGCGCCGGCAGCGCGGCGCTGACGGCCAGGTACAGGGTGGTGCGCTGGTCGATCTTGCCCGAATCAAGTTTGCCGAGATGGTAGCTGGGCTTGTCCTCGCTGAGCGCAATCGAGAAGTACTTGGTGGAGATGACAGTGTCCAGCAGGTCGCGGATGATGTCGTCCAGCGCCGTGAAGCACGGGGCGGGATCTTCATGCTGATACGCAGGGAGATCGATCAGCGCGTACTGTTTGGAATAAGTCATCATGGCGCCGGCCAGCGACAGCAGGGTTTCGAACAGCCGTTCCGGATGTAGTTGAGGATTGCGCACGTAATGCATCAGGGCGGCGGCAGCGGTGCTGACGGTGTGCAGCAGCCAGAACGAGGATACGTCTCCGGAACGGAATTCGATCACGTTGCGGCTTGGTTCGCGCATATGGCCTTGCAGCGATTGAACCTTGGCTTGCAGCGCATCCAGCAGGCGATCCAGCTGCGCCTTGAGCACCGGCGAGCTGGCGATCGACAAGCCAGGGGGAATGAAGGTCGGATCCGGCTCAAACCCACCGGTGACCATGCGCCGCAGACGCACCACCGGCAGGCTTTCGAATGCGCCCAGCGGCTCCAGGTCCGGCAGCAGCCGTACCGCGCTCTTGAGAAAATCGACATGGGTTTCCACGGCCTGGGTGTACAGATCGGCCATGTCGCGGCTGGTCTGGCGATAACGCACACCATGGTGCTGCTCATCCAGGGCGGCCATATTGCCGCCGCCGGGAGATAGCGAGGGAAGGGCGGCGTACCACGTCACTTCCTGCACGTTGGCTGGAATGCGCGACAAGTCCACCGCTGGCGGCAGCGGTGTGCTGGATGGTGCGTCGATGATTTCTCCGTCGCGAAAGATCAGCGATAAGACGTCCAGCCGCAACTTGCCCGCCTTGAGCGCATCGAGATCCCAACTGAGCGATTGCACGCCCCAAAGATAAGGGTGCAGCGCCTGCACGGTGTGCCGCAAACGCGCTTCGTGATATTGGTCCTGCTGCTGGAAGTGCTGCGGACGCAGGAACAGGCCTTCGCCCCACAGTACCTTGGATGGAATGCTCATGAGGTCTCCCGGTTGATGGACGTTCCATTAGAACGAAAGCGGTGCAGCCGCTGTTTGCGACGGCGCAAGCAAAGAGAAAACAAGACAGCGCTTGCGTAAGCGCAATCAGTGCAAGAAGCATTCGGGAATAATGGCCATCTTCCCGACCCGGTTACGCAAAAGGAGAAACCAATGAGCACTTCAAGAACCTGGCTGCCTTGCGTGGCCAGCCTGCTATTGCTGACAGCCTGCGCGACGGATGGCCCCAGCGTCCGCGCCGAAAAACCACAAGCGGTCACACTCGATCGTGCGCTGCTCGATGCCGACGCCGCACTCGCCGCAGGCCAGGGCGACAAGGCACAGGCCATCCTGAAGTCCGCCGCCGCCAATTATCCCGCCGATAAAACGCCCTGGCTGCACATGGCGCAGATGAAGTTCGATCGCGCCAGCTACGGCGAGGCGATCATCAACGCGATGGAGGCACTGCAGCGCGATCCCAACGACAAGCTGGGTAACAGCATCGTTGCGGTCAGCGGCTTGCGGTTGTCGACCAAAGCGTTGTCGGATCTGAGCCAGCAAAACAACCTGAATGGCTCCTTGCGCTCCGAGGCGCAGGACCTGGCCAGGCTGCTGCGCACCAGCCTTGGTGAAGAGGTGCTGGTGCCGGGTGCGAGCGTGCCGCGCAAGGCGCAGGCACCGGCGCCTGCCAGGAAGGGAGCGGCGGCATCCAACGGCGCATCGCCTAAAACCAGCAACCAGACCAATAACAGCGATCCCTTCGGCGGATTGAAATAAGGAGCTCACATGGCTAATGGCGACAGCATTCAAAAGCGCTTGACCAAGGTGCGTCCACCGCGCGTGCAGATGACTTACGACGTGGAGATTGGCGACGCAATGGAAAACAAGGAGCTGCCCTTCGTGGTCGGGGTGGTGGGGGACTTCGGTGGCAGTTCGGATGTGGAGAAGAAGCGTTTGAAAGAGCGCAAGTTCGTCAACATCGACAGCGGCAATTTCGACGAAGTGCTGGGCGGGGTGGCGCCGGTGGCGCGCTTCCAGGTGCCGAATCAGCTCAACAACGACGACAGCAGCTTCAACGTCGAACTGCGTTTCAAGTCGATGGATGACTTCCGTCCTGAGTCGGTGGTACAGCAGGTGGCGCCGCTGGCCCTGCTGCTGGAGGCGCGTGGCAAGCTGGCCGATCTGCGCAACAAGCTGGCGGGGAACGACAAGCTGGAAGACATCCTGAGCGATGTGCTGAATAACACCGACAAACTGGCCAGCCTGAAAAACGCCAGGGGGAATTGACATGTCAGCTCAACTCAACCAACTGCAGGAAGCTGCAACGGTCGATGGCGCCAGCCTGTTGGACCGGATTGTCGAAGAAAGCAAGGTCGCCAAGTCCAGCGTCGAGCATGAGCGTGCCAAGGACATCATCACTGAGCTGGTGAATCAGGTACTGGACGGCACGGTGGTGGTCTCCAACAATCTGTCGGCCATGCTGGACGCCAGGGTGGCGGAGCTGGACCGCCTGATCTCCAGTCAACTGAGCGCCATCATGCATGCGCCGGCCTTCCAGAAGCTGGAGCAAAGCTGGACCGGCCTGCACTACCTCGTGAAGAATTCGGCCACCGGCCAGGGGCTGAAGATCCGCATGCTCAACGCCACCAAGCGCGAACTGGTGAAAGACTTCCAGTCCGCCCTGGAATTCGACCAGAGCGCCATGTTCAAGAAGATCTACGAAGAGGAATTTGGCACTTTCGGCGGCGCGCCATACGCGGCGCTGCTGGGGGATTTTGAAATCTCGCGTCAGCCCGAGGACATGTACTTTATTGAGCAGATGTCGCATGTGGCGGCAGCGTCTCACGCGCCGTTCATCGCAGCCGCCTCGCCCGAGCTGTTTGGACTGGAAGGCTATGGCGACCTGTCCAGGCCGCGCGACCTGTCGAAAGTGTTCGACACCGTGGAATACGCCAAATGGAAGGCCTTCCGTGAATCCGAAGATGCGCGCTATGTCGGCCTGACGCTGCCGCGTTTCCTCGGCCGCCTGCCATTCAACCCGGTGGATGGCACTACGGTGGAAGGCTTTAATTTTGTCGAGGAAGTCGACGGCACCGACCACCAGAAATACTTGTGGTGCAACGCCGCCTACGCCTTCGGCGCCAGGCTGACCAAGGCTTTTGACGATTTTGGCTGGTGCGCGGCGATTCGCGGCGTCGAGGGCGGCGGCCTGGTGGACGACCTGCCCACCCACACCTTCAAGACTGACGAAGGCGAGGTGGCCCTCAAATGCCCGACCGAAGTCGCCATTACCGACCGTCGTGAGAAGGAACTGAGCGATCTCGGTTTCATCTCGCTGGTTCACTGCAAGAATACTGCTTACGCAGCCTTCTTCGGCGCACAGTCGGCGCAGAAGGCGCGCAAGTACAGCTCGGAGGCCGCCAATGCCAACGCCGTGTTGTCTTCGCAGCTGCAGTACATCTTTGCCGTGTCGCGCATTGCGCACTACATGAAGGCCATGATGCGCGACAAAGTGGGCAGCTTTGCTTCCGCCGCCAACGTCGAAGACTTCCTCAACCGCTGGCTGATGAAGTACGTCCTGCTGGACGATAACGCCAGCCAGGAACAGAAAGCCCAGTTCCCGCTGCGCGAGGCGTCGGTACAGGTGCACGAAGTGGCGGGACGGCCGGGCGTGTTCCGTGCGGTGTCCTTCCTGCGCCCGCACTTCCAGCTGGATGAACTTTCCGTTTCACTCCGTTTGGTCGCGGAGCTGCCACAGTCGACCAACTACTGATCCCCCAACAACCCAGAGGAGCATGCAATGGCAATCGACGTTTATCTGTATATTGATGGCATCAAGGGCGAGTCGAATGACGACCGCCACAAGGACTGGATCGAATGCAAATCCGTCAGCTTTGGTGTGGAGCAGCCCAAGTCCGCCACCGCTTCCACCAGTGGTGGTCATACGGCGGAGCGCTGCGAGCATCGGGACATCGTCATCTCCAAGCTGGCGGATTTGTCTTCTCCGATACTGCTGCAGACCTGTTCGGCCGGCCGCACCATCCCCAAGGCCAAGTTTGAATTCATGCGCGCGGACGCCCAGGGCGAGCGCGTGAAGTACTACGAAATCGAAATCGAGAATGTGCTGATCGGCGCCGTCTCTCCGGCAGTGGAAGAAGGCGACATCCTGAGCGAAGACGTCGCCTTCAAGTTCTCCAAGATCAAGTGGAAGTACACCCAGCAGAAAATCAGCGGCGGCGCCGGTGGCAACACCTCCGGCGGCTGGGACCTGGCCACCAATCGCATTGTCTGATCACTCCCGCGCGCCTGCAGCGGTCTTCGTGGCGAACCGTCGCGGCGCGTTTTAGCCAGGCCGGCCTGGCCTGGCTCTTTTTCGAAAGCACGGCATGAATGGCTTTACTCCCGGCCTGCTGGACCGTTTGCTCGGCGCGGCCTCGCCCCGTGTGTCGCTGGAACAGCTCAAGGACAGCGTGGCACGCGATCTGGAGGACTTGCTGAACACCCGTTGCGCGCTGCCGGAACAACTGATGCGCGCCTATCCCGAATGCGCGCGTTCCATCGCCAACTACGGCCTGGGGGACTTTGCCGGCATGTGCCTGAGCAGCAGCGAAGACCGCGGCCGCGTTTGCGCCGCGCTGAAAGCTGCCATCGAACGGTATGAGCCGCGCCTGCGCAATGTGCAGGCCCGCCTGGAGCACGAACCCGGCACCATCAATCGCGTGCGCTTTGTCATCTACGGCACGCTGGCCGGATTGCCACACACCGAAGCTGTCAGCTTTGACGCGGTGCTGCAACCGTCATCGCTGCATTATTCAATCAATCGCAGCGCACGCGGAGGCCGCAAATGAACCTGAAATCCCTGATCGGCAAGCTGAATGACACCACGCGCCAGGCGGCCACCCGCGCCGCCAGCATTTGCGTCGCGCTGGGACACTACGAAGTCGATATCGAACATCTGCTGCTGGCCTTGCTGGAACAGCCGCGCTGCGACCTTATGCTGATCGCGCAGCAGGCGGGCGTGAATGTGGAAGCGCTGGAAGCGGACCTGCACCAGGAAGTCAGCCAGTTCAAGGGCGGCAGCACGCGTACGCCGGTGTTTTCGCGCTATCTGCCGCTGCTGCTGGAACATGCCTGGCTGATTGCCTCTCTCGCTACGCCGCCCGATCAGATCCGCAGCGGGCACCTGCTGATCGCGCTGCTCAACGAGCCGGAACTGGAGCAGCTGGCACTGCGCGCTTCCCGGCAGTTCGCCAAAATTCCCATCGACGAAGTCAAACATCAACTGGAGAAATACACGCATGGTTCGCAGGAAGAGACGACCGCCGCCCCCGCGACCGCCGCCGCACCGCTTGCCGGCAGCGCGCGCTTGCCGGCGCTGGATCAGTACACCACCAGCCTGACGCAGCTCGCGCGCGACGGCAGGCTTGATCCGGTCATCGGGCGCGAGGCGGAAATCCGACAGGTGGTGGACATCCTGTTGCGCCGCCGGCAGAACAACCCGATCCTGACCGGCGAGGCCGGCGTCGGCAAGACAGCCGTGGTGGAAGGCCTGGCGCTGCGCATCGCGTCGGGCGACGTGCCCTCGGCCCTCAAAGAAATGGAGATCCATACGCTGGACATGGGCCTGCTGCAGGCTGGTGCCAGCGTCAAGGGCGAGTTTGAAAACCGCCTGAAGAACGTCATCGACGAAGTCCGGCAAAGCCCGCGCGCCATCATCCTGTTCATTGATGAAGCCCACACCATCATCGGCGCCGGCGGCACAGCGGGCCAGAACGATGCCGCCAACCTGCTCAAGCCAGCCTTGGCGCGTGGCGAGCTGCGCACGGTTGCCGCGACAACGTGGAGCGAATATAAAAAGTATTTTGAAAAGGATGCGGCGCTGGCGCGGCGCTTCCAGGTCGTCAAGGTGGAGGAGCCAAGCGAAGACATCGCCAGCGCCATGCTGCGCGCGATGGCAGCCTTGATGGAACGGCACTTCGGCGTGCGTATCAGGGACGAAGCAGTGACGGAGGCAGTACGCCTGTCGCATCGCTACATCAGCGGCCGCCAACTGCCCGACAAGGCGGTCAGCGTGCTCGATACGGCTTGCGCGCGCGTAGCGCTGGCGCAAAGCGGCACCCCAGCCTTGCTGGAAGATGCGGCCAGGCAGATGGAACGCATTGCGGTCGAGATAACGGCTCTGCAGCGAGAGGAGGGCGGCATGGCGCAGTATCAGCGCCTGCAGCAGCTGCAGGCTGCGCATGCCGCTTTCATGGAGGAGCATGCCCAGCACACCGAACGCTGGCAACGCGAACAGGCCATTGTCGCCGCCATCCTGCGCCAGCGCGCGGAGGGCAACCGCGACGCCGAGGTGCGCGCGCTGAAGGAGGAGCTCACCGCGCTGCAAGGCGAAACACCGATGGTGCCGCTGGAAGTGGATGGCGCCGCAGTGGCTGCCATTGTCTCCGGCTGGACCGGTATCCCGCTCGGGAAGATGATCAAGGACGAGATCCGCAGTGTGCTGTCCTTGCAGGACGCGCTGCAGGCGCGCATCCTCGGCCAACCGCACGCCATCGCCGTGGTGGCGCAGCGGGTGCGGACTGCGCGCGCCAGCCTCGATGATCCGAACAAGCCGAAAGGCGTGTTCCTGTTTGTTGGCCCCTCCGGCGTCGGCAAGACCGAAACCGCGCTGGCGCTGGCCGATCTGCTCTACGGCGGCGAGCGCAAACTCATCACCATCAACATGAGCGAATATCAGGAAGCGCACAGCGTCTCCGGCCTGAAAGGCTCGCCGCCGGGTTACGTCGGCTACGGACAAGGCGGTGTGCTGACCGAGGCCGTGCGCCGCAATCCCTACAGCGTGGTGCTGCTGGACGAAATAGAAAAAGCCCATCCGGATGTGCTGGAGCTGTTCTTCCAGGTGTTCGACAAGGGCGTGATGGACGATGCGGAAGGGCGTGAGATCGACTTCCGCAACACCATCATCATCGCTACCGCCAACGCCGGTTCGGCCACCATCATGCAGGCTTGCCTGAACAAGGACACGCCGCCATTGCCGGAAGAACTGGAACAGCTGCTGCGCCCCCAGCTGATCAAGCACTTCAAGCCGGCCTTCCTCGGCCGCGTAAAAGTAGCGCCGTACTATCCGATACAGGACGAAGTGCTGGCGCAGATCATCGCACTGAAACTCGCGCGCATCGCCCAGCGCATCCAGCACCACCACCATGCGGACTTCAGCTGGGAGCCGTCGCTGGTGGACGCGGTGCTGGCGCGTTGCACCGAAGTCGATTCCGGCGCCCGCAATGTCGACCATATCCTGAATGGCACGTTGCTGCCCGAGATTGCGCAGGCAGTCCTGGAGAAGATGGCGCAGGAGCAGCCGATCAGCCGCATCAAGGTCGGCGCCAACAGCAAGGGCCAATTCAAATACACCGTCAAATAGGAGAGGTCCATGCTCAGTATCGAACAACTGCTGCAACCGATCAGCGCCGGACAGCGCTGCGGCGAAGATCTGTCCTTCAGCCGCGAAGTGGACGAGGTGGCGCAAGCGCGCCAGCATGACGATCCCACGCTGGACCAGGGAGAATGGGCGACCGTCCTGAAAGAAGCCGACTGGCCGTTCGTGGCCAGCCGCTGCGCCCAACTGATTGCTACACGCAGCAAGGATCTGCGGTTGGCCGCATGGCTGACCGAAGCCCAGGCCAGAACGCGCGGCCTGCGCGGCTTGGGCGAGGGCTATGCGCTGCTGGCCGGATTGTGCGAACGATACTGGACCGATTTGTATCCCTTGGTCGATGACGGCGATTACGACCAGCGCAGCGGCAACCTTTTTTGGCTGCTGACGCGCACTCCGGCACTGGTGCAGGAGTGCGCCGCGCCAGCGCTGGCCGACGCCGAATTCTGCCTCAACGCGCTGAGTCAACTGGAATGCGTGGTAGATACGCAACTAGGCGCAGATGGTCCCGGTTTCACGCCAGCCAGGGAGGCCTTGCAGGCCGTGATCCGCAATCTCGCGCCGCATAGTCATTTTGTCACGGTTGCCGAAGGGGCGGCAGCCACTGTTGGTAGCGTTGCCATGCAACCCGGCGCTGCCTTGCAGGATCGCGCGCAGGCCCTGCAGCAACTGCGCCTGATAGCGGAGTTCTTCCGCCGCACCGAGCCGCACAGCCCGGTCGCTTACCTGGCCGATCGGGCCGCCAGCTGGGGCGAGATGCCGCTGCATGTATGGCTGCGCGCGGTGCTCAAGGACCCTGCCGCCATCGCCGGCGTGGAAGAATTATTGGGGACGCCTCCGACTATGGAATGAATGCTGCGGCGCAGCGCAAATAGTTTCTTTTGAAGCTATAGATTGTGGACAAATAGTGCTAGCATGAACTGGACAATCCAGACTTTTAGCTAGGGAGTCAGCTATGAACAATCTCAAGATCGGTACCCGTCTCGGCTTCGGCTTCTCGCTTATCCTGTTACTGCTGATTGCGATGACCGCGATTGGCCTGCTGCGTCTGAGCGGCGCCAGCGCCATGACCGACGAGATGATCAACGTGAAGATCCGCGACGAACGCCTGATCGCGGAATGGGGCAAGATCATCGAAGTCAATGCCGCCCGCACCACTGGCGCATTCATGGTGCGTGATCCCGCCGACCAGAAAAAGCTGGAAGCCCTGATGGCCGAATCCTCCGGCCGCGCCACCCAGATCCAGGACCAGATCGGCGCCAACATCGACGACGATGATCTCAAGCCAGCCTTCAAACAGGTGCTGGAAACGCGCAAAGCCTACACCGATTTCCGCAAGGCCGTCTTCACCGCCAAGAACGCGGGCGACATGGAAGGCGCCACCAGAATCTACGAAGGCGACATGACCCAGAGCCGCATTCGCTATCTGGCCGCGCTCAAGACCTTCTCCGACAAGCAGGCCGCCTCGCTGGACGAAACGGCGACCCAGATTCAAGAACAATATAAGAGCGGCCGCATGCTGCTGATCATGCTGGGCGTGGCCGCGATTGTGCTGGGCGTGGTGGCCGCATGGTGGATCACGCGCACCATCACACGCCCGATCAATGAGGCCGTGAAGGTGGCGGAGACGGTATCGTCGGGCGACCTGACCAGCGACATCCAGGTCAACAGCAGCGACGAAACCGGCCAGTTGATGAACGCACTGAAAACCATGAACGCCAATCTGGTCAACATCGTCGGCCAGGTACGCAACGGCACCGACTTGATGGCGACAGCGTCCACCGAGATCGCTGCCGGGAATCAGGATCTGTCTTCGCGCACCGAGGAGCAAGCCAGCTCGCTGGAAGAAACCGCGTCGTCGATGGAGGAGCTGACTTCCACGGTGCGCTTCAATGCCGAGAATGCGCGGCAGGCCAATGAGTTGGCGATCAGCGCATCGGAGATTGCCAGCCGTGGCGGTTCGGTGGTGGGCGAGGTGGTCAACACCATGGGCTCGATCAACGATTCGTCGCGCAAGATCGTGGATATTATTTCGGTCATCGACGGCATCGCCTTCCAGACCAATATCCTGGCGCTGAACGCGGCAGTGGAGGCCGCGCGCGCTGGTGAACAGGGGCGCGGCTTTGCGGTGGTGGCATCGGAGGTGCGCAATCTGGCCCAGCGTTCCGCATCGGCCGCCAAGGACATCAAGGGCCTGATCGATGACTCGGTGCAGAAGGTGCAGATGGGCTCAGAGCTGGTCGACAAGGCCGGCCAGACGATGGATGAAATCGTGCAGAGCATCAGCCGCGTGACGCAGATCATGACGCAGATTAGCAATGCCAGCGAAGAGCAGAGCATCGGCATCGCCCAGGTCAATGACGCCATCACGCAAATGGATCAGGTGACGCAGCAGAATGCGGCGCTGGTTGAGCAGGCGGCTGCGGCGGCGGAGTCAATGCAGGAGCAGTCGGCCAAGCTGGCGGATGTGGTCAGCGTGTTCAAGCTCGATCCTGCGTATTCCACGCCTGCTTTGCCGCGGGCTGCGGCGCCGGTGCGTGCCAAGGTGCCGGCGCGCCGTACGCCGGCGGTGGCTGCGCCAAAACCGGCGGCCGCGCCTGCAGCGGCGCCACGCAAGGCCGTCGCCACCGCCAACGAATCGGGCGACTGGGAAGAGTTCTAAGTACAATGGCGGTCTATGAATACCGCCCATCCATCCACGCGGCGCGCAATATGCGCCGCGTGCCTTCGTCCGCAGCAGACCTGCATATGCCGCTGGGTGACTGCGCTGCCTAATCAGGTAGAAGTGCTGATACTTCAACATCCCATGGAAGTCAGCAATGCCAAGAACAGCGCGCGTTTGCTGCATATGAGTTTGTCCAATAGCCGGCTGGAAGTGGGCGAGACGTTTGAGCCGGAGCACCTGCAGTCGCTGCTATCGCCGGACCGCCGCAATGTGCTGCTGTATCCGGAGACGGAGCAGAAGTCCGAACGGTTCGATGCAGCGTGGCTCAACGAGCCGCTGCGCCTGGTGGTGCTGGACGGTACATGGCGCAAGAGCCGCAAAATGCTGTATCTGAATCCGCTGCTGCAAACCTTGCCACGACTGCCGCTGCGCGATACGCCGCCGTCGCACTACCTGATCCGCAAGGCGCATTTGCCGGATCAGCTGTCCACGCTGGAAGCCACGGTGTACGCGCTGGCGCAGCTGGAAAACGATATAAATAAATTCAATCCGCTGATCGACGCCTTCGATGGCTTTGTCGCGCAGCAGGCCAGTTACGTCAGGCGATCAGTTTAAGGCCGGGCGGCAGGGCGTCACCCAGCATGCGTTTTTCGTCGGCCTGGTCGAGCTGCGCGACCTCGCGCACCATGGCGCTCCAGTTGGCCGGCGCGCCGACGGCGTTCAGGCGGCGCAGCACTTCGGCACGCAGGGTTTCGTTGATGTCGCGCGAGCGGTCGCCGGTCATGCGGGCAAGGTGAGATGCGGCGAAGCCAGCCGGCTCCACCTTTTTCCAGTCCAGTGCCAGCACCGCGTCCAGCCATTGTTCGACGGTGGCGGTGTCCACCACATCGTGCGCGCTGCCGTGGAAGGGCTGGCGCGCACCGACGCGGCTCAGGCCCCACAGGAAGCGCCCTTGCGTGGCCTCGGCCTTGGCCAGGCTGGCGGCGCCGTTGCGGGTCTTGTCGGCGGCGGCTTTGCCTGCGGCCTTGGTGGCCTTGTGCAGCTGGCCCAGCATCCACGCGCCGATTTCGGCCTTGTAGTTGCCGGGGATGCGTTCCAGCGATGCGCCCAGGCGCAGCATGTCTTCTTCGCTGCCGTTGACCAGCGTGACGGGACGGCGGCCGCGCTCTGCGGCATCGGCCTGGACGTTGAAGGCAAAATCGTCCAGCACGCGCAGTTGCGCTTCCACGCTTAAGCCGCCAGAGACGCGGCGCCACAGCGTCCACCATTCGGCGCAGACCTGCGCGTCCTTATGGTTTTGTACGCCAGTCTCGAACATGCTCCATAGCTGTTCGATGCGCCATTCGTCGAGCGCGTAGCCGAAGCCCGGGCGCAGGCAGTAGCCGCTCAGGTTGAGCCATGCGCGTTCGTGTTCAGACGAGCGGCGGCGCCCTTTGGCGCGTTCCATCAGGGTGTCGAACAGGCGGCGCAGCACGGGCGTGGTCCAGCTTTCGCGGCTGCCCAGCAGGTGTTCGAGTTGGGCGCGCAGTTGTTTTACTTCCTTGATGTCGACCTGCTGCGCGCGGCTGCCGAAGATGCGGTCGATTTTTTCGATGGCGGCGGCGAGGCCGGCGGGCATAGGCGCTTCATCGGGGGCTTCGGGTGTGGTGTCGCCACGCAGCTGGAATTCCAGCAGCCAGCGTTGCTGGTCTTCTTTGGCGACGCAGTGGACTTCCAGTGTGCCGACTTCGCTCAGCGTGGCAGCCAGTTGGACCGGGATTTCCTTGCGGGCGTCGGCGGCGCTGCTGTCGCGCAGGACGGTGGCGATGGGCGGCAACTGAATGTATTCGTCGGGCTGCAAGTCGACCAAGTCGCCGGCTTGTGGCGCTTCGGCGGTGGCGGAGGCCAGGTGGAAGCGCACCGGCCGGCCAAGACGCAGCGCGAAGCTGCGGCCGGCCAGCAATTGTTCGCGACCTTCGGCGGCGCCGCGCGGCAGGATGCAGATGGCGCGGCGTGGCTTGTCGGCCGGGCCGCTGTCGTCCAGCAGCAGGAAGTAGCTGCGGGCGGAGCCGCCGCCAATCACTGGCGCCTGGCCGGATTGTCCGAGGGCATAGGCGACGCCGCCGCGTGCGACGGCGACGTCGGGATTGTCGTTGTGCAGAACGCGCAGCGGTTGTTGGCGCCAGCCTGCGAGTGCGGCTTCCAGGCGGCGCGCGAGGGCGTCGGCGCGGAAGACGCCGCCGTTCAGCAGCAGGGTGTCCGGGACCGGGACTGTGGTGCTGTCGGCGGGAAGGCCGAGTGCCTCGCGCGCGGCGGCGCCATGCTGGCGCAGAAAGTCTGCAAGATGGCGCGTGATGGCGGCATCGCTGGCGTAGGGCAGGCCGAATTCGACGATGCCGCCGCGCGCGCGTCTGGCTGGCTCCTGCGCTTCGTTCAGCGGGAAGAAGCCGTCCACTACGAGGGCGGCCACTTCATCGCGCGTCAATTCGGCCGAGCGTGAGCCGCCGATCAGCTTCGAGCCTGCGCCCAGCAGTGTGACTGTGGTGCGGTCAGGCGCGTCCGCCGCCAGCAGCAACTCCTTCGCCGCCCGGCAGCGCTCCGCCAACTGCGCCAGCCGGCTGGCCGACAAGCGCGGCTGCGCGCCGCCGGCCGCCGCGCCCATGCGCGATTCGACCAGGTGGGCAAGGGCCAGGTCCATGTTGTCGCCGCCGAGGATCAGGTGGTTGCCGACGCCAATGCGGCTGATGGCCGGCTGGCCTGCGGCGCCGGCGTCGACTTTCATCAGGCTGAAGTCCGTGGTGCCGCCGCCGACATCGCACACCAGCACCAGGCGCGTATCTGCCAGCTGCTCGCCCAACGCATCACGCTGACGATACAGCCAGTCATAAAACGCCGCCTGCGGCTCTTCCAGCAACCGCAACGACGGCAATCCCGCCATGCGCGCCGCTTCCAGCGTCAGCGCTCGCGCTCCCTCATCAAACGAGGCGGGAATGGTTAAGACTATTTGCTGCTTTTCCAGTGGGTGCGCCGCAAAGCGCGCATTCCACGCGGACCGCAAATGCGCCAGATATGAAGCACTGGCCGCCACCGGCGACACCTTGACCACATTGGCCTCCGCGCCCCACGGCAGAATCGGCGCCATGCGATCCACCTGTGGATGCGAGAGCCAACTCTTGGCACTGGCCACCAAACGTCCCGGCACCTGCGCGCCCAGCTTGCGCGCCAGGACGCCAATCACCGCCGGCTCATCGGATGGCCATGGCAACTGCAACTCACCATCCGCCAGCTCGCCATCGGCCGGGTGATAGCGCAAGGACGGCAGCAGCGCCGCCGCACCAATCTCGCCGGGCGCCGTCAGCTGATCGATTTCGAATAACCGAATCTCGCCGCTGCCGGCTTCCGCGTAGGCCATCACCGTATTGGTGGTGCCCAGATCGATGCTGACGACGTACTTGCTCATGTTCAGGCGGCGGAACGAACGTCAAACTCCACCTTCCAGCGCTGGCCATCATTCGCCACAGCGGCCAGTTCCAGCGTGCCGGATTCCGTCGCCATCGCATGCAGGCGCACCTGCACCACGTCGCCGGCCTGACGGCCTTCCGGCGACAGATTCGCCTGAATCTCGTTCATCTCGATCAGCTCATCCGGACCCCAGAAGTCCAGCAGATCGCCAATCTGATCCTGACGTCGCACCGACGAACCAAAAAAGCGGAACTGCACCGGCTCCCCCACCACCAGACCAAACTCCTGATTTGGCAACTCGATCTCGCTGCCTTCCTCCATGCCGAACGGCGCCACGCACAGTGCCTGAATCGGCGGTTCCATGCCGGGAATCGCCGGCATGGCCGATTCGATCGCCACATAGTACGAACGTGCCGTACCACCGCGGATGCGCACACCGCTGCCGCGCCGCACGTAGCTGTAATAAGCCGCGCCGCGCGCTACCGCCAGATCCAGATCGGCGCCGCCCAGCATGCGCGCAGGCTCGGCGCCTTCCAGATACAGCCAGTCGTTGATGGTGCCCATGATGCGCTGCGCCAGCAGGTCCGACTTGAATACGCCTCCGTTGAACAGCACCGCAGTCGGATGCAGGAAGGTCGCATCGGCGTTTTGCTTGCCGGCGTAGCCTTCCAGTTCCGCCGTCGCGCCAACCTGACGCGCCAGGAACGCGGCCAGATGGCGCGTGATGCCGGCATCCTGCGCATACGGCAGGCCAAGCTGCGTCAGGCCCGCACGCTGGCGCACGGCCGGACGCGCCGATGCTTCCACTTGCGGGAAGAAGCCGTCGAGAATAAACGCCGACACTTCTTCGCGCGTCAGCTCGGTGCGGATCGAACCGCCGATCAGTTTCGAGCCACGGCTCGGCACCACGATAGGCCAGGTGGCCACGGTTTCATCGGCCAGCAGCTTTTCCTTGGCAGTGCGGCAGCCATAGGTCAGCGCGCGCATCTGCCATGCATCCAGCTGCGTGCCGTTGGCGGCCAGCTTGCGTGCGACGAGGTGCGCCAGCGCCAGATCCATATTGTCGCCGCCGAGCAGAATGTGGTCGCCCACGGCGATGCGGTGCGGTTCCAGCACGCCATCGCGTTCCAGCACGGCGATCAGCGAAAAGTCGCTGGTGCCGCCGCCCACGTCCACCACCAGGATGATGTCGCCCGGCTTGACCTCCTTGCGCCAGCGGCCTTCGCTACCCTGAATCCAGCTGTACAAGGCCGCCTGCGGCTCTTCCAGCAGGGTGAGATTGGTGTAGCCGGCGGCGCGTGCGGCGTCGGCTGTCAGTTCCCGTGCGCCCGGATCGAAGGATGCGGGAATCGTCACCGTCACGGCCTGCTCGCCAAACGGCGCTTCCGGGTGCGCCTGCTCCCAGGCCTTGCGCAGGTGGGTCAGGTAACGGGTCGAGGCTTCCAGCGGCGACACGCGCTGCACTTCTTCCGGCGCGTCGTTCGGCAGCAGGGCGGAGCGTCGATCCACACCCGGATGGCTCAACCAGCTCTTGGCGCTGGAGACCAGGCGAATCGGCGTGGTGGCGCCACGGCTGCGCGCCATCTCGCCGGCCACGCCGGTCAGTTCCTGCGCGCTTTGCTGCCACGGCAGATTGTTCTCGCCAGGCGCCAGCTCGTCGGCGTGCGGCAGGTAGAGGAAGGAAGGCAGCAGCGGCAGTTCTTCGATCGTGCCCGGTGCGGTCAGCTGCGGGATGGCCAGCACGCCGTGCTGGGTTTTCTCGCCGTCGCTGGTTTGCAGATTCACATACGACAGCGCGCTGTGCGTGGTGCCAAGGTCGATGCCGATGGCGTAACGGGGATCGCTCACAGTTCCACCTCCGCCGGCGCCAGGATGGCGGCGTCGTGCGCTTCCGCCAGTTTCGGCAGGCGCACTTCGGCCGAGCGCCAGCCGCGGTGGCTCAGCGTGCCCTTGAACGGCGCTTTGCCGACCACGTTGCCGGTCAGGCGCACTGCGGCGGCGTCAAAGCCTTCCGGCAGTTCGATGCGGCTGCCTTCGGCTTCGCTGCGCACCGGCTGGATGGTGAAGTGCTCTTTCAGCACCTTGGCGCAGCCTTCATGCACCACGCGCGCGGCGGCGCCGATGTCGGCGTCCGAGTAGGCGGACAGGTTTTCTTGCGTGAAGTCGATCAGGCGGGCTTCGCGCTGGAACAGGGACAGCAGCTGCAGCGCAGCGTCAGGCGTGGCGACACGCAAGGTCACCGGAGCCGGTGCAGGTACTGGGGCTGGAGCAGGCGCCGGGGCGACTGGCGCGGCGGCTGGCTGCGGCGCATCGTCGATGCGGGTCAGGCGGGCCGCGTATTCAGCGTCGGACAGGGCACGGAAGAAAGCGCCGATCGCGATCGAAATCCGGCTGAAGAAAGACGGCAAAGGTTGGCTCGAATTGGTCATGTATTTACTCACTGTGTAAGGTTGCCGAACGCTGCGCCGGGCGCGCGTGGAGGCGAAGCCCGGCATGATACTTGATATTTCTCTTGATATGGCAGTTTGGAGCGCCTAGAATACTGTATGCATATACAGTATTTGGATCCCGCCATGTCCCATGATGAAAACAATCAAGAGCAGGTAATGCTGCCGCCGCCTTCGCTCAAGGCACAAAAAGGGCGCGGCGCGGTGTCGAACATGCAGGGCCGTTACGAACTGAACACCCGCGAAGCCTACGACGACGGCTGGGAGCGGGAAGAGGAGGAGGCCAAACCATGGAAAACCCAGGTCACGGAAGAAATTTGCCGCTCCATCCTCAGCCGCAATGCCTCGCCGGATTTACCCTTCAGTGTATCGCTGAATCCATATCGCGGCTGCGAGCACGGTTGCATTTATTGTTTTGCGCGGCCTACGCACAGCTATCTGGGGCTTTCGCCGGGCATGGAATTCGAGAGCAAGATTTTCGCCAAGGTGAACGCGCCGGAAATGCTGCGCAAGGAACTGGCCAAGCCGGGCTACGAACCGCAATCGATCGCGCTGGGCGTGAACACGGATGCCTACCAGCCTTGCGAGCGTCACCTCAAGCTGACCCGCCGCGTGCTGGAAGTGCTGCACGAGTGCCAGCACCCGGTGGGGCTGATCACCAAGTCCTCGCTGATCGAACGCGATATCGACCTGCTGGCGCCGATGGCGGCCAGGCAGCAGGCCGGGGTGGCCATCACGCTGACCACGCTGGACCCGGCCATCGCCCGCACGCTGGAACCGCGCGCGGCGGCCCCTGCACGGCGCTTGCGCACCATCCGCACGCTGGCCGATGCCGGCATACCGGTGGCGGTCAGCATCGCGCCCATCATTCCCTTCATCACCGAGCCGGATATCGAACGGATACTGGAGGCAGTCAAGGAAGCCGGCGCGGTGAGCGCGCACTACACCGTGCTGCGCCTGCCGTGGGAAGTGGCGCCGCTGTTCAAGGAATGGCTGCAGGCCCACTTCCCGGAACGGGCGCAGCGGGTGATGAACCGCGTCCGCGAAATGCGCGGCGGCAAAGACTACGACAGCAACTTCGACACGCGCATGAAAGGCGAGGGCGTGTGGGCGGAGCTGATCCGGCAGCGCGTGAAGATCGCCAGCGAACGGCTCGGGCTGACAGGACATGGCAGCCGCTTTCTGCGCATGGATGCGTCGCAGTTTGTGCGGCCGCTGGTGGTGCCGCCCTTGGGCGCGCGCGCCAAGGCAGCAGCCGATGCCGGGCAGATGGATTTATTTTAGCGCGGCGAGGTGGCGTTCGATGTCGAACACGTGCTGGTCGTGACGGCCCAGCTCGCGCAGCGCCGTGGCCAGGTGGTTGAGGTAGTCGCTGTTTGGCCCGCTCGGCCCGGCTGAACGGGCGATGTGGGCGGCAATCTCTTGTTCGGAGGCGGCGCCGAGGAAGGCGGTATTGTCCGGCGTGGCGATGTAGACCAGGCCCTCGATGTCATCGCCGTCTTCAAAGACGATCGGGATGGCCAGCCGCAGGTAGCCATTCTTTTCGCGGTGGTCGAGATGAGCGAAGACTTCCGGCGTGATCAGGTAAGCCATGCCGTGGCAGACCGCGCCGGCTTCTTCGATCAGCGTGACCACGCGGCCCGGCGCTTCCGGCGTGCCGCGGTGGTCGTGTGAGCCCTGCCAGAAACGCCGCGTCCAGCCGTTGATGCTGGCCGGGCGGCGTTGCAGGTACGGGAAGTCCGCCTTGTAGATCAAGGAGCCGTAGCCGAACAGCCAAACGCTGTGGTGGCCGTCAAACTTGTCCATCTGTTGATTGATGGCGATGGTGTTCGCAGTCATGATGCTGCATTATAAAACAGCGATAGCGCTATCATCAGGCGGCGCGCTTGACCTCCAGGACTTGTTGCAGATCCGCCAGTTCGCGCACCGTGCCCAGGTGCTGGATGCCCATGTGGCGGAACGCGGCCCTGAGCTGGCTTTCGTGGTGGTTCAGCAGTTCTGCCGTCGAGTCCAGACCCAGCATGCCGCAACCGGCGGTGACCAGTACCACGCGCAAGTCACCACGGCGCGCGCTGGGTGCGGCGGCCTGCAACTCCAGCAGTCGGTCCATCCACACCTTGAGCGTGGACGGCACGGAGAAGTTGTGCATGGGCGCGCCCAGCACCACCAGGTCGGCCTCGTTGAATTCCTGCAGCAGCGAGGCGCTTTGCAAGGCTTCGGCGCGCAGTTCGGCGTTCATGGGAATGTCGGCGTCCCAGCGCTGGCTGATCACTTGCAGCAGCGGTCCGCTGGCGTGGGACAGCGGCGAGGCTGCGAGGTCGCGGTAGAGGACGGTCGCCTGTTCATGGGCCGCCGTCAGCGCCGCCATGGCAGCAGCGGTCATCTGACGCGATGTGGAATGATCGCCCAGGGCGCAGGAGTCGATGTGCAAAATGTTCATCAATAAAGCATACACAATACGAAACCGCTTCCACAATGGATGAATGGCAATTAAATTTTCTAATTTGAAATAAATTGTAAGCTGGTTGAGGTGGCTGCCTCTTATGCGGCCGGCATGTTCCATTCATGGGCAGCGATAAATTCGTGCATAAAAGCAACAAAACTCTCGGCCGCCGGGGACAGCACGCGCACGCTGCGAGTGTAGATGAAGAAGCGCCGCGTCAGGGCGGGCGCTTCCAGGGGGCGGATTTTGAGACCGTACAGCTGCACCATTTTCTCGGCGTAGGGGAGGCAGACGGTAATGCCCTGGCCGGCGTGCACCATGGCCAGCGCGGTGGTCATGAACGTCACCTCGTTGTACGGGCTGAGCGACAGTTCGCGGAAGGAGACGTGCACGTCACGCAGCAGGCGTTCGGTGAACTGGCCTTGCAATGAGATGAAAGGGTAGCGATTCACGTCGTTCCAGCTAATGCGCTTGCGCCGGTCCAGTTCATGACCCTGCGGGTAGACCACCACGAACGGCATCTCGAACAGCGGCTGAGCTTCGATCTCGGCGGTGGCATCGCGCTCGGGGCCGATGCCGAAGTCAGCCTCGCCACTGAACACGCGCGCCGACACCTGCTCCAGCGGGCAGTCGGTCAGGCGCACCTGCACTTCGGGATGGCGCGCGCGGTAGGCCGCAATCGCCTCCGGCAGCATGGTGCAGGAAAGCATTTGTGGCGCTGCCACCCGCACCGAGCCCTGCTTGAGGGCCTTGCGGCTGGCGATGTCGGCCATGGCACGGTCGAGGTCGTGCAGCATCTTGTCGAACAATGGATACAGTTCGCGTCCCAGCTCGGAAAGCTGGGTCTTGCGCGTGGTACGCTCAACCACGCGCACCCCCAGCAGTTGCTCCAGTTCCTTGATCTGGCCGCTCAGCGCCGATTGCGTCACATTCAGGTGGTCGGCGGCCAAGGTGAAGCTGCCGGTCTTGGCCAGCGCCACCAGGGCGCGCATTTGCCGCAGGCTGGGATTCATGAGTAATTCTGATAAATGCGAAGGAAAATACGATTTGTATGATATCTGAAACTGTCATCTAATGCCGGGATTGAATTGGAGACACTATGAAGCTTGCCACCCTCAAAGACGGTAGCCGCGATGGCCGCCTGGTTGTCGTCAGCCGCGACCTCAAGCGTTATCAGCACGTACCGAAAATCTCGTCTACCCTGCAGCATGCGCTGGACAACTGGGAACTGGTGGCGCCGCGCCTGGAGGATGTCTACGCCGCGTTGAACAGCGGCGATGCGGTCGACGCCAAACCGTTTGATCAGCAATACTGCCATTCGCCCCTGCCGCGCGCCTACCAGTGGGCCGATGGCTCGGCCTACATCAACCACGTCGAGCTGGTGCGCAAGGCGCGCAATGCGGAAGTGCCGGCCTCGTTCTACACCGATCCGCTGATGTACCAGGGCGGTTCCGACAGCTTCGTCGGCCCGCGCGACCCGATTTACGCGCTGAGCGAAGACTGGGGCATCGACCTGGAAGCCGAAGTGGCCGTCATCACCGGCGACCTGAAGATGGGCGCCACGCCGGAGCAGGCGGCCAAGGCCATCCGCCTGGTGATGCTGGTCAACGACGTCTCGCTGCGCAACCTGATTCCCAACGAACTGGCCAAAGGCTTCGGCTTCTTCCAGTCCAAACCGGCCAGCGCGTTCTCGCCGGTGGCGGTCACGCCGGATGAGCTCGGCGCCGACTGGGCTGACAACAAATTGCACTTGCCGCTGCTGGTACAACTGAACCAGCAGCCATTCGGCAAGCCCAACGCCGGCGAAGACATGACCTTCAGTTTCGCCCAGTTGGTGGCGCACGCGGCCAGCACGCGCGAGCTGGGCGCCGGCACCATCATCGGTTCCGGCACCGTGTCCAACAAGCAGGGCAGCCTGCACGGTTCCAGCATCGCCAACGGCGGTGTCGGCTATTGCTGCCTGGCGGAAGTGCGGATGTACGAAACCATCGAGACCGGCAAGCCGCAAACGCCGTTCCTCAGGTTTGGCGACAGTGTGCGCATCGAGATGAACGACAAGGACGGCAACAGCATCTTTGGCGCTATTGATCAGATCGTCACCCACTACAAGGAGCGTCACTGATGAAGCTCTACACCTATTTCCGCAGTTCCGCCGCCTACCGCGTGCGGATTGCGCTCAATCTGAAGGGCATCGCCTACGACGCCGTGCCGGTGCATCTGCTGCGCAACGGCGGTGAGCAACTGGGCGATGCCTACCGCGCCGTTAATCCTTCCATGCTGGTGCCGGCGCTGGAAGTGGATGGCGATGTGTTCGGCCAGTCGCTGGCCATCATTGAATATCTGGAGGAGACGCATCCGCAGACGCCGCTGCTGCCGCAAGACGCCATCAGCCGTGCCCGCGTGCGTGCGCTGGCGCTGAGCATCGCGGCGGATGCGCATCCGATCGGCAATTTGCGCGTGCTGAAGTACCTGACCGGCCAGGTTGGCGTGACGGAAGAGGTGAAGCTGGGGTGGCAGCAGCACTGGCTGCGCAGCGGCCTGGCGACGCTGGAGTCGTTGCTGGCCAACGATGCGCGCACCGGCCGCTACTGCCACGGCGACACGCCGACGCTGGCCGATTGCTGTCTGGTGCCGCAGGTGTTCAACGCCCAGCGCTTCAACGTCGACACGACGCCGTACCCGACCGTGATGCGTATCCACCAAGCCTGCGGCGAGCTGCCGGCCTTCCAGCAGGCGCATCCGTCTCAGCAGCCGGACGCCGAGTAGAGCCGTCATTCCGGCGAAAGCCGGAATCCATAGAACGCATGCATTGACACGGCTCAGATGTTCCATGGATTCCGGCCTGCGCCGGAATGACCGATGCTAGCGTTTGAGGGCGGCCTGGGCCAGCGCCAGCGCGCGGTCCAGTGCCTGATCCGGCGCCGTCATCTGATCCGGTTGCACGCCGCTGCCCTCCCAGTTGGCGCGGGTAATCACATTGCTGGCGCGCGTGATCGCCACCGAGGTCTGCAACTGACGCGACACGCGCTGCCTGACGCTCACCCGCGCATCGCCCATCGTGGGCGCACCCACCACCACCGCGCGCTTCACATATTGCTGCAAGTCGTAGGCAAACGCCTCGGCGGCGGCGCTGGTGCGGTCGTTTACCAGCACATACAGCGGCTTCTTGCCGCCGAAACGCTTGCCAGCCACCTCGGCGCTGGTCCAGTATTCCGCCACCACGCGGCCCTCGCGGTCGATCTGGTCGTGCAAATGGATTTGCTTGTCCTTGAAAAAGTAGCTGCGCCTGTCTTCCAGCAGATAGCTGGCGAGCAGGGCGGCCATGGCCTGGCCGTCGCCGCCGGCGTCGCGCACATCGATGATCAAGGCCGCGCAATCGCCGGCCTGCGACATGAAGCGGCCAGCCGCCTCCATTGCCGCGCGGTCCAGTGGCGCAAAACGGCTGATCTGCAGATAACCGATGTTCGCGCCCAGCGTTTCAAACTTGCGCAGGCCGAAGTTATCGGCGGATTGCACCGGCGGCTGCGGGCGCTGGCGCTCGTCGGCCAGATCGTACGGCACGTATTCCAGATAGGTATGACGGTCGGGGGCAATCGCGGCGACGTCGCGCGAGACGCGCGCGGCCAGCGCCCGGGCTGTGGTCTGCTGGTCATACTCGCCGCGCGCCAGACGCTGGCGGATATTGTCAGCCGCCGCCTTGGCGCGCAGCGGGTCCACATGCAGCTCGGTCAGCCGGCGCGCATACTCGTTGACCACGTGGGCGCGCGCCGTGGCGTCAAGCGCCTCGTCGAGGGCTTGCGCGTGGGCGCCCAACGCAGCGCAGAGGGCGGCGGCAATCATCCAGCGTTTCAAATCTTTCCCCATAAGTTACAATCTTACCTTTCCCCGAAAGCTTTTTCTTCAATGACGATCCCGACCACCATTCTGGAGGCGCTCCAGCGCGCCGATGTTTCCTGGCGCCCGCTGCTGCTCAAGGGATTGGAAGCCATGATGGCGGCCACGCCGGACTACCTGCCGCAACTGGCCCAGGACCACTATCTGCCCACCGAACAGCGCCTGTTTGCCGCGTTCGCACTGCCGCTCAATAAGGTGAAGTATGTACTAGTGGGGGAAGGGCCATATCCGCGAGCAGAAAGCGCAACCGGCGTCTGCTTTATGGATGGGGCGGTTGGCAGCCTGTGGTCGGACGAGGTGGGCGGCGGCCTGTCCAAGCCGGTCAACAAAGCCACCTCGCTGCGCAATTTCATGAAGATGCTGCTGGTGGCCGACGGCCAGCTCCCGCTGGAAAACACCGCCGGCGCAGCGATGGCGGCAGTCTCGGCCCAGGCCCGCAGCGGCGCCGGCAGCCACATCCTGACCCTGGCCGAGATGCAGCAAAAGCTGACCGGGCAGGGCTTCCTGCTGCTGAACGCCTCGCTGGTCTTCCGCAGCCACGTTGCTCCAGCGAAAGACGCGAAGGCCTGGCTGCCGTTCTTTGAAACGGTCATGGCCGGCCTGGCCGCGCAAGCGGAGGTCGTGCCCACCATGGTTCTGTGGGGAAAAATCGCTGAACTGCTGAGCAAGTTGCCAGTGATGAAAGATTTCCCCCAAATCACTGCCGAACACCCTTACAACCTTAGCTTTATTGGTAATAAGGATATGCACACCCTGTTCCAGCCCATGCAGTTGCTGAAGGGGGCGACCAGCAAGCTTTATTAAAGTTTGGTATACTTGACTAATTCGATCAACTAATCAGGCTTTGCGATGAGCGAAGCGGTCGATATTTTAACCCAACCGAGGTAGTGATGCGTCTGACCACCAAAGGCCGTTTTGCTGTGACTGCGATGATCGATTTGGCGTTGCGCCAAGGCAAAGGTCCAGTCACGCTGTCCGGCATCAGCCAGCGTCAGGCGATTTCGCTGTCTTACCTGGAGCAGCTGTTTGGCAAGCTGCGCCGCCACGAGATTGTTGAATCGATCCGTGGGCCGGGTGGTGGCTACAGTCTGGCGCGCCGCGCCGACAAGGTCACCGTGGCCGACATCATCATCGCCGTGGATGAGCCGCTGGACGCGACCCAGTGCGGCGGCAAGGAAAATTGCCATGGCGCCGATGCGGCCAGCGGCGCGCGCTGCATGACCCACGAATTGTGGGCCACGCTGAATGAAAAAATGGTTGATTACCTGGATTCCGTATCGCTGCAGGATCTGGTCGATCAACAAAAGCAGAAGAACGCTGAGCAGAACGTGGTGGTCATGCCTCGCAACGGCAACCACGCCGCGCTGTAAGCCCTAACGGAGTAACCAGATGAACGCCCTAGAAAAAAACATCGCTGACGTGAAATTCCAGACCGCGCCGCACTTCCCGATCTACATGGACTACTCGGCCACCACGCCGATCGACCCGCGCGTCGCCGATGCGATGATCCCTTACCTGCGCGAGCAGTTCGGCAATCCGGCCTCGCGCAGCCACATGTACGGCTGGACCGCGGAAAAGGCGGTGGAAGAGGCGCGCGGCCACGTGGCGGCGCTGGTCAATGCCGACCCGCGCGAAATCATCTGGACCTCGGGCGCGACCGAATCGAACAACCTGGCCATCAAGGGGGCGGCGCAGTTCTACAAAACCAAAGGCAAGCACATCATCACCGTGAAGACCGAGCACAAAGCCGTGCTGGACACCGTGCGTGAACTGGAGCGCCAGGGTTTTGAAGCGACCTACCTGGAGCCGCAGGACAACGGCCTGATCACCATCGAGCAACTGACCGCCGCCATCCGTCCGGACACCATCCTGATCTCGGTCATGCTGGTCAATAACGAAATCGGCGTGATCCAGCCGATCGACCAGATCGGTGAACTGTGCCGTTCGAAAGGCATCATCTTCCACTGCGACGCCGCGCAAGCGACCGGCAAGGTGGTGATCGACCTGCAAAAGACCAAGGTCGACCTGATGACCTTCACCGCCCACAAGACCTACGGTCCGAAAGGCGTCGGCGCGCTGTACGTGTGCCGCAAGCCGCGCGTGCGTATCGAAGCGCAAATGCACGGCGGCGGCCACGAGCGCGGCCTGCGTTCGGGCACGCTGCCGACCCACCAGATCGTCGGCATGGGCGAAGCCTTCCGCCTGGCCAAGGTCGAGATGGACAGCGAAATCGCCCGCATCAAGGCGCTGCGCGACCGTCTGGCCCAAGGCCTGCAAGAGATCGAAGAAACCTACATCAACGGCGACATGGAACACCGCGTGCCGCACAACCTGAACGTGAGCTTCAACTACGTTGAGGGGGAATCGCTGATCATGGCCGTGAAAGACCTGGCCGTGTCGTCCGGGTCCGCTTGTACTTCGGCCTCGCTGGAACCATCTTATGTGTTGCGCGCCTTGGGCCGCAGCGACGAACTGGCGCACAGCTCGATCCGTTTCACCATCGGCCGCTTCACCACCGAAGCCGATATCGACTTCGCGATTGAGCTGATGAAGTCCAAGGTCAACAAACTGCGTGAACTGTCGCCGCTGTGGGATATGTTCAAAGAAGGCATCGATATCAATTCGATCCAATGGGCAGCCCACTAAATTATTGAAGATACAGGAGCATCAAAATGGCTTACTCGGATAAAGTACTGGACCACTACGAAAACCCACGCAACGTCGGCGCGTTTGAAAAAGGCGACGACAGCGTCGGCACCGGCATGGTCGGCGCGCCAGCTTGCGGCGACGTGATGAAGCTGCAAATCAAGGTGGGCGCGGATGGCGTGATCGAAGACGCCAAGTTCAAAACCTACGGCTGCGGTTCGGCGATTGCATCAAGCTCGCTGGTGACCGAATGGGTCAAGGGCAAAACCCTGGATCAGGCGCTGGCCATCAAGAACACCCAGATCGCCGAAGAACTGGCCCTGCCGCCAGTGAAGATCCACTGCTCGATCCTGGCGGAAGACGCCATCAAGGCAGCTGTTCAGGACTACCAGAACAAGCACGCAGCAGCATAATCGTCATTCCGGCGTCCGCCGGAACGACAACGGAGAATCAAATGGCAATCACCCTGACCGAAAAAGCAGCGAAACACATCAACCGCTACATCGAACGCCGCGGCAAGGGCATCGGTCTGCGCTTTGGCGTGCGCACCACCGGCTGCTCGGGCATGGCCTACAAGCTGGAATACGTGGACGAAGTGACCGCGGAAGACAGCGTGTTCGAATCGCACGGCGTGAAAGTGTTCGTCGATCCGAAAAGCCTGCCGTACATCGACGGCACGGAACTGGACTTCGCGCGCGAAGGCCTGAACGAAGGCTTCAAGTTCAACAACCCGAACGAGAAAGACGCTTGCGGTTGCGGTGAAAGCTTCCGCGTCTGACACGTCATGCAGAATCACTTTGAACTGTTCAACCTGTCCCAGCAGTTTGCCGTAGACGCGGCGGCGCTCGACAGCGCCTACCGCGACGTGCAGAGCCGCGTCCATCCCGACAAATTCGTCAGCGCCACCGACGCCGAAAAGCGCGTCGCCATGCAATGGGCCACGCGCGCCAACGAAGCCTACCAGACCCTGAAAAATCCGCAGAAGCGCGCGCAGTACCTGTGCGAGCTGAATGGCGTTGATTTGCAGACCGAGTCGAATACGGCCATGCCGATGGCCTTCCTGATGCAGCAGATGGAGTGGCGTGAAGAGCTGGGCGACGCCCGCGCCGCCAAGGATAGCGACGCGCTGGAAGCGCTGGACGGCCAGCTACGCCAGGCCCGCAAGCAGCAGCTGGCGCAGATCGAACAGCACCTCAACGCCGGTGATTTCCAGGCCGCCGCCCAAGGCGTGCGTGCGCTGATGTTCCTCGAAAAATTTGGCGAAGAAGTCCGCTTCGCCTTTGAAGCAATCGAAGCATAACACTCCGGGGTCAGGTCCGCCATTTCTACACGAGCACGGCCGTAAGAGGGCGCTAGCGCTGAGGCCGTGTAGAAATGACGGACCTGACCCCGGATTAAAGGTATTAATACATGGCACTTCTGCAAATTTCCGAACCAGGCATGTCTACTGCACCGCACCAGCACCGGCTGGCGGTCGGGATTGATCTGGGCACCACCAATTCGCTGGTGGCGACTGTGCGCAACAGCATTCCAGAAGTGCTGAACGACGAAGATGGCCGCGCGCTGCTGCCGTCCGTGGTGCGCTACCTGTCGAACGGCCATGCCAACATCGGCTACAAGGCGCAGGCTGCGCAGACCACCGATCCGAAAAATACCATCGTCTCCGTGAAGCGCTTCATGGGCCGCGGCCTGGCGGATATCGCTTACGCCGAGAACCTGCCGTACCAGTTTGTGGATGGTCCCGGTATGGTGCAGCTGAAAACCATCGCCGGCGTAAAGAGTCCGGTGGAAGTGTCGGCACAAATCCTGGCCACGCTGCGCCAGCGCGCCGAGGATTCGCTGGGCGATGATCTGGTGGGTGCGGTCATCACCGTGCCTGCATACTTCGACGACGCACAGCGCCAGGCGACCAAGGATGCCGCGCAGCTGGCCGGCCTGAACGTGCTGCGCCTGCTGAGCGAGCCGACTGCGGCGGCGATCGCCTACGGTCTGGATAACGGTTCGGAAGGCATTTACGCCGTCTACGATCTGGGCGGCGGCACCTTCGATATCTCGATTCTGAAACTGAGCAAGGGCGTGTTTGAAGTGCTGTCCACCGGCGGCGATTCCGCGCTGGGTGGCGACGACTTCGACCACCGCCTGTTCTGCTACATCCATCAGGAAGAAAAACTGGCGCCGCTGTCGGACGAAGACACCGCGCTGCTGATGGTGAAAGCACGCGAAGCCAAAGAACTGCTGTCGACCAAATCCGAAGTGATCGTGGACGCCGCGCTGAAATCGGGAGAGCAGGTGCACATCACCATCACCGCCGAGAAGTTCCAGGAGATCACCAAGCATCTGATCGAAAAGACCATGAAGGCCATCAAGAAAGCGCTGCGCGACGCCAATGTCGATGCGGACGATGTCGATGGCGTGGTCATGGTCGGCGGCGCGACGCGCATGCCGCACGTGCATCGTGCGGTGAGCGAATACTTCCACACCACGCCGCATGCGAACATCGATCCGGACAAGGTGGTGGCGCTGGGTGCGGCGATCCAGGCCAATCTGCTGGCCGGCAACCGCGCGCCGGGCGACGACTGGCTGCTGCTGGATGTGATCCCGCTGTCGCTGGGCATCGAGACCATGGGCGGCCTGGTGGAGAAAATCATCCCGCGTAACTCGACCATCCCATGCGCCCGCGCGCAGGAATTCACCACCTTCAAAGACGGCCAGACCGCGCTGGCGGTACACGTGCTGCAAGGCGAGCGTGAACTGGTGGCCGACTGCCGTTCACTGGCGCGCTTTGAGCTGCGCGGCATTCCGCCGATGGCCGCTGGCGCGGCGCGCATCCGCATCACGTATCAGGTGGACGCGGATGGCCTGCTGTCGGTGTCGGCGCGCGAGCTGCGCTCCGGCGTCGAGTCGTCCATCACCGTCAAGCCGTCGTATGGCCTGGGCGATGACGACGTCGCGCGTATGCTGCAAGACTCGCACGCCTCGGCGGCGGTCGACATGCAGGCGCGCGCGCTGCGTGAAGAACAGGTGGAAGCAGAACGCATTCTGCTGGCCACGCAAGCCGCGCTGGATGAAGACGCCGCGCTGCTGTCGGATGAGGAGCGCAGCGCTGTCGATGCCCTGATGGCCAGGACGCGCGAAGTCGTAGCCCAGTCGCAAACCGGCGCGGCCGATCATCAGGCGGTAAAAGCGGCGGTCGAAGCGCTGGCCCACGGCACCGAAGAATTCGCATCGCGCCGCATGGACCGCAGCGTGCGCAGTGCACTGGCGGGCAAGGCGCTGGATCAAGTAGTGTAACGTCGTCCCGGCGAACGCCGGGCGGTCCGCCGTTGCGGGCCATGCTAAATTAATACAATCGCGTCCCTATGGATTCCCGCTTTCGCGGGAATGACGGGGCCAACAAAAGAGCCTGAACATGCCACAAATCGTATTCCTCCCTCACGCCAAACTGTGCCCGGACGGCGCCGTTGTTGAAGCCCCTGCCGGCAAAACCCTGTGCGACGTCATGCTGGACAATGACATCCACATCGAGCACGCGTGCGAGAAATCCTGCGCCTGCACCACCTGCCACGTGCTGGTGCGCGAGGGCTTCAATTCGCTGAACGAAGCCAGCGAAACCGAAGAGGACCTGCTGGACAAGGCCTGGGGCCTGGAAGCCGTGTCGCGCCTGTCGTGCCAGGCCGTGGTGGCGGATGAGGACCTGGTGATCGAAATTCCGAAGTACACCATCAATCACGCAAGCGAAGGCGGGCACTGATATGAAGTGGACTGACATCACCGCGATTGCGGAAGCGCTGTACGACAAGTACCCGGACGTCGATCCGGCCACCATCCGCTTCACCGATCTGCACAACAAGATCATCGAGCTTGAAGAGTTCGACGACGACAAGTCGCGCGGTGGTGAAAAGGTCCTTGAAGCAGTTCAGCAGGCGTGGATCGATGAAGCAGCCTAAGAAGCCGGTCCAGAAGATCGGCGCCATTGTCACCAGCGCCGACAACATGCCGGAAATCCGCGAAGGGCAGACCGTAGCGCTGCTGCAGGAACTGCACATCCTCACGCGCGACGGCAAGATGAACCAGGACAGCCGCCGCAAGCTGAAACAGGTCTATCACCTGTACCAGTTCATCGAGCCGCTGCTGAAAGAGGTGCTGGAGTCCAAGGACAACGTCACCTTGGTGGACCATGGCGCCGGCAAGTCCTACCTCGGCTTCATCATCTATGACCTGTTCTTCAAGGCGCTGCAAAACTCGCATATCTACGGCATCGAGACGCGCGAAGAGCTGGTGGCGCGTTCACAGGAACTGGCGCAAAAATTCAACTTTCCCGGCATGTCCTTCCTGCCGCTGTCGGTGGCCGAGTCCACCGAATCCAGGCTGCTGCCGGAGCAGATCGACGTCGTCACTGCGCTCCACGCCTGCAACACGGCCACCGATGACGCCATCCAGTTCGCACTGAAGAAGAAGGCCAGGCACATTGTACTGGTGCCGTGCTGCCAGGCCGAAGTGGCTTCGGTGCTGAAGAAAAACAAAGGCCAGTCGCTGGGTAAATCCGCGCTGACCGAAATCTGGCGCCACCCAATTCACACCCGTGAATTCGGCAGCCAGATCACCAACGTGCTGCGTTGCCTGCAGCTGGAAGCGCATGGCTACAGCGTCACCGTGACCGAATTGGTAGGCTGGGAGCACTCGATGAAAAATGAGCTCATCATCGCTACCTACAAAAACCTGCCGCGCAAGCGTCCGGCCGAGCGCCTGAAGGAAGTACTGGAAACCGTGGGCCTGCAAGAGATGAGCGCCCGCTTCTACGCAGAAGAAGAGGTGGCATGATGGAATGGCTCGACCTGCGCAGCGACACCGTTACCCGCCCCAGCGCCGCCATGCGCGCGGCCATGAATGCCGCCGATGTGGGCGATGATGTCTACGGCGACGACCCCACCGTCAATCGCCTGCAGGAATATGCCGCCGATTTGTTCGGCTATGAAGATGCGGTGTTCGCGCCATCCGGCACGCAAAGCAATCTGCTTGCGCTGTTGGCGCACTGCGGCCGTGGTGATGAATACCTGGTTGGCCAGGAGGCGCACACCTACCGCTACGAAGGCGGGGGCGCCGCGGTACTGGGCAGTATCCAGCCGCAGCCGATCATCAATCAGGCCGACGGCAGCATTGCGCTGGCCGATATCGAGTCTTACATCAAGCCGGACGATTTTCACTTCGCGCGAACCAGGCTGCTGGCGCTGGAGAACACCATCAACGGCCGCGTGCTGCCAATGGAGTATGTGCAGCAGGCGACGACACTGGCACATGGGCGCGGCCTGTCGACGCACCTCGACGGCGCGCGTGTTTGCAATGCGGCGGTGAAGCTGGGCGTGAGCCCGCGCGATATCGCCAGGGGCTTTGATTCCATCTCTGTCTGCCTGTCCAAAGGACTGGGCGCGCCGGTGGGTTCGGTCCTGCTGGGCACCAAGCCGTTCATCAAGGAAGCCAAACGCTGGCGCAAGATGCTGGGCGGCGGCATGCGCCAGGCCGGCGTCATCGCGGCCGGCGGCTTGTACGCGCTGGAGCACAACATCCCGCGCCTGCAGGAAGACCACGACAACGCCGCTTACTTCGCCGGCGAACTGGCGAAGATGAAGGGCCTCAAAGTCAGCACCCCGCAGACCAATATCTTCTACGTCGACATTCCGCAGTTCGTCATGCAAGGCCTGAGCGACGTGCTGGAACTGACGCGCATCCGCGTCTCCATGTCGCAGCGCCTGCGTATCGTCACGCATATGGACGCCAGGCGTGAAGACATCGACCGCGCCATCACCGTGTTTGGAGACTTCTTTGGATAACGACGATACCATACGCCTGAACAAGCGCGTGGCCGAAGAACGCGGTTGCTCGCGCCGTGAGGCTGAGCTGTACATCGAAGGCGGTTTCGTCAGCGTGGATGGCGAGATCGTGGAAGAAGTGGGCGCGCGCGTCACGCCGGAGCAGCAGGTCACCATCGCGGCCGACGCCACGCTGCTGGAGATCACGCCGGTCACCATCCTGCTGCACAAGCCTGCCGGCGCGGCGCAGCCGCTGCACCTGCTGAAAGCCGACACCCTCACGCGCACGGCGCCGGGCAAGCGCTTCCTCAAGCGTCACATCACGGGGCAGGAGCAGATGGTGCCACTGGACGCCAAGGCCAGTGGCCTGGTGGTGTTCACGCAGGACTTCCGCGTCAACCGCAAGTTGAGCGAAGACGCGCTGGAACAGGAAATCATCGTTGAAGTCGCGGGCCAGATCATCGAAGGCGGCTTGCAGCAGCTGAATCAGATCAACGGCAAGGTAAGCTGGCAGAACGAAACGCGCCTGCGCTTCGCCATGAAGAATGCCAAGCTGGGATTGATTGAAAAGCTGTGCAAGGAAGTGGGTCTGAAAGTGCTGTCCATGAAGCGCATCCGTGTGGGACGCATCTCCATGGCCAGCCTGCCGGTAGGCGAGTGGCGCTACCTGCAGGATTACGAGAAGTTCTGATTACTTCCCAACTTGCGACAGGATGAAGGCATAAGTATCCGCCGCCTCCGCATCCTGTTGCGCGCGCGTCGAGCCCATGCCGTGGCCGGCGTCAAAATCCACCCGTAACAACACAGGCTTGCCGCTGGCGGTCGCCGTTTGCAGACGCGCGGCCATCTTCGCCGGATGGAAGGGCGCCACGCGTGGATCGGTCACGCCGGTGGTCAGCAGCACGGCCGGATACTTCGTCCCGTCCACCACTTGCTGATAGCTGTCGATGCTCTTCAAAGCCTTGAAGCCGGCGGGATCGGCAATCGCACCCCATTCAGGTTCTTCACCGTAGCCATTCTGCTCCGCCACGTAGCGCAGCGGGTTGTGCCAGCCCACGCCTGATACCACAGCCGCAAACAGGTCCGGACGCTCTTCCAGCGCGCGGCCCATGGTGATGCCGCCGGCTGAACGTCCGCCGATGGCCTGATACGCTGGCGAGGTGTAGCCCTTGGCCTGCATGTCCTCGCACACGGCGATCAGGTCGCGCCAGGTATTCGGCTTGTTTTCCAGTTGGCCGGCGCGATGCCACTCGCGTCCGAACTCGCCGCCGCCGCGCACATTGGCGTAACCGACCACCGCACCCTGATCCACCAGTGCCAGCAGACGGTTGGCAAACGCCGGGGTGTAGGCCGCCGAGCCGTAGCTGCCGTAAGCCGAGATGAAGGCCGGATTTTTACCATCCAGCTTCAAGCCCTTTTTGTAGATCAGGCTATATGGAATCTGCGTGCCATCCTTGGCGGTGGCGAAGCGGCGCTCGGTGGTGTATGCGCTGACGTTGATCGATGGCTTGGGCGTGATGCCGGTGTCGGCCAGTTTGCCATCCGCGCTCACCGACCAGATGGCCGCAGGCTGCAGCCAGCCGGTGAAGATGATCAGGGCCCCCGGCGTATTGCCGTCGGTGTCCAGCGCGCGCAGCGTGCCGTCGAAGGGCAGGGCAATGTCGGCCACTTTGCCGTCGGCGCCCAGGCGTTGCAGCCTGCTGATGCCGCCGTCCATGGCGCGGATGTACAAGCCATCCCTGGCGCGCGTGACGCCTTGCAGCACCAGCGTCGACTCAGGCACCACTTCCTGTGCGCTCGCCAGCGATGGCGCCGACGCCGAGGTTTTCAACAGGCGTCCGCGCGGATGCTGACGATTGGACAGCAGATACAGGTCATCGCCCTGCAGATTGAAGTCGGTCACCTCGTCGGCAAAGTCTGCCGCTTGCCGCCATTTGGCCTTGCCGCGCAAGACGTCCTGCAGCGGCGCGGTGTAGAGTCGCTTCTCCTTGCGTACATCCGCCAGCAACAGCACGGCGACGTCCGATTGCGTGGAGGCGATCACATAAGGCGCCTGGATCTTGTCGTACTGGATGGCTGCATCCAGGCCGCGCTTCATCAGCACGGGATCCCTGGCCGGGTCACCACCCAGTTTATGGAAGCGCACTTGCGAGTCGAGGTAACGCTCGGGCGTGTTCACTTTGCCGGTCAGCTGGTTGTAAAAGAAGCCCGAGCTGTCTGCCAGCCAGCTTGGATCGCCGGCCTGCGTGTCGGGGATGCGTTCTTTCAGCACGGTGCCACTGCGAACGTCCATGATGTGCAGCACCGAGTCCTCGCTGCCGTCCCTGGACAGGCCGTACACCAGCTTGCTGCCGTCCGGCGAAGCGCGCCACCAGTCCAGCGAGACGTGGCTGGTTTTGGTATCGAGCTTGGTCGGATCGACCAGCACGCGGTCCTTGCCGCCTTCGCGCACGAACAGCTTGAAGTTGTTGGACCCGACCGGGCGCTGCAGGTAGAACAGGCGTGCGCCAGCCTTTTGCACGTCGGAGGGGCTGGCGATGTCGCCGGACAGTTGCTGGATGCGCTTCAGCAGTTCCTCGCGCTTGGGCAGCACGTCCAGCACCGCGCGCGCGTGGGCGTTCTGCTGTTTGAGGAAGGGCAGCCAGTCCGGGTCCTTGTCGTTCTCCATCCAGCGATAGCGGTCGGTGATGGTCTCGCCAAAGTAAGTGTCGGTGACGGCTTCGACGCGGGCGACGGGAGCGGGCGGGATGTCGGCGGCGGCGGCCGCGCAGGTGGCGAGCAGCAGCAGCGCGCCGTAAATGGCAGGTTTCATTTTCGGTCCTTCATGGCGGAAAAGCATATTCTGCCATGAAAGATTGTGAAAATTACACTTTTCTTTTCTTTTCCGGCGGCGGCAGCTGAATCAGGCGGGTGCCGGCCAGTTTGTCGTGCAGGAACTGGCGGTCCTTGTCGAACCAGGCCGTCAGCGACCACAGCAGGATGCCGGCAAAAATGGCGCCCAGCGCCTGCCAGCGATGCAGATCCAGCAGCAGCGCCACGATCAGTGCCGGCAGAATCCACATCCAGCTCAGCAGATAGCGCAGCGCTGCCGCGCGCGTGGAGACCGCATTGCCGTTCTTGCACAGCAGCTTCATGCGCCAGGTTTTCATCGCCAGCGTCTGGCCGTCGCGGCTCCACTGGTGGATGAAGTAGCAGCCCAGCACCACGAAGGCCAGCGCCTGCCGCATGTGCTCGACCAGCGGCGTGTGGCTGGCACGGGTGACAAACTCAAATACCAGAAACGGCAGGAACAGCACGGCAAAGCCGAGCAGGGATTCATACACCATCGAAATCAGACGGCGCTTGATGGTCGGGTTATTTGACATCGGCAGGGGCCGGCTGGGCAGGTGGGGTGGGGCCGGTCGGCACCGGCGTCACATTGGAGGCGTTCGGCAGCGGCACGTTTGGATCAGCCGGCGGCACCACCGGCGGCACTACCGGTGTCGCCACGCCGGGCGAGCTGGTCGGCGCCGCCGGCCTGATCGGCGCCACGGTGGCAGCCTTGGCCTGCGCAGGCGTCGGCAGATTGGCCACCTGCTTCTTGGTGGCCGGCTTGGCCGCCAGTTCCTTCTTCTGCTCGTCCGGCAGCTGCTGGTACGATTCCCACGACGTCGATTTTTGCGCCGGGTTCAGCTTTTGCGCGCGGGCATACGCCTGGCGCACCTGGCGGCGCTCTTCCGGCGTCATGCGCACCCACTCGCGCATGCGCTCCTGCACGCGCACCTGCTCATCCGGCTTCATTTTGGCGTAGCGCTTGGCGATGCCCAGCCACTTCTGCTTGCGCACCGGCTCCATGGTGTCCCATTCGCCGGCCAGCGGTTCCAGCGCCTGCTGCTGGGCCGGCGACAAATTCTTCCACAGGACTTTTTCCGGCGCGATGGCAGCCTTGCCGGTGACCGCGGCCACTGGCGCCTTCACCAGTTCCGGCGCATCCGGGCGACTGGCGACCCATGCCGCGCCCGCTGCTGCTACCGCTACCACCGCTGCTCCTGCGCCCAGTCTGGCGCGACCGCTCCATGCCATGCCGTTACTCGCTTTGCGACAGATAAGCGTTGAAGCCGTGGTCCAGATAGGCGTCCAGCGGCAGCTCGTCCGACAGCACCGCGGCGTCGATTTCGGCCAGATCGGCAATGCGCTCCTGCTGCTCGTACTGGTAGATGCCGACCAGGCCGATCACCAGGGCCAGCGCCGGCACCGCCATGCTGACCCGGCCCAGCCAGGCAAACTGCGAGAAGAAGCCGCTGATGCCGCCGCCGGCGACCGCCAGCTCGGCCTTGGTGACGCGCACCGACAGCGGCTGCTCGACGTGGGCTTTCTTGCGGGCGAGCGCCATCTGGCGCGCCTGGGCCAGGCGGTCTGTGGTCGAGGCAGGCAGCTCGTCCAGCTTTTCATTGAGCGCGTGGCGCACTTTGTAAGCGAAGTTCAGATCGTCGGTGTTCATAATTTAATTCCCTTGGCTTGCAGCGCCTCGGCCAGCGCGTGAGTTGCTCGTGAGCAATGCGTTTTGACGCTGCCTTCTGAGCAGCCCATTGCCTCGGCCGTTTCGGCCACATCCATATCCTGCCAGTAACGCATGAGGAAGGCTTCGCGTTGACGCGCGGGCAGTTTTTGCACCTCCGCATCGATGATGGCAAGCACTTGCTGGCGTTCGACCTTGTCGGCGCCCGATTCGGCGGCCTCGGTGCCGGCTTCGGCGGCATACGATTCGAGTATATCAAAGTCCTCATGCTCGTCGCCGGCGGGGCCCATGCCGGAAAACAGGCTGACCCAGCTGTTGCGGACCTTTTCGCGGCGGAAATAGTCGAGGATGGTGGTTTGCAGGATGCGCTGGAACAGCATCGGCAGCTCGGCGGCCGGCTTGTCGCCGTATTTCTCGGCGAGCTTGATCATCGCGTCCTGCACGATATCGAGAGCGGATTCGTCCTTGCGTACTGCGTAGACGGCTTGCTTGAAGGCCCGGCGTTCGACGTTTTCGAGGAAGTCGGATAATTCTTTGTCTGTGGCCATGCGTCGGGATGTTTTGAACTGTGGCGCATGCTAGCAAAAAACCTCCTGTTTTGCATGGTTTTACGTCAAAAACCATCAATTTCCAAATTATCCCTTGCTGAAAAGGGCATGGCAGTGTTACCGTATGGGACGCTTTGAACAACCCCGAAGCTCTATGGTCTGGTCGCAGCAGGCACACAACGCCGCAATCGACACGACGCGCTTTCATTTAGTAGGCAGTTTGCTCTCGCCCACGCCACAAGCGTGAGAGGTATGCAACACCACTACGGAAAACCCGGCCAAACGAGAGTTTGCGCTAGCATCGCTTTGCACGTCACTACGGTTGGCGGAAGAGGCAGTGCGACCGCATAAATAAAGGGAAGCTGGGCAGAGCTGTAGCGGTATTCATACTTCGTCAGGACAGAGCATCCGATCAATCTCCTATGGACCTTGAAAGGAATGTTTCATGAATACCGAAGCATCTAGTTCACAACTTACGGGCGCAGAAATTGTCGTGCGCTGCCTGGCCGAAGAGGGCGTTGAACACGTCTTTGGCTATCCTGGCGGTGCCGTACTTTACATCTACGACGCCATCTTCAAGCAAGACAAATTCCAACACGTTCTGGTACGCCACGAGCAGGCCGCGATCCACGCCGCCGATGCTTACTCGCGCTCCTCGAACAAGGTCGGTGTTGCGCTGGTGACCTCCGGTCCGGGCGTCACCAATGCCGTGACTGGCCTGTCCACCGCCTACATGGATTCCATCCCCATGGTCGTGATCTCGGGCCAGGTGCCCAGCCACGCCATCGGCCAGGATGCCTTCCAGGAATGCGACACCGTCGGCATTACCCGTCCTGTGGTCAAGCACAATTTCCTCGTCAAGGACGTCAAGGACTTGGCAGAGACCATCAAGAAAGCCTTCTTCATCGCCCGCACCGGCCGTCCCGGCCCTGTGCTGGTTGACATTCCGAAGGATATCTCGATGCACAAAACGACCTTCTCGTACCCGAAAGAGGTCGAGATGCGCTCGTACAAACCGGTCGACAAAGGCCATTCCGGCCAGATCCGCAAGGCAGTCCAGCTGCTGCTGCAAGCCGAACGTCCGATGATCTACACCGGCGGCGGCGTGATCCTGGCCAATGCCTCGCCGGAACTGAACAAACTGGTCGACAAGCTGGGCTTCCCGGTCACCAACACGCTGATGGGCCTGGGCGCCTACCGCGCCAGCGACGACAAGTTCGTCGGCATGCCAGGCATGCACGGCACCTACGAAGCCAACATGGCGATGCAGAACTGCGACGTGCTGATCGCCATCGGCGCCCGCTTCGACGACCGCGTGATCGGCAACCCGAAACACTTCGCGACCAATCCGCGCAAGATCATCCACGTCGACATCGACCCATCGTCGATCTCCAAGCGCGTGAAAGTGGACATTCCGATCGTCGGCAACGTCAAGGACGTGCTGATTGAATTCCTGGCCCAGCTGGACGCGGCGGACGCCAAGCCGAACGCCCCTGCGCTGAGCAACTGGTGGAAGCAGATCAACGAATGGCGCGGCAAGGATTGCCTGAAGTACGCCTCGTCCGACCTGGTCATCAAGCCGCAAGCCGTGGTGGAAAAACTGTGGGAAGTGACCAAGGGCGACGCCTTCATCACCTCCGACGTCGGCCAGCACCAGATGTGGGCCGCGCAGTACTACGGCTTCGACAAACCCAAGCGCTGGGTCAACTCGGGCGGCCTGGGCACCATGGGTGTCGGCCTGCCGTACGCCATGGGCGTGCAGATGGCCAATCCGGAGGCCACCGTTGCCTGCATCACCGGCGAAGGCTCGATCCAGATGTGCATCCAGGAACTGGCGACCTGCAAGCAGTACCACCTGACGCCGAAGATCATCATGCTGAACAACCGCTTCCTGGGCATGGTGCGCCAGTGGCAGCAGATCGACTATGGTTCGCGCTACTCGGAATCCTACATGGATTCGCTGCCGAACTTCGAAAAGCTGGCCGAGGCCTATGGCCACGTTGGCATGCGCATTGAAAAACCGGGTGACGTCGATGGCGCGCTGCGCGACGCCTTCGCCATGAAAGACAAGCTGGTCTTCATGAACTTCATTACCGACCAAGGAGAAAACGTCTGGCCGATGGTGAAAGCCGGCAAGGGCCTCTCTGAAATGCTGCTGGGTTCGGAGGATCTCTAAATGCGACACATTATTTCTGTCTTGCTGGAAAACGAAGCCGGCGCGCTGTCGCGCGTGGTGGGCCTGTTCTCGGCCCGTGGCTACAACATCGAAACGCTGACCGTGGCGCCGACCGAGGACCCGACCCTGTCGCGCATGACCATCGTCACCACCGGTTCGGACGACATCATCGAACAGATCACCAAGCACCTGAACCGCCTGATCGAGGTGGTGAAAGTGGTGGACCTGACCGAAGGCCAGCACATCGAGCGCGAACTGATGCTGATCAAAGTGCGCGCGGTGGGCAAGGAACGCGAAGAGATGAAGCGCACTGCCGACATCTTCCGTGGCCGCATCATCGACGTCACCGAAAAGAGCTACACGATTGAACTGACCGGCGCCAAGAGCAAGCTCGATGCGTTTATCGATTCGATCGACCGCGCCTCCATCCTGGAGACGGTCCGTACCGGCGGTTCCGGCATCGGACGCGGCGAACGCATCCTCAAAGTTTAAGCACAGCTTACCCGGCTTCGTGCGCTTAGTACCTCACACTCAAAATACATAGGAATTATCATGAAAGTTTTCTACGACAAAGACGCTGACCTCTCCCTGATCAAAGGCAAAAACGTTGCCATCATCGGTTACGGTTCGCAAGGCCACGCGCATGCACAAAACCTGAGCGACTCGGGCGTCAACGTCACCGTCGGCCTGCGCAAAGGCGGCTCGTCCTGGAACAAGGTTGAGAAAGCCGGCCTGAAAGTGGCGGAAGTGAACGAAGCAGTGAAAGCCGCCGACGTCATCATGATCCTGCTGCCGGACGAAAACATCGCCCAGGTGTACAACGAAAACGTCGCCCCGCACGCCAAGCAAGGCGCAGTGCTGGCCTTCGCCCACGGCTTCAACGTGCACTACGGCCAGGTGCAGCCGCGTGCCGACCTGGACGTCATCATGGTGGCGCCGAAAGCCCCGGGCCACACCGTGCGCGCCACCTACACCCAGGGCGGCGGCGTGCCGCACCTGATCGCTGTCTACCAGGACAAGTCCGGCATTGCCCGCGACATCGCCCTGTCGTACGCATCGGCCAACGGCGGCGGCCGTGCCGGCATCATCGAAACCAACTTCCGCGAAGAGACCGAGACCGACCTGTTCGGCGAACAAGCCGTGCTGTGCGGTGGTGCGGTCGAACTGATCAAAGCTGGCTTCGAGACCCTGGTGGAAGCCGGCTACGCGCCAGAGATGGCCTACTTCGAGTGCCTGCACGAACTGAAGCTGATCGTCGACCTGATCTACGAAGGCGGCATCGCCAACATGAACTACTCGATCTCGAACAACGCCGAATATGGCGAGTACGTGACCGGCCCACGTGTGGTGACCGCGCAGACCAAAGAAGCCATGCGCCAGTGCCTGAAAGACATCCAGACCGGCGAATACGCCAAGTCCTTCATCCTGGAAAACAAAGCCGGTGCGCCGACCCTGATCTCGCGCCGTCGCCTGACCGCCGAGCACCAGATTGAAGAAGTCGGTGCCAAACTGCGCGCCATGATGCCGTGGATCGCCAAAAACAAAATGGTTGACCAGTCGAAGAACTAAACGGTTCCGTCCTCACGCAAAAAAGCCGGCTGGTGCCGGCTTTTTTATTTCTGCAACTGATAAGCAAGAATACCGAGCAGGATCAGGCAGGCGATGCCGAAGACCATGGTGAAGGCGCCGGAAATGACGACCTTGCCTTCGCTGCGGGTGTAGAAGACGGTTGAGCTATAAATGGCTTCTTTTGGCGTTTCCGCCCGGGCGCGGCCCAGCGAGACGATCGGAATGACGAACCTGCCGACGCCGTAGAACACGACCTCGAACAGCAGCGGCATAAAAAATTCCAGAATCGCCATCGCCAGCCTCCATGATGAGGTCGCATAATAGCAAGCTCCCCACCGCCATCAATTAGCCTACCCTTAAACCCCAATTCGGGGTCAGCTCTGACATTCGGACAGCTAGCGCTATCCTTTGATCCAGCTCAATACGCGAAAGTGCCGTCTTTTGCGTATTGAGATAGATCAAAGAATGGGTTCAAGTGTCCGAATGTCAGAGCTGACCCCGAATTTGTTACATATGGTCACTATGTCTTACAGGTATGGTTTGTAAATTCGGGTAAAGTGCGGCTTGTCGTAACTTTAACTTTGGAGCCCGTATGACTATCTTGAAAAACTTCGCTGCCGTTGCTGCCATCTCGTCGATCGCGCTGGCCGCGCACGCCGCTCCGACTGAATCCCTGCCGACTACCGGCACGCTGGTCGTGGTGCCGGCTTATGGCGAAGTCAGGCACGCCAACGACCAGGCCGTCGTTACGCTGGCAATTGAAGAACAGGACAAGGACAAGGCCGCCGCCGCTTCCCGCGTCAACGCAAAAATGAAGCAGGGCCAGGAGATCGTCAAGAAGGAAGATCCGCAAGCCAGCCTGAAAACCCAAGGCTATTACACGTATCCGGTCTATCCGGAAGAGCGCGTGCTGCCAAACGGTCAGCCGGTCAAGCAGCGCCTGCCGACCGCCTGGCGTGTCGGCCAGTATCTGGAAGTGACCACCACCAATCTCGATAAGCTGCCGAAAACCGTGGCCGCCGCCCAGAAAGTGCTGACCCTGAACGGCATCAACTTCGGCCTGACCCCGGAAACGACGAAAAAACTCGACGACCAGCGCATCGCTGCCACGTACAAGAATCTGAACGAGCGCATCGGTTTCATTGCCACCGCCATGGGCCGCAAGGTGGGCGACGCGGTGCTCGATACGGTCGACTTCGAAGGCTCGGGCAATTATGCCGAAGCCCGTCCGGCCGCCGCGCCGATGATGATGCGCATGTCCAAGGCCGCCGATAGCATGGAAGTGGCCGAGCCGAGCTTTGAGCCTGGCGAGACCACGCTGCAAATGCATCTGGTCGGCAAAGTCCGCTTCAAGTAATAACGCCCTTGGCGCCAGTGTTTGAGGTAAAGTTTGTTTTTATCTCAACACTGGAGCCCGCCATGAAATATCTTGCTGCTGCCGCCCTGGCAGTCTGCGTTTTCTCCGCCCAGGCCCAATCGCTGTCCACTGCCGGTACGCTGGTGGTGGTGCCGGCGTTTGGCGAGGTCAAGCGCGCCAATGATCAGGCCATCGCCACGTTCTCGGTAGAAGAGGTCGACAAGGACAAGGCCGCCGCCGCCTCGCGCGTCAATGCCAAGATGAAGCAGGGCCAGGAGATCGTCAAAAAGGCCGATCCCCACGCCGCCCTGAAAACCCAGAATTACTATACCTATCCCGTGTATCCGGAGGAGCCGCCGCTGCAGCCCGGCCAGCCGCGCAAGCCGCGCGTGCCGACCGCCTGGCGCGTGGGCCAGTCGCTGCAGGTGGTGACGCCCAACCTCGACAGCCTGCCCAGGACTGTGGCCGCCGCGCAATCCATTCTCAGTCTGAATAATCTGCACTTCAGCCTGACGCCCGAAACCACCCGCCAGCTGGAAGATCAGCGTATTGCCGCTACTTATCTGAACTTGAATGAGCGCATTACTTCCATCGCCAAGGCCATGGGCCGCAAGGTCAGCGATGCGGTGCTCGACACGGTGGATTTTGAAGGTTCCGGCAATTACGGCAACCGCGTTGAGGTCGGCGGATCGCGCATGGTGGCGATGGCTGCCGCACCGGCGCCGCCGCCCCCAGGCGTGACCGAGCCCAGTTTCGAACCCGGCGAAACTACGCTGTCGATGCGGCTGGTGGGCAAGGTGCGCTTCAAGTAAGCGACCGGCTCCTCTATAATGAGGGCGCAAACCAGATAACCAGAAACGGATCACTATGCCCAACTTCCCCCGCCGCCGTGCCAAGAACAGCGCGGCTCAAGCCAAGCTGCCCAAAACGTCGCGCTTCAGCCGTTTTGCACGCCGCGCCCGCGGAGAGGATCTGGACCGCCCGCGCCATCGCGGTATTTATCTGCTGCCGAATGCCTTTACCACGGCCGCGCTGTTCTGCGGCTTCTACGCCATCGTCATGGCGATGAATCAGAAATTCGAGCACGCCGCCTGGGCCATTTTCATCGCCATGGTGCTGGATGGTCTGGACGGGCGCGTGGCGCGCCTGACCAACACGCAGAGCGAGTTCGGCGCCCAGTACGATTCGCTGTCGGACATGGTGTCGTTCGGCGCCGCGCCGGCGCTGGTGATGTATGAATGGTCGCTGCGCGGCCTGGGCAAGCTGGGTTGGATCGCGGCATTCGTCTACTGCGCCGGGGCCGCGCTGCGCCTGGCGCGCTTCAATACGAATATCGAGGTGGTGGACAAGCGCTACTTCCAAGGCATGCCTTCGCCATCGGCCGCCGCGCTGATGGCCGGTTTCATTTTGATGATCCTGGATCTGGAGATGGACATCTCGGGACTGGAGATGGCCTGGGTATCGTGGGGCATCGCCATCTTCGCCGGCCTGACCATGGTCAGCAATGTGCCGTTCTACAGTTTCAAGGATGTGAATTTCCGCAAGCCGGTGCCTTTCATCGGCGTGTTCCTGATCGCGCTTGGCCTGGCGCTGATCGCGATCAAGCCGGCCGCCACGCTGTGGCCTTTGTTTGCGATCTACGGTTTGTCCGGCTATCTGGTCGCCGCGTGGCGCGCGGCCAAGGGCAAGAAGGTGAGCCTGATCCAGACCGAGATGGACAGCGACGACCCGAGCGAACGCCATTAACCACGGGGCGGTAGGCCCTGAGATTCAAGCAACGCAGCATCAGCCACGGAGCTATCATGAGCAACTCTTCCAACCGCCTTATCATCTTCGACACAACGTTGCGCGACGGCGAGCAATCGCCTGGCGCTTCGATGACCAAGGACGAGAAAGTCCGCATCGCCAAGCAGCTGGAGCGCTTGCGGGTGGACGTCATCGAGGCCGGTTTTGCTGCCGCATCGCCCGGCGACTTTGAATCGATCAAGGCGATTGCCACGGCGGTGCGCGAGTCGACCATCTGTTCGCTGTCGCGCGCCAATGACCGCGACATCGCCCGCGCTGCCGAGGCGCTGCTGCCGGCTGAACGCAAACGCATTCACACTTTCATCGCCACCTCCAAGCTGCACATGGAGGCCAAGCTGCGCATGCTGCCGGAACAGGTGCTGGAGCAGGCCCGCAATGCGGTGCGCTTCGCCCGCCAGCATACGGATGATATTGAATTCAGCCCGGAAGACGGCAGCCGCTCGGATGAGGATTTCCTGTGCCGCGTGCTGGAAGGCGTGATCGCGGAAGGCGCGACCACCATCAATTTCCCGGACACGGTCGGCTACGCGGTGCCGGAGCTGTTTGGCGAAACCATCCGCCGCCTGCGCGAGCGTATTCCCAATTCCGACAAGGCGGTGTGGTCGGTCCACTGTCATAACGACCTTGGCCTGGCGGTGGCGAACTCGCTGGCAGGCGTGGTGATTGGCGGTGCGCGCCAGATCGAGTGCACCATCAACGGTCTCGGTGAGCGCGCCGGCAACACGGCGCTGGAAGAGGTGGTGATGGCACTGCGCACGCGCGGCGGTTACTACAATCTGGAATGCGGCATCGATACCACGCAGATTGTGGCGGCGTCCAAGATGGTGTCGCAGATTACCGGCTTTGCGGTGCAGCCGAATAAGGCCGTGGTGGGCGCGAACGCCTTTGCGCACGCTTCCGGCATCCATCAGGATGGCATGCTGAAGTCGCGCGAGACCTACGAGATCATGCGCGCGGAAGATGTGGGCTGGACCGCGACCAAGATCGTGCTGGGCAAGCTGTCCGGCCGCAACGCCTTCAAGCAGCGCTTGCAGGAGCTGGGCATCGATCTGGAATCTGAGGCGGAGGTCAACGCCGCCTTCGCGCGCTTCAAGGAACTGGCCGACCGCAAGGTCGACATTTTTGACGAGGACATTCTGGCGCTGGTGTCGGACGAGCAACAGTCGCAGGAAAGCGAGTTTTACCGCTTTGTCTCGCTGGAACAGCGTTCGGCCAGCGGCGAGATGCCGACCGCCAAAATCGTGTTCAGCGTCGATGGCGAAGAACACGTCAGCGAAGGCCGCGGCGATGGTCCGGTCGATGCGACCGTCAACGCCATCGAAGGGGAAGTCGGCAGCGGCGCCGAGCTGGTGCTGTTCTCGGTGAATGCCATCAGCACCGGCACGCAGTCGCAGGGCGAAGTGACGATGCGCTTGTCGAAGGAGGGCCGCATCGTCAACGGCGTAGGCGCGGACCCGGACATTATCGTGGCGTCGGCCAAGGCTTACTTGTCGGCGTTGAATAAACTGCATTCGAAAATAGAGCGAGTGAATCCACAACCATGAGTAAAGATTTTGACGTTGTAGCGTTGGGCGAGGCGATGGTGGAGTTCAATCAGGCCAAGTCCAGCGAGCCTTTGTACCGGCAGGGTTTTGGCGGCGACACCTCCAATGCGGTGATTGCCGCCAGCCGTCAGGGCGCGCGCACCGCGTACCTGAGCCGTGTGGGTGAGGATCATTTCGGCCGCATGCTGCTGGATTTGTGGCAGGCCGAAGGTGTGGATGTCAGCGGCGTGGCGCGCGATGCGCAGGCGCCGACTGGTTTGTATTTCGTGAACCACGGCCCGTCGGGCCACGCGTTCAGTTATCTGCGCGCTGGCTCGGCGGCCAGCCGCATGCAGCCGCAGGCCATGGATCTGAGCGCGGCGCAGCGCACGCGCTGGTTCCACGTGTCGGGCATCTCGCAGGCCATTTCGGCCCATGCTTGCGATACCGTGTTTGCGGCAATTGAAGCGGCGCGCGCGGCGGGCGGCAAGGTCAGTTTCGATCCGAACCTGCGCTTGTCCCTGTGGCCCATGGCCCGCGCCCGTGCGACCATTTGCGCGACCATCGCACTGACGGATCTGTTCCTGCCTAGCCTGGATGAAGCGGTGACCCTGGCCGGCACGGATGACGTTCCGTCCATCTTTGCCTGGGCGCGAGCGCACGGTGCACGCACTGTGGTGCTGAAGGCCGGACCATCCGGCGCATGGTACGCGGAGCAGGGCGCCGAGCCGCAATTGGCCGCGTCGCGCGCAGTGCAAGCGGTGGATGCCACCGGCGCCGGCGACTGCTTCGACGGCTCGCTGCTGGCGCGTCTGGCGGCCGGCGACACGCTGGCGGACGCAGTGCGTTACGCGAATGCCAGCGCCGGCCTGTCGACGTTGGGCCATGGCGCGGTGGCGCCGATTCCGACGGCGGCACAAGTACGGGCCGCGCTGGGCTGATACTTCGGTCTGCGCCTAAGCATTGGTGGCGTTGAATAGCTATTCTGGTGTTTTCAACAGGAGGCTTGCCATGACCATCACCTGCTTTATCCGTTACGAGATCGATCCCTTTCAGCGCGAGGCGTTCCGCCGTTATGCCGAGAACTGGGGGCGCATCATTCCGCGCCTTGGCGGGCGCTTGCTGGGGTACTTCCTGCCGCTGGAAGGCACCAACTACGAGGCATGGGGGCTGGTCGGCTTCGACTCGCTGGCCGATTACGAAGCTTATCGCGCACGCTTGCGGGCGGACGGCGAGGCGAAGGACAATTTCGCCTTCGCCCAGCAGCAGCGCTTCATCCTGCGCGAGGAGCGCACTTTTACGGAGGCTGTTTCATGATCGCCGTGATTTTCGAAGTGGTGCCCAGTGTGGACGGGCGCACGGAGTATCTGGAGCGCGCCGCACAACTCGGCCCGATGCTGGGCAACGTCGATGGTTTCATTTCGGTGGAGCGCTTCACCAGCCTCGCGACGCCGGGCAAGATGCTGTCCTTGTCGTTCTGGCGCGATGAAGAAGCGATGCAGGCGTGGCGCCGCCAGGAAGAACACCGTGCCGCACAAGCGGCAGGGCGCGGCGGCGTGTTCGAAGACTACCGCCTGCGCGTGGCTTCCGTCATTCGCGACTATGGCATGAACGACCGCACCCAGGCTCCCGCCGACGCACTGCCTTCCGCAAGCGCGCCGACCAGGCCGGTGAGCGCGTCGTGACGGCCGCGCAGCCGCGCTTTGCGCGCGTAGCCGCGGCGATCGGCGACCCGACGCGGGCGCTGATGCTATCGCGTCTTCTTGACGGTCGCTTTTACACCGCCACCGAACTCGCACAGCACGCTGGCGTGTCCGCGCCCACCGCCTCGCAGCATCTCAAGCTGCTGGCCGACGAAGGCCTGGCCCGTGTGCGCGCGCAAGGCCGTCATCGTTACTACATGCTCGCGGACGGCAACGTCGCCCACGCACTGGAAGCCCTGCTGCGCGTGGCTGACGGCGCGCTGCCTGAAACCACACGCTGGAAAGCGCCGTCGATGCGCAGCCTGCGCCACGCCCGCAGCTGCTACGGCCACCTGGCCGGCGTACTGGGCGTGGACCTGTGCCGCTGCTTCATCGATAACGGCTGGGTGCAGGGCGACGCCCACGAATTCGTGCTCACCGCGACCGGGGCGCAACGCGTGCAAGCGCTGGGCATAACTCTGGAAGCAGCCCCACGCCAGCTATACGGCTGCGTCGACTGGTCCGAACGTCGCGACCACTTCGCCGGCCCCTTGGCGGTCGCGCTGCTGGACAACTTCATCGAACGCGGCTGGCTGCAACGCAGCGATGACACGCGCGCGCTGACGCTGTCCACCAGCGGCAGGAAAGAACTCAGCGCGCTGCTTAGAAGCGGAACTTGACGTAAGCCGCCGGCCCGCTCAAACGCACATTCAGATCGGTATCGTCACGATCGCGCGTCAGGCTGATTTTGCTGGTGCTGTATTCAGCCACCACGCCCACCATGGGCGTCGGATACCACTCCACACCGATCGCGCCGCCGTAGATGTGGCCATGGATCTTGCCGCCGTTTTTCTTGATGCCGGAAGCATCCGCATACACGCGCACATTGTCCGAGATCGCGTGACGCCAGCCCAGTTCCACCAGCGGCGCATAGGCATGCTCGCTCTCCGAATACGCCGCGTTGCCGGCCACGCCATTCAACACGCCGCTGGCCGTGCCGTCGACCCGTGCGCGATAGTAGGCCGCGCCGACGCCCACGCCGAAGACGTCCTTGCCGCCACTGCTGCCGATCCACCATTTATAAGCAAGGTTGGCCAGGTCGAGTTTGAGCTTGGCATCCAGCTTGCCGTTGCCGGTCAGCGGCAGGCCATTGATATTGGTGCTGCCGCTCAAGGTCGGGCTGTAGGTTTTGTCGTAGCGGTAGTAATCGAAGTCCAAACCTTGCGAATCGCCCAGCAGCAGCTGTGCCTTCACGCGCGGCAGCGTAACGTGGTCGGTCTTGTAGGTGCCGGTGTCGATGCGGCCATAATTGGTTTCGCCGTTGTAGTTGATGCGCGGCTCGGTGTAGAAGGCGCCGAGCGAAATGCTGGCGCGGTCCAGCGGGGCCGCTGGTTCGGCCCAGGCAAACGAGCTGGCGGCGCCCAGCGCAAGCGCTGCGGCAATGGAAAGGGCGTGACGGGACATAAGGACTCCTTGGGTTGCAATATTGATGAAATGATCATAGCAACCGCAACCTTCCTTCACCGTCGGCGCACGCCCGCCGTGTGCGTGGGACTGCTCCTACTCCGATTCCCGGATGCGCAGCGACAGCAACGCCGCCAGCAGCATGGACACGCCGCCCAGCATCAGCATCATCACCGCGCTGCCGTGGAACACGTGCGTCAGCAGCAGGCCCAGACTAGCGCCGGACACCACCTGCGGAATCACGATCGACATATTGAACATGCCCATGTACATGCCCATTTTCCTGGCCGGGATCTTGCCGGCCAAAATCGCGTACGGCATCGACAGGGTGCTGGCCCATGCCAGCCCGATGCCCACAAACGGCAGCAGCAGCCAGCCCGGCGCGCTGACGAAGTAGATCGACAGGAAGCTCAACCCGCCCACCGCCATCGCAATCGCGTGCGCGGTGCGGCGGCTGGTGCGGCGCGCGATCACCGGCAGCACGAAGGCAAACGCGATCGAGGCCGCGTTATAGACCGCGCCGCACACGCCCCACCAGCTGGCGCCGTCGTTGTACAGCGCGGAGCTGGTGTCGGTGGCATGGTAGATGTGCTGGGTGACGGTGGCCGTGCCATAAGTCCACATCGAAAACCATGTGAACCAGGTGAAGAACTGCACCGCCGACAGCTGCACCATAATCTTCGGCATATTCAGGTAGTCCTGCACGAAGCCGCGCAGGCCGGAGGACGTGGCGGCCTGCTGCTCCGGCTCCGGATGGTAAGCGCGCATTTGCTCTGGCGGGTACTCCTTGGTGCGCATCACGGTCCACAGCACCGCGCCCAGATACACCGCGCCGCCGATGTAAAACGCGTACAGCACCGAATCCGGCGTCTGCCCGGGCGCGGCGGTGTTGGCAACGTTGAACCAGTGCTGCAGCACATAGGGCAGGGCGGACGCCGCCACCGCACCAACGCCGATGAAGAAGGTCTGCACCGCGTAGCCGGTGGTCAGCTGTTCCTTGGGCAGCAGGTCGCCAACAAAGGCGCGGAACGGCTCCATCGAAATATTGATCGCCACGTCCAGCAGCAGCAGCATGGCCGCGGCCATCCACAGCACCGACGCATTCGGCATGCCGAACATGCCCAGTGTGGCGAGAATGGCGCCGATCAGGAAGTAGGGGCGGCGCCGGCCAAAGCGGCCCCAGGTGCGATCGCTCATGTAGCCGATGACGGGCTGGACCAGCAGGCCGGCCAGCGGCGCGGCGGTCATCAGGTAGCCGATCTTGTCCAGCTCGGCGCCCATGGTTTCAAAGATGCGCGGCACATTGCTTTGCTGGAGCGCGAAGCCGGCCTGAATGCCGAGGAAGCCAAAACTCATGTTCCAGATCGCCCAGAACGACAACCGGGGCTTGCGGACGGGCGCGCGGTCCGGCGCCGCCGCTTGTACTTTTGCGTGCATGTGTGGTCTCCATCTATTTTTTTGTTAGCGTATTATCTACCAAAAAGTAGCTGGGCTACAAAATAGATGGGATTGATTTTGTATTTTGGCTACATCAGCGGCGCCGCGCTTCGCGTTCCTCATCCGGACCATTGACCATGGCCTGGACCACGCCCTGCCGGTTAAATTCCACCGACATCATGGAATTCCACACATCCTGCTCCTTGTAGCGGTACAGCCAGACATCGCCGTCCACGCTGGCATAATGCGTCACCTGTGTCGGGCGGCCGAAGGTGCGCAATATGGTTTCCTTGTTATCCTTGCCCAGCTTGACCGCGGCAAACTTGGCGCTGGTCAGCACTTGTTCATAGGAGCGCAGTCGGCCATCCGGCCCCAACCGCGCCATCCAAGTGTACTGGCCCATGGGTCCATAGGCGTACTCCAGCAAGGTGTCGGCGCCGTCGGCATAGGCATTGGTGGGTTGGCCGAGACGGGTGAGCACGGCCTCGCGGCTGTCGCCGGGCTGCGGCGGCGGACGGCCAAACTGGGCGCAGCCGGCCAGCGACAGCGCCAGAACGGCGCATAACAGGGCTTTTCTCATGATTTCCTCCCGAAAAAGGAGACACGCGGGACTTTTTTCCGCTATACTTCCGGGTCTGGTCTTTCCGACCGGGTTTTATTGTAAATCACGGTGAGCAGGGTTACGACTCCGCGCACCGCATGTTAAAGGTAAATATCATGACCGTAGAAAACATCAACAAAGCAGCGATCATCGCTGACAACGCCCGTGGCCAAAAAGATACCGGCTCCCCAGAAGTGCAAGTTGCTCTGCTGACCGCCCGTATCAACGAACTGAACGCCCACTTCAAAGAGCACACCAAGGATCACCACTCGCGTCGTGGTCTGATCAAGATGGTTAACCGTCGTAAGTCCCTGCTGTCCTACCTGAAGGACAAGGACGCGACCCGTTACCGCGACCTGATCGCTAAACTGGGCCTGCGTAAGTAATTTTTGCGCCGTCCGGCTTAAACAGAATGCCTGCGCCAGTTTGCTGTCGCGGGCATTTTGTCTTTCTGAGCATTAAAAAATTGCCAAGTAGAACGTAGTTGTAACGTTGTAGTAAAGGTGGCGGTAACGCTGCCTGTGGTGAGGTGAACGACAGCTCCTGAAAATCTGTCGGCAAATAGAAAGGGATTACCCATGTTTAATAAAGTTACGAAAACCTTCCAGTACGGTCAACACACCGTCACGCTGGAAACTGGCGAGATCGCTCGTCAGGCCTCCGGCGCGGTGATGGTGTCGATTGAAGACACCGTCGTGCTGGCCACCGTGGTGGCGCGTAAAGACGCGAAACCAGGCCAGGACTTCTTCCCACTGACCGTCGACTACCTGGAGAAAACCTACGCTGCGGGCAAGATCCCTGGCGGTTTCTTCAAGCGTGAAGGTCGTCCTTCGGAAAAAGAAACGCTGACATCCCGCCTGATCGACCGTCCTATCCGTCCTCTGTTCCCAGAGGGCTACATGAACGAAGTGCAAGTGATTGTGCACGTTCTGTCGGTCAATCCAGAAATCGATCCAGACATCGCTTCGATGATCGGTGCTTCGGCCGCGCTGTGCGTGTCGGGCGTGCCGTTCAATGGTCCGATCGGCGCCGCCCGCGTGGGTTACGCCAACGGCCAGTACATCCTGAATCCTACCGTTGAACAACTGAAGACCTCGCAGATGGACCTGGTGGTGGCCGGTACCGAAACCGCCGTCCTGATGGTGGAATCGGAAGCGCAGCAACTGTCGGAAGAAATCATGCTGGGCGCCGTGGTCTACGGCCACGAGCAGATGAAAGTCGTGATCGACGCCATCCACGACCTGGTGCGCGACGGCGGCAAGCCGGAGCAAGAATGGGTTGCCCCAGCCAAGAACGAAGCCCTGATCGGCCGCGTGGCCCACTTCGGTGAAGCCAAGCTGCGCGAGGCTTACCAGACCCGCGACAAGCAAGCCCGTACCGAAAAACTGCGCGCCGCCGCCGCCGAAATCTCGGCCGACCTGGCCGCGGAAGCTGCCGCCGCTGGCGCCGCCGCACCGGACTCGGTTGAAGTCGGCAACATCCTGTTCGAGATGGAATCGAAGATCGTCCGTTCGCAAATCCTCGACGGCGAGCCACGCATCGACGGCCGCGACACCCGCACCGTGCGTCCGATCTCGATCCGCACCTCGGTACTGCCGCGTACCCACGGCTCGGCCCTGTTCACCCGTGGTGAAACCCAGGCCCTGGTGGTCGCGACCCTGGGCACCGCCCGCGATTCGCAGAAGATCGACGCGCTGATGGGCGAGTACACCGACGACTTCATGCTCCACTACAACATGCCACCGTTCGCCACCGGCGAAACCGGCCGCGTCGGTACGCCGAAGCGCCGCGAAGTGGGTCACGGCCGTCTGGCCAAGCGCGCCCTGGTGGCCGCACTGCCATCGCAGGAAGAGTTCAGCTACTCCGTGCGTCTGGTGTCGGAAATCACCGAATCGAACGGTTCGTCGTCGATGGCTTCGGTCTGCGGCGGCTGCCTGGCGCTGATGGATGCCGGCGTGCCGATGAAAGAGCACGTGGCCGGTATCGCCATGGGCCTGATCAAGGAAGGCGGCAAGTTTGCCGTGCTGTCCGACATTCTGGGTGACGAAGACCACCTGGGCGACATGGACTTCAAAGTGGCCGGCACCCGCAACGGTATCACCGCGCTGCAGATGGACATCAAGATCCAGGGCATCACCAAGGAAATCATGCAAGTGGCACTGGCGCAAGCCAAGGAAGGCCGCGAGCACATCCTGGGCGAAATGCAAAAGGCCGTGCCTAGCGTGAAGACCGAGCTGTCGGACTTCGCACCGCGCCTGATCACCATCAAGATCAACCCTGAGAAGATCCGTGACGTGATCGGCAAAGGCGGCGCCGTGATCCGCGCCCTGACCGAAGAGACCGGCACCCAGATCGACATCAGCGACGAAGGCGTGGTCACCATCGCCTCCGTGGACGCTGCTGCCGGCCAGGAAGCCAAGCGTCGCATCGAAGAGCTGACCGCATCGGTTGAAGTAGGCAAGTCCTACGACGGCACCGTGCTCAAGCTGCTGGACTTCGGCGCCATCGTGCAGGTAATGCCAGGCAAAGACGGCCTGCTGCACATCTCGCAGATCGCCAACGAGCGTGTGAACGCTGTGGCCGACTACCTGAAAGAAGGCCAGCAAGTGCGCGTCAAGGTGCTGGAAACCGACGACCGCGGCCGCCTGAAACTGTCGATGAAAGCTGCTGCTGAAGAAGCTGCCGCCGCTGCTGCCAACGCGCAGTAAGCTGGGCTAGCCTCAGCCACGAGCCGCCGGTTGCGCAAGCCCCGGCGGTTTTTTGTTTGAACTTTTAGGATGCCCCTGCTGTCTAACCCGCGTGGAGGACGCCATGAATACTCTTTATGACGAAGATGTAGTCGCGTGGGCCGTGCAACAGGTCCACCTCCTGCGCTCAGGTCTATGGTCCCAACTCGATATCGACAACATTGCGGAGGAGATCGAGGATGTGGGCAAAAGTGAAAAACGCGAGCTGCGTCACCGCTTGGCGATATTGGTGGAGCATCTCATCAAATGGAAATGGCAGCCCAGGCGCCGTGGTTCCAGCTGGATGACGACGATTCGCATCCAGCGTATCGATATCGAGAAACTACTACTAAAAGTCCCCAGCTTGCGTGCTACGTTGGATAAGGAATTAGCCGATGCCGTGTGGCGCGACGCCGTGGTGATGGCGGTGAAACAAGCCGACTGCAAGGGGCTGCCCGACACCAGTCCTTGGACGCTTCAACAGGTGCTGACGAACGATTTTTTTGCCCGATGAGGCTTCATCTGCGGTATCAGGCGCTGATGACTTCCCAAGAGAATGATATGGCGATCAGCTATGAACATGACGTTGCCGCCTGGGCGAAGGAGCAAGTGACGCTGTTGCGTGCTGGGCAGTGGGCGTTGCTGGACGTCGACCATAATACGATGAAAAACCAGCGTGAGGCGATAGCCAAGCTGTTGCAGAAAATGCCAAGCTTGCGCCAAGTGTTGGAAGAGGTGGAATGGGATGAGGATGTCTGGAAGGATGCGCTGGATATCGGCGGCCGCGAGGCCGATCTGGTGGACCTGCCCGCAATCCGCGAGTGGGATTACGAGCAGGTTTTAAAGGATGGTTACTTGCCGTCGTAAGTCACGCGGAAGATGCGGCCGCCGTAGTCGTCGGAGACCAGCAGCGAGCCGTCGGCCAGCGTGACCACGTCCACCGGGCGGCCGACCACGTCGTCGCCACGCAGGAAGCCGTCGATGAAAGCGGTATCGCTCACCTGCTTGTTGCCGTACAGGGTAATCAGGCGGACCGTGTAGCCGATCTTGGTCGAGCGGTTCCACGAGCCATGCTCCGCCACGAAGATGTTGTTGCGATACGCCTCAGGAAACTGTTTTCCGGTGTAGAAGCTCAGCCCCAACGGCGCCACGTGCGGCCCCAGCTTGGCGACCGGCTCGACGAACTCTTCGCAAGTGCGGCCTTTGCCGAACTGCGGATCCGGCACCACGCCGCCGTGGCAGTAGGGGAAGCCGAAGTGCTGGCCGAACTTGGTCAGCACGTTCAGTTCACACGATGGCGTGTTGTCGCCCATCTCGTCGCGGCCGTTATCGGTGAACCACAGCTGCCTGGTGGTTGGATGGAAATCGAAACCCACGGTGTTGCGCACGCCGCGTGCCACTTCTTCCAACTGGCTGCCGTCGGCATTCATGCGGTAGATCTTGGCGCTCTTGGTGTCGTCGGTGTCGCAGACATTGCAGGGCGCGCCGACCGGGATGTACAGCTTGCCATCCGGGCTGGCTTTAATCACTTTCTCGCCATGCCATTTATCGTTGGGCAGGCTGACCTTGACCACTTCGTACGACGGTTTTTGCGCGTAGCGCTTGTCGATATTGTCAAAGCGGATCACGCGGCCGATTTCACCCACGTACAGGGCGCCGTTCAGCAGCGTCACGCCGATCGGATTCTCCAGGCCTTCCGCGATGGTCACTACCTGGGCCGATTGCTTGTCCGCACGCGGCACCAGCGCGTACACTTTGCCGGCCTTGCGCGAACCGACATAGACGATGCCGCTGTCCGACACCACCATGCTGCGCGCCGTCTCCGCACCATCCGCATAGACGCTGATGCGGAAGCCTTTCGGCAGTTTGAAGCCGCTCAGCAAATCGGCGGCCACCGGCTTGGCGGCCGGGGCTGCGGCCGGCGCTGCCGCCAACTTTTTATCAGCATTGGCCGCGATGTAGTCGGCCAGCATGCTGATCTGCGTCGCGCTCAGCGCCGGCGACCATGCCGGCATATTCTTCTCCGGCACGCCTTTGCTGATCACTTTGATGAGATTGGCCTTGGTGGGGGCGCCATGAATCCACGCGTGCTGGCCCAACGTTGGGCCAACCGCACCCTCCATCCTGGTGCCGTGGCAGGCGGCGCAATTGGCTTGATACAGTTGTTCGGCGGTCTGGGCCGGCGCCGCGTGGGCGGCGAACGAAGCGAACGCAATGCCGATGGCGGCGGCTTGCAGAGCGGTCTTGTACATTGATGTCCCCTGATGAGTAATGCCGTCATTGTACAAGTTTCAACCGTGCCTAGGTGCCGGTGCGCTGCCCGGCTGGCGCTGACAGGTGTGCTGCCGGCGCATGCGGGCGCGCCCTGCCGATTGGCGTCACGCTGGCCGAGTGCGCGGACCCGTCCACGGTGAACACGCTCACCAACTCCGCCAGCTGCGACGCCTGGCCTTGCAGCGCGGCCGCCGCTGCCGAGGCTTCCTCCACCAGCGCCGCGTTCTGCTGCGTCACCCCATCCATCTCGATGATGGCGCGGTTGATCTGTTCGATGCCGGCTTCCTGTTCGCTGCTGGCGGCGCTGATCTGCTCCATGATCTCGCTGACGTTGCGGATGCTGCGCACCACTTCTTCCATGGTCTTGCCAGCCTCGTCGACCAGGGCGTTGCCACTGTCGATTTTTTCCACCGACGCGTTAATCAGGTGCTTGATGTCCTTGGCCGCGCTGGCCGAGCGCTGCGCCAGCGTGCGCACTTCCTGTGCCACCACCGCGAAGCCGCGGCCCTGTTCGCCGGCGCGCGCCGCTTCCACCGCGGCGTTCAGCGCCAGGATATTGGTCTGGAAGGCAATGCCATCGATCACGCCGATGATGTCGACGATCTGGCGCGACGAGGCGCTGATCGCTTCCATGGTGGTGACCACGCCGCCGACCACCTCGCCGCCGCGCTCGGCCACGCCGGACGCCCCGGCCGCCAGTTGGTTGGCCTGGCGGGCAAACTCGGTATTTTGCTTGACGGTGGCGGTCAGTTCCTCCATCGAGGATGCGGTCTCTTCCAGCGAGCCGGCCTGCTGCTCGGTGCGCGAGGACAGGTCGAGGTTGCCGCTGGCGATCTGGTCGGAAGCGGTCGCCACAGCATCGGTACTGTTGCGCACTTCGCTGACGATAGCCGCCAGGCGGTCGCGCATGGCGGCGATGCTGTACAGCAGACTGGCGCGGTCGCCGCTGGCCAACTGTACCGGTACGGTCAGGTCGCCGCCGGCAATGCGGTCGGTGATGCTGGCCGCGTAGCCCGGTTCGCCGCCCAGTTGCTTGAGCAGCGAGCGGCTGATCAGCCAGCCCAGCAGCAGCGCCAGGGCGACCGAGGCTGCGCTCAACACGGTAATCATCCAGGCTGAAGCGACGCTGCGGTTGTGGATGGCGACGCCGATTTCATCGATCACCGCCTGCTGGCGGGCCACCAGCTCGCCCATGTGGTTCACGTACGCCTGTCCGGCCGGGATGAATTCGCGTTCCACAATCTGATTGGCCTGGTCCAGATCGCCGGCTGCCTTGGCCGCGAACGCACGCTTGCGGGCGTCCTGGTAGATCTTGCGCTGCGCCAGCGCGGCATCGAACAGGGCCTGGGCCTGGGCGTCATCGAGCAGTTCGGCAATCTGGCGCTGGTTGGCCTCGGCAATTCTGGAATTGGCAGCGATGCCGTCTTCAAACAGCTTTTGCGTGGCGGGATCGTCGGTCTTGGCGGCAGCCAGCGCGCGCTGGACATTGTTTTCGACCAGGGCTTTCCAGGTGCTCACCAGGCGCTCGGTCTTGAGATGGTGGGCCAGCAGGATGTCGGTGTCGGCGGCGGTCTGGCGTATGCTGAGCCAACTGGCGGCCGCCACCGCCAGCAACAGCAGCAGGGTGGCGCCAAAACCGATGGCCAGCCGGTTGCCGACCCGCATATCCGATAATTTCACAGTTCCTCCGTATCTCGCAGGTGTTCAGGGTGGTCATCCTCATTTCGGAGGTTTTATTATTCAAAAGAAATTTAAGTTTCCAAATTTCATTTTAGCACTGTAACAAATTTCTTACCCGGATTTACAAAACTGACAGGCTTGGGTAGGCTGCGCGGCATGTCTACCATTCTCGATTTCGACGTGCCGTTCGACGGCAAACTGCTGAAAGGCGACCATTACGTGGGCCGCGACAGCAATCGGATTTTGTATCTGCACGGCGCCGGCAACAGCACGCGGCGCGGCCATCATTTGCTGCGCGGCGCGCTGCAGCAGCGTGGTCTGGGCAGCGTGTGTTTCGACGCCATTGGCCATGGCGAGACCGGTGGTACGTTTGCGGAATCGTCGGTGGCCAGCCGCACACGGCAGGCGCAGGCGGTGTTGGCTGCCAGCGCGCTGGCGGAGCCGCTGGTGGTATTTGGTTCAAGCATGGGCGCCTACAACGCGATTCGTCTGAGCGAGCAGCATCGCGTCGATGCGCTGGTGCTGATTGTGCCGGGCGTGTACACGCCGTCCGCGTATGAGGTGCCGTTTGGGCCGGAGTTCTCGGCCATCATCCGCCGCGAGCGCAGTTGGGCTGACAGCAATGCGTGGAATATCCTGTCGCGCTTTGAAGGCCGCCTGCTGGTAATCCACGCCGAGCATGACGCGGTGATCCCGCTGGAGATTTCCGAGCGTCTGGTGGACGCCGCGCCTCATGCCGAATCGCGTCAACTGCTCATCGTGCCGGGCGCCGAGCACAATCGCCTGTGGTCACTGCTGGCTGAAACGCCGCAGCACTTCGATGCCGCACTTGATATGGTTACGGCGGTGGTGAATGGCGGAAGGCAGTAGGAGTCGAACTTACGAGGGAGCGGCTGACGCCCCCCACCGGGTTTGAAGCCCGGCCCCATCACCGGATGAGTATGCCTTCCGTTGTTAGTTGCTGCTGTACGACCACGCCGCATTCGGTCGTATCAGGTGGATGTTGCCGACCCGCCGAGTATAGCCGACGCGGTCGAAGAACTCCAATATCTGTATGGCGCGCTTGCGTCCCAGGCCGGTGGCGTCGCGGAACGAGGCGGCGTCCGCGCTGGGCAGCGTCGCCACGATGCGCGCCAGTTCATCCATCCGCTGCGGATGATAAAACAAATCCTTCACTACCTGGTTCAACTCTCCCGTTTTGGAGAGCTTGAGCAGCAGGCGGCGCACTTCAACTTCCGGCATGTCATGGGTGCGCATCAGGTCGCGCACCCATGGTGGATCGAAGCCGCCTGCCAGCAGGGATGCCAGCAAGGGCGCGGCCTGCGCCTGTTCTGCGGCACTGAGCTCCACGCTGTGGCTGGGCAGGTGCAGGCTGCGGCCGCGCTGTTTGATCGCGCCTTCGGCCAGCAGGGTTTCGATCAGCCGGCTCCACAAGCGGTCTTCCATGTCGGGCGAGACGATGCGTTTCAGGCGCCATAGCTCGGGGCCTGCGTCGTCTGGCGCGCGTTGGTGGAACTCCGCCAGCGCGGCAAGGATGCTGACTTGCAGTGCCTGCACTTCGGTCGCAGCGATCAGCAGTGTGTCGCCGCCTTGCAGCGGCACTTCCACCGTGCCTGGCGGCGTGATGATCAGCGATGCCGGCAGTTGCGACAGGCGCACCAGCATCGAAGCCCGCAAACCCAGCGGACCGCGCGCCAGCAGGGCGGAGATGCCGCCGCCGGCTGCGCCGCTGTCGCGGGGGAGTTCGCCGTTGCGGCCAGCGCCGCCAGGCGCGCTGGCGCCGCCATTGTCGCTGCCAGCGATGAAATCGGCCAGCGCACCCAGCCACGCGGTGCGCGTCGCGCTGCGGCGTTTGCGTGCGGGGCCGAACGGGTCGAGCACTATGCCGCCGCCGATGGTGGCGGTGGCCTGCGCATTGCGGATCACGAAGCGGTCGCCCGGCACGGCGTGCACCGGCGCGTCCAGCACCAGCTGCACACGGCCGGTGTGGCCGGGCGCCAGCACCTCATCATCCAGCATCACCACATTGGCAGTGTGATGTGCGGCGCCGAGATGCACGTGCACCGGCGACCAGGGCTTGAGCGTCAGCCCGCAGTCCGGCGTCAGCGTCAGTTCAACGTCCACACGCTGCGAACATTCGGCCAGCGCCGGCGCGACCACCCACGTGCCGCGTGCGATATCCTCCCTGGAGGCGCCACTCAGATTGAGCGCCAGCCGTTGTCCCGCGCGTCCCATCTCCGCCGAACGGTTTTGCGCATGAATGCTGCGCACCCGCACTTGCTGCCCGCCGGGCGCCAACTGCAGCATGTCGCCCACGCGCACACTACCCGCCAGTGCGGTGCCGGTGACGATGGTGCCTTGCCCGGATAGCGTGAATACGCGGTCCACGCCCAGCCGGAACAGGCGGCGTTCGTCGTTGGCCGGCAGCGTGGCAGCCATCTCGCCCAGGTGGCGCAGCAGCGCCTTGACGCCGATGTCGCCCTCCTGCGTGGCATTGGTGCGGAAGATATGCGCGCCGGCGAAATCGGTCGCCGCGAGCAGGGCTTGGATTTCCTGTTCCAGCTGTTCCAGCCGGGTGGCGTCCACGCGGTCGATCTTGGTCATCGCCACCGCGCCGCGCTTCACGCCCAGCAGGCGCAAGATGGCCAGGTGCTCCAGCGTTTGCGGCATGATGCCGTCGTCGGCGGCGATCACCAGCAGCGCGGCGTCGATGCCGGTCACGCCGGCCGCCATGGTGCGGATGAATTTCTCGTGGCCAGGCACGTCGATCACGCCGAGGATGTCATCGCCCAGTGGCGTGTAGGCGTAACCGAGTTCAATCGAAATGCCGCGTGCTTTCTCTTCCTTCAGACGATCGGTATCGACGCCGGTAAGGGCGCGTGTGAGGGTGGTCTTGCCATGGTCGATGTGCCCCGCTGTGCCGACGATCATGCTGTGAGCAGAGACAGTTGTTCGATAAAGCGCTGCTGTTGATGCTCCTGCAGGCAGCGCAGGTCCAGCCAGAGGGCGTCCTGCGCCACGCGGCCGATGACTGGCAGCGGCAGGGCGCGCAGGCGCTGCTCCAGCAAGCCCAGTGCGTTGCTGATACGGCCTGTTGCCGACGGGCGTACCACCAGCCCGTAGCTTGGCAACTGATCGACCGGCAGGGCGCCGCTGCCGATCTGGCTGGTCATCGCTTCGTCGGTGACTTCGTAGTGGGGGCCTAACGCGGCTTGCAGCAGCGGCAGGATGGCTTGCGCTTGCGCGCGCATCGCGGCGGCCGGACGGGTCAGCAACTTGAGAGTGGTCAGGCGCTCGGGCAGGAGATCCGGTGCGCGGTACAGCGCGAGCACCGGCTCCAGCGCGGCCAGTGTCAGTTTGCCGACGCGCAGGGCGCGCTTGAGTGGATTCTTCTTGATCTGCGCGATCAGGTCTTTGCGGCCGACGATGATGCCGCATTGCGGGCCGCCCAGCAGTTTGTCGCCGCTGAAGGTCACCAGGTCGGCGCCGCCTTCGATAGTTTCGCGCACCGTGGTTTCGTGCGGCAGGCCGTATTGTTCCAGGTCGACCAGTGTGCCGCTGCCCAGGTCTACAGCCAGCGGGATGTGGTGCTTCTTCGCCAGCGGCGCCAGCTCGTCCAGCTCTATGCTCTTGGTGAAGCCGGTGATGGCGTAATTGCTGGTGTGGACCTTCATCATCAGCCCGGTTTGCGGGCCGGCGGCTTCGTCGTAGTCCTTCAGGTGCGTGCGGTTGGTGGCGCCGACTTCGCGCAGGATGGCGCCGGCGCGGGTCATCACGTCCGGGATGCGGAAGGCGCCGCCGATTTCCACCAGTTCGCCGCGGGAGACTATCACTTCTTTGTTCAATGCCACGGTGTTCAGCATCAGCAGCACGGCGGCGGCGTTGTTGTTGACGATGGTGGCGGCTTCGGCGCCGGTCAGCTCCAGCAGCAGTTCTTCAATCAGGTTATCGCGGTCGCCGCGTTTGCCGGTGTCGATGTCCCATTCGAGATTCATGGGCCAGCGCATCGCATCAACTACGGCCTGCACCGCGCTGTCGGGCAGCAGGGCGCGGCCAAGGTTGGTGTGCAGGACAGTGCCGGTCAGGTTGAAGACGGGACGCAGTGGCGAGGTGTTTTGTTCGCGCAGGCGGTTGGCCAGCATGGCGAGCAGGGATGGGATGCTGGTGTCCGGGGCGGAGGCCAACGCTGCGGCAGCGCCGCCGTCGCGGGCGGCCAGCAGCATGGCGCGCAGCTCGGCCAGCAACGCACGAGCAGCTTCCAGTGTCTGCACACGGCCGTATTCCGCGATGAGCGCCTCGCAGTCGGTGTCCGACAGGATCAGATGGACGGCGGGCAGGCGGATTGCGCCCCCTGCGCCTGCGCCGTCGGAGGCACCCGCTGGTGCCGGCGCGGCGCTGGTGCCGGCGCTATCGTGGGATGGCGTGCTCATTCGGCGTTGAACCACAAGAGGGGATTGCCGCTGGCGCGGGCATAGCCGGCTTCGCCGACCAGCAGGTCGAGGGCCAGGCTGGCGAGATCGTCGGCCAGCGGGTCGACGTAGAAGTCGTGTTCCTGGTTGAAGATCTTGCGGTAAGTGTTGCAGTCGTCGCAGGTCTCGGCGCGCGCCACCTTGCTTGGATCATTGGCCTTGTTATCCGACTCCAGCTCCTGATCGATGCTCTGGTAAGCCACTTTCGCCGTGCCCTCGCAGCACGAGCACTTCACCCGCACCATGTGCCACTCGCTGGAGCAGCAGCTGCACTGCAAATAGCGATAGCCCTGCGACTGGCCGCCAATCCGGATCACGCTGGCAACAGGATGCGCGCCGCACACCGGGCAAAGCGTATTGGTCACCAGCGGCTGCACACGCGGCGCATCCAGCTGGCTGGCGCGCATGGTCCACATCACTTGCAAAGCCGCAGCCACGAACGGAGCATGCAGCGGATGCACACCCTCCGTCAATTCGGCCAATACCGCATCCGCACAACCCTCCAGCTGCGCCGTATCGAGCGAACGCAACTCCGCCAGCACGACAGCCAACTGCGGCTGGCTCTCCGCCAGCGCATCCAGCTGGTCGAGAATGGCATCAAACACCCGGCGCCAGGTGGCAGGGCGCTGGCCGCTGACCGGCAGCGGCGGCATGTGGTGATCGATGGCCAACTGAATGGTGGCCGCATCCGGCATGGCGAAGGTGTCGGCTGGCAGCGAACGGATCGCCGCCGCCTGCGCGTCCACCAGCGCCGCCATCATATTGAGATAGCCGGCCAGCGTCTCGCCAACCGGAATACCCTTGATTTGATTATTTGCCAACTGCCGCAGGCGCGCCGCGCGCGCAGTAAACAGGCTGCGCGCTTCCGGCAGCAGCAGGCGAGGAATGGCGGTGTGATCGAGCGCCTCGATCTCACCAGGTTCTAACAAGCGTTGTACCAAAAAAAATCTCCCTGAAACAGATCCAGGATGCTCCCCGGCGCAAGGAGCATTCTAAACCTAGTCGCGGCTCTTGCGAACCACTTCCTCAAACCAGCGTGGATGGTGCTTGCGCGCCCACCCGTAGGTGACCGTGCCGCGCACCATGGCGCCGATAGAACCTTTGACCCAGAACGCCGCGTAAATGTGCACGATGATCGAGCAAATCAGCACAAAAGCGCTAAACGCATGCAGCAACGCCGCCAGCCGCACGATCTCGATCGGGAAGTAGAACGAGAAATAGGCACGCCAGATCACAATGCCGGACAACAGCAGGCCCACCATCGAGGCGATCAGCACGAAGAACAGGATCTTCTGGCCGGCGTTGTACATGCCGATCTTCGGCAGCTTGTCTTCGCGGTTGTTGAGCACATCATCCATCTGCCTGAGCCACTGCTTGTCCGCCGCGTCCATGCGGTTGTGGTGCCAGAAGCGCAGCACCAGAATCGCAAACGACACAAACATCACCAGCCCGATGAACGGATGCAGGATGCGGGTCCACTGGCCGCCACCCAGGAACACGGCCATCCACGACGTCGCCGGGTGGAACATGGCCAGCCCGGAGACTGCCAGCAGAATGAAGCAGATCGCCGTGATCCAGTGATTGCTGCGCTCATTCTTGGTGTAGCGCTGGATCAGCGGATTGCCGTCTTTATCGCGGTTGGGTGAGCTCATGGTGCTTCCTCCCTGATACGTTTAGCTTCCGCCACTGCTTCGGCTTCCTCATCCTTGCTTACTTCGTTCGGACCCACGCGCGAGTAGTGGAACCAGCCCGCCAGCGCGGTGATGGCCATGCCGGCCAATGCCAGCGGCTTGGTCAGGCCCTTCCACAAACCGACGGTGGCGCTGATGCTCGGATTCTCGCGCAGGCCGTGGTACAAGGTCGGCTGGTCCGCGTGGTGCAGCACATACATGACGTGCGTGCCGCCGACGCCGGCCGGATCGTACAAGCCGGCCTGCGCAAAGCCGCGCGACTTCAGGTCCGTGATGCGTTCCTCCGCATGCTCCTTCATGTCCTCCTTGGTGCCGAACATGATGGCGCCGGTCGGGCAGGTCTTCACGCACGCAGGTTCCTGGCCGACGGCCACGCGGTCCGAGCACAAGGTGCACTTGTAGGCGCGGCTGTCCTGCTTGGAAATGCGCGGTACATCGAATGGGCAGCCGGCCACGCAGTAGCCGCAACCGATGCAGTTCTCCTGATGGAAATCCACAATGCCGTTGGTGTACTGCACGATGGCGCCCGGTGAAGGGCAGGCCTTCAGGCAGCCCGGATCTTCACAGTGCATGCAGCCGTCCTTGCGAATCAGCCATTCCAGATCGCCCTTCGGATTCTCGTATTCCGAGAAGCGCATGACGGTCCACGATTGCGGCGTCAGGTCCAAAGGATTGTCGTAGACGCCGGTGGTTTCACCCACCTCGTCGCGCAAATCGTTCCACTCCATGCAGGCGGTCTGGCAAGCCTTGCAGCCGATGCACTTGGAAACGTCGATCAGCTTGGCGACCGTGCCGGTCACCGGTGTGCGAGCCACCGGCGTTTGCACCGTCGTTGCCGACATGCGCTTGATATCAAGTGATTGTAATGCCATGATTATCTCCTCCGGCCGTTAAGCTTTTTCCACTTTCACCAGGAACGACTTCGATTCCGGTGTCTGTGAATTGCCGTCGCCCACGACAGGCGTCAGCGTGTTAACCAGGTAGCCCGGTTTAGTGAGCCCCTTGAAGCCAAAGTTGATCGGCAGGCCGACGTGGTGCATCGGTTTGCCATCGATGGTCAACTGCTTGATACGCTTGGTCACCACCGCTTTCGCGATGATGTAGCCGCGTCCCGACGTCACCTTCACGCGGTCGCCGTGCACCACGCCGACTTCCTTGGCCAGCGCTTCGCCAATTTCGACGAACTGCTCCGGCTGAATAATGGAATTCAGGCGCGCATGCTTGGTCCAGAAGTGGAAGTGCTCCGTCAGGCGGTAACTGGTGGCCGCATGCGGGAACTGGTCCTTCTTGCCCAACTTCTTGCGGTCGTTCGGGAACATGCGACCGGCCGGGTTGTTGAAGGCCTTCGGATTGTTCGGATGCAGCGGGTTATGCCCGATCGGCGATTCGAACGGCTCGTAGTGCTCGGGGAACGGCCCCTCCGCCATCGAGTCGCGCGAGAAGAAGCGTGCCACGCCTTCGGCCAGCATAATGAACGGACCCATGCCGTTTTCAGGCGGCTCATCCACTTTGAAGTCCGGTACGTCGTAGCCGCCCCACGCCGTGCCATTCCACGACACCAGCTTGCGGGTTGGATCCCACGGCTTGCCTTTCGGGTCGCAGGACGCGCGGTTGTACAGCACACGGCGGTTGGCCGGCCATGCCCACGCCCAGTTCAGCGTCTGACCGATGCCCGATGGGTCGCTGTTGTCGCGGCGTGCCATCTGGTTGCCGGCAGCGGTCCACGAACCGGCAAAGATCCAGCAACCGCAAGCCGTGCTGCCATCATCACGCAGTTGCGCGAAGCCGGCCAGCTGCTCGTTCTTCTTCAGGATGACTTTGGTCGGGTCCTTCGGATCGGTCAGCTCTTTGAGTGCCTTGCCGTTGTACTCCATCGCCAGTTCTTCCGGACTAGGGAAGGCCGGATTGGCGTAGTTCCAGGTCAGGTTCAGGATAGGATCGGGGAATTTCCCGCCCTCGGTCTGGTAAGCCTTCTTCATGCGCAGGAACAGGCCGGCCATGATTTCCAGATCGCTGCGCGACTGGCCCGGACCTTCGGCGCCTTGCCAGTGCCACTGCAGCACGCGCGAGGAGCTGACCAGCGAGCCGCGTTCTTCCGCGAAGCAGGTGGTCGGCAGGCTGAATACCTCGGTCTGGATTTGCGTCGGATCGACTTTGTGGAAGTCGCCGTGCGGTTTCCAGAACTCGGAGGTCTCGGTCTGCAACGGGTCCATGATCACCAGCCATTTCAGCTTGGACAAAGCATCGGTGGTCTTCTGCTTGTCCGGCGCCGAAGCCAGGATGTTGAAGCCCTGGCAGATATAGCCGGTCATTTTCCCCTGGATCATCAGCTCGAACGCCTGCATCATGTCGTATGGCTTGTCGAGTTTCGGCAGGTAGTTGAAGGCCCAGTTGTTTTCTTCGGTCGCGGCGTCTCCCCACCAGGACTTCATGAAGGAGACCAGGAATTTCTTGGCGTTGCTGTAGTAGCTCAACTGGTTGGGGCGCAGCGGTTTCAAGGCGCGCTTGGCCACATACGCATCCCATTCCTGCTCGGCCTCGCCCGGAAGCGAAAGGTAACCCGGCAGCATATTGGTCAGCAGGCCAAGGTCGGTCAGGCCCTGGATGTTGGAGTGGCCGCGCAGCGCGTTCATGCCGCCGCCGGCGACGCCCATATTCCCGAGCAGCAGCTGCACCATGGCGCCGGTGCGCAGGGTTTCCGCGCCGGTCGAGTGCTGGGTCCAGCCCAGTGCATACAGGATGGTCGCGGCGCGTCCCGGCACCGCGGTCGATGCCAGCAGTTCCGCCACATGATGGAATTTTTCCGGCGGCACGCCGCAGGCTTTCTCCACCATCTCGGGCGTGTAGCGCGAGTAGTGCTTCTTCATCAGCTGGTACACGCAACGCGGATGTTCAAGCGTCGGATCGATCTTGGCAAAGCCGTCTTCACCGAGTTCGTAGTTCCAGCTGCTCTTGTCCGTGTACTTGTTCTTCTCGTCGTCCCAGCCCGAATACAGGCCGTCGTTAAAGGCGAAATCCTCGCGGACGATGAAAGGCATGTCCGTGTAATTACGGACGTACTCGTGCTGGATTTTGTCGTTGGTGAGCAGGTAGTTGATGATACCGCCCAGGAAAACGATGTCCGCACCGGTACGGGTAGGGACGTAATAGTCCGCCACCGAAGCGGTTCGGGTATAGCGCGGATCGACCACAATCAGCTTGGCGCCGCGATGCGCCTTGGCTTCCGTGACCCATTTAAACCCGCAAGGGTGTGCTTCAGCTGCGTTGCCGCCCATGACCAGGATGACATCCGCATTCTTGATATCCACCCAGTGATTCGTCATCGCACCACGTCCAAATGTCGAGGCAAGACCTGCCACCGTCGGACCGTGTCATACGCGTGCTTGATTGTCGAATGGGAGCATGCCGGTGGCACGCATCGTTTTATGGGTTAAATAGCCTACTTCATTGGTACTGGCCGATGCGCACAGCATGCCAGTGGTGGTCCAGCGGTTGACGGTTTTGCCGTCTTCGGTTTTTTCGACGAAGTTGGCGTCACGGTCCGCCTTCATCAATTTGGCGATGCGGTTGAGCGCTTCATCCCACGACATCGGCGTCCATTCGGTGGCGCCGGGCGCGCGGTACTGCGGCGCGAGCAGGCGGTTCGGCGAGTGGATGAAGTCGATCAGGCTGGCGCCTTTCGGACACAGGGTGCCGCGATTGACCGGGTGGTCGGCATCGCCTTCGATGTGGATGATGCTGGCCGAGGCGTTCTTGGCGCCGTCGCCCAGGCCGTACATCAAAAGGCCGCATCCGACGGAGCAGTAGGGGCAGGTGTTGCGGGTTTCGGTGCTGCGCGCCAGCTTGTACTGCCGGACTTCGGCCAGGGCCGTCGCCGGCGCAAAGCCGAGGAGCGCGATGCTCGAACCCGCGATGGTCGCGCCAGTCACCCGAAGGAACTGGCGTCGTGACATCTGGTTCATGGTGTCCTCTCTTGTTGTCTGGTGACCTGCCGAGTTTAGCACCTGCAACTAGCGATTCGCGAGAGTAGATTTGTATTAATTGTTGCTAATCGGCCAGAAACGCCTTTTGGTATAGAGCATTTGATAATGTTGGTTTTATTTATAACAACGTTTCAACTGCTGGTAGTCGTAGAAGTGGCTGGCGGGAGCGATTCTGGCGTGGCTGCAGGCCGGCTTGAAGTCGGTTTCGCGCTCGTTGTACAGCATCCGTACCAGTACACGTCCGGCACTGTTACGGTACAGTTCCCACTGTATATTGGCCGCCATCGGCGCGCTGTACGCGCCGCGCCATGGACTGTTCTGGTAACTGTAAGTTGCGCTGCGCGGCAGCTGTTCGGACAGGCCCGGTATGCTCAGTGCGCTGGCCATGGGGATGACGATTTCGGCGTGGGCGAAGCGCAGTTTGGCGGCGTGCGACAGGTCGCCACGCTCGACGGCGTCGGCCTCGTTGAAGAAATCGTCGACCAGCACAGCGGCCATGCGCCAGGTGATATCGCCGTTTTCCACGATGCCGGGACCTTTTTCGTAAAAGGCCATGGCGTCTTCGGCTTCGGCGTAGACGCTGGCTTCGCCCGGCGGGATGTACTTGGTGAAGTCGGCCTTGAGTTCGTGCCGCATGTCGGCGGCGGCGGCATACAGCGCGTACAGCGACAGCGCGGTATCGGTGGCGCGGCTGGCGTCCAGTGCAGCCATGAATTGCGGCGTGAACAGGCGGGCCAGCGTGGTCTGCGCGGCAGCCTGCAATTGCGGCTGCGCGCGGATGGCGGCTGCACGCGCTTGCAGCTCGCCGCTATCCGCCCAGCGCTGGTAGGCCAGACCTGCCGGGGTATTTTGCTTGTGGAAGTAGAGCGTGTCGCGATCGATGCCGGTATCGAACAAGGTCGCCAGGCCGGGCTGCTGCCGCACCAGCGCGTCGCGGAAGAATTCCGCGCTGTCGACCGCGCGGTCCTTGCCGGAGCTGACCAGCACAATGCGGCGCGAGCTGGCCTCGGCGTCGCGGAACAGGTCTGGCAGACGCGCGAACAGGCGCCGTGCCAGTTGGGTGTGCTCCTCCATGCCTTGTTGCGTCTCGTTGCCATAGCCGATAGCTTCGTTGGCACGCATCATTTGCTCGATGTCCGGCCCGAACTGGCGGCCGAGCGGCGTCAGTCCACCGGTGTCAGCGGCCTGCTGCCACAGGGCGTGCAGTGCTTGCGCGCCTTTCGGGCTGGTGAGGCCGCGCGAACCATGGCGCGCCAGCAGCTGGGTGTAGACTGCTTTGTAGCCGGGCGGCGCCGCTTCGTAGCTGGCGCTGTCCTGCTGCGGCGCGTACGGGGCCTTGGTGGACAGCAGCAGGGACAGTGCGAGATCGAGCATCAGAAGTCCACGCGAACGTTCAAGCTGGCGGTGCGCGGCGCACCGATGTTCAGGTAGTTCTCCTGATAGTAAGTCCAGTATTTGCGGTTGGCGAGGTTGGAGATATTCGCGCGCACGCTGATCATCTTGCCGAAGTAGCGGTGACGATAGTTGAAGCCTGCGTCAAACAGCGTGTAGGCCGGCAGCGTATTGACGTTGGCCGCATCCATCGGCAGCTCGCCCAGATACTGACTGCCGACGTGCAGCGCCAGACCTGGCAGTACTTCGCGCCAGGTCGCTTGAACCGATGCCTGGCGGCGCGGCGCACCGACCGCGCGCTTGCCGCTGTAGCCTGGCGCGGCTTCCTCCAGCGTCGCGTCCAGCAGCATAATGCCGCCTTCGATCGAGACGTTCCTGGCCGCCTGTACCACGGTGTTGAATTCCATGCCCTGATATTTGGTCTGGCCGTCCAGCACATACACGTTGGCGGCGTTGGTGTACTGCGCGCCGCGCTCGATGCGGAACAGCGAGGCTGTGGCGTTCCACCAGCTGCGCTCCGTCTTCACGCCGACTTCCGATTGCTTGCTCTTGATCGGTGCGAAGGTCTGGTTGGCGTTGACGGTGGACGTTGGTGCGTTGGCTGCCTGTTCCAGCGCTTCCACATAACTGGCGTACAGCGTGGTATCTGCGGCGGGCTTGTACATCAGCGCCACGGTCGGTGTAGTCTTGTTGGCAGTATAGCGCGCGGTGAGTGCACCCTTGGTCGAGTAAGCGTTATCTACGAACTGCGTGTAACGCAAACCGCCAACCACCGACCAGTTGTCGCCCAGCTTCAGCGTGTCGCTGGCGAAGATCGCATCCTGGCGCGTGGTCTCGTCACGGTAGGTGCCGCCGCTGTAGTTGATGCCCCAGACATTGATGATGGTCGGCGCGTACAGGTTGCCGGTGCCCAGATAGGTCTTTGGCGTCACCACCGAGGACGTCGATGCCAGATTCTGCGACATCACACCCAGCACCACCTCATTGCTATCGAAACTGCCGTTGACGGTGGCTTGCACCTGGTCGAAATGGTAGCCATGCAGTTCCGAAGTCACGCGGTCCTTGTAATTGCCGGCGTTGCTGGTGATGTAGTACTGGTCCTTCTTGTAAACGCGGGTCGAATCGGAGGTGCGATAGGAAGCATTCGCCACCCACTGCGGCGCGATGCGATATTCGATGCCGGTGGTGGCCAGCGTGTATTCCACATCGCTGCCGGCGCCGACGCTATTCAACCTGCTCTCGCCATCGATCGGCGCTGGAATCCTGTACGCCGGCGCGATGACAATATCCGTACCGCCGACGCTGCGGCGGCGCTGGTAGATCGCATCGTAAGTCAGCGCCAGATCGCTGGTAATGCGCCATTCCAGATTCAGCCCGGCGGCATTGCGCTTGATCGAACCGCTTTCCTGTTTCAGGTCGCCGTCTTCATGCAGCAGGTTCAAACGGTAGCCAAAGCCGCCTTCCTCGCCCAGCCGGCCGCCGGTATCGATATGCTCCTTGATCGCGCCGCCTTCCTGATAACCCATCGCCGCACTGAAACTCTGGCTGGTGGTCGGACGCTTGCTGACGTAGTTGACGATGCCGCCCGGCGAACCGAAACCGTACATATAGCCGGTCAGGCCTTTCAGGGCTTCCACGCTTTCAAACATCTCCAGCGGCATCTCGGTGCCGCGGTTGATATTGGCCAGGCCATTGACCTTGTAGCCATTCAAATCATCCAGGCGCAGGCCGCGCATCTGGATGGTGGCCGGGTGGGTGGAGATCGGCGGCGAAATGGCGGTGACCGAAGCATCGTACTTCAGCACTTCGGAAACGCTGGTGGCCAGGCGGTCTTCGATTTCCTCGCTGGAGACGGCCTTGGTGGAGAAGGGCGTATCCAGTTCCGACTTGCGTCCCAGAGCGCCGCTGCTGACGCTATCGCCAAGCTTTTTCTTTTCGACGGTGGCCTTCACCTCCACCGTGGACAGCGCGCCGCCGGCATCTTCCGCCATCGCGGAGAAATGGAGGGCGCACAGGCCGGCGGCGGCAAGCGCCAGTTGCAGACGGGATGGGGCGAAAGGAGTTTTCGAAGACATGAGAACCTGACGATGGTGAGCTGGTAAAGCCCGCCATCGTATTGGTCCTGTGTTACAGCCCTGTGACGAACAACATTACAAGTTCGTAAGGTTCTGAATATCCGCCAGCGACGGCGGCGAAGCGCCCGCGCCCAGGCAGGCTGCCGCGCCGGCCGCCACCGAGAATTGCAGGTGCTGCAAGGGCGTGGCGCCGGCACGATGCATCATGCTCCACGCCAGTGCAGCGATGCTGGCGTCGCCCGCGCCTACCGTGTCTACCACCGTGATCTTCGGCGCTGGCAGCGACCACGATTGATCTCCAATGTGCAGCGAGGCGCCGGCGCCGCCCTTGGTGTACAGATAGGTTGCCGCCGGATTCCAGCTGCGCAGCGTGGCAAACGCCCCCTCGATATCCTTGGTGCGGAACAGGCCTTCGAGATCCTCTTCCGACACCTTGACCACGTCCGCCAGCTCGGTCATGCGGCGCAGCGTGGCGTCGTAGCGCGCGTCCATCAGCACGCGGTAATTAGGATCGTAGCTGATGCGGATGCCGTCTTGCTTCAGCTGTTCGGCCAGCGCCACCAGCTTACCGGCCAGCGGCTGGCGCGCAAGGCTGATGCCGCCGAAATGCACCCACTTGCAGTGCGCGCGCCAGCCGTCCGGCAGCAGGTTCGCATCGAACTGCAAATCGGCGCTGTCGTCACCGACGAAGAAATAGGCTGGCGGATCAGTGCGATGCACGATCGCCAGCAAAGGAGAGTTCGTGTATCGCTGCAGGAAGCGCAGGTCCAGTCGCGCTGCCTCGCTGGCCTGCCACAGCGCGTCGCCAAAGACATCGCTGCTGATGGCGCCCGCAAATGCGGTGGGCACATCCAGCTTGGCCATGGTGCGCGCCACGTTCCAGGTCGAGCCGCCCACCACGCTGTGCCAGTGCTGCTGCGCGCTGTCCTGCACGATCAGATCAGTGAGCGCTTCGCCCGCTGCCACAAACAGGGGAAAGTTCATCTCAATCCTTTTTCAGCACATTCAGCACTTCATAGCAGGCGCCCATGGTGTGGTAGTCCACTTTGCCGGCCGGGCTTTTCTCGTCAGTCAGCTTGCTGTTGTCGGCGCCGAGGATGCGATACCACGCGCCGTGTTGATGATCGACGAAATGCTCCCAGCTATACGCCCAGATCTTGTCGTACCAGGTCCAGTAGCGTGCTTCGCCAGTGCGGTTGGCCAGCAGGGCGGCGGTGGCCAGGCTCTCGGCCTGCACCCAGAAGTATTTGAGATCGTCGCAAATGCTGCTGTCGGGCGCAAAGCCGTAATAGATGCCGCCGTGCTCGTGGTCCCAGGCCTTGCTCAACGCCGCGTCGAACAGTTCCACCGCGCGTGGCAGCAGCCAGTTCGGATTGTTGGCGAGATGCGCGCCATGACGCTCCAGCAGCAACAGCAGCTTGGCCCATTCGGTCAGGTGGCCCGGCTGATAGCCCCATGGACGGAAGATGTTGCTCTTGTCATGACGGTTGTATTCCGTATCGACGGTCCAGTCGGCGTGATAGTGTTCCCATACCATGTTGTCGGCCAGCGCGGCCTGGCGTACCGCGATGTTATGCGCCAGCGTTTCTGCACGCAGCAGGTAGGCGCGGTCGTTGGTGGCCTCAAATGCGGCGATCAGCGCTTCGCAGGCGTGCATATTCGCGTTCTGCCCGCGATAGCCGTCGAGATGCGACCAGTCTGCGCTGGCTTCGTCGGCGTACAGACCATACCTGGCGTCCCAGAAGCGCTTTTCCATCAGATCGAACGTCTCCGCAATCCAGGGCGCGGCCTGGGTTTCGCCGGCCATCAGCGCGTGGCTGTAAGCCAGCAGCACGAAGGCCAGGCCGTAGCAGTGATTGGTGCCATCGGTGACGCGGCCTTCGCCGTTCTTCCATTCCAGCTGCCACGCATAACCGCCGGTTGCCGGGTTGCGGTGCGCATCGCGCAGGAAGGTCAGCGCGTGGCGCAGGCGCTGCCGATCCTCGCTGTCGCCAAACTGACGCCACGCCATCGCATAGTTAAAGACGAAACGGGTGCTGCTGACCAGATGGCGCGTGTGCGCGTCATAGACCGTGCCGTCGTCCTTGTAGAAGTGATACAGGCCGCCGCTGGGATCAGTGCAGCGGACATCGTAAAAATGCTTGGTGTGGCGGATGTGGTTCAGCAGGGTGGTGCGGGATCGGAAATCAGGGGCCATCTTCAGGTCCGTTTGAAAGTTACCAGGTTCTTGGGGCGCCAGCCGTCAAGCACAGTGCTGGCGCGGATAATTAACTCCACCGGCGAGGTTTTCTCGACCGGTACTTCATGCGGGCCGTTGAGCAGTAATTCCACGCCCAACGCACCCAAAGCTTTTTTATCGATGCGCAGCGTGGTCAGGGGACGGTGCCCCAGCACGGCGGTCGAAATATCGTCGAAGCCGACGATGGCAATATCGTGCGGGACTTTCAGCCCGCGCGCCAGGCAGCAGCGCATGGCGACCAGCGCGGCGCTGTCGTTGTAGCAGAACACCGCGTCCGGCGGATGCGGCAGGTCCAGCAACTGCTCCATCGCTTCCCAGGCGCCGGTCTCCAGATCGACGCCGTCCGGCAGGCCGGCTTCCAGTCGTGGATCGGCCAGAATGCCTTCCTCGAACAGTGCCTGGCGATAGCCGCGTGCGCGCTCGCGGATCGAGTAGTGTCCCAGCGGGCCGGAGATGAAGCCGACGCGTGTGCGGCCGGTATCGATCAGGTGCTTGGTCGCCAGGTAGCCGCCCATCATATTGTCCGGGTTGACCGAACTGTAACCGCGCAGCTTCATATCGATCAGCACCAGCTGCTTGCCGGTCGAGCGCAGGGCGCTCAGCGTTTCCGGCTCAAAGAATCCGGCGCACACAATGCCGTCCGGCGCGTGCATGCGTATCTGGTCGATCAGGCCATCGGCCGGACCTACCGCCATGAAGGACAAGACGATGCCTTGCTTGCGGCAGGCTTCTTCCGCACCGTGCAGCACCGGCGAATAAAATGGGCTGCTGGACGCCGTATTGTGTTGGCGGTGCAGCAGGAAGGTCAGGCGCCGCAAGCGCTTCGGCCGCAGCTTGCAAAAGTCGTAGCCCAGCTCCCGCGCCGTTTCCAGTACCATCTGGCGCGTGGCTTCGGTCAGGCCGGGTTCATTCTTCAAAGCGCGTGAAATCGTCCCCGCCGATACGCCAGCGACTCGGGCGATATCCCTGATCGTTACGTTCGTGCCCATTTTTGTTATGTCTCCCTCGTATGAATGAAGTCTTGCATTAGCGTCTATTGACGGTCAACCGCGACATCGACTTGACCTTTGAGTTTAGCGCAATTTACTAAACACGATGCTTTTAGTGCGGCCTGCGGCTACGCGGGCCGCGTATCTACAATATCTGCGTGTTTAGTGAAAATGGCTAAACTGCGACCAAAAATCGCATGTTGTTTGACCGTGCGGCGGCAACTATGCAGAATCTTTTCATTAATACAAAAACCATCCATACGAGGAGACATCTATGGAACACGTTGCATCCGCAACTGTGCGCTCGCACGGCCATACGGAAGGTGGTAACACCGTCCCGCTGGTGATCATCACGCTGCTGTTCTTCATGTGGGGGCTTCTGACATCGCTAAACGATGTGCTGATTCCGCATCTGAAATCGATTTACACGCTGAACTACGTGCAGGCCATGCTGGTGCAGTTCTGCTTCTTTGGCGCCTACTTCATTGTCTCGCTGCCGGCCGGGATGCTAATCAAGAAAATCGGCTACCAGCGCGGCGCGGTCAGTGGCCTGGTGCTGGCGGCTGCCGGTTGTGCGTTGTTCTTCCCGGCGTCGGTCAGCGGCTACGCCTTATTCCTGCTGGCGTTCTTCGTGCTGGCCAGCGGCATCACCATCCTGCAGGTGGCTGCCAATCCTTTCGTGACGGTGCTCGGTGCCCCGGCCACCGCCTCCAGCCGCCTGACGCTGACCCAGGCCTTCAACTCATTGGGCACCACCATCGCGCCCGCGCTGGGCGGCATGCTGATTCTGTCGGAGGGCGTGACCAGCGTGGTGCGCACCAAGGCGGAAGAAGCGGCAGCGGTGCAGGGACCATATCTGGCGCTGGCAGCTGCGCTGCTGGCACTGGCCATGCTGTTTGCGCTGGTGCGTCTGCCGAAGATCAGCCACGCGGACGACGATGTGGCCACCAGCGTGGAAACCGGCGTGCTGGCGCATCGCCATCTGCTGCTGGGCGCCATCGGCATCTTCCTGTATGTGGGCGGTGAAGTCAGTATTGGCAGCTTCCTGATTAACTTCCTGGGTGACGCCAACGTCGCCAGCCTGCCGGCCGGTGCGGCCGCGCACTACGTCAGCTACTACTGGGGCGGCGCCATGATCGGACGCTTCATCGGCTTTGCGGTGATGCGTTACGTCAGCCCGGGCAAGGCGCTGGCCTTCAACTCGGCCGCTTCCATCATCCTGATCCTGACCGCGATCTTCGGCAGCGGCCAGTTGGCAATGTGGTCGATCATTGCGGTGGGACTGTTCAACTCCATCATGTTCCCGACCATCTTCAGCATGGCGCTGCACAAGCTGGGCAAGCAAACCGGCCAGGGCTCGGGCATCCTGTGCATGGCCATCGTCGGCGGCGCGCTGGTACCGTTCGCACAAGGCCTGCTGGCGGACACCATCGGCCTGCAATGGTCGTTCTTTGTGCCTGCCGCCTGCTACACGTTTATTCTCTACTTCGGCCTCAAATACGCCGGCATGTATAACAACAAGGAGACTGTATGAAGTTGAAACTGGCGATCGCGTTCGCCCTGGCCGCGATGTCGGCGCAGGCGGCGGAACCATGGATGGACAAGTCGCTGAGCGCTGACAAACGCGCGGAGCTGGCTTTGCAGGCGATGACGCAGCAGGAAAAGCTGCGCTGGGTGCTGGGCCACTTTGGTTCGGACTTCGGCAACAAGACCAAGAAGCATCCGGCCGCGCTGCCTTTCTCGGCCGGCTATATCGAGGGCGTGCCGCGTCTCGGCCTGCCGGCGCTGTTTGAGACCGATGCCGGTCTGGGCGTGGCGACGCAGGCCAGCAAGACGCCGCGCGAGCGCACTTCGCTGCCGTCCGGCCTGGCCACCACCGCCACCTGGAACCGCGAGCTGGCCTATCAGGGCGGCGCCATGATAGGCAGGGAAGCGCGTGCTTCCGGCTTCAACGTCATGCTGGCCGGCGGCGTCAACCTGCTGCGCGAGCCGCGCAACGGCCGCAACTTCGAATACGCGGGTGAAGATCCGCTGCTGGCGGGCACCATGGTGGCACAGCAGGTCAAAGGCATCCAGTCGAATAACATCATCGCCACCATGAAGCACTACGCGGTGAACGATCAGGAAACCGGCCGTTTCGTGGTCGATGCGCGGCTGGATGATGCCAGCAACCGCATGTCGGACCTGCTGGCCTTCCAGTTCCTGATGGAGCAGGCCGATCCCGGTTCGGTCATGTGCTCGTACAACCGCCTGAACGGCGTCTACGCCTGCGAGAACGACTATCTGCTCAACCAGGTGCTGAAAAAAGACTGGGGCTACAAAGGCTACGTCATGACCGACTGGGGCGCGACCCACAGCACGGTGGAAGCGGCGAACGCAGGACTGGATCAGCAGTCTGGCTGGGAGTTCGACAAGTCACAATACTTTGGCGGTGCACTGGAAGAGGCGGTGACCAACGGTCACGTCTCGCAGGCGCGCTTCGACAATATGGTGTTCCGCGTGCTGCGTGCCATGTTCGACAAGGGCGTGGTGGATAATCCTGTCGCGGAAGGCGGCGCAATCGATTACGCCGCACACAACCTGGTGAGCCGTGCCGACGCGGAAGAGGGCATGGTCTTGCTGAAGAACGCCGGCAACGTGCTGCCGCTGAAAGCGGGCGCCAAAAAAATCGTCATCATCGGCGCGCATGCGGATGTCGGCGTATTGGCTGGCGGCGGGTCGTCGCTGGTGTATCCGATTGGCGGAAACGCCGTGCCGGGCATTGCACCGACCTCGTGGCCGGGGCCTGTGGTGTATCACCCGTCCTCGCCGATGAAAGCGATTCAGGCACGCGCGCCAGGCGCGCAAGTGATCTTCAACGATGGCCGCGATCCTGCCGCCGCCGCACAAGCTGCCGCCGATGCGGATGTGGTGCTGGTGTTTGCCCAGCAGTGGGTGGGCGAAGCGCTGGACGCGGTGTCGCTGGCGCTGCCGGACAATCAGGATGCACTGATCGGCGCCGTGGCCAGGGCCAATCCGAAAACCGTGGTGGTGCTGGAGACTTCCGGCCCGGTGCTGATGCCATGGGTGGATCAGGCGGCAGGTATCCTGCAGGCCTGGTATCCGGGCACCGCCGGCGGCGAGGCGATTGCGCGCGTGCTGTTTGGTGAAGTGAATCCGTCGGGCCACTTGCCAGCGACGTTCCCGGCATCGGAAAGCCAGCTTCCGCGTCCAAAACTGGATGGCGATCCGAAAAATGAAGCGGTACGTTTCACCGTCAATTATCATGAAGGTGCCGCGGTGGGCTACAAGTGGTTTGACCTCAAGGGCCTGAAGCCACTGTTCCCGTTTGGTCATGGCTTGTCGTACACCCAGTTTGCGTATTCCGGCCTGGCGGCCAATCAGAAGGATGGCAAGCTGTCGGTCAGCTTCAAGGTCACCAACACCGGCGCGGTGAAAGGCAAGGACGTGCCGCAGGTGTATGTGTCGCCGCTCAATGCCAAGTGGGAAGCGCCCAAGCGCCTGGCCGGTTGGGATAAAGTGGAGCTGGCGCCAGGCGAAAGCAAGGAAGTCAGCGTGACGGTTGATCCGCGTCTGCTGGGCGTATTCGACAGCCGCAGCAAAACCTGGCGCATCGCCAAGGGTGGTTACAAGGTGCTGCTGGCGCAGGACGCGGCAGACGCCAAGGCAAGCAGCATCACCGTGCGGCTGCCGCAGCGCACGCTGAACGTAGCAGGTAAATAAACCAAGGAGCGAGACTTGAAACAACTGTACAAATTCTGCGCGGCGGCCATGATGATCGGCGCATGCGGCATCGTTGAAGCGGCACCGGCCGTCAAGGGCGACTTCGTCACGGTCAAGAACACGCACTTCGACCGCAAGGGCAAAGCCTATTACATCGTTGGCGCCAACTTCTGGTACGGCGGCTACCTCGGCGCGGCCAGCGGCGTGGGTGAACGCGCCCGCCTGCTGAAAGAGCTGGATAACATGAAGGCCATCGGCATCAACAACCTGCGCGTGCTGGCGGTGTCCGAGAAGACCGAAATGAAGAGCGCCGTCAGCCCGGCCACCACCAACGCACCGGGCCAGTACGATGAGAACCTGCTGGCCGGCCTGGACTTCCTGATGGCGGAAGTGGCGAAGCGCGACATGACGGTCGTGCTTTACCTGAACAACTTCTGGCAGTGGTCGGGCGGCATGACGCAATACCTGAACTGGTTTGAGGGCACGCCGGCGCTGGATCCGAACGTGACCAAGGACTATGACACCTACATGCAGAAGACCGCAGGCTTCTACCGCAACGCCGCCGCCCAGGCGGAGTACCGCAAGGTCATCGCCAGGATCGTCAAGCGCGTGAACACCATCACCGGCAAGCCTTATAGCGAAGATACGCACATCCTGTCCTGGCAGCTGGCGAATGAGCCGCGTCCAGGCAATGGCAAGGCCACGCCGGAGGAGAAGGCGGTCTACGTCAAGTGGGTGGACGAGGTGGCGGGCTACATCCATAGCCTGGACAAGAACCACCTGGTCAGCAGCGGCAGCGAGGGCCTGGCCGGTTCGGCGCAGGATGCCCAGTTGTACCTCGATGCGCACCGCACCAGGAATATCGACTACCTGACCTATCACCTGTGGCCGAAGAACTGGGGCTGGTTCGATTCCAACAACCCGAGCGGCACCTGGGATAACGCCATCAGCAAGAGCCGCGATTACCTGAATTCGCACATCGAACTGGCCAAGAAGCTGGGCAAGCCGATCGTGCTGGAGGAGTTCGGCCTGGACCGCGACGGCCCGTCGTTCAGCATCAAGGCCACGACCAAGATCCGCGACCGCTTCTATCGTGAAGTATTTGAGATTGTCTCCACCCGCGCAGCCAAGGGCGACCCGATCGCCGGCTTCAACTTCTGGGCATGGGGTGGCGCTGGCCGTGCGGCCAATGCGGACTACTGGTGGAAACCGGGTAACGATTTCGTTGGCGATCCTCCACAAGAGGAGCAGGGCCTGTATTCGGTCTTTGATTCGGACGTGACCTCACTGCTGCTGATCAAAGAGTACGCCGATCGTCTGCAGGCGATCAAGCGATGAAGCGCGCGCTGATCCTGCTGGCGCTGGCCGCCAGCGCAGGCGCCCACGCCCAGAAGTTCGAAGGCCTTGCAGCCACGCCGCAAATGGGCTGGAACAGCTGGAACTCCTTCGCCTGCGACATCAACGAAAAACTGATCCGCGACACGGCGGACGCCATGGTCAAGCTTGGCCTCAAGGATGCCGGCTACGAGTACGTCAACATCGACGACTGCTGGCACGGAAAACGTGACAAGGATGGCGTGATCCATCCCGATGCGGAGCGTTTCCCTTCCGGCATGAAGGCGCTGGCTGATTATGTGCACAGCAAGGGTCTCAAGCTGGGCATCTATTCCGACGTTGGCGCCACCACTTGCGGCGGCCGTCCGGGCAGCCGTGGGCATGAGTACCAGGACGCCATCACCTACGCCGCATGGGGCGTGGACTACATCAAATATGACTGGTGTGACAGCAAGGGCTTGAGCGCGGTTGGCGCCTACACCACCATGCGCGACGCGATCCGCAGCGCGGGCCGGCCGATGTTGTTCAGCATGTGCGAGTGGGGCGACAACAAGCCGTGGGAGTGGGCGGCGGATATTGGCCATTCGTGGCGTACCACCGGTGATATCTATCCGTGCTGGGATTGCGAGCTTAGTCACAGTAACTTCTCGCGCTACGGCGTAATGCGGATTCTCGACAAGCAGGCCGGCTTGCGCAAGTACGCGGGGCCAGGGCACTGGAATGACATGGATATGCTGGAAGTCGGCATGGGCATGACAGAGGATGAGGATCGCGCGCATTTTGCGTTGTGGGCCATGCTGGCGTCGCCGCTGATTCTGGGGAATGACTTGCGCAGCATGCCGGATTCCACGCGCCGCATACTGACCAACAAGGATGTGATCGCGGTCAGCCAGGACAAGCTGGGTATCCCGGCCTGGAAATTCCTGGATGACGGCAAGGTGGAGTACTGGGCCAGGCCGATGGCCGACGGCGAGTGGGCGATGCTGGTGCTGAATCGCGGCGAACAGCCGGTGGCGCTGAGCTATGACTGGAAAGCCCATCTGGTCAGCGATGACGTCAGCAAGCGCGAGGTCGACTTCAAAAAGGCTGTCTACAACTGGCGCGAGGTCTGGGGCGGCAAGTCTGGCGATACATCGCACAAGCTTGAAGCCAAGCTTGCACCGCACAGTGTGCTGTTGTTGCGCCTGAAGGCGCGAGGCTAAACATGAATCGCAAGTTGATGGTGTTGATGGCGCTGGCCTCTGCGGCTGCGCAGGCGGGCAACCAGTGGGGGCCTTTTAATGCGGAGTTTCCGTCTGCCAGCGATGGTTTGCTGAAGAAGGTTTCGCAGGGGGAGATCTTTGGTGCGGCCTCGGTGCAGCCGTTCAGCTTGAGCGGCTGGTTCAAGCCGAGCGAGCCCGCGGCGGGCCGCACGCTGATCGCCGGCGTCACTGGAGCCCAGACAGGGACAGGGTGGTTTTTGTGCAGCGTGGACGGCAAGTTTGGCTTCTGTGGCTATGGCCTTGAAGTCGTCTCGTCGCTGACACTTGCGCCAAACGTCTGGACTCATCTCGCCGCCAGTTACAACGGCAGGCAGATGACGCTCTACGCCAACGGCGCCATCATCGCCCAGCGCGACGTCGCGCTACCCGCCGCGCCAGCGGCTGGCGGGGCGGGTGCGCAAATTTCGCTCGGCCCGCGCAGCAAGGCCTTGACCGGTTATGCTGGCCGTATTGCCGGCTTCGTCGTCACTGGCGCGGCACTGGATGCGGGTGATATTCGCACCGCATCGGCCGCGCCGCCCAAGGATGCGTTAATTAACTTCGAAACCGGCAGCCCATCGTGGCCGATCCAGGTGCGTCAGATGTATGGTCAGCTGGCGCCCCAAGATCCGTGGACGCTGCCGAAATCGGGTTCGCCGCTGCAAGCGCCGGTCGCCAAGCCAGCCTACGCAGGTCCCGCGCTGGCGCAGAACGCGTTTAATCTCTGGACGCTCAAATCCTGGAAGCTGCAAGCCGCACCAGAAGTCCGCGCCAAGCCGGAGCAAATTTCCTCGGCCGGTTTCAATGCAGACGGCTGGTACACCACAACCACGCCTGGTACTGTCCTTACCACACTCGTCGACCGCGGCGTCTACCCTGACCCGGACTATGGCCTGAACAACCTCGCCATTCCCGAGCAACTGAACAAACAGGACTACTGGTATCGCAGCCCGTTCGAACTGCCGGCCGGCTTCAAGGCCGGACAACATCTGTTCGTCACCTTCAAAGGCGTCAACTACGAAGCCGAGGTGTGGATCAATGGCCGTAAACTGGGCGGCATGAAGGGCGCGTTCGTGCGTGGCACCTTTGATATCAGCCCGTACTTGAAGGTCAAAGGCCAGAACGTCATCGCCGTCAAAGTCTCGCCACCGCCACATCCCGGCATCCCGCAGGAAGAATCGATGACCGCAGGTGTCGGAGAAAACGGCGGCACGCTCGCGCAAGATGGTCCGACCTTCATCGCCTCCGAGGGCTGGGACTGGATTCCATCGGTCCGCGACCGCAACACCGGCTTGTGGCAGGACGTCGTGCTGCACGCCACGTACGACCTGAAATTGGGCGACGCCCACATCATCACCGCGCTGCCGAAAGCCGATAACAGCGAGGCGGAAATCAGCATTGAAGTCCCGGTCACCAACCTGTCGCGCAACGCGCAGCGCACCACCGTGCGCGCCACCATCACGCGCCGCGACGGCAGCATGAAGCCGGTCCAGATCAGCAAGGAGGTCACGCTGGCGCCAGGCCAGCAAACCGTCCGTTTCGACAAGCTGACGTTGAAGAATCCAAAACTGTGGTGGCCTAACGGCTACGGCGCCCCCGATCTGCACGAGCTGAAACTGGAAGCGGTGCAGGGCAAGCAGCTGTCCGACGCCAGCAGCACCCGTTTTGGCGTGCGCGCTGTCACCTACGAGCTGTCACTGGTTGACCAGAGCGGCCATCTGCGCCGCGTGGAGGCGGACTTTACGAAAGGCCGCGAACTCGGTGTGCGCATCACCGATGGCCGTCATCAGGCGATCAAGAAACTGGCCGACAATAACTGGGCAACCAGCCTGCGTCCGGAAGCCGACGGCACCGCCGCTATCAAGACCTTGCCCGACACCACGCTCAGTCCTTTCCTGGTCATCAAAGTGAATGGCGTGCGCATCGCTGCGCGCGGCGGCAACTGGGGCACGGAAGACTGGCGCAAGCGCGTCGAGCGCGAGCGCCTGGAGCCATACTTCCGTCTGCATCGCGACGCCAACGTCAACATTATCCGCAACTGGGTGGGGCAGAATACGGAAGAGGCGTTCTTTGATCTGGCCGACGAGTATGGCCTGATGGTGCTGAACGACTTCTGGGCCTCGACGCAGGACTACAACCTGGAGCCGCAGGACGTCAACCTGTTCATGGAGAATGCGCGCGACGTAGTGCAGCGCTACCGCAATCACCCGTCGGTGGTGCTGTGGTTCGGCCGTAATGAAGGTGTGCCGCAGCCAGTGCTGAACGAACAGCTGGAAGCGCTGATCTACAAGCTCGATGGCACGCGCTGGTACACCGGCAGTTCCAACCGCGTGAACTTGCAGAACAGCGGCCCGTATAACTACCAGCCGGCCGCCAGCTATTTCACCGATCACGCCAAGGGCTTCTCGGTGGAGGTGGGCACGCAGTCCTTCCCGACGCTGGAATCGATCAAGGCTGCGGTGCCGGTCAGCGATCAATGGCCGCTGGGAGATACGGTGGCTTATCACGACTGGCATCCGGACGGTAATGGCGGCGTGAAAACCTTCAATCAGGCGATGGAAACCGAATACGGCGCACCTGCTTCGCTGGCGGACTTCGAGCGCAAGGCTCAGTTGATGAACTACGAGAGCCATCGCGCCATCTTTGAAGGCATGAACGCCGGCCTGTGGACGCAAAACTCGGGTCGCATGCTGTGGATGACGCAGCCGGCCTGGCCGAGTACCATGTGGCAGATTCTCAGTCATGACTACGACACGCATGCGGCGTTCTACGGCGTGAAGAGCGCCGCCGAACCGATTCACGTGCAAATGAATCTGCCGGACCATCGGGTGGTGGTGGTCAACAATCCGCAGGCTGCCTTGAACGGCGCGACGCTGACCTGGGTGGCGTGGACGGTGGAGGGCGAGCTGGTAGGCGGGACCAATCTGCCGGTGTCGGCGCCTGCTGGCGGCGTCTCGGCGCCGCTCGATATCGGCCTTGATGCGCTGCTGGCGAAGCATAAGCTGCTGATCGTGCGTTTGAGTTTGCGCGATGCGGGCAACCAAGTGGTTTCGCAGAATATCTATTGGCCGGGTGCGACACCACAGGATCGGCAGGCACTGAACCAGCTGCCGCCAGTGCCGGTGAGCGTAGCCGCGCGTTGGGGCAAGGCGGAGAAGGAGGGCGAGCGTCAGCTGGAGGTCACGCTGCAGAACCGCAACAGCGCGCCGGCGTTGGGCAGCAAGCTGACGTTGTTGAAGGCGGATGGCACGCGCGTGCTGCCAGTCTACTATTCCGACAACTATGTCACGCTGCCGCCGGGCGAGAGCCGCGCAGTGAAGGCGGTCTTCAAGGCGGACGGCGATGTGAAGCTGGAGCTGCGCGGCTGGAATGTGACGCCGCAGTCGCTGGCGGTGGATGGCAAGTCCGGCCTGGCCGGCGACGGCCGGATGTGCAGCCTGACGCCGGAGCCACGCAAGATCGACTATCACTGGATGTCGCGCGAAAAGTGGCAGCGGATGTTTAAAGAAGATGTAGAAGTGGCGGATGCCGGCAATGTGGATCTGCTGTTCGTTGGCGATTCGATTACCGAGGGATGGAATCAGGAGGTCTGGAACAAATCCTTTGGCGGCTGGCGTGCGGCGAACTTTGGCATCGGTGGCGATCATACCGGTAATGTGCTGTGGCGTCTCCAGAACGGCCACGCTGAAAAGCTGCATCCAAAATTGGTGGTGCTGACCATCGGCGTGAACAACCTTGGCTTCTGCGGTGCGACGCCAGCGGAGGCGTTTGAGGGCGTGAAGGCGGTGGTGGCGCAGTTGCGCAAGCTGTATCCGTCATCGCGGATTTTGCTGAATGCGGTGCTGCCGTATGGTCAGTATCCGACCAGCCCACAGCGCTTGCAGGTGATGGAAATGAACCGCATGATCGCGACGCTGGGCGATGGCAAGCAAGTGCTGTATCACGACTACGGCAAGTCTTTCCTGCAGCCGAATGGTGATTTGCCCGCCGACGTGATGCCTGACTTCCTGCATCCTAACGCCAAGGGTTACCAGATCTGGTCCGACGCCATGCTGCCGGATATACGCAAACTGATGGAGTAAGCCATGCGCATTTCCGCCGTCATGCATCGTGTGGTTGCCATCACCGCTGCCGTAGCCTGTTCGCTCGCCGGGGCGGCGCCGATCGTTGCGGCGGACCCGCATGTCGCGCGCATGGGGCGTGCGGAGGTGGCGGCGGACGGCAGTGTGCGTTTCAGTTATCCGGGCGTGAGCTTCTACCTCGGCTTTGAGGGCACGCGCTTGAGCGCGACGGCACAGGCCAGTGGTGATCAGACCTATCTTGATGTGATCGTGGATGGCGTGGCGCGCAAGGTGCGGCTTGCTGCGGGCCGGCAAACGGTGGTGCTGGCGGATGGTCTCGCGACAGGCATACACGCGGTGGAAATCGTCAATCGCTCGGAGACCTGGCAAGGCAGCGCCGCGCTGCAGGCCTTCGAGACGGACGGCACGTGGCAGCCCGCGCCATCGCTGCCGGCGCGCAAGCTGCTCCTGCTGGGCGACTCGGTGACGTGCGGCGCTTCGATCGACCGCGTCGCTGGAGAGAAGTCCGGCGCCTCATGGGCCAATCCACGTGCCAGCTACGGCATGCTGATGGCCCGGCAACTGCACGCTCAGGTACAACTGGTCTGCTATGGCGGGCGCGGCCTGATCCGCACCTGGGAAGGCAAAACCAACGAATTCAATCTGATCGACTATTACGGCATGGCGCTGCCCACGCAGCCAGCCGCCGTGTCATGGGATCAGCAAGACTACCGGCCGGACGCCATTCTGGTCGCCATCGGCACCAACGATATGACGACCGGCATTCCGGAGCGGGAGCAGTACGTGGCGGCCTATGTAAAACTGGTTCGCACGCTGCTGCAAGATCACCCGCAAGCGCAAATCATGCTGACTGAAGGCGGCATCCTGCGTGATGAGAAGCAGGCCGCATTACGCGGCTATATCGCGGAGACTGTGCGGCGCGTGGCGGACAAGCGCGTGCATGCCATCGCGTCCACCGGCTATCCCGGCGATGCCGTTGATGGCCATCCGACCAAAGAGCAGAACGTCAGCATCGTCAACGACCTGCTGCCGCAAGTGCGCGCTGTCATGCACTGGTAAGCAGGTGCCCCAGCGCGGGGGCCAGCAAGACCATCAGCACGCCGCTGAAAATCATGGTCAGGCTGGCGACGGCGCCTTCCTGAGGGCCGATCGAGCGTGCCTTGCTCAAGCCGAAGCCATGTGCCGCCGCGCCATATGGAGCACCTCGCGCGATTCGCATGCGCAGCGGCAGGCGTGCCAACAGAACCTGTCCGAGCAGGATGCCAAACAAGCCAGTGATGATGACAAACACGCCGGTCAGCTGTGCCGAGCCGCCCAGGTGCCGCGTGGCCTCCAGCGCAAATGGCGTCGACACCGAGCGCGCCAGCAGGCTTTGTGCAACGCTGCCGTGCAGACCAAGCAGCCGGTCCAGCAGCAGCGTGCTGCCGAGCGACGCAGCAATGCCGGCCGTGCTGCCGAGCGTCAGCGCCAGCCAGTGGCGTGTCACCAGATCGCGGTATTGGTAGATCGGTAGCGCAAACGCCACCGTCGCCGGGCCGAGTAGCCAGCACAACCAGCGCGTGTCGCCAAAGTAGACAGGGAAGGGCGTGGCTGACAGCTGCACCAACGCGATCAGCACTGCCGATGTGGCGATGGCCGGCGTCAGCCACCAGCGCGGATGGCGGCGATGCAAGGCCTGGTTGGCGTAGAACAGCCCCAAAGTCAGCAGGAAGAACAGCAGCGGCGTCATGCTGCGGCTCCGACGGTATCAGCTGCGCCGAGCGGGCGGCGCAAGCGGCGCTCCTGACGCAACCGGCGCAGCGTGCGGCCACGCTCAAAGCGGCACACCCACTCGACGGTAAAGGCGGTCGCCAGCAGCACGCAAGTGAAGCCGATGCCGATGACAGCAAACAGGCGCAAGCCTTCCGTCTTCAGTAAACCGGTGAACTGCACCACCGACACCACCAGCGGGATAAAGAACAACAGCATATTCGACAACAGCCAGTCCGCGCCATGCTCGATGGCGGCCGGCCGCAGGACGCCGCTCTGCAGCAGCGCGACCATGACGATGAGGCCAACCACGCCGCCTGAGAAGGGTAATCTCAGCCACGCAGACGCCCGATCTGCCGCGTACCACGCCGCGATCAGCCCAAGCACCTGCATCAATGTAAAGACGATACGTTTCATGCTGCCATTCTAGGATAAGCTGATAGCAAAGATAAAATGAATTAAAATTATAAAAATCATTCGAAAATGGAATGCATCATGGACATCCGCGCACTACGTTATTTCGTCGCCGTGGTAGACCATCAAAGCTTCAGCCGCGCCGCGGAAGCGCTGCACGTCACCCAGCCCACGGTCAGCAAAATGATCCAGCAGCTGGAACAGGAGCTCGACCTCGCCCTGCTGGAACGCACCGGCAAGCGCTTCACCCTGACCGACGCTGGCCAGGTCGTGCTGCAACGCGGCCGCGCGCTGCTGGTCATGCACGAAGAAATGGGTGTCGAGCTGGCCGACCTGCAACAACTGCGGCGTGGCGATTTGCGTATTGGCGTCACCCAGCAGGCGCATGCGCCGCTGGCGCCACTGCTGGCTGCCTACCACCGCCGTCACCCGCAGATCGAGCTCAAACTGTTTGAAGGCGGCTCGCAGAACATCGAAACAGACCTGCGCAGCGGCGTGCTGGAAATGGGCACTTTGCTCGACCATCCGGCAAATAGGCACATCTGGCAGGACTTCGACTCCTTCCCGCTGGTGCGCTCGCCCATCTGCCTGCTGGCGCCCAAGGGCTCCGAATGGCATGGCCGCAAGCGCATCAGGTTGCGCGAACTGGCCGACAGCTCCTTCATTTTCTACGGCGAAGGGTTCGCATTAAACGACATCATCGCGGACGCCTGCCTGCGCGCCGGCTTCACGCCGCGTATCAGCAGCCGTAGTGGTCAATGGGATTTTGTGGCATCGCTGGTGCGGCTGGGCGTGGGCATCACGCTGCTGCCCAAAGTCTTCTGCGATACTCTGGAACAGGGGCAGTTCACCATCGCGAAGTTGGAAGAACCGGCCCTGGACTGGAAGCTCATGCTGGCCTGGCGGCGCGGCGGACACCTTTCATTCGCCGCGCGCGCCTGGCTGGAGCTGGTGAGAAGTAAAGCTTAGAAGTTGGCGCCGATGCGGAAGCCGTACATGCGCGGCTCCACATAGTAGGCACGCATAAAGCCGCCGAACGCCGAATCGGTGCTGGTCTTGGCATGTTCGTCCGTCAGGTTACGCACATACAGCTCCGCGTGCCATTTGTCTTCCGGGGCTTCCAGACGTATCGACGCATCCGCCATCGCATACGCCTTCTGGTAACGGCCGATGTGCGCGAAGTCCGAATTGAGCAGATCGAAGTAAGCCTTGTCGCGCCAGTTCACCTTCACGTAAGGCGTCAGCTTGTAGCCGTTCTCCAGCCCGAACTCCTGCGAGAAGTTGATATTGAACTGGTACTTCGGCGTATTCGGCAGGTGATTGCCTTCGATGTTGGCGAGGCGGCGGCCCAGCAGCGTCTTGTCAGGACCGTTGTACACCGCAGGGCAGGCCGGCAAACCGAGTTCAATCCGCACGTCGCACTGGTAGTCGTCGCTGTACGAATTGAAGTCATGTACACTGGTGTTGATGTAAGCGAAGCCGCCGCCGATACGCGCACCGCGCCATGGCTTGTAGTCCCACTCCAGCTCCAGCCCCGGAATGTTTACCTTGCCGACGTTGATGGTGCGCCAGGTTTCATACACATCGCACTTAGGCTGGTCGGCCGGGCAAGGCAGGCCGTTGTCCGGGATGATCTGATTGACGAAATAGGTGCCGGTCAGCTGCATGCCCTTGTACTTCATGAAGAAGGCCGTCGCCGAAAGGCTCAAGCGGTTCTCCAGGAACTTGCCCTTGAAGCCCAGCTCATAGTTGGTGACCGTCTCCGGATCGTAAGGCAGGAAAGTGACCACGCCCGGCTTGCCGTCCGCGCACTTGTGGTAGTTGCAACTGTCGGTCTTGTCGGCAAAGCCGCCGGCCTTGTACCCGGTGGAGATGGAACCATACACCATCTTGTTAGTGTCGATCTGCTTTTGCAGGCCGAGGCGCCAGGTCACCTTGTTCCAGGTCTGCTTGTGATCATTGGACGTTGGTGAACCATACAGGTGATAGGCCGCCACGCTGCCGCCCATGCCAGGCGCCAGATCGGTGCCGTCGTGGACGTGGAAGCCCGGTGTGCCTGGCGTCCCTTGCGAATACCAGCCATTGTAGTAAGCCGGATTGCCGATCCAGTTGGCGCCATACACTTCGCCGCCTTTGTCCTCTTTGCTGTCCACGCTGTAGCGCGCGCCGGCGGTGGCAGTCCACGTCGGCATGAACTGCCAGTCGGCCTGCGCGAAAGCAGCCTTCGCGTCCACCTGGCGGTTGGGCTGATGATACAACACGCTCCCCACGTCGCCGTACGGCTTCTGGATGGTGTTGGTGATTTCGTAGTCGATGTTGTTCCGTTCGTGCATCCAGAACAAGCCAGCCACATATTTCACATTACCCAGTTGCTGCTTCAGCTGCGCCTCGTGCACGGTCGACAGGTAGCGCGAATCCAGCGTGCGGTGGAAAGAATCGGTCAGCGGCCAGGTGCCCCAGTTGCCATCCGCAGTATTCGGATACGCGCCGTTGATCTGGAAAGGGGCGGCGTTCTGCAAGCCTTTATCATCATCAGTGATCTCGTTGCGGCGTTGGTCCGCGATCTGGAATGTGTAGTCGAAGTTGGTGTGGTCGTTGATATTCCAGTTCACACCAGTGCGCAGGGTGCGGATTTTCATGTCGATATGGCCCGGCACGTTGACGTTGATGTCCCACTTGCCCTGATCGGTGCAGGCGTAGCGCGTGCCTGCGCCGGCCTCGCAATCGCGGAAAGCGGCGCCGCCGGCGCTGGAATCCTGGAATTCTTCATACGATGCCTTGGCGGTGACATCGCGGTTGATCTTCAACAGGGCGCTCAGTCGCCCGGCCCATTCATTCTGATTGGTGTAGTACTCGCTCGGACCGATGTAGCGGTTGAACCGCTGGTCGACGTCCGGCTTGCCGTTCGGGACCCAGCCCAGTGCCGGCGCATTGGCTTCGCTGACGTCGCGCGTCTGGTGTGCGTAACCATCGCGTTTCACCTTCATGAAGGTGCCGCGCAGTGCCAGCGCGTCATTGACCACCAGGTTCTGCACCAGATTGATTTGCTTCTTGTTGTAGTTGCCGATGTCCAGATCGGCCTTGCCGTAATTGCCGGTCCAATCAGGCTTCGCTGGAATGACGTTGACGCTGCCGCCGGTGGAGTTACGGCCGAACAGTGTGCCTTGCGGACCGCGCAGCACTTCGACCTGTTCCAGGTCGAACATCAGCGCCTGCGCGCCTTGTGGGCGCGGCGAGTACATGCCGTCCACGTGGAAGCCCACGGCCGGGTCGCCAGTCTCGGTGAAGTTGGTCGAGGTGATGCCGCGGATGGTGATCTGCACCGCCGAATCGAGGCCGGTGTTTTCGATCACCACGTTGGGCATCTCGCCGCTCAGGTCACGCAGGCTGGTGGCGCCTTTGCGGGTCAGCTGGTCCTGGCTGAGCGCCGTCACGGCCAGCGGGGTTTTCAGCAGCGAGGTGGAATAGCGCGTGGCAGTTACTTTCACTTCCGGGATCTGATCCTGATTGGCGGCAGGTGCGGCATCGCTTTCCTGCGCGTGCGATGCCACGCTGATGAAGGCGCAAGCGCTGGCAACGGCGAGACTCATGAGAGTCCGTTTTGAGTGATACATGTGTCGTCTCCTTTTGGTTATTTTGCCAATTTAGTATTTCTCTTCGGCGCCAAAAGGGTCAAACGAATCCAGAAAACGGGCTTCAGTTTCTCTATTTTTACTAAACGGGCATCTTTACAACAGTGACATCAACCTTTTTGTTAAGTTTTGTAAGCGTACCTTGCGTAGTGTTACAGCGCCTCCGCCGAGCCTCGCCCACGGCGTTAGGAAATGTAATTGCCACGCGTGCCATGTTCAATAAAATCAATGGCTTATGTCCGAGTGCGGCGCGAACGCTGTTACGTAAAACGCAAGCTAACATGGTCCCATCGCTGTAATGAAAGGGACATCAATGCCACTCCGTCGCAAGGTCAGAACCGCTCTGCTGCTCGTCATGCTCTCCGCAACAAGCGCCCATGCCGGCATGCTGGTCATCGAAAGCTGGCGTGTGGACGACAAGACGTTGTGGGAGAAGGTACTGATCCCCGCGTTCGAAAAAAACCATCCCGGCATCGAGGTGAAATTTGCGCCCACCGCGCCCACCGAGTACGACTCCAGCCTGGCCGCACGGCTGACTGGCGGCACCGCCGGCGACTTGATCGCCTGCCGTCCGTTTGACGTGTCGCTGTCGCTGTACAAGAAAGGCCATCTTGAAAAACTGGATGGCAAGGCCGGCATGCAGAACTTCCCGGCCACCGCCACCGTGGCGTGGCAGACTGACGATGGCAAGGACACCTTCTGCATGCCGGTGGCCTCCGTAATTCACGGCTTTTTGTACAACAAGAAGATCTTCAAAAAGCACAACCTGCAGCCGCCAAAAACCGTGGATGAGTTCTTTGCGCTGCTGGAGGCGCTGAAAAAAGCCGGCGTCACGCCGCTGGCCCTGGGCACGGCCGATCAATGGGAATCGAGCCAAATGGTTTATACCAATATCGGTCCTAACTTCTGGCGTGGCGAGGAGGGGCGCAAGGCGCTTATCGCCGGCAAGGCCAGGCTGACCGACGCGCCGTTCGTGGAAGCCCTGCAGTTTGAGCAGCGCATGGGCGGCTACCTTGGCCGCGGCGCCAGCGCGCAGACTTATGGCGACAGCCAGAACCAGTTCGCGCTGGGCCGCGCTGCCATCTATCCAACCGGCTCCTGGGATATCTCGTATTTCAGCCAGACGCCAGGACTGGAACTGGGCGCGTTCGCGCCGCCGGTGCGCAAGGCGGGCGATGCCTGCTTCATATCGGATCACATGGACATCGGCATCGGCATCAACAGGAAATCGCGTAACAAGGAGGATGCTTTCAAGTTCCTGGCGTGGGTGGGATCGCAGGAATTTGCGGACATCTACACCAATCGCGTGACCGGCTTTTTCTCGCTGTCGCACCACCTGATTTCGGTGCGCGACCCGGTGGCCAAGCAGATGGCTGAATGGCGTAACAACTGCGCTTCCACCATCCGCTTCAATGCGCAGGTGCTGAATCGCGGGCAGCCCAGCATGGAGAGCGAACTTTGGAATGTTAACGCACAGGTTTTGAACGGCAAGCTGGCGCCGAAGGATGCGGCGCTCCGGCTGCAGAACGGTTTTGCCAAGTGGTACAAACCACAGCAAAAGTAGCGTCACACTGAATCCCTCCCATTGATTACGTGTGATCCAGTTGGCCGGCGCCGGGCGCGGCGCCGGTTTTTTTTGTCCGAATTCTGGAGGTGGTTTTGAAGCATGAAGTAAAGATCTGGCAGTTGCTGCTGTTCCTGACGCCGGCGGTGCTGGTCTACGGCGTATTCAGCGCGCTGCCGCTGGTGCAGACGCTGGGCCAAGGCTTCTTTGTCGCCGACGATAGCGGCCACGCGGCCTTCGCCGGCTTGCAGAACTTCCGCACGGTGCTGCTGGACCCCGACTGGTCGGCTGGTTTCTGGAATGCGATGATCAACAACGCCAGGTTCTTTTGCCTGCATATGCTGCTGCAAAATCCGGTCGGTCTGCTGCTGGCGACCTTGTTCAGCCTGAAGGGATTGCGTGGTGCACGCACTTACCGCACGCTGATCTTTTTGCCGACACTGCTGTCGGTGGTCATCATCGGTTTTATCTGGCAGCTGATCCTTTCGCCGCTGTGGGGCGTGGGCGAAAAGCTGATGGGGTTTGCCGGTCTGGCGGATTTCTTCGCGCCGTGGCTGGGCGAGGAGGAGAGTGCACTCACCGCCATCTCCATGGTCTCGGTATGGCAGTACATCGGCATGCCGATGATGCTGATCTATGCCGCGCTGCTGGCGGTGCCGGATGAAATCGTGGAGGCGGCACACGTGGAGGGCGCCAGTGCCATGCGCATTTTCTGGCAAATCAAACTGCCGCTGATTTATCCAACGCTGGGCCTCGTCACCATCCTCACTTTCGTCGCCAACTTCAACGCGTTTGATCTGATCTATTCCATCAAGGGCGCGCTGGCGGGGCCGAATTATTCGACTGACATCCTCGGCACCCTGTTCTACCGGACGTTCTTTGGTTATCAGGCGCAGGTGGGAAATGCTTATCTTGGTTCGGCGGTTGCCACGCTGATGTTCCTGGTGATACTGGCCGGTGTGGGCGTCTACTTTGTTGGCGTGCAACGCCGCCTGACGAGGTTCGCATTATGAAGAACCGCTTGATGGTACACGGCGCCCTGATGGCGTACACCGTGCTGGCGCTGTTCCCGATTGCGCTGATCCTGATTAACTCGATCAAGACGCGCGAAGCGATCTTCGACGATCCGCTGGCGCTGCCGACCATGGAATCGCTGACCTTTGTCGGCTTTCAGAAGGTGCTGGCCAGCACCAACTTCCTGCTTTACTTCGGCAATAGCCTGATCGTGACGCTGCTGGCGCTGTTCTTCATCCTGCTGTTCGGCGCCATGGCCGCGTGGGCGCTGTCGGAGTACCGTTTCATGGGCAATCGTCTGCTGGCGCTGTTCCTCGCGTTCGGCATCATGATTCCGATCCGGCTTGGCACGGTGTCGATCCTTGAGCTGATGGTCAGGCTGGAGCTGGTGAACACGCTGACGGCGCTGGTGCTGGTGTACACCGCGCAAGGCTTGCCGCTGGCGGTGATGATTCTCTCTGAATTCATGCGTCAGGTGCCGTCCGAACTGAAGGATGCGGCGCGCTGCGACGGCGTCGGAGAGATCAGCATCTTTTTCAAAGTGATTCTGCCGCTGATACGGCCGGCGATGGCGACGGTGGCGGTGTTCACCATGATCCCGGCGTGGAACGACCTGTGGTTCCCGCTGATTCTGGCGCCATCGGATCGCACCAGAACTGTCACGCTGGGTGTGCAGCAGTTTATCGGGCAGTACGTCACAGACTGGAATTCGGTGTTGGCGGCACTGTCGCTGGCGGTGATTCCAATGCTGATTCTCTACGCGCTGTTCTCGCGCCAACTGATACGCGGCCTCACGGCCGGCGCTGTGAAATAAGGAGAAGCCTGTAATGGCAAGTGTAAGTCTGAAAGAGCTGCGCAAATCGTATGACGGCAAGACCGATGTGTTGGCCGGCATCGACCTGGAGATCGCGCATGGCGAATTTGTGGTGCTGGTCGGGCCTTCCGGCTGCGGCAAGTCGACCTTGCTGCGCATGCTGTGCGGCCTCGAAAGCATCACCAGCGGCACCATGCAGATCGGCGAGCGCACGGTCAACCACCTGCCGCCGGCGGAGCGCGGCATCGCCATGGTGTTCCAGAGCTATGCGCTGTATCCGCACATGACGGTGTATCAGAACATGGCGTTCGGCCTCAAGGTCGCCGGCAAGGACAAGGCGGCGATCAAGGCGCAGATCACGCGGGCGGCCGCTACCCTGAAGATCGATCATTTGCTGGAGCGCCTGCCGCGCGAACTGTCCGGCGGACAGCGGCAGCGTGTGGCGATTGGCCGCGCCATTGTGCGCGAGCCGCAGCTGTTCCTGTTCGACGAGCCGCTGTCCAACCTCGATGCGGCACTGCGCGTGCAGACGCGCCTGGAAATCGCCAAACTGCACCGCCAGCTGGACGCCACCATCGTCTACGTTACGCACGATCAGGTGGAGGCGATGACGCTGGGCGACAAGATCGTCGTCATGCACGAGGGACATATCCAGCAGGCCGGTTCGCCGCTGGATTTGTACCAGCAGCCGCGCAACCTGTTCGTGGCCGGATTTATCGGTTCGCCCAGGATGAATTTCATGGCGGGCGAGGTGCTGCAGGCGCACGCCAATGGCGTCACCGCGCTGCTCAATAGCGGTGAGACTGTGCGCGCGGCGGTCGATGGCAGCGGCTTGCGCGTCGGAGAAAAAATCACGCTGGGCCTGCGGGCGGAGCACATCAGCGAATCGCGCAGCGGTTCGGAAGTTTTCACCGGCGAGGTCAGTGTGGTCGAACACCTGGGCGAGGCCAATTACATCTACGCCAGCCGCGCGGGCAGGGAAGACGTAGTAATACGCGGGGATGGCGAACGCCATGTCGCACCGGGACAGTCCATTACCTTCTCGGCCGACAGTACTGCCTTCCACGTGTTTGACGAGAAGGGCGAGGCGCGGCGGCGCCTACGCCCCGGAAACATGGTGTCTGCACCGCGCGGCATGATGCGCAGCGCTTGATATCACAGGAGTTCTTTACTTTTCAAAAAACAGGGAGAATTGAATGAACAAGCCGGTACTGAAGAAAAAAATACTACCTCACCTGATCGCGCTGTCGATCAGCGGCGGCCTGGCCGCGTACAGCCACGCGGCTGAACCTGTGGCGGCGGAGGCGCAAGCGCAAGCCGGCGACGCCGTACCGGCTGCGGAAGCCAACACCGTCGAGGTGCGCGGCATCCGCGAGCGCCTCAAGCGCAATCTGGCGGAGAAGCGCGATGCAGGCAATGTGATTGACACCGTGACGGCCGAAGAAGTGGGCAAGTTCCCGGACAAGAACGTGGCCGATTCGCTGCAGCGCGTGCCGGGCATCTCGGTGGACCGCACCTGGGGCGAGGGCCGCGATATTTTCGTGCGCGGCACCGACAAGAACCTCAACCTCACGCAGCTCAACGGCCAGGCTGTCGCTTCCGGCTACTGGTGGAAGAACGACTCGCAAAGCCGTGGCTTCAACTACGACATCCTGGCGTCGGAACTGGTGGGCAGCATCGACGTGTACAAAAGTCCATCGGCCGATCTGGATGAAGGCTCGATCGGTGGTCTGGTCAACGTCAAGACCCGCAAGCCTTTCCAGCTGAAGTCCTTGGTGGTGCAGGCGTCGGTGGAAGCCACCTACAGCGAACTGCCGAGGAAAACCGACCCGCAGTTCTCCGGCCTTCTGAGCTGGACCAATGAACAGAAAACCTTCGGCGCACTGCTGGCCGTCAGCAAACAGAAACGCACCATGCGCCGCGATGGCCTGGAAAACTTCACCGATTCGACCAAATACAACATCGTTGACCAGAACGGCGCGGTGACGCCGGGCGCATACGCCTCGTGGGGCGGCGGCTCGGCCATCTTCCGTCAGGATCGCGAACGCACCACCGGCAACCTGACCTTGCAGGCGCGCCCGAACGCCAACACCGACATCGCGCTGAACTACATGAATTCCGATATGGACATGGACAACAGCAACCAGAACTACCTGTGGGAAGCAGGCGGTCTGGCGGATGCCAAAGGCAATATCCAGGTCACCAATCCGAAGTTCATCACCACCTCGGACGGCACCAAGGCGCTGGTGGGCGGCACGGTCGGCCCGACCGGCGGCGTGTCGTTTGAACCGATCTTCCGCCAGTCCTATGTGAAGTCGGAAGTGCTGGATCTGGAAGGCACCTATGACGCCGACACCTGGAAGTTCCATGGCCAGGCCGGTACCACCAAGGGTTCGGGTGGCAGCAGCCATGACCGCAATTTCTGGTTTGTCGGGAATACCCGCACCACCTTCAACATCTCGCCGGACACCTATGAGGTGAAGTACCTCGATATGAGTCCGCTGGATCCGACCAAACTCACTCTGCAAAGCGCGCGTGACTGGATCCGCCGCATGGAGACCAAGGAGAACTACGCGCAGGGCGATCTGACGCTGGACCTGAACGGCGACTTCTTCAAATCGATCAAGGTCGGCGCCAAGTTCCGCGACACCACGGTGCAGAACCGCCGCATCATCGGCACCGCGGGCCCGGGCAGCCCAGGCTGGATTTCGTACTCGCTGGCGGATCTGTCGACTGGTCCTTCGCCGCTGCTTAGCCAGGAAGCCGCCACCGCCGGCTCGCTGACGCAATACGCATGGGTGGACGACGGGCTGGCATACTCCAAAGGCTTCCCGATGTACGACAAGGCCATGACGTATGCCGAAGCCAAGGGCGAGTACTACAAGATCAAGGAAAAGATCTACGCCACCTACCTGCGCGCGGACTTTGCGGTGGGCCAGTGGCGCGGCGACTTCGGCGCGCGCGTGGTGAAAACCGACCAGACCTCCGAGGCTTACCAGGACCTGACCGGCAAGGGTAATTATGTGCTGGGCGATGTGAAGCGCAGCTACACCGACGTGCTGCCCAACCTGAACGCGGTCTACAACGTCAGCAAGGATCTGCTGATACGCGGCGCCATTTCGCGCGTCATGGCGCGAAACACCTACAGTGATCTGAGCGCCAGCACCGAGGTCAGTGGTACGACCAACGCCGCCACCGCCGGCAACCCGCTGCTCAAGCCATTCCACGCCAATCAGGGCGAGATCGGCGCCGAGTGGTATTACGCCGATGCGTCGCTGCTGTCGGCCACGCTGTTCGCCAAAAAACTGGACACCTTCATCTACACCCAGACTGCGACCGAAAACGTGGCCGGTGTGACGCGTTCCGTCACCCGGCCGTACAACGCCAACAATGGCGCTACCGTCAACGGCCTGGAGATCCAGTGGCAGCAGGCCTTCAGCAGCGGCTTCGGCGCCATCGTCAACTACACCTTCACCGATGCCAAGACCGGCGCCAATGCGGCCGGCCGCAAGCTGAATGTGATCGGCAATTCGCGCAACCAGGCCAACATCACCGGTTTCTGGGAGAAGAATGGCTACAGCGCGCGCTTGTCGTACAACTACCGCTCCAAGTCCTACGGCGCGCTGGATGAAGGCGGCCAGGATGTGACCAGCGCCTACGGCCAATGGGACGCTTCGGCCAGCTGGGACGTGACGCCGAAAATCTCGCTGTACCTGACGGCGGTGAACATCGGGAATGAAGTCATCCGAACCAATACCACCGACGGTTTGCCGGTCGGCGTGTATGAAAACGGCGCGCGCTACAGCCTCGGTTTGAAAGCCAAGTTCTGACAGTGCTTTCGTTTTGACGCAAGCCCGATTGCCTGTTTGGCATCGGGCTTTTTTACTATTACAATCGTGTCACTATTTCCATTTCAGGATGTTGAGTGATCCGCCTACGTGTTCGTTCCATCTGCGGCCTGCTGGCCGCGTGCCTGCTGGCGCAATCGGCGCAGGCCGCGGCGACTCTGCAGGTGCTGCACTGGTGGACGTCGCCATCGGAACGCAAGGCCGCCAATGCGCTGGCGGCGCGCGCGGCCGACGAGGGCATCGAATGGAAGGACGCCGCCATCCCGGGCGGTGCGGGCCTGGGCGCCGGCAAGGTGCTGAAGAGCCGCGTGCTGGCCGGGGATGCGCCGGAGGTGTCGCAAATGATCGGCGTATCGATTGCCGAGTGGGCGGATCTGGGGCTGCTGCTGGAGATCGACAACGTTGCCAGCGCCGCCAATTGGAACAACGCTTTGTTCCCGACCATACAAACACTGATTACGCACCGCAGGCATGTGGTGGCGGCGCCGGTGGGCATCCACCGCGTCAATACGTTGTTTTACAACCGTGCCTTGTTTGCACAGCTACGCATCGCGCCGCCGCAAAGCTGGGCCGACTTCGAAGCGGCGGCGCACAAGCTGAAGGCGGCCGGCGTGGCGCCATTGGCGCTTAGCAGCGAGGCCTGGCAAGTGGCGACGCTGTTTGAGAACCTGGTGCTGGCCGAGAGCGGGCCGGAGTTCTATCGCCAGCTGTTCGTCAAGCGCGATCCGGCCGCGGCGGCGGACAAGCGCACCGCCGAGGCCTTGCAGCGCCTGCGCATCATCAAAGGCTGGAGCAATGGCCAGATCGACGAACGCTCCTGGCCGGAGGTGGCGCGCCAGTTCGCGCGGCGTGAAGCGGCCATGATGATCATGGGCGACTGGGTCAAGCCCGAGTTGCGCGATCTGGGCATGACGCTGGATGAGGACTTTGCCTGCGGCGCGGCGCCCGGCACCGCCAGGTATCACCTGTACAGCGTGGACAGCTTTACCATGTTCGCCGGCGATTATCGCCACATGGCAGCGCAGGAAAAGATGGCGCGCCTGCTGGTGTCGCCGGCGGTACAGGTGGAATACAACGGATACAAGGGCTCGGTGCCGGTGCGGCGCGACGCCGACCCTGCGCGCATGGATAGCTGCGCGCGTGCTTCATGGTCCGCGTTCGCGCAAGGCGCGTCGGTGCAGGCGCCCAGCCTGGTGCATCGCATGGCGACCGATGAGGCCAGCCGCGACGCCATCATCGCCGAGATACATCGTTATTTTCTGGACGACCGGACGGCACCGGCCGAGGCGCAGCGCCGCCTGGGCGTGTTGTTCCGGCTGTTTAACCTGAGAAGCCAAGGAGCATTCGGTGCGCAAGATACTGATCGTAGACGATGACCAAAAGACCCGCGTCCTGCTCAAGACTTATCTGGAGAAGAATCAGTACGACGTGGTGCTGTCGCATGACGGCGAGAGCTTCCTGGCTGAGCTGCACACGCATGCCGATCAGCTGTCGATGGTGATACTGGACGTGATGCTGCCCGATACCGACGGCTTCGCGCTGTGCAAGCAGGTGCGCCAGCGTTCCAATGTGCCGATCATCATGCTGACCGCCAGCTCGGACGAGACGGACCGCATCGTTGGCCTGGAGCTGGGCGCGGATGATTACATCGCCAAGCCCTACAGCCCGCGCGAACTGCTGGCCCGCATCAAGGCGATCTTGCGGCGTACAGCGGTGGAGACGCCTGCGGTACGCTATTACCGCTTCGTTGGTTTCACGCTGGACCTGAAAGAGCGCAAGGTGGTGGACAGCGCTGGCGCGCCACTGGCGTTGACCGGCCTGGATTTCCAGCTGCTGAAGTATTTTGTCGAGCATCCGGGCGTGATCCTCGATCGCAGTGTGCTGTGCGAGGAGACGCGCGGGCGTGATGCGGGGCCGCTCGATCGTTCGCTGGATGTGCAGATCAGCCGCTTGCGCTTGCGCCTCAACGATGACGGCAAGCAGCCGGCCCTGATCAAGACCGTGCGCGGCGCGGGTTATGTGTTTTCGGCCGAAGTGAGCGTGTCGCATGCTTAAGCGCCTGTGGCCTGCGTCGCTGCTGGGCCGCCTCACGCTGGTGATGGTGGCTGGCGTGCTGGTGACGCAGCTGGCTGCCAATGCCATCTGGTCGGCGCAGCTGCGTTCCAAGGCGCAGGTGGAGGCGCAATCGGCGGCGCAGTATGTGGCGCACAGCGCCTCGGCCGCAATCCGTTTTTACCGCAGCCTGCCGCTCAGCTATCGCGTGCTGGTGATCCAGCAGATGCGCGAGATGGGCGGCACGCGCTTCTTCGTCAATCTGAATCACGCCTATGTGCCGGTCAAGGAGATTGCGCCGCATCCGCTGGCGCATAGCGTGAAGCAGACGCTGGCTGCCGCATTGAAAAACGATCTGCCGCATCTGCCGGCTGCGCGGCTGGCGTTTGCCTGGCCGGATCAACTGGCGGTGTCGGAGGCGGTGCGTCTGAGCGATCTGCCGGATGCGTGGGTACAGCATATCCTGTTGGTCAAGCCGGAGCCGGCGCCGGTACTGGTGATTCAGACCGAGCTTGAACCGGGCAACTGGCTGTACATGGCGGCGCTGATGCCGAATCCATATTTCCTGAGCGGGAACGACCCGTGGGCGTGGGACCGGCTTGCACTGCAAGGTCTTTCGCTGGCGGCGGTGCTGCTGCTTTGCCTGCTGGTGGTGCGCTCGATTACACGCCCGCTGGCGGCGTTGGCGGATGCGGCGGGCGCGTTCGGACAGGGCGAGCACGCGCCGCCGTTGCCGGAGACAGGCAGCCGGGAGTTCATCAAGACGGCGCGCGCGTTCAGCGCGATGCGGGAGCGTATCCAGCGTTATATCGAGGACCGCGAGCGCTTGTTCATCTCGATATCGCACGATTTGCGTACGCCGATCACGCGGCTCAAGCTGCGTTCGGAGTTGCTGGACGACGAGGCGCTGCGCAATGAGTTTGAGGAGGATCTGGACGAGTTGGATATGATGGTGAAGGGCGCTTTGCAGTGTGTGAAGGATAGCGACATTCACGAGAATCCGGCGGAGATCAGGCTGGATGCGCTGCTCGGCCGCCTGGTGCGCAGTGCGCGGCTGGCGGGGCATGAAGTGGGTTATCAGGAATCGGGATTGTCGGTGCGCGGCAAGCCGCTGGCGTTGAAGCGGGCGATCGGCAATCTGCTGGACAATGCGCTGTACTATGGCAAGCGCGCGGAGATCAGCACGCGGTCGGAGCGTGGTGCGGTGGCGATTGCGGTGCGCGATCATGGGCCGGGCGTGCCCGAAGATGCGCTGGCCAGTTTGTTCGATCCGTATGTGCGGCTGGAGCATGGCCGCGAGCAGAATGATACTGGCATGGGGCTGGGCCTCGGCATCGCACGCGGGGTGATCGAGGCGCATGGCGGTCAACTGATATTGGAGAATCACCCGGAGGGCGGCCTGAATGCCACCATCCGGTTGCCAGCATGAGAGAGACGATGAAAATAAAAAGCAAACTATCCGTGGCGGCATTGGCGCTTGCGTGCGCTGCGTCAGCCCAGGCGGCAAACGAAGCCGCGACCGATGCGCAGCACGCCGTCGCAACGCCTGCGGCGCGGGCTCCGGTCAAGATGCGCTGGGAGATATTGCGCAATGAGCTGACCGCGCACGGCTGGCGCACCAAGGCGCGCCTGAGCGTGACGCCGCTGCGTGGCCAATCGCTGCCGGCCCAGGGCTGGTCGCTGTACTTCAATTGCATGGATGGCCTGGTCGCCGGTCCGCTGCCTGGCAATCTGGTACTGGAGCAGGTGGTCGGCGGCAGCTTGTTCCGTGTCCGCCCGGCGGCCGGCTTCAAAGACCTGCCTGCCGGCCGCACGCTGAACATCGATTATGACTACCCGAACCTGGTCATCAAGATGGCGCGCGCACCGGTTGGCCCGTATCTGGTATTCGACGCCGCGCCGGAAGTGGCTTATGCCGTCAACGACTTCCAGCAGCAGCTGCCGACACGCCCTGAGCAGCTTCAGCGCCCGCAAGGCCAGCACGCGCTGGTGACCACGCAAGACGTCTATCGCCGCAATGCCCGTGCCGATGTGCTGCCGGCCAGCGCACTGCCGCCGGTGTTCCCGACACCGCTGCAGCTGAAGGCCGGCGCCGGCCGCGTGCAGCTGGCGCGCGCGCCGCAGGTCATTTCCGGCCCGGGCCTGCAGTACGAAACTGCCTTTGCCCGTGCGCTGTTTGCGCGCTATCTGCCGCATGGCGACAGCAGCCACGCGCCGCTGCCGCTGCGCTTGCGCATCGGCGCCATCGACGGGCAATCGTCGCCGGAAGCGTATGAGCTGAGCGTCAACGGCGACGATGGCATCAACATTACCGGCAACAGTGCGGCCGGCGTGGCGCGCGGCCTGCAATCGCTGCATGACCTGTTGCCGCTGCCATCCGCTGCCGCGCAGATCGAACTGCCGGAGCTGGACGTGATCGACGCGCCGCGCTTCGCCTATCGCGGCTTTCAGCTGGACGTGGCGCGCAATTTCCAGCCCAAGGAGGTGGTGTTCAAGACGCTCGACCTGATGGCAGCCTACAAACTGAACAAGCTGCACTTCCACATCACCGACGATGAGGGCTGGCGGCTGGAGATCGCCGGCCTTCCGGAACTGACCAGCATCGGTGCGGTGCGCGGCCACAGTACCAGGGAGGGCGTGCGCTTGCCGCCCACCTACGGCTCCGGTCCGCGCGCGGACGATCCACATGGCAGCGGTTACTACACGCGCGCTGATTACATCGAGATCTTGCGCTACGCCGCGGCGCGCCACATCGAGGTGATTCCCGAAATCGAAATGCCAGGCCACGCGCGCGCCGCCGTCAAAGCGATGGAAGCGCGCTACCACCGCATGAAGGCGGCCGGCGAGCAGGGTGCCGATCGATATCTGCTCAACGATCTCGACGACCGCTCGGTATATCGTTCGCCGCAGGAATACACCGACCACGTGATCAATCCCGGCCTGGAATCCAGCTACGCCTTCATCGAGCAGGTGGTGGCGGAAGTGGCGGCGCTGCACCGCGAAGCCGGTATGCCGCTCAAGACCATGCACATGGGCGGCGACGAGCTGCCGCACGGCGCATGGGAAAAATCGCCGGTCAGCCGCGCGCTGATGCAAAAGGAAAAACTGGCCGGCACCGCCGATCTGTGGGACTACTTCTATAACCGTGTCGACGGCATCCTGCGCAAGCACGGCATGTTTGCTTCCGGCTGGGAGGAGCTGGGCGCGCGCCGCTCCACGCAGGAGGGCGCGCAGCAGCTGCCGAATCCACGCTTTACGCAGCGCGGCTTTAGTCTCTACGTATGGAATAACACGCCGGGCAATGAGGATTTTGCCTACCGCCTGGCGAATGCCGGCTATGACATCGTGCTGGCGCCGGTCACCAATCTGTATCTCGACATGGCGGCCAATCCGAATCCGGAGGAGCCGGGCGTGAACTGGGGCGCCTACGTGGAGCTGGAGACGGTGTTTGACTTCCAGCCGATCGGCGCCGCCCTGACCGAGGCTGGCCGCCGGCGCATCCGCGGCATCGAGGCCACGCTGTTCTCGGAAACCATCCGCGACGCCAGCCGGCTGGATTACCTGATGATGCCGCGCCTGCTGGCGGTGGCCGAGCGGGCCTGGGCGCCGGATCCGGCGCTGTCGGCCGCCTCGCACCGGGCCGCCTGGTCGAGCTTCGTCAACACGCTGGGCCAGCGCGTGCTGCCGCGCCTCGACCTGGAGCGCGGCGATGTGCGCTATCGCATCGCGCCGCCAGGCATGGTGGTGGAGGGCGGCAAGGTGCTGGTCAACCATGTCCTGCCCGGCCTGACCCTGCGTTACACCACCGATGGCAGCGCGCCCACCGTCCGCAGCAAGCCGGTGACCGGGCCGATCGCCGCCAGGGGCGTGATCCAGGCCGCCGCCTTTGACCGCACCGGCCGCAGCGGGCTGGTGGCGCGCATCGTCAACCACTAGGCCGTTTTTGCCGTCCACTCCCCGTTTTTTGCAGTTCGTCGCAATCCGCGGGAGGCGGGCGGCGGGCCGGGAGTATGATTGTTTGACTAATATCCGAGGATTTTCCCCATGAATAAGCTTCTCCAGTTTGGCCTGCTGTTTGCCGCGTTTTGTGCCCTGTTTGGCCGCGCGGACGCCGCCGATGACACCGAAACCCGCTCGATTCCGATCGACGCGCGCGTGGTGCGCGTCAAACTGGACGGCGTGATCGACCTGAAACTGCGACAGGGCGACGTGCCCTCGCTGCGCCTGATCGGCGAACGGCGCTACCTGGAAAAACTGACCGCGTCGCAAAGCGGCGACACCCTGCATCTGGAAACCGAAGGGCGCGGCGTGAAAGTAGGGCGTTCCACCACCCGCGCCGAGCTGGTGCTGCCGAGCCTGCGCCAGGTGGTGTCGGAAGGCGTGGGCCAGACCGAGATCAACGGCTTCAGCGGGGAGGAACTGGAACTGACCATGGACGGCGCCGGCAGCATGAAGGTGGTGTGTGACTACAAGGCGATCAAGGCCAACCTGGGTGGCGTCGGCAGCATGAACCTGTGGGTGAGCGAGAACGAGCATGTGGATCTGGACTTGCGTGGCGCCGGCTACATCACGCTGGGCGGGCGCGGCAAGCTGCTCAAGGCCAATCTGGGCGGCGTCGGCGGCTTGAATGCGCAGCAGTTCCAGGCCGAATCGGTCAATGTCGAGTTGAGCGGACTGGGCAACGCCACCGTCACCGCCAAGACCAACGCCACCCTGAATCTGAGTGGACTGGGATCAGTCATTGTGTATGGCAAGCCTTTGAATCGTAACGTCAGTGTTGATGGTTTGGGCAAAGTCAGCTGGAAATAATTATGAAAAAAATCATACTAGCGATCGTCATCGCTGTGGGCTTGCAACAAGCCGCGATGGCCGGATTCGCCGAGGGCGCAACCGCGTACAACAATAAAAACTACGCGGTGGCATTGAAAGAGATACGACCGCTGGCCCAGGCCGGCAACGCCGACGCCCAGCATCTGCTGGGGCTGATGTATTACATGGGCCGTGGCGTGCCGCAGGATTACAAGCAGGCGCTGGAATGGCACCGCAAGGCGGCACAGAAGGGCAAGGCCGACGCGCAGTACGTGGTGGGCGCGATGTATTACACCGGCAACGCGGTGATCCAGGACCACAAGCAGGCGGTGGCCTGGTTCCGCCGCGCCGCCGAGCAGGGCCATCCGGATGCGCAACAGGTGCTGGGCCTGATGTATCGCTATCACATCGGCGGCATGCCGCAGGATAACGTGATTGCCTATATGTTATGGAATCTGGCGGCCGCCGGCGGTTCGGTCAATGCGGCCGAGCAGCGTTCGGCCGTCATCAAGACCATGACCCAGGAGCAGATCGAGGAAGGGCAGGCGCTGTCGGCCTCCTGGAAACCGAACACGCCGCTGCCGCAGAAATCGCGTACGGGCGGCGGCTGACGGCCGGAAGTCGTACAATCGCCCTTTACTTACAGAGGGCGAATGATGCGCGCGATTGAAATCACCCACCCCGGCCCGGCCGATGTCCTGAAACCCTGTGAACGGCCGATGCCGGTGGTCAAAGCCGGCGAAGTGTTGATTAAAGTGCATGCCGCCGGCGTCAACCGCCCGGACGTGTTCCAGCGCCTGGGCCATTACGCCCCGCCGCCCGGCGCGTCCGACATCCCCGGCCTGGAAGTGGCCGGCGAAATTGTCGACGGCGACCTCGATTACACCACCCTCGATATTGGCGATCACGTCTGTGCTTTGGTGCAAGGCGGGGGGTATGCCGAGTATGTTGTTGCGCCCGTGCAGCAGATTTTACCGGTCCCAAAAGGCTGGTCCATGCTGGAAGCGGCCACAATTCCGGAAAATTACTTCACAGTCTGGAGCAACGTGTTTGACCGCGCCAAATTGCTTGGCGGTGAGACATTATTAGTGCAGGGCGGCAGCTCCGGCATCGGCGTCACGGCGATACAGCTGGCCTCGGCCATGGGCCATCGCGTGTTTGCCACCGCCGGCTCGGACGACAAGGTGGCGGCCTGCGTGGCGCTCGGCGCAGAACGCGGCATCAACTATAAAACCGAGGATTTCGCCACCGTGGTCAAGTCGCTCACCAACGACCGCGGCGTCGACGTGATACTCGACATGGTGGCCGGAGACTACCTGCCACGCGAGGTTTCCTGCCTTGCCGACGATGGCCGCATCGCCATCATCGCCACCTTGGGCGGCGCCAAATCGACGCTGGACATGGGCCAGGTGCTGCGCCGCCGCCTGACCGTGACCGGCTCCACCTTGCGTCCGCGCTCGGCCGAATTCAAGGGCGCGATCGCCCGTCAATTGAAAGAGCGGGTGTGGCCGATGATGGCCGAACGCAAACTCAAGCCGGTGATCCACACGGTTTTCCCGCTGGAGCAGGCCGCCGCCGCGCATGCGCTCATGGAGAGCAGCAGCCATGTCGGAAAAATCATGTTGCAGGTGATTTGATAGCGATTTCATTGTAAAATGCGTAGTAAATTTACGGTTTTAGCTAGCCGGGGATTTCCTTTGCCTGTTTGACCGGCGCTTTTTGCGCACGGTAAAATGGCGAGTTGATTAATTTTTAGGCTGGCTATGCGTCGCAAACTCGTCATCGGTAACTGGAAAATGAACGGCAACCGCGCCGGTAACTCGGCTCTGTTGTCCGGCATCGTTGCCGGCTTGAACGATTTCGGGGCGGACTGCGCGGTGTGCGTACCCGCGCCCTACCTGGCGCAGTGTCAGGCGGAACTGACCGGCACGCCGGTGGCGTGGGGCGGCCAGGATGTCTCGGTGCACGCCTGCGGGGCGTATACTGGCGAAGTGTCGGCCGCCATGCTGGCGGACTTCGGTTCGACCTACGTGTTGTGCGGTCATTCCGAGCGCCGCGCGTATCATGGCGAGAGCAGTGCGCTGGTGGCGCAGAAGGCCGTGGCGGCGCTGGGCTTGGGCCTGACCGCGGTGGTGTGTGTCGGCGAAACGCTGGAGCAGCGCGAGGCGGGGCAGACGGAAGAGGTGATCTGCGCCCAGCTGCAAGCGGTGCTGGACGTGATCGAGCCGGCGCAGATCAGCAAGCTGGTGCTGGCATATGAGCCGGTCTGGGCCATTGGCACCGGCAAGACCGCAACGCCGCAGATTGCCCAGGATGCGCACCGCTTCCTGCGCGACTGTGTGGCAAAAAAAGACGCGGCAGCGGCGCAAGCCGTGCAGATTCTGTACGGCGGCAGCATGAAGCCGGAGAATGCAAAGGAATTGATGGCGCAGCCGGATATCGACGGCGGCCTGATTGGCGGTGCGGCATTAAAGGCGAGTGATTTCCTCGGGATTATTCAGGCCGTTTAAAGCACTGATTTAAGCAGTAGAAACAAAACGATACAAAACTTTTATTTTGGAATGGAATAACATGGGCAGCTTGTTCAATCTGGTTATCGTAGTGCAGGTGGTATCGGCAATCGCCATTATTGGCCTGGTATTGCTGCAGCATGGCAAGGGCGCCGACATGGGCGCGGCCTTTGGTTCCGGCGCTTCCGGCAGCCTGTTCGGCGCCACCGGCTCTTCGAACTTCATGTCCAAGTCGACCGGCGTGGCGGCGGCGATCTTCTTCAGCGCCACCCTGGCGCTGTCGTACATCACCACCCACCAGACCAACAATGTCAGCGGCGGCGTGATGGATAAAGCCCTGCCGGCCGCACCTGCCGCGCCGGCCGCAGCGCCTGCCGCCGCCCCGGCCGCGCCAGCCGCGCCGGCTGCTTCGACCCCGGCGCCTGCAAACTCGATCCCGAAGTAATATAATCCTGTAGTAAATTCGTCGTTGTTGATATTTTTTTAAGTTGTTTGCTCATTGTTTTGGCAGTATCTTGGCGGTGGCAAAAATAGTTAAAGATTTATCGTGTTTCTTCTTGTTTTGACGCAATACGGGATTAACAACCGCGTGAAAACGAAGTAAAATAACGGCCTTATGCCGACGTGGTGAAATTGGTAGACACGCTATCTTGAGGGGGTAGTGGCGCAAGCTGTACGAGTTCGAGTCTCGTCGTCGGCACCAGAATATAGGCCAGCAAGGGTGGTACCAAGCTGGCTTTTTTACGAGGATGTGTCGTTCGATCCTGGTCTTCAGCAATACGATTGGGGCGAACGTTAAGCGCACCGCAAAACACCGCGATGTGTCCTTTCAACTGACCGTTCAACATAAGCTCATCAATCGTGAACCTCGAAAATTATCTCCCCGTTCTCTTGTTCATCCTCGTCGGTCTCGGCGTAGGTATTGCCCCGCAGGTGCTGGGCCACATCCTGGGGCCGAAAAAGCCTGACGCAGCAAAACTGTCCCCGTATGAATGCGGCTTCGAGGCCTTCGAAGACGCGCGCATGAAATTCGACGTGCGTTACTACCTCGTCGCAATTCTCTTTATTTTGTTCGATCTGGAAACGGCATTCTTCTTCCCTTGGGGCGTATCCATGCGCGAACTGGGCTGGCAGGGTTTCGTGACGATGATGGTGTTCATCGCTGAATTCGTGGTCGGTTTTTGGTATATCTGGAAGAAAGGTGCCCTTGATTGGGAATAAGCCATGGCTATTGAAGGCGTATTAAACGAAGGTTTCATCACCACCTCGGCCGACAAGCTGATCAACTGGGCGCGCACGGGTTCGATGTTCCCGATGACGTTCGGTCTGGCCTGCTGCGCGGTTGAAATGATGCACGTGGGCGCGGCCCGTTACGACATGGACCGCTTCGGCGTGGTGTTCCGTCCATCGCCGCGTCAATCCGACGTGATGATCGTGGCCGGCACGCTGTGCAACAAGATGGCCCCGGCGCTGCGCAAGGTCTACGACCAGATGCCGGAGCCGCGCTGGGTCATCTCGATGGGTTCCTGCGCCAACGGCGGCGGCTACTATCACTACTCCTACTCCGTGGTTCGCGGCTGCGACCGCATCGTGCCGGTCGACGTGTACGTGCCAGGCTGTCCTCCAACTGCTGAAGCCCTGTTGTACGGCATCATGCAGCTGCAGAACAAGATCAAGCGCACCAACACCATCGCACGCTAACGGGGGCGCTACAAGAAATGACTACTCATCTGGAAAAACTCCAAACCGCCCTCGGCACTGCCCTGGGCGATCGCGTTACTACGGTGCTTGCGCTGGGCGAGATCACCGTCACGGTGAAGGCCGCCGACTACTACGGCGTGATGCAGACCCTGCGCGATGACAAGTCGCTGGGCTTCGATCAGGCGATCGACCTGTGCGGCATCGACTACCTGAACTACGGCGACGGCGCCTGGGACGGCCAGCGGTTTGCCGTGGTGGTGCATTTGCTGTCGGTCAAGCACAACTGGCGCGTGCGCGTGCGCGCATTCTGCGCCGACGACGACATGCCGCTGCTGCCATCGATCACGCCGCTGTGGCGCGCCATGAACTGGTACGAGCGCGAAGCGTTCGACATGTACGGCATCCTGTTCGAGAACCACAACGACCTGCGCCGCATCCTGACCGACTACGGTTTCATCGGCCACCCGTTCCGCAAGGACTTCCCGGTGTCGGGCTACGTCGAAATGCGTTACGACCCCGAGCAGAAGCGCGTGATCTACCAGCCGGTCACCATCGAGCCGCGTGAAAACGTGCCGCGCGTGATCCGCGAAGAAAACTACGGGAAGTAAGAACATGGCAGAAATTAAGAACTACACCCTGAACTTCGGTCCGCAGCACCCGGCCGCGCACGGCGTGCTGCGTCTGGTGCTGGAGCTGGACGGCGAGGTGATCCAGCGCGCCGACCCGCACATCGGCCTGCTGCACCGCGGCACCGAAAAGCTGGCGGAACAAAAGACCTACCTGCAGTCGGTGCCGTACATGGACCGTCTGGATTACGTGTCGATGATGTGCAACGAGCACGCCTATGTGATGGCGATCGAGAAGCTGCTGGGCATTGACGTGCCGCTGCGCGCACAGTACATCCGCGTGATGTTCGACGAAATGACCCGCATCCTGAACCACCTGATGTGGCTGGGCGCGCACGCGCTGGACGTCGGCGCCATGGGCCCGTTCCTGTACTGCTTCCGCGACCGCGAAGACCTGTTCGACTGCTACGAAGCGGTGTCGGGCGCGCGCATGCACGCGGCCTACTACCGTCCGGGCGGCGTCTACCGCGACCTGCCGGACAGCATGCCGCAGCACAAGCCATCGATCATCCGTTCGGCCAAGGCCATCGACAAGCTCAACGAAGACCGCCAGGGTTCGATGCTGGACTTCATCGAAGCCTTCACCAACCGCTTCCCGACCTATGTCGACGAATACGAAACCCTGCTGACCGACAACCGTATCTGGAAACAGCGTACCGTCGGCATCGGCGTGGTGGCGCCGGAAGACGCGCTGGCCATGGGCTTCACCGGCGCCATGCTGCGCGGCTCGGGCATCCAGTGGGACCTGCGCAAGCACCAGCCGTACGAAGTGTACGACCTGATGGACTTCGATATCCCGATCGGCACCAACGGCGACTGCTACGACCGCTACCTGGTGCGCGTGGAAGAACTGCGCCAGTCGAACCGCATCATCAAGCAGTGCGTTGAATGGCTGCGCAATAACCCGGGTCCGGTCATGACCAGCAACCGCAAGGTGGCGCCGCCATCGCGCGTGGACATGAAGACCAACATGGAATCGCTGATCCACCACTTCAAGCTGTTCACCGAAGGCTTCCACGTGCCGCCGGGCGAAGCGTACAGCGCGGTGGAACATCCGAAGGGCGAATTCGGCGTCTACCTGATGTCCGACGGCGCCAACAAGCCATACCGCGTGAAACTGCGCGCTCCAGACTACGCACACTTGCAGTCGCTGGATGAAATGGCGCGTGGCCACATGATTGCCGACGCTGTGACCATCATTGGCACGCAAGACATCGTGTTCGGCAGTATTGACCGCTAAGTCCGAGAGGCAAAAGAATGTTGTTATCTGAGCAGTGCTACAAAAAAATCGATCGCGAACTGGCCAAGTACCCAGACGATCAGCGCCAGTCGGCCGTGATGGCCGCGCTGGCCCACGCGCAAGTGGAGCTGGGCTGGGTGTCGCCGGACGTCATGCAGGAACTGGCGGACTACATCCGCATGCCGGCCATCGCCGTGCAGGAAGTCGCGACTTTCTACAATATGTACAACCTGAAGCCGGTCGGCAAGCACAAGATCACCGTGTGCACCAATCTGCCTTGCGCCCTGTCGGGCGGCGAGCGCGCGGCGCACCACCTGAAGCAGAAGCTGGGCATCGACTACCGTGACACCACGGCCGACGGCGCGTTCACGCTGATGGAAGGCGAGTGCATGGGCGCCTGCGGCGACGCACCGGTGCTGCTGGTGAACAATCACCGCATGTGCAGCTTCATGACCAACGATAAAATCGACTCCCTGGTGGAGGAATTGAAGAAATGACGTCACTCCACAACCGTCACATCGATCCAGTCATTCTCGCCGGCCTCGACGGCGAGAATTGGCATTTGGAAGACTACGTCAAGCGCGGCGGCTACAGCGCCCTGCGCCGTATCATCGAAGAAAAAATCACCCCGGAACAAATCATCGCCGACCTGAAAGCGTCGTCGCTGCGCGGCCGTGGTGGCGCGGGTTTCCCTACCGGCCTGAAATGGAGCTTCATGCCGCGCCAGTTCCCGGGCCAGAAGTACCTGGTATGTAACTCAGATGAGGGCGAGCCGGGCACTTTCAAGGACCGCGACATCCTGCGCTACAACCCGCATGCGCTGATCGAAGGCATGGCCATCGGCGCCTACGCCATGGGCATCACGGTCGGCTACAACTACATCCACGGCGAAATCTTCGAGGTGTACACCCGCTTTGAAGAAGCGCTGGAAGAGGCGCGCGCCGCCGGCTTCCTGGGCGACAAGATCATGGGCAGCGAGTTCAGCTTCCAGCTGCACGCGCACCATGGCTATGGCGCTTACATCTGCGGCGAGGAAACCGCGCTGCTGGAATCGCTGGAAGGCAAGAAAGGCCAGCCGCGCTTCAAGCCGCCATTCCCGGCATCGTTCGGCCTGTACGGCAAGCCGACCACCATCAACAACACCGAAACCTTCGCCGCGGTGCCGTTCATCCTGAACATGGGGCCGGAGAAGTACCTGGCGATCGGCCGTCCGAACAATGGCGGCTCGAAGATCTTCTCGATTTCGGGTGACGTTGAGCGTCCGGGCAACTACGAAGTGCCGCTGGGCACGCCGTTCGCCAAATTGCTGGAACTGGCAGGCGGCATGCGCGGCGGCAAAAAGATCAAGGCAGTCATCCCTGGCGGTTCCTCCGCGCCAGTGGTGCGCGGCGAGATCATGATGCAGACCGACCTCGACTACGATTCGATCGCCAAAGCCGGTTCGATGCTGGGTTCGGGCGCGGTCATCGTCATGGACGAGACCCGCTGCATGGTCAAGGCCATGGAGCGCCTGGCGTACTTCTACTTTGAAGAATCGTGCGGCCAGTGCACCCCATGCCGCGAAGGTACGGGCTGGATGTACCGCATGATCCACCGTATCGAAAACGGTCAGGGCCGCCCGTCGGACCTGGACGTGTTGAACTCGGTTTGCGACAACATCCAGGGCCGCACGATTTGCGCGCTGGGCGACGCGGCGGCGATGCCGATGCGTGCGTTCATCAAGCAATTCCGCGAAGAATTTGAACACCACATCGAGCACAAGCAATGCTGCGTGCCCGCTTACATCTAAGCGTCACAGGTAACGATCACCATGGTTGAAATCGAAATAGACGGCAAAAAAGTCGAAGTCCCTGCTGGTAGCATGGTGATGGACGCCGCCAACAAACTGGGAACCTACATTCCGCACTTCTGCTATCACAAGAAATTGTCGATCGCAGCCAACTGCCGTATGTGCCTCGTCGAAGTGGAGAAGGCGCCCAAGCCTTTGCCAGCATGCGCCACGCCGGTCTCGGCGGGCATGATTGTGCGCTCCGCGTCGGACAAGGCCGTACAGGCACAGAAGTCGGTGATGGAGTTCCTGCTGATTAACCACCCGCTGGACTGCCCGATCTGCGATCAGGGCGGCGAGTGCCAGCTGCAAGACTTGGCCGTGGGCTACGGCAAGGGCGATTCGCGCTACGAAGAAGACAAGCGCGTGGTGGCACCGAAGGACGCCGGCCCGCTGGTGTCGATGCAGGAAATGGCGCGTTGCATCCAGTGCACCCGTTGCGTGCGCTTCGGCCAGGAAGTGGCCGGCGTGATGGAGCTGGGCATGATCGGCCGCGGCGAGCACTCGGAAATCACCGCGTTCGTCGGCCAGACCGTGAATTCGGAAATGTCCGGCAACATGATCGACCTGTGCCCGGTGGGCGCACTGACCTCGAAGCCATTCCGCTACAGCGCCCGTACCTGGGAACTGTCGCGCCGCAAATCGGTCTCGCCGCACGACGGCCTGGGCGCCAACCTGATCGTTCAGGTCAAGGGCGGCAAGGTCAAGCGCGTGCTGCCGCTGGAAAACGACGCCGTCAACGAGTGCTGGATTTCCGACAAGGACCGCTTCTCGTACGAAGGCCTGGACACCGCCGACCGCCTGACCCAGCCAATGCTGAAGCAGGGCGGCGAGTGGAAGGAAGTCGATTGGCAGACCGCGCTGGAATACGTGGCGCACGGCCTGAAGAACATCAAGCACGAACACGGCGCCAACGCGCTGGCATCGGTTGCGACCCCGCACTCGACGCTGGAAGAATTGCACCTGCTGCAAAAGCTGACCCGCGCCATGGGCTCGGACAGCGTGGAAACCCGTCTGCGTCAAAGCGATTTCTCGCTGGACGTGACCCCATGGCTGGGCATGTCGATCACCGAATTCGGCGCGCTGAACCGCGCCTTCGTGATCGGCTCGTTCCTGCGCAAGGATCACCCGCTGCTGGCCACCCGTCTGCGTACGGCAGTGAAGGGCGGCGCCAAGCTGTCCATCCTGCACGCGAGCGACGACGACCTGCTGATGAACGTCGCCAACAAGATGATTGTTGCGCCGTCGGAGTGGCTGTCGGCGCTGTCGCAAGTGGTGGTGGCTGTGGCCAAGGCCAAAGAGATCGCCGCCCCTGCCGGCTTCGAAGGCGTGCAAGCGTCGGACGCGGCTGCCGCGATCGCCGCTTCGCTGCTGTCGGGCGAGAACAAGGGCGTGTTCCTGGGCAACGCTGCCACCCAGCACCCACAAGCTGCCGCGCTGCACGCGGCCGCACAGTGGATCGCTGAGCAGACCGGCGCCAAGCTGGGCTACCTGACCGAAGCGGCCAACACCGTCGGTGCCTACATTGCCAACGCCAACGGCGGCAAAGTGCCAGCCTTCACCGAGCCGAAGCAGGCTTACCTGCTGCTGAACGCCGAACCGGAACTGGACGCGTACAACCCGCAAGCCGCTGTCGCCGCGCTGAAAAAAGCCGAGATGGTGGTGGTGATGTCGGCCTACAAGCATGGCCTGGACTACGCCGACGTGCTGCTGCCGGTGTCGCCATTCAGCGAAACCTCGGGCACCTTCGTCAACTGCGAAGGCCGCGCACAAAGCTTCAACGGCACCGTCAAGCCGCTGCTGGAAACCCGTCCGGCATGGAAAGTGCTGCGTGTGCTGGGCAACGTGCTGGGCCTGTCGGGCTTCGACTACGACACCTCGGAAGCGATCCGCGACGAAGTGCTGGGCGCCGGCGTGACCGATGTGTCGGCCAAGCTGAACAACGTGTCCAGGCTGCCGCTGGCTGCCGCCACCGCAGTATCGAGCGGCACCGAACGCATTGCCGACGTCCCGATCTACTTTGCCGACGCCATCGTGCGCCGCGCCGAGTCGCTGCAGAAGATGGCCGACGCGGCTGCGCCGCAAGCGCACCTGTCGAGCGCCCTGGCGCAGCAACTGGGGGTTGCCGCCGGCGACAAGGTCAAAGTCACCCAAGGTTCCGGCAGCGCGATCCTGGTCGCCGCTGTTGACGCCAAACTGCCAGCCAACGCCGTGCGCGTGGCCGCCGCTCACGCGTCGACCGCTGCACTGGGCGGCATGTTCGGTTCCATCACCGTTGAAAAAGCAGGAGAGGTGAAATAATGGCTCTGCCTGAATTCGTCAATACCATCAATTCCCTGGGCGCGAACAGCGTGCTGGCCCCTGTGTGGCCAGCCGTCTGGGCCCTGATCCGCATCGTCGTGGTGCTGCTGCCACTGATGGGTCTGGTTGCCTACCTGACCCTGTGGGAACGCAAGTTCATCGGCTGGATCCAGATCCGCGTCGGCCCGAACCGCGTCGGTCCCGGCGGCCTGCTGCAGCCGATCGCTGACGCGCTGAAACTGTTGTTCAAAGAGATCATCACCCCGGCCAAGGCCAACCCTGGCCTGTTCGTGATCGGTCCGATCATGACCATCATGCCGGCGCTGGCGTGCTGGGCGGTGGTGCCGTTCGGTCCGGAAGCGGTGCTGGCCAACGTCAACGCCGGCCTGCTGCTGCTGATGGCGATCACCTCGATGGAAGTGTACGGCATCATCATCGCCGGCTGGGCCTCGAACTCGAAGTACTCGTTCATGGGCGCAATGCGCGCTTCGGCCCAGATGATTTCGTATGAAATCGCCATGGGCTTCGTGCTGGTGGTGGTGTTGATGGTGTCCGGTTCGCTGAACTTCATCGACATCGTGCAAGGCCAGCAGAAGGGCTACGGCGCCGAGCACGGCCTGAACTTCCTGTCGTGGAACCTGATTCCGCTGCTGCCGCTGTTCGTGGTCTACCTGACCTCCGGCCTGGCCGAGTGCAACCGCCACCCGTTCGACGTGGTGGAAGGCGAATCGGAAATCGTGGCCGGCCACATGGTGGAATACTCGGGCATGGCCTACGCCATGTTCATGCTGGCTGAATACGCCAACATGATTCTGATCGCGGTGCTGGGTTCGATCATGTTCCTGGGCGGCTGGTCGGCACCATTTGCCTTCCTGGAATTCTGGGGCGGTTTCGGCGGCTTCTTCTGGTTGTTCGCGAAAGCGTTCTTCCTGGTGTCCGTCTTCATCTGGGTGCGTGGTACTTTCCCTCGCTACCGTTACGACCAGATCATGCGTCTGGGCTGGAAAGTCTTTATCCCGCTGACGCTGGTGTACCTGGTGTTCGTGGCTGGCTGGATGCAGACGTCCTGGAATATCTGGAAGTAAGGATTAAAGAAAATGGAACGTTTAAAAGATTTCATCGGCAGCTTCATGCTGACCGAGCTGATCAAAGGGATGGCGCTGACGGGCAAGTATATGTTCTCGCGCAAGATCACCGTGCAGTATCCGGAAGAGAAGACCCCGATGTCGCCTCGCTTCCGCGGCCTGCACGCACTGCGCCGCTACCCGAATGGCGAAGAGCGCTGCATCGCCTGCAAACTGTGCGAAGCAGTGTGCCCGGCGATGGCCATCACCATCGAATCGGAACAGCGTGATGACGGCTCGCGCCGCACCACCCGTTACGACATCGACCTGACCAAGTGCATCTTCTGCGGTTTCTGCGAAGAGTCGTGCCCGGTTGATTCGATCGTTGAAACGCATGTGCTGGAATACCACGGCGAAAAACGCGGCGATCTGTACTACACGAAAGAGATGCTGCTGGCCGTTGGCGATCGTTATGAAAACCAGATCGCCGAGGCCCGCGCGGCGGATGCTCCTTATCGCTGACACGGCGCCTGTCCTGACCTCGCCAAGGCGAGGCCACCGGCAGGCACCTACCTGGTCAGGGATTTGATCAACAAACTGTACGTCTCTTGGGTTAGTTATGGAATTTAAAACTGCTTTGTTCTACGTCTTCGCGGCCATCATGGTATTGGCCTCGACGCGCGTAATTACGGCCCGCAATCCGGTGCACGCGGCACTGTTCCTGGTGCTGGCGTTCTTCAACGCCGCCGGCATCTGGATGCTGCTGGAGGCCGAGTTCCTGGCCATCGTGCTGGTGCTGGTCTACGTCGGCGCCGTGATGGTGCTGTTCCTGTTCGTGGTGATGATGCTGGACATCGACACCGACAAGCTGCGCGAAAACTTCTGGGGCTACCTGCCGGTGGCTTCCTTCGTCGGCGTGATCATCGTGCTGGAAATGGCCGCCGTGCTGTGGCGCTCCTTCCTGTCGTTCGACCAGCAGGCTGTTGCAGCCGGCAACATCGGCGGCACCAAGGAATTGGGCATGCTGATTTACACCAAATACATCTACGGCTTTGAAATCGCCGCCGCCATCCTGCTGGTCGCGATCATTGCAGCCGTGGCGCTGACCCTGCGCAAGCGCAAGGACACCAAACACTTCGACCCTGCCGACGCCGTGCGCGTCAAACGCAATGACCGTCTGAAGATCGTCAAGATCGATCCGGTCACCAACCGTGGCGCGGCCGAAACTGAAGTTAAGGAGGCACCATGACTTTATCCCTGGCTCACTACCTCGTTCTGGGCGCGATCCTGTTCGCGATCTCGATCGTTGGTATTTTCCTGAACCGCAAGAACATCATCATCCTGCTGATGGCCATCGAACTGATGCTGCTGGCAGTGAATATGAACTTCATCGCGTTCTCGCATTACCTCGGTGATGCGGCAGGGCAGATCTTTGTCTTCTTTATCCTGACCGTGGCGGCCGCCGAATCGGCAATCGGCCTCGCGATCCTGGTGGTGCTGTTCCGTAATCTGGACACCATCAACGTAGAAGACCTGGACAGCCTGAAGGGCTAATTTAAACCTCTCGAAAAATAACGATCAAGGTTCATCATGGCGGTTACACTTAACCCTAATCTCCTGCTAGTCGTACCACTGGCGCCCCTCGCGGGCGCGGCGGTGGCCGGCCTGCTGGGAACTAAATTCTTCGGCAACGTGGTCGGTCGCAAGACCGCAACCGCGGCGACCATCCTGGGCGTGCTGGTGGCATTCATCATTTCGGCCATGACGCTGAATGACGTCATCAACGGCGCCAGCTTCAACGGCACCATCTATAACTGGATGACGGTGGCCGGCATGAAAATGGAAGTCGGCTTCCAGATCGATTCGCTGTCGGCGATGATGATGTGCGTGGTGACCTTCGTGTCGCTGATGGTGCACATCTACACCATCGGCTACATGGCGGAAGACGAAGGCTACAACCGCTTCTTCTCGTACATCTCGCTGTTCACGTTCTCCATGCTGATGCTGGTCATGTCGAACAACTTCCTGCAGCTGTTCTTCGGCTGGGAAGCAGTGGGTCTGGTGTCCTACCTGCTGATCGGCTTCTGGTACACCCGTCCGACCGCCATCTTCGCCAACATGAAGGCCTTCCTGGTCAACCGTGTGGGTGACTTCGGCTTCATCCTGGGCATCGGCCTGCTGCTGGCTTACGCCGGTTCGATGAACTACCAGGAAGTGTTTGCCAAGCGCGAAGCACTGGCCGCGCTGACCCTGCCGGGCACCGACTGGATGCTGCTGTCGGTGGCCTGCATCTGCCTGTTCATCGGCGCCATGGGTAAATCGGCACAGTTCCCGCTGCACGTCTGGCTGCCAGACTCGATGGAAGGCCCGACCCCGATTTCGGCACTGATTCACGCGGCAACCATGGTGACCGCCGGCATCTTCATGGTGTCGCGCATGTCGCCGCTGTTCGAACTGTCGGACACCGCGCTGTCCTTCATCATCGTGATCGGTTCGATCACCGCGCTGTTCATGGGCTTCCTGGGCATCATCCAGAACGACATCAAGCGCGTGGTCGCTTACTCGACCCTGTCGCAGCTGGGCTACATGACCGTGGCGCTGGGCTGCTCGGCTTACTCGGTGGCGGTGTTCCACCTGATGACCCACGCATTCTTCAAGGCACTGCTGTTCCTCGGCGCCGGTTCGGTCATCATCGGTATGCACCACGACCAGGATATCCGCAACATGGGCGGTCTGCGCAAATACATGCCGATCACCTGGATCACCTCGCTGCTGGGCTCGCTGGCCCTGATCGGTACCCCGTTCTTCTCGGGCTTCTACTCGAAAGACTCGATCATCGAAGCTGTGGCCGAGACCCACATCGCTGGCGCCGGCTTCGCCCACTTTGCGGTGCTGGCTGGCGTGTTCGTGACTGCGTTCTACTCGTTCCGCATGTACTTCCTGGTATTCCACGGCAAGGAGCGCTTCGGTCAGGCGCATGCCCATGATGATCACCATCACGCGCCCGCGGCGGCGGCCCACGACGACCATGGTCACGACGACCACGGCCATGACGATCACGACGACCACGCTCACCACGGCCTGGCCCCAGGCCAGAAGCCGCACGAGTCGCCATTCGTGGTCTGGTTCCCGCTGGTTGCGCTGGCGATCCCGTCGGTCATCATCGGTGCCCTGGCGATCGGTCCCATGCTGTTCGGTGACTTCTTCAAAGGCGTGATCTTCGTCGGTGAAAACCACCACGCCATGGAAGAACTGGCACACGAGTTCCACGGTCCTGTGGCGATGGCGATCCACTCGCTGACTACGCTGCCGCTGTGGCTGGCGATCGCTGGTGTGGCTGCGTCGTACTACTGCTACATGATCAATCCACGCGTACCGGCATGGTTCTACCAGAAGTTCAAGGCCGTACACACCCTGCTGGACAACAAGTACTACATGGACAAGTTCAACGAGACCGTGTTCGCAGGCGGCGCCCGCCTGCTGGGCAACGGCCTGTGGAATGTCGGCGACAAGACCCTGATCGATGGCCTGCTGGTGAACGGCAGCGCCAAACTGGTCGGCTGGTTCTCGACGCTGACCCGCCTGGCGCAGACTGGTTATATCTACCACTATGCGTTCGTCATGATCCTCGGCATTCTGGGGTTCCTGGTCTACTTCCTGCCGTTTTGGCACGCTTAATTAGCTGATACGCAAAGAGATAACGATAACCATGATGTCAACAATATCTTCATTACCTCCGTACCTGAGCCTCTCGATCTGGCTCCCGATTATTTTCGGCCTGATCGTGCTGGCGGTAGGCCGCGACTCCAACGCGGGCTTCACCCGCGTGCTGTCGCTGATTAGCGCGCTGATCAGCTTTGCGGTAACCATCCCGCTGATTACCCACTTTGACAATGCCGCCCACGGCATGCAGTTCGTCGAAAAAGCGCCGTGGATCGAGCGCTTCAACATCTGGTACTCGCTGGGTATCGATGGCCTGTCGCTGTGGTTCGTGCCGCTGACCGCCTTCATCACCGTGATCGTGGTGATCTCGGCATGGCAGGTGATCCAGAAGCGCGTGGCCCAGTACATGGGCGCGTTCCTGATCCTGTCGGGCCTGATGATCGGCGTGTTTGCCGCCATGGACGGCCTGCTGTTCTACTTCTTCTTTGAAGCGACCCTGATCCCGATGTACATCATCATCGGTATCTGGGGCGGCGACAACCGCGTGTATGCGTCGTTCAAGTTCTTCCTGTACACCTTCTTCGGCTCGCTGCTGACGCTGGTTGCCATCGTCTACCTGTACAACGTGACCGGCAGCTGGGATATCCTGCACTGGCACAAGGCGCCGCTGACGATGACGGAGCAGATCTTCATCTTCATCGCCTTCTTCATGGCGTTTGCCGTCAAAGTGCCGATGTTCCCGGTCCACACCTGGCTGCCGGACGTCCACGTGGAAGCGCCAACCGGCGGTTCCGCCGTGCTGGCCGCGATCATGCTGAAACTGGGTGCTTACGGCTTCCTGCGTTTCTCGCTGCCGATCACCCCGGACGCTTCGCACTACCTGTCGGGCTTTGTGATCACCCTGTCGCTGATCGCCGTGATCTACATCGGCCTGGTGGCGCTGGTACAGAAAGACATGAAAAAGCTGGTCGCCTACTCGTCGATCGCGCACATGGGCTTTGTGACCCTGGGCTTCTTCGTGTTCAACAACATGGCAGTGCAGGGCGCCATCATGCAAATGATCTCGCACGGTTTCGTGTCGGGCGCCATGTTCCTGTGCATCGGCGTGCTGTATGACCAGGCCCACTCGCGCCAGATTGCCGACTACGGTGGTGTGGTCAACAAGATGCCGAAGTTTGCCGCTTTCTTCATCCTGTTCTCGATGGCCAACTGCGGCCTGCCAGCGACCTCCGGTTTCGTGGGCGAGTTCATGGTGATCCTGGGCGCCACCCAGTACAACTTCTGGATCGGCCTGCTGGCTGCCACCGCCCTGATCTTTGGCGCAGCGTACTCGCTGTGGATGGCCAAGCGCGTCATCTTCGGCAAAGTGGCCAACCACCACGTGGCGGAGCTGGTCGACCTGAACGGCCGTGAATTCTTCATGCTGGGCATCCTGGCGGTCGCCACGCTGTACATGGGCCTGTACCCAGCCCCATTCACCGACACGATGCAAACCTCGGTCGCTGACCTGCTGGCGCACGTAGCACACAGCAAGCTGCCTTAAGTAGAACGGAAACACATAAATGATTACACCTAATCTTCAAGAAGCAGCAAACGCCGTGAACCTGGTCCCGGCCTACGCCGAGGTCGCGCTGCTGATCGGTGCTTCTGCCATCCTGTTGATCGACATGTTCCTGTCCAAGGCACAACGTTCGATCACCTACGTGCTGTCCCTGCTGACCCTGGTGGTCTGCGCCGGCATCAGCTACGCCGACTTCGCTTCGGGCGCAACGACCTATACCTTCCACGGTATGTTCGTGGCCGATCCGATGGCCAACCTGCTGAAACTGTTCACCTACCTGACTGTCGGCATGACCCTGGTGTATTCGCGCCAGTACGCCGATGACCGCGGCATGCTGAGCGGCAACCTGGGCGGCGAGTTCTACGTGCTGGCGCTGTTCGCCATGCTGGGCCAGCTGATCATGATCTCCGGCTCGAACTTCCTGTCCATCTACCTGGGCGTGGAACTGATGTCGCTGTCGCTGTACGCACTGGTGGCCATGCGCCGCGACAATGTGCGTGCGACCGAAGCGGCGATGAAATACTTCGTGCTGGGCGCGCTGGCTTCCGGTTTCCTGCTGTACGGCATGTCGATGCTGTACGGCGCGACCGGCACGCTGGACATCCGCGGCGTTTCGGCGGCTGTGGCTGCCGGCACCATCAAGCCGACCATCCTGGTGTTCGGTATCGTGTTCCTGGTGGCTGGCCTGGCCTTCAAACTGGGCGCCGTGCCATTCCACATGTGGGTGCCGGACGTCTACGACGGTTCGCCTACCGCCGTGACCCTGCTGCTGGGCGGCGCACCGAAGATCGCCACCTTCGCGATCTGCATCCGCCTGCTGGTGGAAGGCCTGCTGCCGATGGCGTTCGACTGGCAGCAAATGCTGCTGGTGCTGGCTGTGCTGTCGCTGGCGATCGGTAACATCACCGCCATCGCCCAGACCAACATCAAGCGTATGCTGGCTTACTCGACCATCGCCCAGATCGGCTTCGTGCTGCTGGGCCTGCTGTCGGGCGTGGCGGGCACCACCGACCGCACCGGCATCGCAGCGGCTTACAGCGGCGCCATGTACTATGTGATCACCTACGTGCTGACCACCGTCGGCACCTTCGGCACCCTGATGCTGCTGTCGCGCGCCGGTTTCGACGCCGATAACATCAGCGACTTCAAAGGCCTGAGCAAGCGCAGCGGCTGGTTCGCGGTGGTGATGACCATTCTGCTGTTCTCGCTGGCCGGCGTGCCGCCGATGATGGGCTTTGCCGCCAAGTTCGCCGTGCTGAACTCGGTGCTGGGCACCGGCCAGATCTGGCTGACCGTGTTTGCGGTGATGTTCTCGCTGATCGGCGCGTTCTACTACCTGCGCGTGATCAAGCACATCTGGTTCGATGAGCCGGAAGACAACGCGCCGCTGGCTGCCTACGGCGATGTCAAGCTGGTGCTGAGCCTGAACGGTCTGGCCATCGTGGCGCTGGGCGTGCTGCCTGGCCCGCTGCTGGCAGCTTGCCTGTCGGCCATCAAGGTCACCCTGGCTACCTGATGGATATCTCCACCGCCGGCTGGTTGGTGATCGCGATTGCTATCGCGGCTGCCAACCTGCCGTTCTTCAACGACAAGCTGTTCGCCGTCGTGCCGGCCAAATGGCCGGCCAAGCCGCTGTTCATCCGGCTGCTGGAAATGACGGCGCTCTACCTTGTCGTTGGCGCGGTCGGCTTTGCGCTGGAAACCCAGATCGGCGCACGCTTCCCCCAAGGCTGGGAGTTCTACGCGATCTCCGGCTGCATGTTCCTGGTCCTCGGCTTTCCCGGTTTCATCCTCCGCTACCTGCGCAAGGCTCACGGCTGATACACTATCGTTCTTCAACGATGTGGAGCAGCAATGGACAATCTCAAAGAAACGCATGTCGACGGCGAACTGGTCTACGAAGGCCATTTCCTCAAAGTCCAACGCGACACCATTCAACTTCCTGACGGCAAGCGCACCGCGCGTGAATACATCCTGCACCCCGGTGCGGTGGTGATTCTGCCGCTGCTGGACGACGGCACGGTGCTGATGGAGCGCCAGTACCGCTACCCGCTGCGCGATGTGTTTATCGAATTCCCGGCTGGCAAAATCGACAAGGGTGAGGATCCTTTGCTCGCGGCCAAGCGCGAGCTGGAAGAAGAAACCGGCTACACCGGCGGCGAGTGGCAATTCGTTACCAAAATCCACAACGCGATTGCCTATTCGGACGAGCATCTCGACCTGTACCTGGCGCGCGGCCTGAAAGCTGGCGCGGCCAAACTGGATGAAGGCGAGTTCCTGGAGACCTTTACCGCCACCATCGACGAACTGCTGCAATGGGTGCGCGAAGGCAAAATCACCGACGTCAAAACCGTGATCGGCGTGTTCTGGCTGGATAAACTGCGCGCTGGCGACTGGCAGCTATGAAATGGCTGATCGCGCTCTGCAGCCTGTTCGCCGTTACCGGCGTGCAGGCAGCGGAGCGCACGCCATTCCAGATCCGTTGCGAAGACACGATCGCCAAGTCGATCTCGGTGCTGTCGGCCAAGCAGGATGGCTACACCATTAACAACCAGCTGCCGTACCGCGCACTGACCGCACGCACCGGCAGCATGAACCGCAACATGGAAACGCTGGGCCTGACGGTGACGCAAGGCCTGCACAAGGCGCGTGTCGACAGCGGGCCGGTGCTCCAGGACCCGGCCAGCGGTTATGAATGCATCGCGCCGAAGGTGCAGATCGAGTTGTACTACTCGCCGGTGCGGGTATATGTCGGCAACGAGTTCGCGCCCGGTACCTGCGCTTACAAGGAAATCCTGGCGCACGAAATGCGTCACCTGAAGGCGCACATGGATAATCTGGAGCGCGTGCAGAACGTGGTGCGCGAGGCGCTGAACAAACGCTTTGGCGGCCAGCCCTTGTACGCGCCATCGGGCACGGCGCTGTCGGCGCTGCAGCATGAAGTGAACAGCAACTGGTTCAACTTCATCCGCGACGAGTTTGAAAAAGGCAAAGTCGAGCAGGAAAAGATCGACTCGCCGGAAGAATACGCCCGCCTGGGCAAAGCATGTAACGGCGAGATTGCCGCGATCCTCGCGCGCCGCCGAAGATAAAGAAAGTTATGACGAAATATTTTGCATTACTGCCCGCCGCCGGCGTTGGCGCGCGCATGGCGGCAAATGGGCCGAAACAGTATCTGACCGTGGGCGGCAAGCCGATGCTGCGGCATGCGGTGGATGCGTTCCGCGCGTCGCCGCTGGTTGCGCACACCTATGTGGTGGTCAGCCCGGATGACGGCGTGATCGACTCCGTGCTGCCGGCGGATCTGGATGGCGTGACCGTCCTGCGCTGCGGCGGCGCCACGCGCATGGACTCGGTGCTGAACGGGCTGCGCGCGCTGGACGGCCGGCTCGGCGCCGGCGACATGGTCATGGTGCACGACGCCGCGCGTCCCGGCCTGACACCGGCGCTGATTGCGCAGCTGATCGAAGGCGTGGGCGACGATCCGGCCGGCGGCCTGCTGGCCTTGCCGGTGGTGGATACGATGAAGCGCAGCACGCCGGGCGCCGATGGCCTGAGCGTCAGCGCCGCCACCGTGCCGCGCAGCGGATTATGGTCGGCGCAGACGCCGCAGATGTTCAGCTACGCGCTGCTGCTGCGCGCACTGGGCAGCGCGCCGGACGCCAACGCCATCACCGATGACGCCAGCGCGGTCGAAATGCTGGGCTACGCACCGCGGCTGATCGAAGGCCATCCAAGGAATCTGAAAGTAACGCTGCCGGCGGACATCCGCATTGCCGAGATGTACCTGGCTTACAAGGAAGACTGAACATGAACAAACTCCCATTCCGCATCGGCCAGGGCTATGACTGTCACGCGCTGGTGGAAGGCCGCAAGCTGATCATTGGCGGCGTCGACATTCCTCACCACGTCGGTCTGCTCGGCCATTCGGACGCCGACGTGCTGTTGCACGCCATCACCGATTCGATCCTGGGGGCGGCCGCGCTGGGCGACATCGGCAAGCACTTCCCGGATACCGATCCTGAATTCAAAGGCGCCGATTCGCGCAAACTGCTGCGTGAGGCGGCCAGGCGTGTAGTGGCGACCGGCTACAGCATTGGCAACGTGGATTGCACCATCATCGCCCAGCGCCCGCAAATGGCGCCGCACATCATGACCATGCGCGCCAACATCGCGGAAGATCTGGGTGTGGACATCAGCCAGGTCAACGTCAAAGCCAAGACCAACGAAAAGCTGGGCTACCTCGGCCGAGAAGAAGGCATCGCCGCCGAGTCCATCGCGCTGCTGATATCCGCGTAATCGATACCTCGGTGCTTCGCCCCGCTCTGGTTCAAGCTGGCGACAGTGGTTGGCGGCTTCCTTTATTGTCGGTGGATGCGACAGGAAGGCGGGGATGTGGAAACTATTCGGAGTGGCTGTCGGGCTGGCTTTGGTGACACCGCCGGGGGCGCAGAAGTCTGCGACGACCCGCGCGCTCGAGGCCGGCGCCAAGGTGTTGCAGCGGAATCGTCCGGTCGCCGGTTTCGATATTTATCGAGAGCCGCGACCGCAAGATGAAGCTCGATACTGCGCAAACACGCCAGCAGCGCAGCGATCTTCAATCGCTGGCCAAACCACAGTCGGGTGTGGATGATCTCAAGGGTAAATTTGCCCGTCCCACCAGCGACATTCCCGGCGTGACGAGCAAATAGCCGCTACGGCGTTAACAGAGCGCGCAAGCGGTCCTCTGTGCCTGGCAGGCGCTCCAGCCGAGGATAGCGCAGCGAGTCAAAGTACGGAACGCTGACACTGCGTGTCGCCCCATCAGCCTCGATGGTCAGTTCGATGGCGCGCTTGCTGACAGCAGCGTCGCGGATGGCTTGCTTCAGCGCCTCGTCCGAATAGGCCTGTCCCCCAATGGCCGTCAGCCTCGCGCCCAGGCTGATGCCAGCCTTGAAAACCGGCCCTTCCCATGCCACGCTCTTGACTGCACCTTTCTTGCCAATGACCAGACCCAGTGAGGTGGACAGGTCCGTCCCGCCGAGGTCTTTTTCGTATTGGATGAAATAGTCGGTTGGCTGATCGGTGTAGACCAGGCGATAGCCGCTGCGCTTCAGACCATCCAGCAGATGCGTGTCGTCGTGCGCGTTCAGGCGTTGCGTGAAGTAGCCCGCCCAATCGTAAGACGCGATCTTGTTCAGTGTCTTGCACACGTCTTCGAAAATGTAGGTGCTGATGGTGCGCGCATTGTCTCCAGCGCCGAAGAACACGGCGGCGAAGTCCTGCATGCTCTTGCGGTCGCCGGTCAGTTCGCGCAGCAGCATGTCGACATCCAGCCAGAGCATCACGCCCTCCGCGTAGTAGTCCTCGCGGCGTTGCCAGTCGCGCCAGTGCACCGGCTTGGCCGGCATGTAAAGCGCGTCGACGGTACTGTCCTGCAGCGATTTCCATGCGCGGCCGGGACGATTCGCCATCAGCGACGCATCGACCGCCAGCGCATCCAGCGCCTGCTGCACCGCGCGCAGTCCGAGCCGCGGCGTCATGACGTGCGCCCAGAATTCGGTCTGGCCTTCGTATACCCACAACAGACTGCCGCGCATTGGCAGATTCAGGTTAGGGGTCCACAAGTCCGCAGGCTGGCGCGTGCGGCCGTTCCATGAGTGGATGAATTCGTGGGCCACCAGATTTGCCATCAGCGCCTGTTCGCCCGCATCCTGCGCATAGTTGGCGGAGACGTTGATCTCGGTCGATTCCTGGTGTTCGACGCCGCCGCCGGAAATCATCATGTCCGACAGCGACATCAGGAAGTCGAAGTGCCGGTAGTGCTGCGAACGGAATAACTGTGGCACCGCCTTTGCCATCGCGCTGAATTTGGAGATCAGTTCCGGTGGCAGATTCAAGGCCGCCTCGTTATCGCCAAACATATTGAGACGTACTGACGCGGCCAGCTCGATGCTCTTCGTATAGCGGCCCGCGTAGACCGGCGCATCGACCAGGTCTTCAAAGCTGGCGGACCTGAATTGCACGCGGTTGCCGCTGGTTTCAGCCGTCTCCAGCGAGGTCGCAAAGCGGAAGCCATCCGGCATCGTCAACCCGGCCTGCACGTTGATATTGCGGATAAACCAGCCAGCCGGATAGAGCGCCACTTTCTGCCAAGGCAGCATCAGCATATCGCGCGACATCAGCTTGGGGCCAACGGCTGCGGGCAGATACTGGAAGGTGATATCCAGTTCGCGCACGCCAGCCGGCACCTCGACATGGAAAGCATAAGGATTGACGACATCGCGGCGCCATGCGAGCTGCCTGGCGCCAGCCTTGATCGTCAAGCCAGCCAGCGGCGCCGCCTCCTGCGTGGCCGAATGGCTGCCGGTCTCCCACTGCGGATACAGCAATACCATGTTGCCGGCTTTTTGTACCGGAATGATCTCGCGCACGCGGAAGATTTTATGGATGCTGTCGGTGGCATCGACCTGCAGTCTGATTTCGCCTTTGAACGGTATGTCGCGCGGCGCAGCGATGGCGGGCGTGGCTGGCGCAGGCTGTGGCCCAACGCTGGAAAACGCCGGAGCGATGAACGCTGCGGCGACAAGAGCAAGTAGTCTGGTTTTGATCATAAGGCTTGTTTTGCAATATGTGTGCCATATGATAAGCCTTTGATTTCAAGGCTGCGTGACTGTCCGCGTGGCCGCAAGCGGTCACGCGGACGTCCGCTTATGCGGGCCCGCGCAGCAGCAGGCCGGCGATGGCTGCGTCCAGTGTGGTGGTGCCTTTGCGTGGCTGACCTTCGAATTCAATCCAGCCCTGGTTGAAACCGTCCAGCATTTGCATGCGTGGTGTCGGATTCCGCATGCCTTGCGCTATGAACAGCGCTGCCCAATCGTTGCGAGGTACTGCGTGGACGCTCACCTCTTTTTCCAGCAGGCGGCTGAAGCTTGCGGCGATATCGGCGGGACTGATGCGTACCGGTCCTTCCAGCTCCACGACGCGATGACCGGTCCATGTCTGCTGCAGCAGCTCTGCCGCCAGGGCCGAGATATCGGCGCAGGCCACCATCGCTACCGGACGGTCCAGCGGCTGCAGGTAGCTGGCGATAGTGCCGGTCGCGCGTGCCGAGGCCACATCCCACAGGCTGTTTTCGATGAACCAGCCGGCACGCAGGAAAGTCAGCGGCAGCTCCAGCGCGCCCAGCTCACGCTCCATGATGCCCAGTTGATTCAGCAGGTTGGGCCGCGCCGCCTGGGCGCCGATGGTCGATAGCGCGACTACCCGCTCTGGGCGTGCGGCGGCCAGTGCTTCGCGCAAGGCGGCGATGGTGCGGCGCGCTTCGGGGAAGCCCTCGGTCGGATCGAACGTTGGCGGCAGCAGCACGAACACGGCTTCGGCGCCGTTGAAAGCGTGGGTGAGGGCGGCGGCATCATTCAGATCCGCCAGTGCCACCTCGGCGCCGCGCGCCGCCCATGCCGCGCCTTTGGCCGCATCGCGCACCACGGCGCGAACCGGCAAGCCCGCTGCCAGCAGCTGCTTGCCCAGTGCGGAGCCTACCTGCCCAGTGATACCCGTAATTACATACATGATGTTCTCCTTGAAAGTTCGATGGGATGAATTTTGCGGGAAAACCACCTATACTCCGATAGCATGGGATGCATATCATTAATGACTAATTGGCATATATGACATTCGACGAAAGAGCAGTGAATGGCATGCGGGTGCTGACTGCCATCGTGGACAGCGGCAGCTTCGTGCGCGCGGCGGAGGTGCTGGAGATGTCGCAGTCCGGCGTCAGCCGCGCCATTGCCCGGCTGGAGGCGCGGCTCAACATCCGCCTGTTCGACCGCACCACGCGCAAGGTCGCGCTGACCGACGAAGGCCGGCGCTTCTACGCGCAGATCGTCCCGCTGCTGGCGGGATTGGAAGACGCTGTGGCTTCAGCCGGCGAGGGCGCCGTCAAGGTGCGCGGACGTCTGCGGGTGAATACTGATCCGCTGTGGGCGCGCTTGCTGCTCGGCCCCAGGCTGGGCGGCTTCCTCAAACGCCATCCAGAATTGGAACTGGATCTGGTGGCGCGTGATCATCTGGGCGATCTGGTGGGAGATGGATTTGATCTGGCGGTCCGCCTTGGCCAGCCGCAAAGCTCATCGCTGATCGCGCGCAAGCTGATGGACACGCGCGTGCTGACCGTTGCCTCGCCGGGTTACCTGCGCAAGCACGGCACGCCGAAAAAGCCGGCGGATCTGGAAAGCCCGGGCCACACCTGCATCCATTTCCGTAATCCGGCGACCGGCCGGCCGTTCGATTGGGAGTTTCATCGCGGCGGAAAGGTCACCATCGTCCATCCGCACAGCCAGGTGACGCTGAACGAGGCCGGCATGATGGAAAGTCTGCTGATGTCAGGCTACGGCCTGGCCCAAGTGATCGACATCGCGGTCGAGCCGATGGTGCGCAGCGGCGCGCTGGTGCCGGTGCTGACCGCATGGCCGGATGAACGCTTTCCCTTGTATGCGTATTATCCGTCGCGCCATCACCCGCCGGCCAAGACGCTGGCCTTCCTGGAATTCGTCCAGTCTCTGCTACCATGACGGCTTTAAAGGAGTAGATGATGGCGCGGGACAGTTACGCATACCGGCAGGTCGCTGTGGAGTCCACCGAATGGCATGGCAAAGTGGAGATCCACCCCGTCTCCGGCCAGGCCTATGCGACCGACCTGAATGTGCAATGCTCGCGCCGCATGAGCGACACCAGCATCTACCCTTTGGGGACCATCTTCCTGGTCAACGCCAAGTTGACCGACCGCCTTGGCGGGCCGCAGTACCTGTATGTCTGGCACGGCGACGAGATCAAGGCCTTGTCGGACAGCGAGGCCGAGGTCTTCCTCGGCGCTTACCGGCGCGTGCGGCTTTAATGCACTGCGTGTAGTTTCACGGCAGGCTTCTCGGCGTCACGCGCCCACAGCAGGGCGATGGCCGCTGTTACCACCGCCAGCACGCCGCCCACCACCATCGCGCTCGATACGCCCAGATGATCGACTGCCAGGCCGCCCACCAGCGCGCCGCTGGACAAGCCGATCTGCGCGGTGGTGACAAAGACCGCGCCACCGCTTTCCATGGCATGCGGCGCGGCCTGGAAGATCCAGGTCTGCACCGACATCGGCATCATGCCAAATGCAATTCCCCAAACCACCACCAGCAGCGCCGCGCCAATCAGGCCGGTGCCCAGCAAGGGCAGGGCAAGGGTGGAAATGCCCATCACCACACCGGTGGCGATCAAGCCGGCACGCACGCTGCGCGCCAGAATTTTGCCGGCGATGACATTACCGGCCAGACCGGCCGCGCCGTACACCAGCAGCAGGATGCTGATGGTTTTGGCATCCAGATGCGCGACCTGCGCAAGGAAGGGCGTGATATAGGTGTAGGCCGCGAACTGGCCGATAAAAATCAGCAGGGTGATGAAGATGCCCAGCCGCGCCTTCGGCACGCGCAGCAGCTCAGGCAACTGGCTGAACCTGATCGACTCTTTCGCCGGCAGCGATGGCAGCAGACGCATTTGCGTCAGCACCACCAGCAGCGCCACCAGCGCGCCGGCGTGGAAGGCGACGCGCCAGCCGAACAATTCACCCACCAGCGCGCCCGCCGGCACACCGGCCACAGTGCCGATCGAGACGCCGGCGAAAATCATCGACAGCGCTTTCGGCTCCATCCCCTGTGGCACAAGGCGCGTGCTCAAGGCCGGGCCGAGCGCCCAGAAGCCGCCCACACCCACGCCCAGCAGGGCGCGGCCAAACAGCACCAGCGGGAAGGAATGCGAGAACGCAACGATCAGGTTAGACAGCAGCATGGTGCCGGTCAGGCCCCACAGCACGAAGCGGCGGTCGGCGCGGCCGATGCCGACCGTGACCAGGATGGCAGCCACGGCGGCCACCAGGCCGGGCACGGTGACCATCATGCCGGCCACGCCCTCGGTCACGCCCAGTTCGGCGGCGATGGCGGGCAATAGGCCGACCGGCAGGAATTCGGTCGTCACCAGGGCGAAGGCGCCAATGGCGATGGAAAGGACGCCGGGCCATGAAGCGCGGGGAGCTGCAGCGGGTAGTTCAACCGGCTCGACAGCTTGGGTATTGGTGTTGTTTTGCATAACGGAATCCTTGTAGCGGTAAAAATGCTTGAGTTTTTTACTGGTCGGTTCATAATGTCGTCTGCGAGATGCTTTGTCAATGAATTTTTAACCGAATGGTATGAAAGAGAGAAAAATCGGCCGCCCGCGCACCTTCGATGCGGACAATGCGCTGGAAAAGGCTATGAAAGTTTTCTGGGAGAAAGGTTACGAAGGCAGTTCACTGCCGGAGCTGACCGAGGCCATGGGCATGAACCGGCCCAGCCTGTACGCCGTGTTTGGCAACAAGGAGAACCTGTTCCGGCTGGCGCTGGAGCGTTATGGCGCCACCCATGATCCGCTGTTTGACGCCGCGCTGGAGAAAAGCACCGCGCGCGAGGTGGTTGAGCATTTCCTGCGCGGTAACGCCAATGCCCAGACCGAAGAAGAGGCGCCGCACGGCTGCCTGGTCATCAATGGCGCGCTGGCGTGCAGCGACGATGCGCTGCCGATTCGCAACTCCCTGATCGAACGGCGGGCGGCGGCGGAAGTGCGGCTGCGCGCGCGCTTTGAGCGGGCCAAGCAGGACGGTGACTTGCCGGCCGATTTCTGCGCCAGCCAGATGGCGCGCTACGTCATGACGATCTCCAACGGCATGGCCGTGCAAGCCGCCGCCGGCGCCACGCGCCAGCAACTGCAGGAAGTGGTCGACCAGGTCCTGCGCGGCTGGCCGAAATAATCCGGGGTCAGGTCCGCCATTTCTACACGGCCTCAACCGTAGCGACCGCTACGGTTGAGGCCGTGTAGAAATGGCGGACCTGACCCCGGAGTTTGACCCCGGAGTTAGTCGGTGCTGTCGTCGTCGTCGTCTTCGGTGTCGGCGGCGCCGGCTTTGATGGTTTGGGTGCGGGCGGTGTCGACTGCCGCTTTCAGTTTGCCAGCGTTGCTCATGAACTGGTCGACGCTGCGGTCGTCACTGTGCCGTACTTCCGGCGGCAGCAGGACTGACATGTAGAGCTCGTCCGCCGCGCGGCCGGTGCTTTGCAGGTTGGCCAGCACCATCAGCCCCGAACCCGCCAGCAGCATGACGGTCGCGGTGATCAGGAAGCGGCGCGGGTGGTGCGGTTTGATGGTCAGCAGGTGGAAGAACACCATGCCGCAGGCGATCGCCAGCGTCACCAGGTTGCCGTAGCGCGTCAGCGATTCGGCCGACCAGGCATAGGCCAGCACCGAGCTGCCGGCGCGCCACAATCCCACGGCCGCCAGGGCGCTGCCCAGAATGAACAGGTGGCGCCCCATGCGCGCATGGCTGCCGAACAGGCGGTTGGCCAGCGCCCATACGCCGGCCCACAGCAGGCCGGCCGCCAGGCTGGAGGCCAGCACCAGCAGGTAGCGGATCAGGGCGAACGGTTCGACGTCCGACAGCCACGTCTCCAGGCAGGAGAACACGGCGATCAGTACCAGGCCGATGGTGGCCGGCGTCGCCCCTTCCCAGCCGTGCATGGTGGTGTCGGCGATTTCCGGCGCCACCGGGAAGTCGTACGGCCGCACGCGCAGCCGTGTGTGACCGAGGCGTACCACGGTGTTGCCGTCCAGCGTGATGCTGCTCTGGCGGCGGCCTTTGTAGACGCTGCCGTTCTTGCTGCCGAGGTCGCGCAAAACGACCTGATTGTGCTCGTCCAGTTCCACCACGGCGTGGCTGGCGGCGCTGTGGGCGTCGTCCAGGATGACTTCGTTGTCGTAGCTGCGGCCGATGCGGATCGGCAGTTGAGCGACCTTGTGACGGTGTAGCACGTCGCCATTGCGGGCGAGGATTTCGACGAAGTAGGGGGCTTTCATTTCGCGCCTCCTTTCTTCGGTTTCTGCTGCGCCAGCGACAGCGATTCAAGGAACACGCGCGACAGACGCAGGCCGTTTTCATACGAGACCCCGCGCGCATCGAGCCGGCTTTGCAGACTCATCAGGCCCTGGTCGGTGCTGGCGGTCAGCAGCGCGAAGTCGTACAGGCCGGCGAATTTGCGGTAGGCGCGCACGCACAGCACGGCGCGCAGCGGCAGGTCTTTGTTTTTGACGAAGTCTTCGGTGCAGTTGGGGCCGGTCAGGCGCGAGTCCTTGTTGCTGCCGAAGTGTTCGTTCTTGAAGGAGGCGCTGGCCAGTTGGGCGAAGCGCAGTTTGTCGAGGCCGGCGCTGCGCAGGAACTGGTGGCGGATGCTGATCTGCCCGGTCTGCAGCGAGCCGCTGACGAAGATCGCCGATTCCATCGCGCAGCTGGCGTCGTCCACCGTGAACGGCTTGTCGGCCTTGACGTTGGAGCGGCCCCAGCAGCGCATCTGCTCCGATTCGCGCACCGGCACCTGGTAGGGGCCCATCGGCTTCAGGCTCAGCGGGCTGGCCAGCAATTGGTTGACCATCGCGGACTGGTGGCTCAGCAACTGGCCGGCCACCACCGCGGTGAAGTCGGCCGGCGCTTTTTGCTGGGCTTCGACTTTTTTCAGCAGGTCCTGGGCGTAACGGGCCGGCACCAGGAAGCTGACCAGCTCGCCGTCGAGGCGCTTGGAGACGTTGACGCCGGCCACCGAACCGTCCGCCGTCACGCTCGGGCCGCCGCTCATGCCGGAGTTGATCGGGCCGGTGAACATCAGCTGGTCGTAGAAGCTGCGCGCGATGACGCCGTTGTAGGCGCCTTCCGAAATCGCGAAACCGAGGTCAAGCGGGTTGCCCATCGAGTACAGGTACTGGCCCTGGGTCAGGCGCGCCAGTTGTTCGGGCATCTTGAAGAAGCCGGTACCGTTGCGGTTGACCCGCAGCACAGCCAGGTCGTGCAGCACGTCGACCGCCAGCAGTTCGACATTGCCGCGCTGGCCGCTGGTGTCCACCCATTCACCGACGTAGGTGTCGGGATCGAGCGCGAATTGCGAGACCACGTGGTAGTTGGTCAGCACCAGGTTGCTGGTGCCGATCAAAAAGCCGGAACCGACCGAGGACTGCGTGCGGCCGCTTTTCAGCAGCGAGCGCACTTGCAAGATGTCGTGCTTGGCGGCGGCGTACAGGTGCTGGGCGGCGCTGGAGGGCGGCGGCAGCGGCGCGCTGTCGGCGCTGGCTGCGGCGTCGGCGCCGGTGCCCGCAGCAGATGACGGCGCCGCGCCAGACGGGCTGGCGGTCGCGGCGGGCGTGGCGGGTGTGGTGTTGCGGGCGGCGTGCGGTGCGGGCGCAGCCGCCGTGGCTGCCTTGGCGCCATGCGGCGCCGGGGCGGCCGCTTGCTGTGCGGCGGCAGGGTCTGCGGCGGAGGCCGCGCTGGCAACGCCGGCGCAGGCCCAGGTTAAAGCAAGAATGCGGGCGAGCTTGATGACTTTCATGCAGTCCTTAAAACGTTACTACCTTACAGCGCGCCATCCTCCACCGGCGCCGGGGTCAGCGGCGTCATCATGTGGCCCAGCTTGGCGGCCTTGGTATCCAGATAATACTGGTTGAAGGCATTGCGGTTGACCAGCAGCGGAACCCGCTCGGCAACCTCAACACCCAATTTGGTCATGGCATCGATCTTACGCGGATTATTGGTCATCAGGCGTAAGCTTTTGACGTTGAATTGTTCCAGCATCGGTTTCACCAGGCCGTAGGTGCGCTGGTCGGGCTTGAAGCCCAGCTGTTCATTGGCTTGCACCGTGTCGGCGCCGGCCTCCTGCAGCCGGTACGCGCGGATCTTGTTGACCAGGCCAATGCCGCGGCCTTCCTGGCGCAGGTACAGCAGCACGCCGCGGCCTTCGTCGGCAATCTTCTTGAGGGCGCCTTCGAGCTGGGCGCCGCAGTCGCAACGTTGCGAGAACAGCACGTCGCCGGTCAGGCATTCCGAGTGTACGCGCGCCAGCACCGGCGCGCCATTGCCGATGTCGCCCAGCACCATGGCCAGGTGCTCCTTGCCGGTGGCTTTTTCCACGAAGGCGTGCAGGGTGAACTGGGCCCATGGGGTCGGCAAGGCGCAGGAAGTGACGTAATTCAGTTCGTCCGTGGAGGTGAGTTCTGCGCTGTGCGACATGGTTTTGCTCTTTATTCTGTTCATAACTAGGTAAAAAAGGCGCGCCGGGCTGTTCCAACAGACCCGGCGCGCCCTTCATGATACCAAAACTGGCAGAAATTTATTTTGGGCCAGCCTCTAGCTTTTCAAGCCTTACTGCTGAGGCAGGTCGAACACCAGCAATTCGGCGTCTTCCGCCTGTTCCAGCGTCACCAGCGCCTCATCGGTGATTTTCAGGGCGTCGCCGGCTTTCAGATGCACGCCGTTGACCGTCACCGCGCCGCGAATCAGGTGCACATACGCGATGCGGCCCGGTTTCAGCTCATGGGTCAGGCGGTCGCCCTCGGCCATGATGGAGGCGTAGATCTCGGCTTTCTGGTGGATCAGCACCGAACCATTGCGGCCATCGTTCGAGGCGATCAGGGCCAGCTTGCCTTGTTTGCTCTCCGGCGTGAAGTGTTTCTCTTCGTAGCTGGGCGGGATGCCGATCTGGTCAGGCTGGATCCAGATTTGCAGGAAATGCACCTGCTGCGTGCGGTCGCCGTTGAACTCGCTGTGACGCACGCCGGTGCCGGCGCTCATGCGCTGGACGTCGCCGTAGTGCAGCACCGAGCCGGTGCCCATGCTGTCCTTGTGCTCCAGCGCGCCGCTCAGCACGTAGGAGATAATCTCCATGTCGCGGTGACCGTGGGTGCCGAAGCCCTGGCCGCCCATGACCTTGTCTTCGTTGATCACCAGCAGCGGGCCGAAGCCGACGTGCTCAGGATCGTGATAATGGCCAAACGAGAAGCTGTGTTTGGAATCCAGCCAGCCGTGGTTGGCTTTGCCGCGGGAATCAGAATGACGTACTTGCAACATGGTAAGCTCCTTTGAATGTGCGATAATTTTGAAAGCGATGAACACATTGTAGGCCCCCGTTTCAAAATAAAAAAACGGAAAAATTACCCCTCTACTATCGAAAAATTCGAATGCTCAGATTAAGCCTGGAAGCCCTGCAAATCGTGGACGCCATTGACCGGCGCGGTTCCTTCTCCGCCGCCGGCAAGGAGCTGCACCGCGTGCCCTCGACGATTTCCTACACCGTCAGCAAGCTGGAGGATGATCTCGGCGTGCAGGTCTTCGAGCGCAACGGGCCGCGGGTGGAACTGACCGCCGCCGGCGCCGAACTGCTGAAAGAGGGCCGCTACCTGCTGAAAGCGGCGCAAGACCTGGAACACCGTGTGCGCCGCGTGGCCTCCGGCTGGGAGACCGAGCTGGCGGTGGCCATGGATTCCATGTTCTCGCCGTGCCTGTTCCATGCCGACGTGCCGGCCTTCTACGAGGTGGCCCGGCAGACCCGCCTGCGCATCGTGCAGGAAGCCCTGTCCGGCACCTGGGAAGCCCTGCTGGACCGCCGCGTTGACCTGCTGGTGGGCGCGGCCGGCGACGGCCCGGCCGGCGGCGGCTACATCTCCGAACCGATCGGCAAGGTCGATTTCGTGTTTGCGGTGGCACCCTCGCACCCGCTGGCGGATGTTCAGGACAAACTGGGGCGCAGCCATTTGCAGCACCACCGCGCCATCAGTGTGGCCGATTCGGCGCGCCAGATGGCGCCGCGCACGGTGGGTTTGTTGCTGGGCCAAGACACGCTGACCGTGCCTGACATGAAGACCAAATTCCAGTACCAGCTGGCCGGCATGGGCTTCGGCTTCCTGCCGGAGCCGTGCGCGCGCGCCGCCATCGCCGCCGGCCTGCTGGTGGAAAAGCAGGTGGAGGAGCCGAAGCCGGCCGAAACCTTCTATCTCGCCTGGCGCAGCGGCGAAAACGGCGCGGCGCTCAACTGGTGGCTGAACCGCATGCGCCAGCCGGGCCTGTTCGAGCGTTTGCTCTCCCATCTGCCGCATCATAATATTGACTAAGGCCAATAGTTTCGGAGTACCATAGCAGGATAATTGCCGTCTCCCGCTGGAACCTTTCCATGACTGTAACGACTGCCACGTCACCTGTTTTTCTGCATCCCCTGGCCGACCGCACCGGCAGTCCGGCGGCGTTGCTGTTTGACGCAGCGCGCCTGCCGGCCGGAGCGGCGCAGCCGCCGATGAATCTGCTTGAAGAAGTGGCCGCCGGCAGCATGAACTGCTATTACCGCGCGGGCGCCAGCCAGGACCTCAACCAGGCGCTGGCGCAGGCCGGCTGGAAGGCGCTGCCGGATGACAAGCTGCAGCGCGCCGACGACGAGCTGCCCAAGGAATTGCCGCCCGCAGTGCAATGGATCGCCGGCCAGTGGTTCATGGCGCCGCCGGCCAAGGCAGTTGGCACCCAAGCGGCCTCGCGCGCGCTGGCGCTGCAGCTGGTGCAACTGGTGTCGGCCGATGCCGATACCCACGAAATCGAAGCGCTGCTGCGACAGGATCCCACGCTGTCCTATCACCTGCTGCGGCTGGTGAATTCGCTGGGCATGGGCACCGGCCGCCGCGTCACCAGTTTTTCGCAAGCCATCCTGATCCTGGGCCGCTCGCAGCTGCGGCGCTGGCTGAACCTGATGCTGTTCTCGTCGCGCGAGGGCGATCCGCGCTCGGCCATGCTGCTGTCGCGGGTGGCGGTGCGGGCGCGGTCGATGGAATTGCTGTCCAAGGCCAGCGGCGAGGACAAGCAGCACCAGGAGCAAGCCTTCATGGTTGGCATGTTCTCCTTGCTGGGCGTGCTGTTTGGCATGCCGCTGGAAGAGGTGCTGAAGCCGCTGACCATCAGCGAATCCGTGCAGCAGGCCTTGCTGTCGCGGCAGGGCGAGATGGGGCAGTTGCTGTGCGTGGTGGAAGCCGCCGAGCGCGCGGATGAGCAGGCGCTGGCCGGCTGCCTGCAGGTCGATACCGACACCTACAACCGGATCGCCGTCGACGCCCATTTATGGATGCAAAGCGTGGCGGCGGGTAAGGCAGGTAGCCCCCATGCGTGAAGCGATCGAGCGTTGCCTCGCCCTGAGCCGCCAAGCCCGGAGTGAACAAGGCGACGCGCTGGCGCAAACGCTGACCGCACTGGATGCGGCACTGATCGAAGTTCAATCATCCCTGAAACCGGCCGACATGCCGGCGCTGGACGCCTCGCTGGCGCTCGACCTCACCGGCTACGTGACCGCGTGGAGCCAGGGTGCGGAGCGGATGTTTGGCTACACCGCGGCCGAAGTGATCGGCCAGCACGTGCTGTTCCTGTACGCCGAGGACGATGAGGAAGGCAATATCGCGGAACTGTTCTTCGACCACCATCCCGGCGAGGCCGCTGCCCGCACCGAGGTGCGCCGGCGCAAGAAGAACGGCGAAATCATCTGGGTCCACCTCGACATCGCACTGCGCCACGAAGATGGCGAGCCGGTCGGCATGCTGGTGCGGCTGTCGCAAGCCAACCAGGCGCTGTCGGACCTGGACAAGGTCAACCTGCATGCGCGCATCATCGAGGACAGCGAGCAGGGCGTGCTGATTACCGATGCCCATGAGCGCATCGTCTCCATCAATTCCTCCTTCACCCGGATCACCGGCTACACCCCGGCCGAATCGATCGGCAAGACCCCGGACCTGCTGCGCTCGGGCGTGCACGACGCCGACTTCCGCGCCAAGGTGCGCGCGGCCATGCAGGGCGGCGGGCCGTGGCGCGGCGAGATCATCGGCAAACGCAAGAATGGCGAATTGTTCCCGCAGTCGGTCACCATCAGCGCGGTGCGCGACCAGAGCGGCAAGATCAGTCATACCTTCTCGCTGTTTTCGGACATCAGCGTGCACAAGGACGCCGAGGCGCGCATGCAGCGCATGGCCAACTACGACCCGCTGACCGGCCTGCCCAATCTGTGCCTGCTGTCGCAGCTGGTGGGGCAGGCGCTGACCGAAACCAAGCGCACTGGCGAGCACGGCGCGATCCTGGTGGTGGAAATCACCCGCGTGGGCGCCATCAGCGACACGCTGGGTCACGAAATCGGCAACGAGCTGGTGTGCGAAATCGGCCGCATCTTCCGCAACTCGCTGCGCGAAGGCGATGTGCTGGCGCGGCTTGACGGCCATCGCTTTGCCATCGCGCTGCTGCACGTGGAAAAGCGCGAACACGCCGGCATCGTGGCGCAGAAGCTGCTGGCGGCCTTGTCGTCGCCGATCGCGATCGCCGCGCACAACCTGCAGGTTGGCGCGCACATCGGCATCACTTCCTACAGCGAGGATGGGGTCGACGTGGCCACGCTGATCCGCTGCGCGGACGTGGCGGTGGCCAAGGCGGCACAGAGCATTGAATCCAACTTCCTGTTCTACAGCGAAGAGATGAACCAGCGCGCCAAGGAGCACTTGCGCATCGAGAGCGAACTGCGGCAGGCGCTGCGCAACAACGAGCTGCAGCTGTACTACCAGCCCAAGGTGAGCTTGCGCAGCGGCCGCATCGTCGGCGCCGAGGCGCTGCTGCGCTGGCGCCACCCGGTGCGCGGGCTGGTCTCGCCGGGCGTGTTCATTCCGGTGGCGGAAGAGACCGGGCTGATCCTCGACCTTGGCACCTGGGTGCTGGAAGAAGCGTGCCGGCAGGTGCGCGAGTGGCGCGACGCCAACCTGATCATGCCGCCGATTGCCGTCAACCTGTCGGCACGTCAGTTTGATCATGAGCTGCCCAGGCGGATTGCGGCGGTGCTGGAAAAACACCAGGTGCAGCCGGACCAGATCAACCTGGAAATCACGGAAAGCTTGCTGGTGCGCGGCACCGACAAGGTGATCGCCATCATGAACCAGCTGGTGGCGATGGGCATGGCGCTGGCGCTGGACGACTTTGGCACCGGCTATTCCAGCCTGGCCTACCTGAAGAAATTCCCGATCAGCACCCTCAAGATCGACCGCGCTTTCGTGATCGGCTTGCCGTATGAAGAAAACGATTGCGCCATCGCCCGTGCCATCGTCACCATGGCGCAGCAGTTGCGGCAGGAAATCGTGGCCGAAGGCGTGGAGACGGCCGAGCAGATGGCCTTCCTGCGCGAGCTGGGCTGCGACCAATTGCAGGGCTATCTGTTCAGCCAGCCGGTGCCGGCCGCCGAGTTTGCGGCCATGCTGAGGGAAGGCAAGCGCCTTGCATTCAATACCCGCTGAACCAAGCTGATCGCCAGGACACCGGGCGCTGCGTCATGCGGGAGGACAGTGCGCCCAGCAGTGCATGGAAGAGGGCCGCGCCGAGTTTATAATTGACTAAGCTTTGCTTCCCCTGATGTCAGCCGCTGCCGCGGCCCCTTTTCCTTTGGAGACTGCCATGAAAAAACGGACTTTCCTGGTGCGCACCGCCGCCACCCTGGCCCTGGCCTGTGCAGGTCTGATGCTGAACGGTTGCACCACCACCACCGGCGCGGCCAAGCCCAGCAGCGCCGCCGTCAAGACCGAGATCGAGCAAGGTGCATACAATACGCTGGAGAGGCTGTACAAAGAGGTCAAAGGCTCGCGCGAGCTGGTGCACAAGGCCAATGGCGTGCTGGTGTTCCCGAACGTGGTGGCGGCCGGGCTGGTGGTGGGCGGCGAGTACGGCAAGGGCGTGCTGCGCACCGGCGGCGCGGTGGCCGATTATTACAGCGTGGCGTCAGTATCGGTCGGCTTCCAGGCTGGTGCGCAGTCCAAGGCAGTGGTACTGTTATTCATGAGCCGCGAGGCGCTGGACAAATTCCGCAACGGCAAAGGCTGGACGGCGGGGGTGGATGGTTCGGTGGCGCTGATCAAAGTGGGCGCCAATGGCGAAATCGACACCAACACCGCCAATAATCCGGTACAGGCATTCGTCTTAACCAATGCCGGCCTGATGGCCAACCTGAACCTGGAAGGCACCAAAATCACCAAACTCAATTTATAAGGCAATAATGACTCGTCACATCCTGGACCAAGCCCGTATCCATCCTGCCGCGCTGGCGCAGATCGGTAGTTATCATCGCGACCTGATCGCTGAAGTGGAAGCCGCCATTGCCGCCCACAAGGTGGTGGTGGTTGGCATGGGCTTGAATCCTTTTCCGGCCAAGGCGCGCAAGCTGCTGGATGCGCAAGGCATCCAGTACCAATACCTCAGCTATGGTAATTATTTTTCCAGCTGGCGTCCGCGCCTGGCGCTCAAGTTATGGAGCGGCTGGCCGACTTTCCCGATGATTTTCGTGAACGGCGTATTGATCGGCGGCGCCACCGATCTGCAAAAACTGATCGCCAGCGGCGAACTGGCGCGCCTGCTGGGCAGATGATGCAGCCGCTGCCCCTGCGCCTGCATCCCGGCGACGACCTGCGGGCCGCGGTGGTGGCGGCGCTGCTGGCCAGCGGTCATCAGGCCGGCTTCGTGTTGCAGGGCATCGGCAGCCTGAGCGTGGCGCAATTGCGTTACGCGGGGCAGCCGGAGCCTGGCGAACTACGTGGCGACCTGGAGATACTGACGTTGGCTGGCTCGCTGTCCGCGGATGGGGCGCACCTGCACATGTCGGTGTCCGACGCCCAAGGCCGCGTGTATGGCGGGCATGTCGGGACGGGCTGCATCGTGCGCACCACGGCGGAACTGCTGCTGGCTTTATTGCCGGGGCAGCGCTTCACACGCGAGCATGACGCGCGCACCGGCTATCCTGAACTGAAAGTAGGCTAATCAGGCGCGACTTCGTCATTGAGCTTTTCGGTCAGCGCCTTGAGTGGCGGCGGCGCCTCGTCCAGATGGTAGCGCACGCAGTGCGACTGGCCATCCTGGTCCACTTCCAGATCGTATTGAAAATCCCAGGATTTGGGGGCTCCCTTCACCAGCTTGGGCTGCAGCGCGAAAAAATCGCTGGCGCGCAGCAGTTGTTCCAGCTCGCTGGCTTGCTGCGGCGGCAACTGCGCCAGATCGACCGTGCGCGTCTGCGCACCGGCCGGTCCGGTGAAGCCTCCTGTACATCGCAGAATCAAACGCATGGTGCTTCCTTTATGCCGTGACGCCGACGACCTTCCATGCCGCCTGCACCGCGTGCTGTTCCGCCGAGTCTGCGCCATAGAGCAGGGCGGCCGCCTGCGCGGTGGCCTTGGCCATGTCGGCAAACGTGGCGTTGGGCGTCAACAGCGACAGTGCCTTGTACCAGATCGGCGCGGCCTTGTCCCAGGAATTGCCCTTGAGCGCGATGGCGGCCGCGTAAAACGCATGGTTGGGGATGCCGGAATTGGTATGGACGTCGCCGTTTTCCACATATCCTGCCATAGTTTTCGGCTGGTCGTCGCCGGACCAGGTGAGCTCCTTGTTGCCGGGATCGGCCATCGAGCGCAGCGCCTTGCCGACTTCCGCCGTCATGATGCCGGCGCCGATCAGCCAATCGGCCTGCTCGACGTTCTGCTTCAGCGTCCACTGCTTGACCACGCTGCCAAACACGTCCGAAATCGATTCATTCAGCGCGCCGCTCTGATCCTGATACACCAGGCCGCCCGGCACCGCGTATTGGGTGACGCCGTGGGTGAGCTCGTGGGCGATCACATCGATGGCGCCGGTGAAGCCCAGGAACAGCTTGCCGTCGCCATCGCCGTACACCATCTGCTGGCCGTTCCAGAAGGCGTTATTGAACTTGACCTGATAGTGCACGGTCGAATCCAGGCGCAGGCCCTTGCCGTCGATGGAATTGCGCTTCAGCACCTCGCGGAAGAAATCGTAGGTAGCGCCGGCGCCGTCGTAGGCCTGGTCGACGGCCACGTCGTTGGACGGCTTGCCATCCTCGCTGCGCACCAGCTTGCCGGGCAGGGCGGACTTGTTCTGGGCGTCGTAGACCGAGCGGCGCTTTTCGCCGGCCACCACCGCCAGCCCCATCACCACCGGCGCCACCGAGCGCTGACCGCGCAAATGGGCGGAGATTTCAGCCTGATCCAGCAGGCAGTCGCGTTCGCAGGCATCGGGCGTGGCTTGCGCCAGCTTGCGCAGCATCTTGGGCGGAATAATGAAACAGGTGCAATCCTGTGGATGCGCGGCCATGACCTTCTCCTAAAACAATGCAATAACGTATTTATACACGGATTCGCATTGCCGGGACGTCACTATTGCCGCTGGGCCTGGCGGAGAGGATCGAGCAGGCTGCGCAGGTTGTTATGGTCGATTTCATACATCAGCGCGATGAGCGTGCCGAGTTCGCCGGCTGGAAAGCCCTCGCGGGCAAACCAGCCGAGATAATGGCCCGGCAAATCCGCAATCTTGCGTCCCTTGTACTTCCCATAAGGCATTTCCCGCGTCAGCAGCAGGGCTAGTTTTTCAGAGTTCATGGCCAAATTCTAGCGCTTAAGCAATTCGGGGTCAGCTCTGGCATTCGGACAGCTAGCGCTATCCTTTGATCCAGCTCAATACGCGAAAGTGCCCTCTTTTGCGTATTGAGATAGATCAAAGAATGGGTTCAACTGTCCGAATGTCAGAGCTGACCCCGAATCGATCATTGCGCGGTGGGCAAAGATGTTTTGGATTTTGAAGGCTTTTTCCTCCTAGGCTTAGCCACGATACTGCATGCATCAACTTTTCAGGAGTGAAGTTATGCCTATTGCACTGCTTGCGCTGACTATCAGCGCGTTTGCTATCGGGACTACCGAGTTTGTTATCGTCGGTTTGCTGCCGACTGTCGCCGCCGATCTGGGCGTGAATCTGCCGTCGGCAGGGTTGCTGGTCAGCCTGTATGCCATGGGCGTGGCCATCGGGGCGCCGGTGTTGACGGCGCTGACCGGCAAGGTGCCGCGTAAGTTGCTGCTGGTGTCGCTGATGGTGTTGTTCACCCTCGGCAATCTGTTGGCGTGGAAGGCGCCCAGCTATGAGTCGCTGGTGATGGCGCGGATTCTGACCGGGCTGGCCCACGGCGTGTTCTTCTCGATCGGCTCGACCATCGCCACTTCGCTGGTGCCGAAAGAGAAGGCGGCCAGCGCGATCGCCATCATGTTCACCGGCCTGACGGTGGCGCTGGTCACCGGTGTGCCGCTCGGTACGTTCATCGGTCAGCACTTCGGCTGGCGCGAAACTTTCCTGGCCGTGTCGGCGCTGGGCGTGCTGGCGATCCTCGGCAGCGCGATCTTTGTGCCGTCGACCATTCAGCATAACAAGCCGGCTTCGCTGATGCAGCAGGTGAAGGTGCTGGCTGAGCCGCGTCTGCTGCTGGTGTATGCGATGACCGCCATCGGTTATGGCGGTTCGTTCACCGCTTTCACTTTCCTGGCGCCGATCCTGACCGAGATCACTGGCTTCAGCGTGAACGCCGTTGGTCTGGTGATGCTGGTGTACGGTGTATCGGTCGCGGTGGGGAATATCTGGGGCGGCAAGCTGGCCGACAAGCGCGGTCCGGTGGGCGCTTTGAAGATCATTTTCCTCGGCCTGGCCGCTGTACTGTTTGTGTTGACTTTCACTGCGCCGTATAAATGGCTGGTGCTGGCAACTGTACTGGTGTGGGGCGCCATGGCCTTCGGTAACGTGGCGGGCTTGCAGGTGTATGTGGTGCAGCAGGCGGAACTTTATACGCCGCGCGCTGTTGATGTGGCCTCGGGCCTGAATATCGCCGCGTTCAACCTTGGTATCGCCGGCGGCGCCTGGGGCGGCGGCCTGATCGTCGAGCATCTGGGGCTGGTGCACACGGGCTGGATCGGTGCGCTGGTGGTGCTGGGCGCCTTCGGCCTGACTGCGCTGAGCGGTCGTCTGGATCGCCTGAATCCACGTCCGGCCAACGCCAACGGCGACAAGGCTATCCACGCTGTGGCGCATTGATTGAGGTATATTGGCGGCGATTTGAATCATTCGCCGCCTATATCTCATGTCCGCAGTCTCTTTGTTTTCCCTCGTCTTTGCCTATTTTTCCCTGCTGCTTGTGGTGGCATGGCGCACCTCCCGCAACGCCAATAACGACAGCTTCTTCATCGGTAACAAGCGCAGCAACTGGGTGCTGGTGGCATTCGGCATGGTGGGCACGACGCTGAGCGGCGTGACGTTCATCAGTGTGCCGGGCGCGGTCGGCCGCGATGGTTTCGGCTACCTGCAGGTGATACTGGGCTATGTGCTCGGTTATATCGCTGTCGCCTATATTCTGCTGCCGCTGTATTACCGCCTCAAGCTGACTTCCATCTATACGTATCTTGAGCAGCGTCTCGGCCCCCGTTCCTACCAGGGCGGTGCGGCCTTTTTCATCATCTCGCGTACGCTGAGCGCTTCGGCGCGGCTTTATCTGGTGGTGAATATCCTGCAGCTCACCATCCTCGATAGCATGGGCGTGCCGTTCTGGCTGACCACCACCGTCATCCTCGCCATGATCCTGCTGTACACCTACGAGGGCGGCGTGAAGACCATCGTCTGGACCGATACGCTGCAGACCACTGGCATGGTGCTTGGCCTGCTGATCTGCGCCGGCTGGCTGCTGCACGCAATGCATCTTGGCCCGCTGGAGAGTATCGCGCAGATGCAGGCGCACGGCCTGACCAGGGTGGTCACCACCGCGGTCGACAGCCCGGCCTATTTCTGGAAGCAGGTGCTGGCGGGTTTTTTCATCGTGCTGGCCATGACCGGCATGGACCAGGAGACCATGCAGAAGAACATTTCGGTCGAAACCCTGCGCGATTCGCAAAAGAATATGCTGCTGCTCACCACTGTACTGACCGCTGTACTGGTACTGTTCATGTACCTTGGCGGGCTGCTGTACCTGTACGCTCCCACGGTCGGTGTCACGGCCAGCGGCGACAAGATCTTCCCCACTGTAGTGATGGCGCATATGCCGGCTGTACTGCAACTGATTTTCTTCATCGGCCTGATTTCGGCATTGTTCCCCAGCGCCGACGGCGCCATGACCGCGCTGACGTCTTCGTTCAGCATCGATATTCTTGGCGTGCAGCGCCGCACGGACCTGACGGAGCAGGCGCGGATACGCTTGCGCCACCGTGTCCATCTGGCTTTTTGCGCGATCTTCCTGGCGCTGGTGCTGGTGTTTAAATGGGTGGACAACGCCAGCATGGTCGGCCTGGTGCTGAAGCTGACCGGCTATACCTACGGCCCGCTGCTTGGCCTGTTTGCCTTCGGCATCCTGACCAGACGCGCACTGCGCGACCGCTGGGCGCCGCTGGTGGCGCTGGCCGGGCCGGTGATTTGTTATGTCATTGATTGCAATCAGGAAATGCTGTTCGGGACCTATCGCATGGGGCTGGAGCTGCTACTCTTGAATGGTCTGCTGGTTTTTGCCGGCCTATTGCTGATCTCGAAAAAGCAGTATCATCCTTGCAAATAACGCAACCACTGGAGTGTTAATGAGCCAATCACCGTTTTCTTATGTCCGTAGGGGCTTCGCCTTTTTCTGGCGCGCGCTGGATGCCAGCCGCCGCACGGTCCTCAATCTGATTTTCCTGTTGCTGGTGCTGGTGCTGCTGTACGCGATCTTCGGTGGCGGTGCGAAGCCGCTGCAGCCCAAGACTACGCTGGTGCTGGATCTGAAGGGGCAGCTGGTCGAGCAATCCAGCGTGAATGCACGCGATGCGCTGGTGACCAATCTGCGCGGCGGCGAGGTGCACAAGATGATTCAGCTGCGCGATGTGCTGGCGGTGCTGGACCAGGCGGCCAAAGATCCCGACGTTGGCGCCGCCGTGCTGCTGACCGACGAGCTGCAAGGCGCCGGTCAGGCCTCGCTGCGCGAAGTGGCCAGCGCCATTGACCGTTTCAAGGCGTCCGGCAAGCAGGTGGTGGCCTGGGGTTCAAGCTATGACCAGCGCCAGTATCTGCTGGCCGCGCATGCCAATGAAGTCTATCTGCATCCGATGGGCATGGTGCTGATCGAGGGCTTTGGCCGCTATCGCAATTACTACCGTGATGCGCTCGACAAGCTGGGCGTCACGGTGAATCTGCTGCGCGTCGGCACCTACAAGAGCTTCGCTGAACCTTACATCGCCAACGGTCCTTCGCAGGCGGCCAGCGAGGCCGAGTCGTATCTGAACAGCGCTCTGTGGGCTTCATACACGGATAACGTGGAGAAGGCGCGCAAGCTGCCGCAGGGCCAGATCATGAAGACCATCAACGACCTGCCGGCGCAAGTGGCGGCGGTGAACGGCGACCTGGCCAAGCTGTCGCTGTCGACCAAGTTTGTGGACGGCCTGAAAACCAAGGATGAGCTGCGCCAGATGATGATCAAGCGCGGCGCCCCGGATGCCGAGGGCAAGAGCTTCCGTCAGGTCAGCTTCGATGATTACCTGGCGCGCGTGCCGCGCAAGCTGACCGGCGATGCCGTCGGCGTGATCGTGGCGCAGGGTGAAATCAGCGATGGCAGCGCCGGTCCGGGCTCCATCGGCGGCGATTCGACTTCCAAGCTGATTCGCCTGGCGCGCGAGGACGACAGCATCAAGGCTGTGGTGCTGCGCATCGATTCGCCTGGCGGCAGTGCGTTTGCCTCGGAGCTGATCCGCCGCGAGCTGGAACTGACGCGCGCCGCCGGCAAGCCGGTGGTGGTCTCGATGGGGAATGTGGCGGCTTCCGGCGGCTACTGGATTTCGATGTCGTCCGATGAGGTGATCGCGGAGCCGAACACCATCACCGGTTCGATCGGCGTGTTTGCCATCCTGCCGACCGCCGACAAGGTGATCGACAAGCTGGGCATCCACACCGCAGGTCAGCCGACCACCTGGCTGGGCGACGCGGGCAATCCGCTGCGTCCACTGGACCCGCGTCTGGGTCAGCTGATCCAGGGCAGCATCAATCATATTTACGCGGAGTTCACCACCAAGGCCGCAGCAGCGCGCAAGACCACGCCGGAGAAGATTGATGAAGTGGCGCAGGGCCGTGTGTGGACTGGTGCGCAGGCCAAGGATCGTGGTCTGGTCGACCGTCTGGGCAGCTTTGGCGATGCGCTGAAGTCCGCCGCCGCGCGCGCCAAGCTGCCGGCCGATTATCGCGTGGTGTACGTGGAGCGCGAGATCAGCAAGTTTGACCGCCTGGTCGAGATGGTGGGGGGCGGCACGGCGCAAGCGGTAGCCAACGCCGTGGCGGCGCAGCTGAAGCTGGGCGCCACCGCCACTACCGGCCTGCCGCCAGCTGCGGCCGCCGGCATCGCGAATGATTTCGGCTGGCTGTCGGACATCACGGCGCAGAAGAAACCATTCACCGCGATTACGCACTGCCTCTGCGAATCGCCATAGCGGTCCTTCCCGCCTTCGCGGGAGCGGCGTTACGCCAGCGGCAGCGTCACTTCGAAGCAGCTGCGCCCATCTTTCATGAGGGCGCAGCGCGCTTCGCCACCATGGCGGCGGGCGATCTGCCGCACCAGCGCCAGGCCAAGTCCGGCGCCAGTATTGTCCAGGGTCCCGCGCCGGCGGAAGAAGGGCTCGAATACACGCTCGAATTCCGGGTCCGGCACGCCTGGCCCCTTATCCCATACACGTAAAGTCGCTATGCCGTTCGCGCTGGTGATCTGCACATTCGCCGGCGGCACGCCGTGGCGGTGCGCGTTCTCCAGCAGGTTGCGCAGCAAGCGACGCAACAGACGCGGATCGCCTTTTACCATGGCCGATTCCCCATCCAGCTGGGCGTCGTCGTAGCGCGCGCATTCTTCCGCCGCCAGCGCCAGCAGGTCCAGTTCTTCCGTATCCGTGTTTTCCGGGATGGCGCCAAGCCGGCTGGCCAGCAGGATTTCATCCAGCAGGTGGTTCAGTTCCGCGATGTCCTGCTCCAGCCCCGCGCGGCGCTTTGGATCGATACCTTCCGGGATCAGCTCCAGTGCCAGGCGAATGCGCGCCAGCGGCGTGCGCAGTTCGTGCGAGGCATTGGCCAGCAGCGTTTTGTGCGCGCCCACCAGCTGTTCGATCTGATCGGCCGCGCGGTTGAAGCTTTGCGCGAGCCGCGCCACCTCGTCCTTGCCTTCCACCGGCACGCGCGCCGTCAGGTCGCCGGCGCCGAGTTTTTCCACGCCCATTTGCAGGCGTTCCAGCCGTTTGGTCAGGTGGCGCACCAGCGGGAAAGCGGCGATGCCCAGACCCAGCGCCAACAGCAGCAAGGCGTTGTGCAGCATGGCTTTGGGGCGCGTGAAGCCGAGCGGTTCGCTGGACAGCAGCTTGCGGCCGTCCGGCAGGCGCACGAAGGATTCCGGCGGCGGGCCAGTCATGCCCTGGCGGCGCCAGTGGCGCGCGGGGATTTGTTCGCCCACCACGGCCAGCGGACGCCAGTCGCGCGTGTACAGCGTCATGTGGGCGTTGAGGCCCGCAGCCACGCGGGCGAGGGCGGCTTGCTGGTCTTCGGGTGGCGCATCGGCTGGCGCCAGCACGTTCTGTATCACCTGCGCCAGCGTATTGTTGGAGCGCTCCAGCGGGCTGCCGGTGCGGTTCCAGATCATCACTACCGCAAACGCGAACAACACGAGGATGAACAGCAGTGCGACATAAAAGCGGAAGTAGAGGCGGGGCAGCATCAGTCTTGTACCTTGGCGAACAGGTAGCCGGCGCCGCGCACGGTGATGATGCGGCGCGGCTTTTTGGGATCGTCTTCCACGGCGGCGCGGATGCGCGACATGTGGACGTCGATCGAGCGGTCGAAGGCTTCCAGCGGTTCGCCTTTCAGCAGGTCCATCAGCGCGTCGCGCGACAGCACGCGGCCGGCGTGTCTGGCCAGGACCAGCAGCAGGTCGAACTGGTAGGCGGTCAGCTCGCACGGCACGCCGTCCAGGCGGGCCGCATGGGCCGCCGGATCGATCTCCAGGCGGCCGAAGCGCAGGAATTCGTCGCTTGCCGGTGCGCTGCCTGGGCCGCTGGTGCCGCGCGGCGCATCCAGGTGGCGCAGGTCGACGCGGCGGCGCAGGATGGCGCGCAGGCGCGCCAGCAGCTCGCGCGGTTCGAAAGGCTTGGGCAGGTAGTCGTCGGCGCCGATCTCCAGCCCGACGATGCGGTCGATGGCGTCGCCGCGCGCGGTCAGCATCAGCACCGGCACGTCGGAACTGGTGCGCAGTTTGCGGCACACGTCCAGGCCGTCCATATCGGGCAGCATCAGGTCGAGGATCACGGCGTCGATTTCAGCGGCGGCGATGTGCTCCATGGCGCCACCGCCGGTGGGCGCGTGGGTAACGCGAAAACCCGCCTGGGTCAGATACTCGGTGAGCATCTCGGCCAGGCGGGGATCGTCTTCAACTAAAAGGATACGGTCTGCAGTGTTCATGCGGTTTATTTTATTACATGCCGCGGAACCGGCGTCCATGGCTCAGGTGCTCGGCCAGCTTCTTGCGCTGCTCCGGCGTCAACGTGTCGCCGACGTCCGCCACCAGCTGGATCAGGCGTTTGGATGCCTGGTCGGCAAGCGCCATGCCCTGCTGTCGCGTGGCTTCCAGGGCGGCGCGGTCGATGGTCGGCGCGCTGGCTTGCTCCAGTAGTCTTTTATGCAATGCGTGCAGCTGTGCGTGCATGGGCTTGAGGTCATCCATGGCGGCTTTCACCAGCGGATCGATCTTGGCCTTCTGTGCATCGGTGGCTTGCACTTCGGCGTACAGGCGGCCGATGTGCGAGCGGTGGCCTTCGCCGTGACGGTCGACGGCGTAGGCGCCGACGCCCACGGCCAGCGTGGAGCCCAGCAGGAAAGCGGCGATGGTCTGGCGGTTGAAGATGTTCATGGTGTCGGTCCTCGTTAAGTTGACGGTGAACCCAGTATGCGAGGGGCACGTTGAGCAGCGATGTCGCGCTGGTAAAGATATGTAAAGCCAGATTAACGAAAAGTGAGCAAAGTCCTTGATTTGTAGCGAGTTTGTATCGCCGTGGCGTCGCCCACAGACATCGCCAAATGCTTATGCTAGAGTCCACGCATTGATCGCCATGGTGTGTTTGCCATGGATACGCACGCCTACAAAAAGGATAACGATGGACTCGCAAGCCAAGCCTGTTTCGAACGCCAACCCACCTAAGCGCAGCCGCAAGATACTGGGCAGCGTGATTGCCGTTGCCGCCATGGCGGGGCTGGGTGGTTTGGCCTGGTATCTGACCCATCAGCCTGCGACGCCTGCCGGCGGCGCCAGTGCGCAGGGTCCGGGCGGGCCTGGCCCCGGCGGTCCCGGTGGGCCGGGCGGCGGCCGCCGCGCGCCGGCCACCACGGTCGGTGTGGCAACGGCGGAGAAGGGCGATATCCCGGTCACGCTGGAAGCGCTGGGCACTGTCACGGCGGCGGCCACCACCACCGTGCGTGCGCAGGTGTCGGGGATTCTGCAGAGCGTGCTGTTTAAAGAAGGGCAGATGGTCAAGGCCGGGCAGGTGCTGGCGCAGATCGATCCGCGCCAGTTCGAGATGGCGCTGATGCAGGCCACCGGCAATCGCCAGCGCGATGAAGCGCAACTGGAAAACGCCAGGCTGACCCTGAACCGCTACCGCACCTTGCTGAGCCAGGATTCGATCGCCCGCCAGGACGTGGATACGCAGGCGGCGCTGGTCAAGCAGCTGGAAGGTACGGTGATGACCGACAAGGCGGCCGAAGGCACGGCCAAGCTGAATCTGGGCTATACCAAAGTGGTGGCGCCGATCTCCGGCCGCGTGGGTTTGCGCGCGGTTGATATCGGCAACCTGGTGAGCTCCGGCGATGCCAACGGCCTTGCCACGATTACCCAGCTGTCACCGATCGATGTCGAGTTCTCGATCCCACAGGACAGCGTGCCAGACGTGGCGCAGCGCGCCAACGATGGCGCCGTGCTGCCGGCGCTGGCGCTGGACCGCACCCGCACCAATACGCTGGACAGCGGCAAGTTCTACGCGCTGGATAACCAGATCGATACGCAGACCGGCACCGTCAAGGCCAAGGCACGTTTCGCCAACGCCAAGTCCTCGCTGTTCCCCAGCCAGTTTGTGAACGTGCGCCTGGAACTGCGCACCATCAAGGATGCCATCATGGTGCCGGTGACGGCTCTGCGCCACGGTAACAACGGCGATTTCGTCTACGTGCTGAGGGAAGACAAGACCGTCACCGTGCGCCCGGTCAAGCGCGGCGCGGCCACCGTGGATAAAGTGCAGATCAGCGAAGGTCTGCAACTGGGCGAGCAGGTAATTACCGAAGGTGCGGACCGCCTGAAAGAGGGCGCGAAAGTGACCTTGCCAGGGCAGGGCGGCAGGGGCGAGCATGGCGCCGGCGGCTGGAAGGGCAAGCGCGATGGCGCCGGCGACGCAGCGGCGCCGGGCGGTGAGCATCACCGCCGCAACAAGGAAGGCGCCGCAAAACAATGAGTCCATCCGCACCATTCATCCAGCGGCCGGTAGCGACTTCGCTGCTGATGCTGGCGATCGTCCTGGCGGGTATCGTCGGCTTCAAGTTCCTGCCGTTGTCGGCGCTGCCGCAGGTGGACTTCCCGACCATCCAGGTGCAAACGCTGTACCCCGGCGGCAGTCCCGAAGTGATGGGGCAGACCGTGACCGCGCCGCTGGAACGCCAGTTCGGCCAGATGGCCGGCCTGCAGCGCATGAGTTCTACCAGCGCCGCCGGCGTGTCCATCATCACCCTGCAGTTTTCGCTGGGCCAGTCGCTGGATGTGGCCGAGCAGGAAGTGCAGGCCGCCATCAATGCCGGCAACTCGCTGCTGCCGACCGACCTGCCGGCGCCCCCCATCTACGCCAAGGTCAACCCGGCCGACGCACCGGTGCTGACGCTGGCCATCACCTCCGACACCATGCCGCTGACCGAGGTGCAGAACATCGTCAACACGCGCCTGGCGCTGAAGATCAGCCAGGTGTCCGGCGTCGGCCTGGTGACCCTGAGCGGCGGTCAGCGTCCTGCCGTGCGCATTCAGGCCGATACCAATGCGCTGGCCTCATATGGCCTTGGCCTGGATACGCTGCGCACCGCCATCACCGCCGCCAACGCCAACGGCGCCAAGGGCAGCTTCGATGGACCGACCCGCGCCTACAGCATCAATGCCAACGATCAGCTGGTCACCGCCAAGGATTACCGGCAGCTGATCCTGGCCTACAAGAACGGTGCGCCGGTGCGCCTGACCGACGTGGCGCAGGTGGTGGACAGTGCCGAGAACGTGGAGCTGGGCGCATGGTCCGGCACCAAACAGGCCATCATTCTCAACGTGCAGCGCCAGCCCGGCGCCAACGTGATCGCCACCGTGGATGGCATCAAGGCGCGCCTGCCGGAGCTGCAAGCCAGCCTGCCGAGCGCCATGCACGTGGAAGTGCTGAGCGACCGCACCAACGGCATCCGCGCGTCGGTCGAACACGTGGAGATGGAGCTGGTGCTGGCCGTGGTGCTGGTGGTGCTGGTGATCTTCGCCTTCCTGCATAGCTTGCGCGCCACCGTGATTGCCAGCCTGTCGGTGCCGATCTCGCTGATCGGCACCTGCGGCGTGATGTACTTGTTGGGCTATAGCCTGAACAACCTGTCGCTGATGGCGCTGACCATCGCCACCGGCTTCGTGGTGGATGACGCCATCGTCATGATCGAGAACATCGCCCGCTATATCGAGGAGGGCGAGACGCCGATGGCCGCCGCGCTGAAGGGCGCCAAGCAGATCGGCTTCACCATCATCTCGCTGACGGTGTCGCTGATTGCCGTGCTGATTCCGCTGCTGTTCATGGGCGACGTGGTGGGCCGCCTGTTCCGCGAATTCGCGATCTCGCTGGCGATCACCATCCTGATTTCCGCCGTGGTGTCGCTGACGCTGGTGCCGATGATGACGGCACGCTGGCTGAAAAGCCACGCCGACGAAAAACCGAGCCGTTTCGCGCAACGCTTCCAGCAGTTCTTCGACTGGGTGATCGGCCATTACGATACCTCGCTGACCTGGGTGATCAAGCATAGCGGCCTGACGTTGCTGGTGGCGCTGGGCACCTTGCTGTTGACGGTGCTGCTGTATGTGGTGATTCCAAAAGGCCTGTTCCCGACCCAGGACACCGGGCAGCTGCAGGCGCGCCTTGAAACCGGCAAGGCCGTCTCTTACGAGAAGATGGCGGCCCTGCAGCAGCAGGCGGCCAAGGTGATCCTGGAAGATCCGGATGTGAACAACCTCAGTTCCGTGGTCGGGGTGGATGCCGCCAACAACACCATGCTGCATACTGGCAGCATGCTGATTAACCTGAAGCAGAAGCGCACCGGCAGTCAGCAGGAAACCATGGACCGCCTGCGCGCACGCGTTGCCGAGATCCCTGGCCTGACGCTGTACCTGCAGCCGACCCAGGACCTGACCATCGACGCTGAAACCGGCCCGACCCAGTTCCGTGTATCGATCGAGGGCGCCGACAACGCCACTGTGAACGAATGGGCCACCAAGCTGGCGGCGCAGATGCGCACCAAGAGCCAGGTCCGCAACGTAGTGTCCGATGTAGGCGCCAGCGCCAATGCGGCTTATGTGACCGTGGACCGCGACACGGCCTCGCGCCTGTCGGTCACCGCCGCCTCCATCGATGACGCGCTGTACAGCGCGTTTGGTCAGCGCATCGTCTCGACCATCTTCACCGAGACCAACCAGTACCGCGTGATTCTGGAGGCGCGCCGCGACGATATCACCACGCCGGCCGATCTGGGCAACCTGCAGTTGCGCACCGGCTCAGGCAAACCGACGCCGCTGTCGGCGGTGGCCACGGTGAGCGAGCGTCCGGCGCCGCTGCAGATCACCCACGTGGCGCAGTATCCTGCCACCACGCTGGGCTTCGATACCGCGCCGGGCGTGTCGCTCGGCACGGCGGTGGACAGCATCCGCGAAGCGGCTGCCGAGATCAAGTTCCCGCCATCGGTGACCATGACTTTCCTCGGCGCTGCTGGCGCGTATCAGAACTCGCTGTCGAATCAGCTATGGCTGATCCTGGCCGCCGTGATCTGCGTGTATATCGTGCTGGGCGTGCTGTATGAAAGCTATATTCACCCGCTGACCATTCTGTCGACGCTGCCGTCGGCCGGCGTGGGTGCCTTGCTGGCGCTGCTGGTCACCGGGCAGGGCCTGGGGGTGATCGGCATCATCGGCATCATTCTGCTGATCGGCATTGTCAAGAAGAACGCCATCATGATGATCGACTTCGCCATCGAGGCCGAACGCGAGGAAGGCAAACCGCCGCGCGAGGCAATTCATCAAGCCGCGCTGCTGCGCTTCCGGCCGATTCTCATGACCACGCTGGCCGCGCTGTTTGCCGCCGTGCCGCTGATGTTCGGCTGGGGCGAAGGGGCGGAACTGCGCCGGCCGTTGGGCCTGGCGATCTTCGGCGGCTTGATCGTCAGCCAGATGCTGACGCTGTTCACCACGCCGGTGATCTACCTCGGCTTCGACAGCCTGGGACGCCGCCTGCGCCGCAAGCCGGCGGCGGCGGGCAATCCGACTGAAGGTGGTGCGCTGTGAACCTGTCCTCGCCCTTCGTCAAGCGCCCGATCGCCACCGTCCTGTTGACGGTTGGCGTGGCGCTGGCCGGGATCGGCGCGTTCTTCGTGCTGCCGGTGGCGCCGTTGCCGCAGGTGGACTTCCCGGTCATCACGGTGAATGCCACGCTGCCGGGCGCCAGTCCCGACACCATGGCTACCAGCGTCTCGACCCCGCTGGAGCGCCACCTCGGCACCATCGCCGGGGTGAACGAAATGACCTCGCAGTCCAGCACCAGCAGCTCCAACGTCACCTTGCAGTTTGATTTGAACCGCAACGTCGATTCGGTGGCGCGCGAGGTGCAGGCGGCGATCAATGCCAGCCGGGTGGACCTGCCAGCCACGCTGCGCAGCAATCCGACCTATCGCAAAGCCAACACTTCGGGCGCGCCGATCATGATCCTGGCGCTGACTTCCAGGACCCGCACGCCGGGCCAGATTTACGACTCGGTCTCCAACATCGTGCTGCAACGCCTGTCGCAAGTGACCGGCGTGGGCGACGTGGAGCTGGGCGGCAGCTCGCTGCCTGCGGTGCGGGTGGAACTGAATCCGTATGCACTGAACCGGCAAGGCCTGTCGATGGAGGACGTGCGCGCCGCCATCCAGGCCACCAATGCCAACCGTCCGCGCGGCGCCATTCAGGGCGAAGGGCGCCGCCTGCAGATCTATTCCGAGTCGGCCAATGCCATCGGCGGCCGCAACGCGTCGGATTACCGCAACCTGATCGTCGGCTTCCGCAACGGCACACCGATACGCCTGCAGGACGTGGCGGAAGTAGTGGACGGGGTCGAGGATCAGAACAATCTGGGCCTGTTCAACGGCCAGCAGGCCATCATTGTGCTGCTGCGACCCCAGGCCGGCGCCAACGTGATTGAAACGGTGGACAGCGTGCGCGCGCAGCTGCCCACCCTGCAGGCGCAGCTGCCGCCCGATGTAACGATCCAGGTGGCCAGCGACAGCACCAATTCGATCCGCTCCTCGCTGCATGAAATCGAGGTCACGCTGATTATCTCGATTCTGCTGGTGGTGCTGGTGGTGAGTGTGTTCCTGCGCAACGTGCGGGCCACCATCGTGCCCACCGTGGCCACCATCGTATCGCTGCTCGGCACTTTCGGCGTGATGTATTTGCTGGGTTTCAGCCTGAATAACCTGTCGCTGATGGCGCTGACGGTGGCCACCGGCTTTGTGGTCGATGATGCCATCGTGGTGCTGGAAAATACCACCCGCCATATCGAAGCCGGCATGGACCGCTTTGCGGCCGCGCTGCTGGGCGCGCGCGAGGTGGGCTTCACGGTGCTGTCGATCAGCCTTTCGCTGATTGCCGTATTCATTCCGCTGTTGTTCATGGGCGGCCAGTTTGGCGCCTTGTTCAAGGAGTTTGCGATCACGCTGTCGGCGGCGGTGATGATTTCGCTGGTGATCTCGCTCACCACCACGCCCATGATGTGCGCCTGGTTGCTGTCGCCGGACGCGCATCAGGCCAAACCGCCCGGCCGCGTGGCGCGCTTTTTCGAACGCGGATTCGACATCATTCACAAAGGCTATGAACATAGCCTGGACTGGGCGTTGGGCAGCGTGTGGCTGGTGATGCTGAGCCTCGTGTTTGTGGTTGGCCTGAATTTTTACCTGTTTGCGGCGATTCCGAAAGGCGGCTTCCCGCAGCAGGACACGGGCCAGATCAACGGCGGCATCCGCGCCGACCAGAGCATCTCGTTCCAGGCCATGCAGGGCAAGCTGCGCCAGCTGGTGAACATCATCAAGGAAGACCCTGACGTGGCCACGGTGGTCGGCTTTACCGGCGGCCGGCGTGCCGGCGGCGGCTTCATGTTCATCAACCTGAAGCCGGCCAATGAGCGCAAGGTAGCGGGGCAGGCGGTGATTGCGCGCCTGCGGCCCAAGCTGGCCAAGGTCACCGGCGTGAGCCTGTTCCTCAGCCCCGTGCAGGATTTGCGCTCGGGCGGACGCGCGGCCAACGCCAACTTCCAGTACACGCTGAAGAGTGATAACCAGGCCGACCTGAAAAAATGGGCGTCCCGTCTGGCGGAAGCGATGAAGGGGCAGAAGGCTTTGACCGACGTTGACTCCGACCAGGCCGATAACGGTGTGGAGACTTTTGTCACCATCGACAAGGAAAGCGCGGCGCGCCTGGGCATTTCGACCCGGGACGTGGATAACGCGCTGTACGACAGCTTCGGCCAGCGGCAGGTGGCCACCATCTACGATGAGCTGAACCAGTATCACGTGATCATGGAAGTGCCGCGTTCCTCCGCCAGGAGCCCTGCGGCCCTGAATGATGTTTATGTGCCGTCGAAAGGACTGCCGTCGCCAACGGCCGCCAATCCGACCGGCGCGCCGACCGTCACCACGGCGGCCAGCACCACAGGCGCAAGCGGCACAGCGGCCGGCAGCACCAGCGCGGCCGGTGCCAGCACCGCCACTGCGGCCAATGTCGCGGCGCCGGCGGTCAAGGATGCGTCGTCCGGCTCTGCGCTGAGCACCGCGGCCACCACCATGGTGCCGTTGTCCACGCTGGCGTCGTTTGCCGAAAGTTCCGCACCCACTTCCATCAACCATCAGGACGGCGAGCTGGCCACCACCATCGCCTTCAACCTGGCCGAGGGCTACAGCCTGTCCGACGCGGCAGAGCAGATCAAGGCGGCAGAGGCGGAAATCGCCATGCCGAACAATGTGCGCGGCGGCTTCGCCGGCTCCGCCAAGGCGGCGCAGGACAGCAACAAGTCCTTGCCGCTGCTGATCCTGGCCGCCATCGTGGTGATCTACATTGTGCTGGGCATCCTGTACGAAAGCCTGGTACATCCGGTCACCGTGCTGACCACGCTGCCGTCGGCCGGCGTGGGCGCGGTATTGGCGCTGCTGATCTTCAAGATGGAGTTCTCGACGATCGCGCTGATCGGCATCTTCCTGCTGATCGGCATCGTCAAGAAGAACGCCATTCTGATCATCGACTTTGCGCTGGAGGCCGAGCGGGCACGCGGGCTGTCGCCGCGTGAAGCGGTGCGCGAAGCCTGCCTGTTGCGCTTCCGTCCGATCCTGATGACCACCGTGGCCGCCGCGCTGGGCGCGCTGCCGCTGGCGATTGGTTTCGGTGAAGGCTCGGAACTGCGCCAGCCGCTGGGCGTGGCCATCATCGGCGGCTTGATCGCCAGCCAGTGCCTGACTTTGCTGACCACGCCCGTCGTCTACATCCTGATGGACAAGCTGCGCCGCCGCAGCCCGTCCGAACAACAACTGAGCCGCATTCATAGCGACGAATCGCCGATTACACCATGAGCAAATACGCACCATCTCCCCGTTACTCCCTGCTTGCGTTGGCGCTGCTGACGGCGTGCTCGGTCACGCCGACCTACAAGACGCCGGACACGCCGCAGCCCGCAGCCTACAAGGAAACCGCGAGCGATGCCGACAAGGCGGCCGCCGGCTGGGCCGCCGCCGCGCCAGCCGACATGCTGGAACGCGGCCCGTGGTGGCAGCTGTTTGGTGATCCGCTGCTGAACCAGCTGGCCGAAACCATCGAGGTGAACAACCAGAACGTGGCGGCCGCCGTGGCGTCCTACGCGCAGGCGCGGGCGCTGGTGGCCGAGCAGCGCGCCTCGCTGTTCCCGAGCGTGGACCTGAACGGCAGCGCCACCCGCACCGGTGGCGGCGGCAATACCCAGACCGCCAACCAGTACCGCGCCAACATCGGCGCCAGCTGGGAGCCGGACGTATGGGGCAGGCTGCGCGCCGGGGTCGGCAACGCCAGCGCCAGCCTGCAGGCCAGCGCCGCCGACCTGGCCGCAGCGCGCCTGTCGGCGCAGGGCGAACTGGCCACCAACTACTTCTCGCTGCGCCAGACCGACGCCGAGAAAGCGCTGCTGGATGCCACCGTCGAAGGTTACGAGCGGGTGCTGCAGATTACGCAGAACCGCTTTGACGCCGGCATCGCCGCCAAGTCCGATCTGCTGCAGGCGCAAACCCAGTTGGCCAGCGCCCGCATTGACCAGATCACGCTGGTGCGCCAGCGCGCCACGCTGGAACACGCCATTGCGGTCCTGCTGGGCAAGGCGGCCAGCGACTTCACGCTGGCGCCGGCCGAGTGGAAAGCGGTGGTGCCCGACGTGCCGGCCGGCGTGCCATCGACGCTGCTGCAGCGCCGTCCCGATATTGCCGCCGCCGAGCGCCGGGTGGCGGCCGCCAACGAGCAAATCGGCATCGCCCGCAGCGCCTACTTTCCGAGCCTGAACCTGACCGGCTCCTATGGCTACGGCGCGGCATCCACCGGCGGCTTGTTCAACGCCTCCAACAATTTGTGGTCGCTCGGCCTGTCGGCGGCGCAGACGCTGTTCGACGCCGGCGCCACCAAGGCCCGCGTCAGCGGCGCCGAGGCGGCGCGCGACCAGGCCATCGCCAACTACCGCCAGACGGTGCTGAGCGCATTTGCCGACGTCGAGAACCAGCTGGCCGCCACCCGCACGCTGGCGCAGCAGCAGGACTTGCGCAAGGCGGCATCGGAAGCGGCCGACCAGGTCGAGGTGCAGATGCTGAACCGCTATCGCGCCGGGCAGGTCAGCTATAGCGACGTGGTGACGGCGCAGCAGACCGCACTTACCGCGCGCCGCGCGCTGGTGCAGGCGCAGGCCGACCGCCAGACCACGGCAATCGCACTGATCCAGTCGCTGGGCGGAGGCTGGCACGCTGCCGCCCAATAGGAGTAAGATAAGGGGAGATGATAAACCTTGATTTTTCCTCCCCTCCCGCCGTAACCCAGATTGCGGCCTCTGCTATTCCGGTGGTGGGAATCGGCGCGTCGGCCGGCGGGCTGGCGCCGCTGGGGGAATTCCTGGCCAGCCTGCCCCCCGCCAGCGGCTTCGCCTTTGTGATTGTGCAGCATCTCGGCGCGGACCACCCCGGGCTGCTGGTGGAAGTGCTGGCGCCGATGACGCCGATGCCGGTGCGGGAACTGACGGACAGCATGAGCTTGCAGGCCGACCATGTGTACGTCATCCCGCCCGAGCGCGATATCGCTTTTGAGCGCGGCCGTTTTGCCGTGCTGCCGGCCTCCGGCGCCCGCGGCCACCGCCTGCCCATCGATTACTTTTTCCGCGCGCTGGCGCAGCAATGCCGCCAGCGCGCGGTCGGGCTGCTATTGTCCGGCATGGGGGCGGACGGCACCGGCGGCCTGGCGGCGATCCGCGAGGCCGGTGGGCTGACGCTGGCGCAGCTGCCCTCATCGGCGCAGTTCGAGGCCATGCCGGCCAGCGCCATCAAGGCCGGGGTGGTCGACATCGTCGCCTTGCCAGGGCAGATGGCGGAACACATCCTGCGCTGGTGGCGGCTGGAGGGCGCGCTGCTGCCGTCGCTGCCGGCCGAGCGTGAACGCGAAGGCTTGCGCCAGCTGTTCCAGCTGCTGCGCCAGCAGAGCGGCGCCGATTTTTCCGACTATAAGCTGAGCACGGTGCTGCGGCGCGTCGACCGCCGCATGAAGCTGCATCAATGCGCCACGCTGGACGACTACCTGGCCTTGCTGCGCGCCAATCCCGGTGAGGTCGAGCTGCTGTTCAAGGAGTTGCTGATCGGCGTGACCCAGTTTTTCCGCGATCCTGCCGTGTGGGAGCAGCTGACCACGGTGGTGCTGCCGCCGCTGCTGGCAGCCCATCCGCAGGGCGGCCAGTTCAAGGCCTGGGTGCCGGCCTGCTCGACCGGCGAGGAAGCCTACACCCTGGCCATCGCCTTCCGCGAGGCGGCGGCGGCGCTGGCGCGGCCGTCCAGCTACACGCTGCAGATTTTCGCCACCGACCTCGATGGCGATGCGATCGAACGCGCGCGCCAGGGCGTGTTTGGCACCGAGATCCGCGAACAGGTGCCGGCGGCGCTGTTGGCGCGCTACTTTCTGCCGACCGAGCAGGGCGGCTATCGTTTCGCCAAGGATCTGCGCAGCAGCATCATCTTTGCGCGGCAAAACCTGATTGCCGACCCCCCCTTCACCAAGCTCGATATCCTGTGCTGCCGCAATCTGCTGATTTACTTCACGCCCAAGCTGCAACAGCGGCTGCTGCCGCTGTTTCATTACGCGCTCAAGCCGGGCGGCCTGCTGGTGCTGGGCAGCGCCGATTCGCCGGGCCAGTTCCACGCCTTGTTCACGCCATGCCAGCCGTCGAGCCGGATCTTCCGCCGGACGGCTGCGCTGGTTGATAGTCCCGGCCATTATTTTGTGGCGCCCGCCGATGGCGCCACGCCCACCTCCACCAGCGTATCCCGGGTCCCCATGAGCCTTCCCCTGCAACATCAGATCGAGCAGCAACTGCTGCAAAAGCACACGCCGGCCGCCGTGCTGGTCAATGCCGACGGCGACATCCTGTATATACACGGCCGCACCGGCGCGTTCCTGGAGCCGGCCGCAGGCAAGGCCAACTGGAACATCCATGCGATGGCGCGCGACGGCCTGCGCCACCTGGTGGCCGAGTTGCTGCAGGGCGCAGGCGCCGGCGGCAGCGCCTCCGCCGAGGCCAGCCTGCCGGGCGAGAATGGCAAGGCCAGCCACCTGCTCGATCTGCGCGCCGAAGCGATGAGCGGGCCTGGCCTGGAAGGCAGCGTGCTGCTGACGTTTGTGCTGCGCCCGGCGTTGCCCGCGCGCCGCCGCAGCCGCTCGGGCAACAGCCAGGTGCAGGAACTGGAGCAGCAGCTGGCGCAGGCCAGGCTGGAGGTGCAGACCATCCGCGACGAGATGCAGAGTTCGCGCGAGGAACTGCGCTCGGCCAACGAGGAACTGCAATCGACCAACGAAGAGCTGCAGTCGACCAACGAAGAGCTGGTCACTTCCAAGGAAGAGATGCAATCGCTGAACGAGGAGCTGCATACCGTCAACGCCGAGCTGCAGTCCAAGGTGGACGATTTGTCGGTGGCCAATGCCGACATGAAGAATCTGCTCAACAGCACCGATATTGCCACCATCTTCCTCGACGCGGAAATGCGCATCCGCCGCTTCACCGACCGTGCCACGCAAATCTACAAGCTGATCGCCTCCGACCTGCAGCGGCCGCTGGGCGATATCAACAACGACCTTGAATACCCGGACCTGGAGCGGGATGCGCGCGAAGTCCAGCGCTCGCTGGTGTTCTGCGAACGCCAGATTCCCACCCGCAGCGGGCGCTGGTTCTCGGTGCGCATCATGCCTTACCGGACGGTCGACAACGTGATCGACGGCGTGGTGCTCACCTTCGTCAATATCACCGAGTTCAAGCAGCTGGAGGCGCGCCTGCGCGCCATGCAGGAGCAGAGGAGCGGCGATGTCGGGCCGGCGCCGCGCTGACGCAGGCGCGCCGGCCGCGCCGTCGGAGGACAGCGAGGCCCTGCGCGAATGGCACCGGCGCCAGGCCAGCCAGATCGAGCTCGACCTGCAGCAGCATGGGCAGGCGGCGCTGGAGCTGGAGCGCGACCTGGCGGCGGCGGACCGCGTGCACTACGCCACCCTGTATGAGCAGGCGCCGGCCGGCTATCTGTCGCTTGACGCCGAGGGCCGCATCGTGCGCCTCAACCAGGCGGCGGCGGAACTGCTGGCCCAGCGGCGCGACGATCTGGGCGGGCTGCCGCTGGAGCGCCTGGTGGCGGGTTCGGCGCGTGCGCGCCTGCGCCAGTTTGTGGCCGCCCTGTTTGCCGGCGGCACGCGGGCGGTGCTGGAGCTGCCGTTGGCGGCCGGCCATGGCCGGGCCGGGCGCCCGATCCGGATTGAAGCCAATTTCGACGCGGTGGCGCAGCGGTGCCGCATGATACTGACCGACATCGGCAGCGCCGGCCGCCGCGAGGCCGCCCGCCAGTGCGCCTTTGAGGTGCTGGACCATATTGGCGAGGGGGTGCTGGTGTGCGACAGCCTGCAGCGCATCGTCATGGTCAATCCGGCGTTCACGCGGCTGACCGGCTATCCGGGCGAGGATGCGCTGGGCCGCAGCCCCGGCTTTCTGCTGCATGCCGGGTCCGGCGGCGGGGAGCAGCACGACGCGGCATTGCAGGCACTGCGCGGCGGCAGCCGCTGGCAGGGAGAACTGCAGGGGCGGCGCCGTGACGGCAGCCTGTACATGGCGGCGTTGTCGATCACGGCAGTGTATGGCGAGGACGGCGCGGCCGCCTATTTTATCGGCGTGTTCTCCGACATCAGCGCGCGCCACCAGGCGGCGGCGGCGCTGCGCCAGCTGTCGGACGAACTGGACGCGCGGGTCGTGGCGCGCACCGCCGAGCTGGCGGCAGCAAACCGGTCGCTGCTGCGGGAAGTGGCCCGGCACAAGCGCACCGCCGCGCAGCTGCAGCGCTCGCGCGAACAGCTGGGCAGGCTGGCGGCGCACCAAGAGACGGTGCGCGAGGAGGAGCGCCGCCGCATCGCGCGCGACGTCCATGACGAGCTGGGACAAAACCTGCTGGCGCTGCGCATCGATGTCAGCCACCTGCAGGCGCGCGCCGGCGCGGGGCGCTTGCGGCGGCGCGTCGACGTGGCGCTGGAAAACCTGGACAGCACGATCCGCAGCGTGCGCGGCATCATGAACGAGCTGCGTCCGGCGGTGCTGGATCTGGGACTGCTGGCGGCGCTGGAGTGGCAGGTGCAGGAGTTCCGCCGGCGCAGCGGCCTGGCCTGCACGCTGCTGCTGCCGGCGGAAGACGATTGCGCGCCGATCGCGCCGCCGATGGCGGTGGCCTTGTTCCGCTGCGTGCAGGAAGCCCTGAGCAATGTGCGCCGCCATGCCGCTGCCAGCCGGGTCGCGATTGCGCTGGCGGTGGGCGGCGGCCGCCTGACCCTCAGCGTGGCCGACGACGGCGTCGGCCTCGCGCCTGGCGGCGCCGCCGCCCGCGGCGGGCACGATGCGTTTGGCCTGATCAGCATGGCGCAGCGGGTGGCCGCGCTGGGCGGCAGCATGGCGCTGGACACCCCGCCGGCGGGGCGCGGCTGTAGGCTGGTGCTGAGCTTCGATCTATAATACCGGCGCCGTTACTCAACCGGGGTCATATCTTGTTAAAATACCTACTCCTTCCCGCCGCAGTGCTGTGCGCCACGAGCGCGCAAGCCGACGAAGGCCAATGGCAGCCGTACCAGCTGCCGCAACTGAAATCCGAGCTGAAACGGGTGGGCGTCGCCATCCCGGCGGAGAAGCTGGCCGATTTGTCGAAACATCCGATGAGCGCCATTGTGTCGCTGGGCGGTTGCTCGGCGTCGTTCGTGTCGGACGCCGGCCTGGTGGTCACCAATCACCACTGCGCCTATGGCGCCATCCAGCGCAACGCGACCCCGGAGCATAATTACATCGCCAACGGCTTCCTGGCCAAGACCCGCGCCGAAGAGCTGCCGGGCGGCCCGAACACGCTGGTGTACGTGACCGACAAGGTGGAAAACGTCACCAGCCGCGTGCTGAAGGACATCACGCCCGCCATGAGCGGCAAGCAGCGCAGCGCGGCCGTGGACAAAGCCATCAAGGCGCTGATCGCGGAATGCGAGAGCGACAAATTCTATCGCTGCTCGGTGCCGGCCTTCCATCGCGGCCTTGAATACTACCGCATCCGCCAGATGATGATCCGCGACGTGCGCCTGGTGTATGCGCCGGCCAATTCGCTGGGCGACTTTGGCGGCGACATCGACAACTACGAATGGCCGCGCCACGTCGGCGACTATTCCTTCCTGCGCGCCTACGTCGGCAAGGATGGCCGCCCGGCCGATCCGTCGCCGGACAACGTGCCGTATCACTCGAAGGACTTCCTGGTGGTGTCGGCTGCGGGTCTGAAGAATGGCGATCCGGTGCTGCTGGCCGGTTATCCGGGCCGCACCAGCCGCTACAAGCTGCCGTCGGAAATCCGCTACGCGCGCGATGCCGCCTACCCGGCCAAGGCCGCGGAGATCCAGTCGGACCTCGACGTCATTGCCGCCAGCACCAGGAGCAGCGAAGCCGCCGCCGTGCGCTACGCCAGCGTGGTCAAGAGCCTGAACAACGTGATGAAGAAAACGCGCGGGCTGATGGACGGCTTTGCGCGCAAGGACATCGCCGCCATCAAGGACGTGCAGGACGCGGAATTCCGCGCATGGTACGGCAAGCAGGCCAACGCCGCCAGGGCGCTGCTGCCCGAGCTGGATAAGCTGATCGCCGCCGACATCGCCCTGAGCGACGAAGAATTCGGCTACAGCGTCGCCACCAGCAGCGACTTGCTGAAGACTGGCACCGCCCTGTACCGCCTGGCGCAGGAAAACGCCAAGCCGGACGCGGAACGCGAAACCGGCTACCAGCAGCGCGATCTGACCTTCATCAAGGCCCGCTTGAACCGGTTGGAGCAGTCCTACGTCAGCGGTGTCGATCAGGCGCGCTTTGCCGCCGCCCTGCAGCGCTATGCCGCCTTGCCGAAGTCGATGCACGTGACCGATCTGGACGCGCTGCTGCCGGCAGTCGATGCCGTGCCGGCGCTGTACGCGCAATCGCAGCTGGGCGATACCGCGCAGCGTCTGGCGTGGGTGGGCAAGGATGCCGCCGCCATCAGCGCTTCGGACGATGCCTTCCTCAAGCTGGCGGTGAAGATCGACGGCGTCACCCAGTCGCTGAAGGAGCGCCGCAAGGAACTGGACGGTAATCTGGAACGGGTGATCCCGCAATACATGGCAGCCGTTATCGCCTGGAAGAAGACGCAGGGCAAGCCGGTGTATCCGGATGCGAATTCGACCCTGCGTGTAACGTATGGCACCGTGTCGCCGTACTCGCCGAAGGACGGCATCACCAAAGGCCCGTTCACCACCATCGAAGGCATCGTGGAGAAGAACACCGGCAAGGAGCCGTTCAACACGCCGGCCAAGCTGCTGGAAGCCATCAAGGCCAAGCGCTACGGCCAGTTCAGGGACCCGGTCCTCGGCACCGTGCCGGTCGACTTCCTGACCAGCGCCGATACCACCGGCGGCAATTCCGGTTCGGCGGTGATGAACAAGAACGGCGAGTTGGTCGGTCTGAATTTCGATTCGACCTACGAGTCCATCACCAAGGACTGGTACTTCGACAGCGCCATCACCCGCGCCATCCACATGGATATCCGGTATATGCTGTGGGTGATGAAAGAAGTCGACCATGCCGACAACGTGCTTAAAGAACTGACGATCAAACGATGAACACGCTGACGCTCCTGCTGGGGTATGTGAATATGCCGCTGCACCTGGCAGTATTTGCCACGACGCCGCTGGAGCTGCTGTCGTTCATCCTGTCGGTGGCGACGGTGTGGCTGAACATCCGCCAGAGCCATTGGGCCTGGCTGCTGGCCATCATCTCGTCCGCCACCTACGGGCTGGTGTTCTTTGGCTCGCGCCTGTACGGCGACATGGGCCTGCAACTGGTGTTCATCACCGTTTCCTTCTACGGCTGGTATCAATGGCTGCATGGCGACGACAGCCACGACAGACTGCCGGTCACCACGCTCGATGCGCGCGGCCGCTGGGCCGCCGCTGTCGCCTGGCTGGCGGGCTTTGTGCTGCTGGCCTGGTTCCTCAAGACTTACACTGATACTGACGTGCCGAATTCGGACGGCTTCCTCACCGCCGGTTCGCTGGTGGGGCAGCTGCTGCTGTCGCGTAAAAAGATCGAGAACTGGCACGTCTGGATCATCGTCGACATCCTGTACGTGGCGCTGTACCTGCACAAGCACCTGATGTTGACGGCAATCCTGTATGCCGTGTTTGTCGGCATGGCGGTGATCGGCCTGCGTGCCTGGAGCGGGGATAGTGGCGCCGGCGGCCGCCGTCTGGCGCTGGAATGAAACGCATCGCCATCCTCGGCACGGAAGCATCCGGCAAGAGCACGCTGGCGGCGGCGCTGGCGGAACGCTACGGCACCGTGTGGGTGCCCGAATACCTGCGGGAGTTTGTCGACATGGAAGGGCGCGTGCCGGTGGCGTCGGATCAGATCCACATCGCGCGCATGCAGCTGGTGCGCGAAGCCGCTGCGGCGCCACACGCCACGCGCTATCTGTTTTGCGACACCACACCGCTGATGACCGCTGTCTACAGCATTCACTACTTTGGCGGCATCGACGATCAACTGGCCGTGCTGGCCAGCACCCATACAAGCGATTACGACCTGACGCTGGTGGCGGCACCCGACATGCCGTGGGAAGCCGATGGACTGATGCGCGATAACGATGAGGTTCGCCAGACCATCAACCGCATCCTGCTGGAAGAACTGGCGGCACGCGGGATTTCCTACGTGCCGGTTGGCGGCAGCGTTGAACAGCGCGTCGCCGTGGTGGCGGACGCGCTGGCCAGGCTTTAAAGGTCGAACTGGGCCGAGACGCGGAAAGTGCGCGAGGCGCCCGGCATCAGATAGCCACCCAGATCCGGCGTCACATCGCGCCAGTAGAACTTATCGAACGCATTGTCGATGCCGGCGCGGAAAGTGGTGCCGACATTGCCGATGCGGGTGGCGTACGACGCGCTCAGGTTCACCACATGGTAGCTTGGGACGAACACCGTGTTGGCCGCGTCGAAGGCTTTCTTGCCCGAGTACTGCCAGTTGGCGCCAACCTTCAGGCCTGCCACCTGAGGCACCGCATAATCCGCGTACACCGATGACTTGAACGCGGCGACGTCGGTCACGCGCTTGCCGTCCAGCTCAGCCGAACCGGTGTCGCGCTGCTGGGTGTTGAGCGCGGTGGCCGATACGCCCACCGTCAGGTCAGGCGTGGCGCGGCCGTTCAATGCCACTTCCAGGCCGCGATTCTGGGCTTCGCCATTACGCACATAGAATTTGGCGGCATCGGTGTACTCCAGGCCTTTGCGGATCTGGAACAGCGCCATGCTGGCGCTCAGGTCCGGGCGGATGTCCGCTTTTACGCCCACTTCCACCTGTTTCGATTTGCCCGGGGCCAGCGCGCGGCGCTGATTCTCGGTGCCGATAGGCGCCACGCCGCCATGCTCCAGGCCTTGCGACCAGGAGGCGTAGGTCGCCACGTTGGGGCGTACGTTGTAGACCAGCGCCACATTCGGCAGCCAGAAGCCGGCGTCGGTGTGGGCGTAAGGCAGCACCACGCCGTTGTCATCCTTGCCCACGTATTCATCGCGCTTGACCTTCACGTAGCGCGCGCCGGCGTGCAGCTTGAGCTGCTGGTTCAGGCTGAGGATGTCCTGCGCGAACAGGGCGCGTTCGTTGTCGCGGCGGCGTTCGGAGACCGGGCCGCTGTCGCCCTGCGCAGGTTCCACCACCACTGGATGGTAGATATTGCTGACGCCCGACAGGTCATACAAATAGTCGCCCCATTTCTCGCTGTTCTTGAAGAAGGAGATGCCGGCGGTGACTTCGTGCTTGATGCCTCCCGCGGCATAGCGGCCTTGCAGCAGCGCCTGCGCGGTCAGCGGCGATTTTTTCTCGCCCTTGCTGATGTAGTTGTAGACGTCGTAGTCGCCGTTGCCGCAGTAGCCCGGATACAGTTCCTGCGCGGTGCAGCCGTAAGGGAAGGCGGTGTAGTCGTCGCGCTTGAAGTGGTGCTGGTTGGCGCTCAGGGTGGCGGTCCATTCCGGAGAGAGCATGTATTCGAAGCGCACGGCGACGTTGCTGCTGGTGGTTTCCACCGGGCGGCTCCACGGCTGGTCGTTCAGCAGCACGTCCGGATCCACCTGCGGCAGGCTGACATTGTTCAGCAGCTGATAGCCGGGCGCGGTGATCTGCGATTTGCGCTGGTAGTCGGCGTCGATCTGCAGCAGCGCCTGTGGCGAGATGCGCCAGTCGACGGCGCCCGAGATGAATTTGCGGTTGCCGTCCGCGCCCTTGATGTAGGAGCGCAGGCGCTCGGCGGCAGCGTTGATGCGGTAGCCGAAGTCGCTGTTGTCGAAGCGGCCGCCCAGGTCGACGGCGCCGTACAGCGTGCCGCGTTCGCGCGTTTCCAGCACCACGGTGCGCAGCGGCGTGTCGGTCGGGCGCTTGGTGACGTAGTTGACGATGCCGCCCGGCGCCGACACGCCAGCCTGCAGGCCGGACAGGCCTTTCAGCACTTCCAGGCGTTCCTTATTCTCCAGCGGGATCTGGGTGTCGCCGGGGATGGCCATGCCGTCCTTGCGGTAGCTCGACGCGTTATCGAGCTTGAAGCCGCGGATCGAGAACTGCTCGGCATAGCCGACCGCGTTGTAGGCGTCGCTCAGGCTGGCGTCGAATTTGGCGGCGTCGGTGGTGGAGCGGATTTGCAGGTCCAGCATCTGCTGCGCTGTCAGCACGCTGACCGAGGCTGGCGTTTCCAGCAGCGGCGCGTTGGAGAAACCGGCAACGGAAGCCGAAGCGGCGCGGGTCTTGGCGGCCGTGACAACGACTTCCTGCATGGTCTGGTCGGCTTCCTCGGCATGGAGCACGCCGGAGGTCATCTGTAAAACCGCCAATGCGATGGCGGACACTGCAAAGTTTGGTGTGGACATATCTGCTCTCTACTTGTTCGGCTGGGAGCCGGCGAAGAGAGCCATCAAAGGAGGGGAGAACCACATTTGCGCTTTCCTTCGCTGGCATTATCCAGATCAGGTACGAAGGGTATCTCTCACCCGGAAACGACGTTCCCAGGACCCCTAGCGAGGCGTTAGTGTAACACACATGCCATTAACTCCGGGGTCAGGTCCGCCATTTCTACACGGCCTCAACAGCGCAGCTGTTGAGGCCGTGTAGAAATGGCGGACCTGACCCCGGAGTTGTGCGCCGTGTTTTGCGCGGCGTCGCTACACTTCGGACTTGCGCCGTCGGGCGCCGATGAAAGGGTGTGAATGAAGCAGTCGTATCAAGAGGGGAGCTGGTTTGCCGTGCCATTGCTGGACGGCGGCTACGGATGGGGTCTGGTGGCGCGGCTGTCGCCCGGCAGTAAAATCATGCTCGCATATCTGTTCGGCCCTAAACTGCCACGCTTGCCGACGGTGGAAGAGCTGAACACCTTGCGCCCGCAGGATGCGGTCAAGGTGCTGCGTTGTGGCGACATGGCGCTGGCCAGCGGCCACTGGCGCGTGCTGGGCGAGATCGATCACTTCGATCCCGCCAGGTGGCCGGTGCCGCAATTCCTGCGCCGCGCCGATGCGCTCAAGCGCGCCTGGCGCGTGACTTACTCCGATGTGGACCCCAGCCGCTCGGAGCGCGAGGAGTCTGTACCCTACGATACACAAGGACTGGAAGCCGATTCGCTGTACGGCTACGGCTCCACCGAGCTATTGCTGACCAAGCTGCTGGAAGCGCCGGATCATCCCATCAATCAGCAGCGCAGTTGACATTCCAGGCCGCGTATTCGCCGCGGCTCTTGCGCACGGCCACGCGCACACGCGTGTCGCGGTCGCTCTCAAACACCATGCCCACCATCTGCGGCGCGCCATTGGCGGGCGGCGCCGGCTCGATGGCGCTGAGGCGGAAGGTCAGCGCGCGCTGACGGGCGCAGCCCGAATTGCCGGCAAAAAGCAGGCGCGCCCGCTCCAGCAAGGCGCGGTGCTGGCGCAGCAGCGCCGCCACGTCGTCGCCTGAAACGGCCGGGTCCATTTTCACCGTGTATTGCGCGGCCGTGCAGATCACCTTGGGCGTGGCCAGCCACACATACCATTCCGGCGCGGCCGCCGATGGCGTCCAGCGCTGGCCCTTGGGGGCCTTGGCGTCGTAGAGGTAGCTGGTGCGCACCTGACGGCACAGTTCCGGCGTGTGATGGCGCGGCGCCGAATCCACGCGCGCAATCACCTGCCAGGCCTCGCCGCGGCGGCGCTGGATGTCGAAGGCGGGGGCGAACAGCGAAGCGCCGCCGCCCACGCGCGCCGGCACATGCTCGCGGTAGTATTCATCGAAGGAGTTGCGTTCTTCGCTGGTGGGCTCGCGCGTCTGCAGCGCCGGCGCGAGCGGGCTGGCCGCATGCGCCGCGCTGGCGGCTGCGAGGGCAATGGCGAAGGCCCTGCCGGCGCCGGGCAGCGCGGCATGCGGGAGCAGGCGCCCCATCACAGCGCCTTCATCACGATCTGGATTTGCAGGCCGCCGCCGTCGCGGTTGCGCACATGCAGTTCGGCGTTGTGGCGGCTCATCACGCGTTCGACGATGGCCAGCCCCAGGCCGGCGCCATTGGCCTGGCCGCGCGCCGTGTCCAGCCGCGTGAAGGGCTTGAGCAGCTGCTCGATCTGGTCGGCCGGCACGCCGGTGCCCTGATCCTGCACTTCGATGATCACGCGCTTGGAGGTATGCATGCCTTTGACGCTGCACTTGATGTCGATTTCGGTGTATTCCTGGCCTGGCGTCTTGCCGTAGCGGCGCGCGTTCTCGATCAGGTTATTGATGACGCGCTTGATGTCGGTGGCATTGCCCATGGCGTGGGCGCCCGGCGCAATGTCGGTATGGATGCGCACATCCGGCAGGCGTGAGGCCTCGTGCGCGGTATCGCTCAGCAGCTCGCTGATATCGACATTGATAAAGCTGGAAGCCTCGGTCGGTTTGGCGTAGTCGAGGAACTGGCCGATGATGGCGTCCATCTGGCCGATATCGGACTGCATGCCTTCGCGCGCCTCCTGCGACAAGTTGGCCATCTCCAGCTCCAGCTGCATGCGCGCCAGCGGCGTGCGCAGGTCGTGCGAGATGCCGGCCAGGATCACCGCGCGGTCAGATTCAACTTGTTGAAGATCGTCGACCATCTGGTTGAAGCTGCGGTTGGCCTCCATGATTTCGAGCGGGCCTTTTTCCGGCAGCGGGGCGGGGCGCTTGCCCTGTGCGAAATCGCGGGTGGCTTGCGTCAGGCGCCGCAGCGGCAGGTTGATCAGGCTGGAAATGAAGGCGGCGCCCAGCAGCGACACCACCGACACCACGCTGGCCCAGCCCAGCCACTGGATGCCGGTCAGGCCGCGGATGCGCTCGCGCTCCAGCATCAGCCAGTACTGGTCATCGTCGATATTGAAACTGACCCAGAAGCCGGCCACGCCGTTTACCTTGGACGAGAAGCGCGTGTCGGCGCCCAGCTTGGCCTTTACCAGCTTTTCGATGTCCGGCATCAGCGCATTGCTGGCCGGCGGTTCGACCTTGTCGTCTTCCTCCAGCGGGAACACGCGGATGCCCTCGTTGGATACCAGTTCGAACAGCAGCTCGCGCCGCAGTTCGGGCGCGGAGTGGGTCAGGGCGGCGTGGGTGATGGTGACCACCGAGATCACCTGCGAGGAGATCTGCTGTACCTGCGGTTCATGCTGCACCACGCTGATCATGCCGACCCACGCCGTCATGCTGGTGGTGGTGAGGGCGCCCAGCAGGAAGAAGGTGCGCCAGAATAAGCCGCTTTTCAGGCTGGCCAGGCGTAAGGAAAACTTCATACGTGTTCGCGCAGCTTAGCGCGGCTGGCCCTCCGGAATAAACACGTAGCCCAGGCCCCATACGGTCTGGATGTACAGCGGGCTGGATGGATCCGGTTCGATCAGCTTGCGCAGACGAGAAATCTGCACGTCCAGGCTGCGGTCGAACACTTCGTATTCGCGGCCGCGCGCCAGTTCCATCAGTTTCTCGCGCGAGAGCGGCTGGCGCGCATGGCGCGCAAACACCTTCAGCACCGAGAATTCGCCGGTGGTCAGCGGCACGGTCTCGCCGTTTTTCTTCAGCGTGCGGGTGCCCAGGTCGAGCACGAACTGGCCGAATTCAAAGGTCTGCGGGGTTTCCGACGGCGCGCCGGGAATTTCGTCCGGGCCGCGGCGGCGCAGCACGGCGCCGATGCGGGCCACCAGTTCGCGCGGGTTGAATGGCTTGGGCAGGTAGTCGTCGGCGCCCATTTCCAGGCCGACGATGCGGTCCACGTCTTCGCCTTTGGCGGTCAGCATGATGATCGGGGTCTGGTCGCCGGCGCCGCGCAGGCGGCGGCAGATCGACAGGCCGTCTTCGCCCGGCAGCATCAGGTCCAGCACCAGCAGGTCATAGCGCTCGCGCAGCCACAGCTTGTTCATGGCAGTCGCGCTTTCAGCGGTGAAGACGTTGAAGCCTTGCTCGGTCAGGTAGCGGCGCAGCAGATCGCGCAGGCGAACGTCGTCGTCGACCACCATGATTTTGGCCGCGTGGCCTTGTGCGTTGGCGGTGTTGTTGCCGGATTCAGTCGTTGTGCTAGTCATTTGGCTGCCAGATTTGTCTTATTCATGTTGCTATGGTAACGTCATATTCGTCCTGCGAAAACGCGTGTAGGATAACCCATTACAAATTATTACAAACTTTACCCAAAACGCCTTACCCCCTTGGTCAAAGCATCATACACTGCGGGCATAGATTCAGCTTTTTAGGAACGCCATGTTCATCGATCACAAAAAAATATCTGCGGCAGCTAGCGCATCTTTTTGCGTTCGATCGGTTTTGGCTTCCGCGCTGGTGTGCTGCGGTCTGACCGCCGGCGTGGCGCAGGCCGACGGCGGCGAAGGTCCGCAACGCCGCGAGCCGCCGCAGCATCAGCAGGGCGGTCAGCGCAACGAACAGCGGTATGACAGCCGCCAGCTCGATCCGCGCAGCTACGAGGCGCGCGCCGAGGAACAGCGCCGTGCCATGCAGGAAGCCAGCCGCAATGCGGAAATCAATCGCCGCGTCGGCCGCATGACGCCGGACGAGCGCCGCGACCTGCGCCGCCAGATCAACGAAGTGGGTCAGGATCTGTACGCCAATCCGCCGCGCCGTTAATTGTCAGGCAATTAAAGATATTAAATTGGCATAATTGTTATGTGAATGGTATTGATTTGTATCAATAACTTCACAGTTGTGCTGCTTTCGGCATCAAAAATCCTTTCTTTTGCATGGTCTGCGTGTAATATTAATTTATTACACGCAACGCCTTTCGGCCCGAGCGTGCCGTTTGGAGGAAGACCGTGGTTCAAGACGTTGCATCCGCAGCGCTAGCCGCCGACCGGGAGCCAGAAGCTCCGGGTCCCGGCTTGCCCATAGGCTTGGGCAAGCAAGCGGACGGCATTTACATCGATCTGAGCATGAGCAAATCGGCGCTGGTCGCCGCGGTTTCGCACGTCTTTCAGTCGGGCTGGTATTTCACCGGCCTCGATTATCCGGCGTTGATCAATGCGCTGTATGGCGTTGGGCCGGACCTCGGTGCGCAGCAGGCGATGCGCGTGGCCGATGATGTGCGCCTCTTTGACGGCAACCGGCTGGCGCTGTACAAGGCGCCCAAGATGAGTCTTTCCTACGCCGAGTACTATTTCCAGCAGTTGTACCAGGAAGAGATGACGCTGCCCGACGGCACCGTGATTCCGGAACGCCCGGTGTCTCTCGATATCGACGAATTCATTGCCGATATGTGGAACAAGGGTATCCGCTTTGGCATCGACGTGGCGGCGGTGAAGGCGGCCATGGCGTCCACCAAGCCCGAACGCATCACCTTTGCCACGGACCTGGAGCCGGAGAAGGGACAGGACGCCACCGTGGTCGAAGTCTCTTCCGATCTGCATCGCAGCGATGCTCCCAAGGCGCGTGCCGACGGCCGCATCGACCTGCAAAGCTTCCAGAACCGCTTCCCGCAGATCAAGGCCGACATGCGGCTGCTGAAAAAGCTGCCGGCGGTGCCCGGACTGCCGGGCTTTGATCTGGCGGGACGCAAGACCGACCCCGAGCCGCCCAAGGATCTGACGCTGCGCTTTCTGGCCGGCGAAGGTACGGAAGTCAAAATGTTTGAGGATGGCGAGTACCTGGTCTCTACGCGCGAAGGCTTCCTGAGCGTGGATTCCAAATCCAACCGCATTTCCATCACCGATAAAATCGTCAGCCTGGAAGGCGTGAGCGGCCGCACCACCGGCAACCTGCAACTGGCCGGCGCCTACGAAGAATATGGCGACGTGCAGGAGCAGCGCGAAGTCACCGGCAGCGACATCACGGTACACGGCAACGTCTACGGCAATATCAACTCGCGCGGCGGCACGGTGGTGCTGGACAAGAACCTGGTAAGCGGCAGCGTGCATAACGCCGCCGGCAATATCAATATCGCGGGCGTGGCGTCCAATTCGGTGATCTATGCCGCTAACGGCGCCGTCACCATCGAGCGCGCGGAGAACTGCGTCATCTCCGGCAGCAAGGTGAAAATAGGGGAAGCCTCCAACTGCGAGATCATCGGCGACGAAATCCTGATCGAGGTTGCCGAAGGCTGCGCGGTGGCGGGCCGCAACGTGGAAATGGAAAGCGCCGGCCCGCGCCGCCGTACCGAGATGGTGATCTACGTGCTGGTAAAGGACGTGACCCAGTTCGACCAGGAGATCGCGGAGCTGGACCAGCGCGTGGCCGCATTCGCCCAGGCCAACGAGGCCAGTCAGCAGGAGATCGATCGCCTGTCCACGCTGCCGGACGTGCGGCGCTATCTGGCCCTGGCGGCCAAGCTGCGCACCCAGGAGCTGGTGCTGACGCCGGAACAGGGGCAGCACCTGAAAAAGATCGCCGGCGCGGTGGCGGAAGAGATGAAGGCCCTGCAAAAGCTGCAGCAGGATTTGCAGGCCGGCCAGACGCAGTACAAGCTGCTGAGCGAGCGGCTGCTGCGCGTGATCGAGCAAAAGGTGGAGGCGGCCGGCATCGCCCGCTGCGGCCTGCACATGGTCAGCGGCGAGACCATGGTGCGCACCATGCCATTTGCCGCCGACACCGCGGCCCTGCGTCAGCTGCCGCCCAAGGATCTGAAGGCGCGCCTGCGCGGCACGCCCAGCGGCGGCGAGTTGTTGTTTGCCGATGCAGCTGGTTCGCTGGACTGGCACCTGAACCCGCGCCTGCGGCCTGCGTCCCCTTGAAGCGGCTGGCGCAAGCCCGGCGTAACATGCTAATCTTGGGCTAATATCAAAAAGTGAAGGGCACTGGCGCTGGCGGGCCAACCCGACGTACATCTTCCTGGGGATTGCACTGTGTCAGACGACGCTACGGCGCTGGAACAAACTGCGGAAGGCGATCTGCCTGCAGCGATCGTCAAGCGGGCGGACGGCATTTACTTTGCAGCCGATGCCTCTGCCGTGGCCTGTCTGTCGGCGGTCAGCCAGATTTTCCTCAGCAGTGCTTACTTTGCCGGCCTTGATTACGCGGTCTTCAGCAAGGTGCTGTACAACGTCGGCCCCGATCTGCCGGAACGTCTGCGCGACAAGCCGCTGCTGCGCTTTGCCGACAGCATAGAATCTTTCAATGCGGCGCGCCGCGCCCTGTACAAGACGGTCAAGATCATCAACGGCGAGGCCGAATACTATTTCGAGCCGGTGTTCTTTGAGGTGCCGGACCTGCCGCCGCAACCGGCCCGCCTGAACTTCGATGAATTCGTCTCCGACATGTGGGTCAAGGGCATCCGATTCGGCATCGATGCGCCTGCGGTGCGCGACGTGATTGCCACCGGGCGGCTGGCGCGCATCATCGTCGCCCGGCGCCTGAATGCCATGCCGGGCAAGGACGCTTCCATCGTGGAAGTGTCGCAGGATATCCATCGCAGCAATGCCCCCAAGGAGAAAGGCGATGGCCGGCTGGATTGGCAAACCTTCCAGAACCGCTTCCCGCAGGTGAAGCCCCACGTCAAGCTGCTGCGCAAGGTGCCGCGCACGCCGGGTGTGCGCGGTTTTGAGTTATCCGGCCTGGTGCTGGAGCCGCCGGTGCCCAAGGATATCGAGTTGACCAGCGTTGCCGGCGAGGGCACGGTGATCGAGAACCTGCGCGGCGGCGAGTTTCTGGTGTCCGCCGTTGAAGGCTTTCTTAGCGTGGACCCGGGCAGCAAGCGCCTGTCGATCGGCCCCAAGATCATCAGCCGCGAAGGCGTGAGTGCGCGCACCACCGGCAACCTGCAGCTGACCGGCGAGTACGAGGAATTTGGCGACGTGCAGGAGCAGCGCGTGGTGGAGGGCGGGAACATCACCATCCACGGCGACGTGTTCGGAAAGATTGTCTCGCGCGGCGGCGATATCGTATTGAGCAAGAACCTGATGGGCGGCAGCGCCACCAATGCCGACGGCGGGATCCGCGTGCAGGGCGTGGCCTCCGGCGCGTTGCTGCAGACCAGGCGCGGCGAGGTAGCGTTGGCGCGCGCGGAAAGCTGCATCATCTCCGGCGGCCGGGTGGTGATCGGGGAAGCCAGCAATTGCGAAATCATGGCGGACGAAGTGGTCATCAAGGTGGCCGAGGGCTGCGCCATCGCTGCCCGCAAGATCGAGATCGTGCACGCCGGGCCGCGCAAGCAGAATGAGATGCTGCTGTATGCGCTGGTGCCGGATACCGCGAAATTCGACAAGAAAATCGCTGAACTGCAGCCCAGGGTGCAGCACGCCGCGCGCGAAGCGGACCTGCGCAAAGCCGAGATGGATGCGATCACCAGCCAGACCGAGGTACGCAACTACCTGACGTTGGCCAACCGTGTGCGCAAACGCGAGGTGACGCTGACGCCGGAGCAGGAGACGCTGTTCCACAAGATGGCGGAAGCGGTCGGCCCGTCGCTGCGGCGGGTGGCCAAGATTTCGCTGGCGATGAAAGCGGCCCAGGCGCAGCAGGAGCAGGCGCAGGAAGAGGTCAACCAGGTGATCCGTCAGAAGAAGGCCATGCAGCGCGGCTCGCGTTGCGTGGTGGAGCTGCTGACCGGCGACGTGCTGCTGCGGACCATGAGCTTTGTGCCGGGCGAGCCGCCGCCGTACGACCGGCCGGCCAAGGAAGTGAAAGCCAAGGTGCGCACCGCCGCAACTGGCATGGCGGTGCTGCACAGCGGTCACGTGGGGCCGATCAACTGGGCGCCGTACGTCGAGGACTAGCGTCTAATCGCGGCGCAGCGCCGCCACCAGCGCGCGCGCGTAAGCGGGAAGGGCAGCTGCGTCGCGCACACAGATCAGCAGCTTGCGGTCGGCCCAATCATCGCTCAGCTTCACGATGCGCAGATCGTCCGGGTTGCGCCTGGCCGCCGCCTCGGGCAGGATGGCCAGGCCGGCGCCGCTGGCGGCCATGCGGCACACCGCTTCAAAGCTGCGCAGCCTGATCTTGCAGTGCAGCCGTCTTCCCAGTCGCGCTGCCTGCTCGGCCGCGTGCTGCTGCAGGGCGCTGTCGCCGGCCAGGCCGATGAAGTCATGTTCCAGCGCGTCGGCAAATGCCATGCGGCGCTTGTGGCCGAGCGCATGCGCCAGTGGATGGCTGCGCGCCATTACCAGCACCAGCGGGTCGTCGCGGAAAGGGAAGCTTTGCAGCGCCGCCCGATCCACCGCATCCGAGATGATGCCGATATCGGCGGCGCCGTCCGCCACAGCCTGCACGATTTCGCGGCTCAGGCGTTCCTCCAGATTGATGCTCAACTGCGGATGCGCCATCAGGAAGGCCGCCAGCGCGTCCGGCAGGAATTCCGTCATGGCCGAGGTGTTGCAGAGCAGGCGCACCTGCCCCTTCAGACCGGTGGCAAACTGCGCCAGGTCGGCCTGCATGTCATCCACCTGACGCAGGATGGTGCGCGCATGCTGCAACAGTGTGCGTCCGGCCTCGGTCGGCTCGGCGCCGCGACGGCCGCGTTGCAGCAGTGGTACATTCAGCGCGTCCTCCATGCCGCGCACGCGCGCGCTGGCCGATGGCAGGGCCAGATGCGCCAGCTGTGCACCAGCCGTAATGCTGCCGCTTTCGGCGATATGGATGAACAGCTTGAGGTCGGTCAAGTCGAAGCGCATAGCCTATGGTTTTTACGAAGTCTGCCTCAGTATATTCCAGATTTTCAGCGGCGCGCCTGTGCGGCACACTGGCCGGCATGGATACCTTGTTTATCGCATTTGTTTTCATGTTGGCCGGTCTGGTTAAAGGCGTGACGGGCATGGGCCTGCCAACGGTTGCGGTGGCCCTGCTGACGTTGCGCATGGCGCCGCTGGAGGCGGCGGCACTGCTGATTGTGCCTTCGGCTATCACGAATGTATGGCAACTGGCGGCGGGGCCGGCGCTGTACCCGTTATGGCTGCGCTTCCGCTGGCTGCTGCTGGCAGTATGCGCCGGCACCGCAAGCGCGCCGCTGCTGGGCGCCGCAGCATGGAGTGGTACTGTGCTTGGACTGGCGCTGCTGGGTTACGGCGTGCTGGGGCTGACCGGCTGGTGCATGCAGGTCGCGCCTTCCGTTGAACGCTGGAGCGGTCCGCTGGCAGGCGCAGCCACCGGCATCATGGCCGGCGTCACCGGTGTGTTTGTGATGCCGGTCGCGCCTTATCTGCAAGCGCTGGATCTGGAAAAGGATGATCTGATCCAGGCCATGGGCATGGCCTTCACCGTCTCCACGCTGGCGCTGGCGGCGATGCTGGCGGCGCGTGGCGAGTGGCATGCATCGGCCGCCGGCCAGTCGCTGCTGGCGCTGATGCCCGCCATCGCCGGCATGCAGTTGGGGCAGTGGCTGCGCGGCCGCATGCAACCGGCCGTGTTCCGGCGCTGCTTCTTTATCGCCTTGCTGGCGCTGGGCGCGCACCAGCTGCTTATAAAATAATCTTGCCGCGCAATTGCTTGCGTTCGCCGTCGCGCGCCTTGCCTTCCAGCCGGCGCCGCTGCGAACTCAATGTCGGCCTGGTGGCGCGGCGCACGGTGGGCAGCACGGCCACGCTGTCCACCATCTCCTGCAGCCGGCGCAAGGCGTCCTGCTTGTTGGCGCCGAGGCTGCGCGACTGCTGCGCTTTCATCACGATCACACCTTCGCGCGTGATGCGGCTGTCGCGCAATGCCAGCAGACGCTCCTTGATATGGTCGGGCAGCGAGGAAGCAGCGATGTCAAAGCGCACATGCACGGCGTTCGACACCTTGTTCACGTTTTGCCCGCCCGGTCCCTGGGCGCGGATGGCACTGAATTCCACTTCGTCTGGATTGATGATGTTCATGTGGCGATTGTAGCAAACACGCGCCACCCTTCCGGGAAGGTTGACGCTAGTCAACGCCCGGGGAAGGAGGCGCGGTTAGGATGGCACTTGCTGTTCTCCGAACGAAAGGATCATCATGTCTTCTTCGATAACGCAAGCCGCCACCGAGGCGCGCCAGTACCTGGTCTTCCGGCTGGGCGGTCTCGATTACGCCCTGGATTTCAACAAGGTGCAGGAGTTGCGGCCCTTGCAGGCGCTGGAGCGCTTTTCGTCGGACGGGGAAATCGTCAGCGGCGTGGTGGTCTCGCGCGGGGTGATCATGCCGATCGTTGACATGCGTATCGCTTTTGGTCCGCGTCCGCCGCAGCATGATCCGCTGACGGATGTGATCATCCTCAAGCTGTCCAGTTGCGTGATGGGGATGGTGGTGGATGGCGTGACGGACATCGTCGCGCTGAAGCCGGAGCAGATCGCGCCGATCGCCGGCGCCGGCGGCATCGATTACCTGGTCGGCCTGGTGGAAACGGAAGGGCGCCGCCTGATTGTGGTCGACATCGATAAGCTGATGTCGATCCGCAAAGTGCAGTTCGGCGCCCGGCAGGCTGCTTAGACGATGGCTTCCAGCTGCTCCTGCAGCTCCAGCCATTGGCCTTCCAGCTCGCCCAGGTCCTTGGTGAAGAAGGCCTGATCGGCCAGCAGCTGCTTCAACTTGGCCTTGTTGGCCGCATCGTAGATCGATTCCTCGCCCAGCTGGGCATCCACATCCGCTTTTTGCGCCGTGCGCTTGGCGATCTGCTCGTCCAGGCGCTTGATCTTTTGTTCGATCGGCTTGCGCAGCGCGGACAGGCGCTGACGGTCTTCCGCCTCCTTGCGCTTTTGCTCCTTGCTGTTGACGGCAGGCGCAGGCGCCGCGGCTTTCGGCGGCGCCACTGGCGATTGCACCGGGAAGGCGGTCTTGTTGTCCTTGCCCGCTGCCGGCAGCACGTCGGTGCCTTTACCCAGCTTGGTCTGGAACAGCCAGTCCTTGTAGTCATCCAGGTCGCCATCGAACGGCTGCAGCTTGCCATCCGCGACGATGATGAACTGGTCGGTGGTGGCGCGCAGCAGGTGGCGATCGTGCGATACCACCACCAGCGTGCCTTCGAACTGCGCCAGCGCTTCGGTCAGGGCTTCGCGGGTTTCCAGGTCCAGGTGGTTGGTTGGTTCGTCCAGCAGCAGCAGGTTGGGGCGCTGCCACACGATCAGGGCCAGCGCCAGACGCGCTTTCTCGCCGCCGGAGAACGGCGCGATCTTTTCGGTCACCATGGTCCCCGGGAAGTTGAAGCCGCCGAGGAAGTTGCGCAGTTCCTGCTCGCGCGTGGTCGGTGCAATCTTCATCAGGTGCCACAGCGGTGATTCGTCGTGGCGCAGCATCTCCACCTGGTGCTGGGCGAAGTAGCCGATGTTCAGGCCCTTGCCGGTGGTGGATTCGCCGGTCAGCGGTGCCAGCTCGCCGGCGATGGTCTTGATCAGCGTCGATTTACCGGCGCCGTTCACACCCAGCAGCCCGATACGCTGGCCGATCTGCAGCGAGAAGTTGATGCCGCGGACGATGGTTTTCTCGGTGACGTCGCCGGTTTTTTCGTCTTCGCTGCGGTAGCCGGCGTCCACATCCTCCATCACCAGCAGCGGATTCGGCGCGTTCAGCGGCTCGCGGAATTCAAAGGAGAATTCCGCGGCGGCGCGCAGGGGAGCCAGTTCTTCCATCTTGGCCAGCGCCTTCATGCGGCTCTGGGCCTGGCGGGCCTTGGATGCCTTGGCCTTGAAGCGTTCGATGAAGGACTCCAGGTGGGCGCGTTTGCGCTGCTGCTTTTCCAGCGCGCCGGCGGCCAGCGCCATCTGCGCTGCACGCTGGCGTTCAAACGCCGAGTAATTGCCCGAATAGCGTTTCAGCTTGCGCTCATCGATGTGCACGATGACGTTGACGATTTCGTCGAGGAAGTCGCGGTCGTGGGAGATGATGATCAGCGTGCCGGTATAGCGTTTCAGCCAGTCTTCCAGCCAGATGATGGCGTCCAGGTCCAGGTGGTTGGTTGGTTCGTCCAGCAGCAGCAGGTCGGAAGGGCACATCAGCGCCTGTGCCAGGTTCAAGCGCATGCGCCAGCCGCCGGAGAAGCTGGCCACCGGCTGCTGCATCTGGTCCAGCGAGAAGCCAAGGCCCAGCAGCAGTTGTTCGCCGCGCGACTGCACGGTGTAGGCGTCGGCATCAGCCAGCGCGCTGTAGATTTCACCGATGGCGATACCGTTTTCGGTGGATTCCGGTTCGGCTTCCAGGCGTTCGAGTTCGGCCTGCAGCTTGCGCAGGTTGACGTCGCCGTCAATCGCATAATCGAGGGCGGCGCGTTCCAGCGGCGGGGTTTCCTGCGCCACGTAAGCGACGCGCCACTTGGCCGGGAAATCGATATTGCCCTGGTCCGGGTGCAGCTCGCCGCGCATCATGGCGAACAGACTGGATTTGCCGGCGCCATTGGCGCCGATCAGACCAATCTTGTCGCCGGGGTTGAGTGTGACGTCGACTTGTTCCAGCAGCGGCTTCACGCCGCGCATCAGGCTAACTTGGGTAAAGCGAATCATGTTTAAATTTTGAGTTGGTCGGCCGTCAGCAGGAAGACCATGTCGTCGCCGTTGCTGGTGGTGAGCCAGGTGAGTCCCAGTTCGCCGAAAGCAGCTTCCGCGAATTCTTTTTCATTGCCGATTTCGACGATCAGCAGGCCGTCGTCGGTCAGGCGCTCCGCGGCGCCGGCCACGATACGGCGCACGATGTCCATGCCGTCCTTGCCGCCATCCAGCGCCAGTTCCGGCTCGGCGCGGTATTCCATCGGCAGCTTGCTCATCGAGGACGAGTTCACATACGGCGGATTGGTGATGATCAGGTCATATTTTTTGGCCGGCACGTTGGCGTACAGGTCGGACTGGATCAGCGTCAGGCGGTCTTCCAGCTCATAGGTGGCGACGTTGCGCCTGGCGACTTCCAGCGCGTCGGCCGAAATGTCCACCGCGTCGACCTGCGCATCCGGGAAGGCGTCCGCCATCATGATGGCGAGGCAGCCGGATCCCGTGCACAGTTCCAGGATGTTGGACACATTCTCAGGCTCGTTGACCCACGGCGCGAAGTATTCCGGAATCAGCTCCGCGATGAAGGAGCGCGGCACGATGGTGCGCTCGTCCACGTAGAACTTGTAGGTGCCCAGCCACGCTTCGTTGGTGATGTAGGCCGCCGGCACGCGTTCATTGACGCGGCGGTCCAGCACCGCCATCACCGACGCCACTTCTTCCGGCAGCAGCTTCGCATCCAGGAAAGGATCGAGGCGGTCCAGCGGCAGCTTGAGCGTATGCAGGATCAGGTAAGCTGCTTCGTCAAACGCTTCCGCGCTGCCGTGGCCGAAGAACAGCTGGGCGGTGTTGAAGCGGGTGACGGCATAGCGCAACAGGTCGCGCGGCGTGGTGAATGGAGTGGTGGTCATGATTTTTTATGTGAGCAGGTTTTCCAGCGTGCGGCGATAGATGTTCTTCAGCGGATCGACGAAACGCAGTTCGATATGCTCATCGATCTTGTGGATGCTGGCATTCGGGGGGCCGAATTCTATCACCTGAGGGCAGATCTGCGCGATAAAGCGGCCGTCCGAGGTGCCGCCGGTGGTCGACAGTTCGGTGTCCACGCCGGTTTCCGACTTGATGGCGGACGACAGCGCATCGCTCAGCGTGCCGCGCGGGGTCAGGAATGGCAGGCCGCTCAGGGCCCATTTCAGGTCGTAGTGCAGATTATGCTTGTCCAGGATGGCGTGCACGCGGCGCTTCAGGTCCTCGTGCGTGCTGGCGGTGGAGAAGCGGAAGTTGAAGTCGATGACCATCTCGCCCGGGATGACGTTGTTGGCGCCGGTGCCGGCGTGGATGTTCGACATCTGCCAGGAAGTCGGCAGGTAGTACTCGTTGCCGTGGTCCCAGACTTCGGCCGCCAGTTCGGCCAGGGCCGGCGCGCCCAGGTGGATCGGGTTCTTGGCCAGCTGAGGGTAGGCGATGTGGCCTTGCACGCCCTTGATGGTCAGTTTGCCCGACAGTGAGCCGCGGCGGCCGTTCTTGATCATGTCGCCCAGCGTTTCATCGGAGGTGGGTTCGCCGACGATGCAGTAGTCCAGCGTTTCGCCGCGCTCTTTCAGCATATTGCAGACGATGACCGTGCCGTCGGTGGCAGGACCTTCTTCATCGCTGGTGATGAGGAAGGCGATCGAGCCTTTGTGGTCGGCGTGTTTGGCGATGAACTCTTCGCAGGCCACCACAAAGGCGGCGATGGAGGTCTTCATGTCGGCCGCGCCGCGGCCATACAGCTTGCCGTCGCGGTGGGTCGGGGTGAAGGGCTGCGAGCGCCATTGTTCGACCGGGCCGGTGGGCACCACGTCGGTGTGGCCGGCGAATACCATCACCGGCGAAGTGGTGCCGCGGCGCGCCCAAAGATTGGTCACGCCATTCGATATGATGGTTTCGCAATTAAAGCCGAGAGGGGTCAGCAGGTCGATCAGGTGCTGCTGGCAGCCCTTGTCGTCTGGTGTGACGGAGGACAGGGAGATCAGCTTTTCGGTCAGCGCCAGGGTCTTGGAAGGAGTCATATCAGCTATTGAAGATTTGTTGGTACTGCGCCTCGGAGAAGCCGACCGAGAACGTGCCGCTCTTGTCCAGCACCGGGCGCTTGATCACGGAAGGATTTTCCAGCATCAGCGTGATGGCTGCTTCGTCGTCGACGATGGACGCCTTGCGTTCGTCGGACAGGGCGCGCCAGGTGGTGCCCTTGCGGTTCACCAGCACATCGCGCGACAGGTGCTTAAGCCAGCCGGCGACGATCTCGCGCGTCAGGCCGTGCTTTTTGAAGTCGTGAAAAACAAAATCCTGCTGCTGGTCGGCCAGCCAGGTGCGCGCTTTTTTGACGGTATCGCAGTTAGGGATGCCGTAGACGGTAATGGTCATGATAAGTCGGGAAAGTTAGACCCGGTAGGATACCACGCCACGCGACAGGGCCCATAGTTGTAACGTAGGAAACAAAAATACCGTTCCGCGCCCTATGTCGCCAATGGTGATAATTGGTTAGATTGGAAATGTATATAGTATGTCATTATTTCCGTGCAACATTCCTTTTATATTTTTGAAAGTGAAATATGAAATTTTTGGATTTGACGGTAAAAATGGCTGCGCAGACTCTTCTTTTATTTGGCGTTGCATGCAGCGCTCAAGCAAATCCCGGACAGTTCGTCGCCAAGCAATTTACGGAAGCTTTGGGGCGCGCACCGGATGCGGGCGGGTGGCAAACCCATATGAACTACATTGCTGCTAACGGATGCACACGCAGCACTTTGAATAGCATTTCGGACTCGATCTTTTCGAGTTCTGAATACGCAGCGCGGGGCTATGATAATTACGAGAAAGTGCTGACAGTGTATCGCGCGGTCGGCAGTCGAGAACCCGATCCAAGCGGCTTCAATTATTGGCTGACCTATTTAAACAATGGCAATAGTCTGGTATCGATGGTGGATTTTTTCTATCAGCAGATTGATGCCGCTACAGTCACCAAAATGTGCAGTACGCTGGGCTATGGCTGGGGCGTTGGCTCAACGCTGGATAACACCACGATTCCTGTTAAGGGTAGTGGCATTACTACGCTGGCCGCGCTAAAAACCGCATTGCAGAATGCCGTATCGGGAACAACGGTCTACTTAGCCCAACGCGCCGTCATCGCGACGAGCGAACAGATTCGCGTGCCATCGGGTGTGACTTTGGCAACCACTGGATTGCCGCCACAAAGCCAATACGCGAAGCAAGCGCGTATTGTTCGCACCAGTGCATTTGGCACTCAACCAGGTGATTCAGGTTTGGTGCACCTGCTGCCGGGTGCCAAGCTTCACTCGGTCTGGGTCAGCGGCCAAGGTCAGAATTTTAGTAGTGACTCCCAGAAAAACGACAAGGTCACTGTATTCATGCAGGGCGGTACTGGCACATTGGTGAGTAATTCCCGCATCGATAACGCATCTGGCTGGACGCAAGTCCTTGCTCATCATTTCGATGGGCTCGCCTGCTCCATGACTGTCACGAGCAACCTGCTGACCGGCTATGCAAACAATCATCAGGCGAAGTTGACCGATGGTATTTCGGGAAACTGCGAGAATCTTTCTATCAGCTACAACGATGTGGTTGATGCCAGCGATGTAGGGGTGATTCTGTTTGCTTCCTCTACTGCGGCAGGCCCGATGACTCAGGCCAGCCAAGTGCATCACAATACGGTGGTCTCGGCCGGCGTGCCCGCAATTGGCGCCCTGATGATGGATGCCCGTATCGCTTATGAGGTCGTCGGCACCCAGTCGTTTGCCGGCGCTTCCTTCAACAATAATACCTTCTTTGCGGCACCTGATAGCCATTTTGATATTGGACTGGTAGTAGGCAGCATCCCATCGTACGAGGAGTCCCCTGCGAACATGGCCAGCGGTGGCAGCTTTACCTCCAATACCACGGGTGGTATTGCCACGCCTATGCAAATCGGTATCTCCGTGGACGGCATGTGGAACGCGCAGGTATCGTCGAATACGGTGGTGCGTGCAGTCCCGTTGACTGCTTCTGGCACCAGCTTGCCGTTTAGTTTTACATGTGCCACGCCCGGTGCTATCGTCGTTCACCCAGTTCACGGGACCGGAACGATTCAAGGGCCGCAGATCAATGGTTCGAATCACAACTGCGCCAAGCACTGATCTTGATGAATGAGGCCTCGCCTGGCGTGGCCTTGCCGGCGTATTGCGCCAGATAGGCCGGCGCGCCACCAGCGTTGAATCTTTAAGGCTACCGAAGCGGGTGGTCAGATCGTGGCCACTTTCCAGCAGATTCACGGCGGCTGCCGCTGGTGGAAGCGTAAATTCTGGGGCGCCTATCGCGTGGCGCGTGGCGCCAGGATCGCCGCTGGCGGTTCGTTGACGCTGGTGCCGGGCTTTCAGGGGGCGCTTCCCAGTGAGACCTCCGTGCTGGAGGGCGCGATCAATGCCGCGCTGGAATCGCTGGCGCGCGGGCTGGCGCTGGAAATGTCGCCAGTGCGCGTGAATACAGTGTCGCCGGTGATGATTGTCACGCCATTGTGGTCCGGCATGAGCGATGAGGTGCACGTGGCCAAATTTGAAGCCGTACTGCGCGCCTGCTGGCGCAGCGCATGGGGCACCCGGTAGCCGGTCAACGCCATCGTCTACCTGGTCACTACGCCCTTGCCACCGGTTCCACCGTGCCGGTGGATGGCGGCGGCGCGATGGCCTGAGCGGAGCTTCTTTCGGCCTTCAACAGGTAGACCTTGTGCACGCCATCCTTGCCCTTGATGCTGACGCCGTCGCGCTCCTCGTAACTGAACAAATCCCTGGTCAGCGCGTAGGTTTGCGACGACACCTGGATGTAGCCTATCTTCCCGTGCGACTCCATGCGCGCGGCCATGTTCACCACATCGCCCCAGACATCGTAGACCTGGCGCGATTGGCCAATCGCGCCGGCGACGACGTCGCCGGATGAGATGCCGATGCGTAGCTCGATGCCATCGATATCGCGCACGATCGACATCAGCTTCTGACTGAACGCCACCAGCTTGCGCGCATGATCGGGGTCCGCCGCAGGTATCCCGGAAGCCACCATGAAAGCGTCGCCAATGGTTTTGATTTTGGTGAGGCCGAACTCCTCCACGCACTGGTCGAAACGCGCGAAGATATCCGACAGCATGGCCACCAGCACCTCCGGCGCCAGCTTTGCCGCCAGCGGCGTGAAGCCGGCGATGTCGGCAAACAGGATGGAGCAATTGGCGTGGCGCTCGGCGAAGGTCTGGCCGGTGGACAGCAAGCGTTCTGCGATACTTCGCGGGAACATGCCGCCGACAAGTTCGACGAAACGGTTGTGCGCCCGATGCAGCTGCGCTTCCATGCGATGAATGTCGCCAAAAAAGACATTCACCACGGCGTACAGCACACCCATGGCGATCACACTGTTGAACCATTCCCCCACCGCGCGGACGCTGGCGGGCAGCGCAAGTGCGGTGTCGAATGCAAAGTTGGTGCTGGAGAGCAGAGCCACGGTGAGCAGGCACAGGATCGGCAAGCTATGACGCAGCAAAGGCTGTTCATTCTTCAGCAAAAGAATCGAGCCGATCGCCTGCGGAATCAGGTATAGCTGGATGGAGCGCGGCACCGCCATGTCGGGAACGTCGACAAACAGCGCCATGCCCACCACGACCGTGTACAGGGCCGCATTCAGCAGCAGGGTGGTGGCGAGCAGCCGGCCGTCGCGCAGACACTTTAGCGCCGCAAAGCCGGCTGCCAGCAGGCAGAGGTCCATGGCCACCAGCGGCCAGTTGGCGTGCAGGCTGAAATAGGCGCACCAGATTAAACCCATTGCCACCAGCACCCAACTGGTGGTCAACAGGATCAGGCGCGATCGTCTTTCGTGCAGTGTGTGCTGATCCTGGAACTCCATGAACAGTGTCGCATTGTTGATTACGGCTGTCATGCGTTCCCCGGGGAGGGGTCAGGTGTTCAGCGTGAATTCGGTAAAGGAGGCTTCGCTGGCTGATGCGGGTTTGGCTTCTGGCTCGTCGGCTCTGGCCAGTTTGCTGTCCGGGCCATTATTCAGGAGCCACAGCAGGTTGGTGGCGGAGTCGGCGTTGGCCAGGGCTTCGTCCTGGCTGACCAGGCCATCCTGCACCAGCTTGAGCAAGGCTTGCTCGAACGATTGCGAGCCAGGCGACATGCTTTTTTCCATCGCTTCCTTGATCTGGCTGATTTCGCCTTTCTCGATCAGGTCCGCGATGTAGCGGGTGTTGACCATCACTTCCACCGCCGCCGAGCGCGTGCCGCCATTGACCGAGCGGACCAGCCGCTGCGAGACGATGGCCTTGATGGTGCTCGACAAATCCTGCAGCAGCGCCGCGCGGTTTTCGATCGGATAGAAGCTGATGATGCGGTTGAGCGCGTTGTAGCTGTTGTTGGCGTGCAGGGTGGCCAGCACCAGGTGGCCGGACTGCGCGTAGGCCAGCGCCGCCGCCATGGTTTCCTTGTCGCGGATCTCGCCAATCAGGATGCAGTCCGGCGCCTGGCGCATGGAGTTGCGCAGGGCGGTGTGGAAGTCCTTGGCGTCGCTGCCGATCTCGCGCTGGTTGACGATGGATTTCTTATTGCGGAACAGGTACTCGATCGGATCTTCCAGCGTCAGGATATGGCCGGAGCGCAGTTCGTTGCGGTGATCCAGCATCGAGGCGATGGTGGTCGATTTGCCGGAGCCGGTGGAACCCACCAGCAGCAGCAAACCGCGCTTTTCCATGATCAGGTCCGCCAGCGCCGGCGGCAGCTGCAAATCGGCCAGCAATGGAATCGTCGCGGGGACAAAACGGAAGACAGCGGAGATGGTGCCGCGCTGCTTGAACGCGGAAAGGCGGAAGCGTCCCAGATTCGGCACCGACACGCCCATGTTCAATTCATTGGTGCTTGCCAGTTCTTCCATCTGCTCCGGCGTGGCGATTTCCGCCAGCAGGGCATGGATGTTTTCCGGCTCCAGCTTTTGCTGGTTGATCGGGATGAGATTCCCGTTGATCTTGATGTGCACCGGAGAATTCACCGCGAAGAACATGTCCGACGCGTTCTTTTCCTTCATCAGTTGGAACAAGCGGTCCATGGCCATGGTGGTTCTCCGGTGTTTTACATCAGATTATACGCCGCGCAGCAGTTCGTTGATGCTGGTCTTGGAGCGGGTCTGCGCGTCCACGCGCTTGACGATCACCGCGCAGTACAGCGAGTACTTGCCATCGTCCGAAGGCAGCGAGCCCGAAACCACCACGGAGCCGGCAGGCACGCGGCCGTAGGTCACTTCGCCGGTGGCGCGGTCGTAGATCTTGGTCGACTGGCCGATGTACACGCCCATCGAAATTACCGAGTTCTCTTCCACGATCACACCTTCAACGATTTCCGAACGTGCGCCGATGAAGCAGTTGTCTTCGATGATGGTCGGATTGGCTTGCATAGGTTCCAGCACGCCGCCGATGCCGACGCCGCCCGACAGGTGGACGTTCTTGCCGATCTGCGCGCACGAACCGACGGTGGCCCAGGTATCGACCATCGCGCCTTCATCGACGTAGGCGCCGATGTTGACGTAGGAAGGCATCAGCACCACGTTCCTGGCGATGAAGGAACCACGGCGGGCAACCGCCGGCGGCACCACGCGGAAGCCGCCCTTGGCGAAATCGTCGGCGGTGTAGTTGGCGAACTTGGTCGGTACTTTATCGTAGAACTGCATGGTGCCGTCCGATGGCAGGACCACGTTGTTCTCCAGGCGGAACGACAGCAGCACGGCTTTCTTGACCCACTGGTTCACCACCCAGGTGCCGGTGGCTTTGTCGGCCACGCGGATGGTGCCTGCGTCCAGGCCGGCCAGCACGTGGTTGACGGCGTCGCGCAGCTCGGCGGAGCCGTTGGCCGGGTTGATGTTCGCGCGGTCTTCCCAGGCGGTTTCGATGATGTTCTGGAGTTGTTGGCTCATGATGGACTCGTAATGACTCGGTAATTTAAAGGGACTTGCAGAATTGGACGATGCGCTGTGCGGCTTCCAGGCCTTCCGCCGTTTCGGCGACCAGCGCCATGCGGATGCGGTTGCGGCCCGGATTAATGCCATGCGCTTCACGCGCCAGGTAGCTGCCCGGCAGTACGGTGACATTATATTCGGCGTACAGGCGCTGGGCGAACTCGGTGTCGGACAAGCCGGTACGGCTGACGTCCGCCCACAGATAGAAGCCGGCGTCCGGCAGTTCCACGTCCAGCACTTCCTTCAGCAAGGGCGTGATGGCGTTGAACTTGGCGCGGTATTGTTCGCGGTTTTCTTCGACATGGGTCTCGTCGTTCCACGCCGCGATCGACGCAGCTTGCACGGAGAGGCTCATGGCGCCGCCGTGATAGGTGCGGTACAACAGGAATTTCTTCAGGACGTCGGCATCGCCGGCGACGAAGCCGGAACGCATGCCCGGCACGTTGGAGCGCTTGGACAGGCTGCTGAACACGACCAGGCGCGCATATGGCTTGTCGATGGTGGCCAGGCCCAGCTGGTGGGCCGCTTCCATCGCGCCCAGCGGCGGTTGCTGGCCGTGGTAGATCTCGGAATAGCACTCGTCAGCGGCGATCACGAAGTTGTAGCGCTCCGACAGCGCAAACAGGTTTTCCCAGTCGGTCAGGGACAGCACGGCGCCGGTCGGATTGCCGGGCGAGCAGACGAACAGCAGCGCCACGCGCTGCCATACTTCTTCCGGAATGCTGTCGTAGTCGCAGCCGAAGTTGCGGGCCGGGTCGGAGTTGACGAAGTACGGCTCGGCGCCGGCCAGGTAGGCCGCGCCTTCGTAAATCTGATAGAACGGATTCGGGCTCACCACCAGTGATTTGGCGTCCTTGTCGATGACCGCCTGCGCCAGCGCGAACAGCGCCTCGCGCGAACCGTTCACCGGCAGCACCTGCGTGGCCGGATTCAGCTTCGGCAGGTTGTAGCGGCGCTCCAGCCAGCCGGCGATCGCGTTGCGCATCTCCGGCGAGCCGATGGTGGTGGGATAAACGGCCAGGCCGCCGAGATGATCGACCAGCGCCTGTTCAATGAATTTTGGCGTAGGATGCTTGGGTTCACCCATGCCCAGGCTAATGGCTTTATGCTGCGGGCTGGGAGTAACTTGCTCAAACAGCAGGCGCAGTTTTTCGAACGGGTAGGGGTGCAGCTTGTCGAGAAGTGGATTCATAGTCCTTGATTATAGCGCTTACACGCCTGCCCGGTCATCCATGCTAAATTATTAAACTAATCGAATTGTTAATGATGGGCGGGGCTATGGCGCAAAACGAGATCGCACTGGAAGCGGAGGTCAGCCGCAGAGTCATGGGGGCACGGCTGGCTATCGGGCTGTTACAGGGGCTGCTGCTGTATTGGCTGTACGCCTCGGCGCGCGACGTCGCCTGGCCGGCGACCGCGCCGTTTGCCATGGTGCCGCTGACCGCCGTGCTGTTGATCCTGCCGGTGCTGCTGGTCTCCTGCCTGGGCCACCTGAAGCCGCGCCAGGCCGTGGTCTGGCTGCTGGTCGCGCTGGCGGTGCTGCTGGCATTCTCGCTGCACGACGCCTGGCGCGACCAGAATACCCAGCCGCTGTTGAGCAACTGGGAGCATAAGCCCATCTATTCGCCGTCGGTATTGATGGTGTTCTTCAGCGCCGTATTCTTCTTTATCGCGCATACGCTGGTGCTGGCCGGCGCGCAGGAGGGCAGGCGCATCGCCAGCTATAACACCTACTTTGAAACGGGATGGAAGCTGGCTATACAACTGTTGTTTTCTGCATTCTTTGTCGGCGCCTTGTTCTTCGTGCTGTTGATGGGATCCCAGCTGTTCATGCTGGTGAAGCTGAAGTTCCTGCAGGAGCTGCTGCGCGAATCGTGGTTCAACGTGCCGGTGATCTGCACCGCGTTTTCCTGCGCCATGCACGTGACGGACGTGCGGCCGGCCATCGTGCGTGGCATCCGCACCCTGCTGCTGGTGCTGATGTCGTGGATACTTCCGGTGGCGGTGGTGCTGGTGACCGGCTTTATCTGTTCGCTGCCTTTCACCGGGCTGTCCGCGCTGTGGGAGACGCGCCACGCCACCTCGGTGCTGCTGGGCGCCGCCGCAGTGCTGCTGGTGCTGATCAATGCCGCCTTCCAGAATGGCGAGGCGATCGTGGCGCTGCCGCTGCGCGTGGGTGCGCGCACGGCGGCCATGCTGATCCTGCCGGTGACGCTGATCGGCATGTATGCGCTTGGGCTGCGGGTGGCGCAGTACGGCTGGACTTCCGACCGGGTGATCGCCGCCGCCTGTTTGCTGGTCGCCGCTTTTTATGCGGTCGGCTACCTGTGGGCGGCGTCTCAGTACGACACCTGGCTCATGCCGGTCAGTACAGTCAATGTGTGGGCCGCGTTCCTGGTGCTGGCTGTGCTGCTGGCGCTATTTACGCCGATCGCCGATCCGGCGCGCATCGGCGTGAACAGCCAGATGGCGCGGCTGGCCAAGGGCAAGACCGCTGCCGCCGATTTCGATTTCCGCTACCTGCGCTTTGAGGGCGGCCGCTACGGCCGCGCCGCGCTGGAAGAGCTGAAGCAGCGCCGCACCGGCGCGGATGCGGCGGTACTGGCACGCGAGGCGGCGGCCATGCTGGCGCTGGATGACAGGGACCGGTGGAAGCAGCCCACGCGCGCCACCGCGCCGGTTTCGGTGGCGGACAATCTGACCGTGTGGCCATCCGGCGCGCAACTGCCGGCCAGCTTCCTGGCGCAGAAATGGGAGACCATGCAGGATCACCTCAAGCCCGATTGTCTGAGCAAGCGGGAAGGGAAGTGCGATGCCTTCCTGATCGATGCGGATGGTGACGGCAAGCCCGAAGTGCTGCTGATCGAACGGCAGCATGCTGGCGGCGGCCAGGTGTTCGCGGAAAGTGCCGATGGCAGCTGGAAGGTGGCCGCCAATCTCGCCTACAGCGACATCAGCTGCAAGCCGCTGGTGGAAAAACTGCGGAAAGGCGAGTTCACGCTGGCGACGCCGCGCTTCAAGGAGTTGCAGGTCGGTGGCCGCCGGGTTGAGTTGAACCAGACCGTCGCGCCGGAAGACAAGGCCTGCGACAAGATCAGGTAGCGCCGCCCTGCAGCGGGCAGGCCTGCATGTCTTCGCCAAGGCGGCGCACCAGTTCACTGCGCAGCTGCTGCAGGCCGCTGATGCGCTGATCGATATCGGTCAGCTTGCGTTCCATGGCGGCGCGCAACTGCGGCGCGGACGCCCCCGGCTCTGCCAGCAGCGGCAGGTCGGCTTCGATTTCGCTCAGCGTGAAGCCCAGCGTTTGCGCCAGCCGGATGTAACGCAGCCAGTCCACGGCCTCCGGCGGATAGTCGCGATAGCCGTTGGCGCTGCGGCGCGCGCGCAGCAGACCGCGTTTCTCGTAGAAGCGCAGGGTATCGCGGCTCAGGCCTGTGGCGCCGGCGATTTCTCCGATTTGCATGCATGATCTCCAAAAACTGCTTGACCCTGGAGTGTACTCCAGCCTTTAGCATGGCTGCATGAAAACTACCACCTTCCGCAAAATCGTCCTGGGCAGCGCGATCTATGATTTGATCGTGACTGCGCCTTTCGCCACGCCGTGGAGCTTCGCCTACGCCCACGAGCATCTGGCTGTCATCAACCAGGCCCTGGGCGGCACGCCGCTGCCGGCCTTCACGCCATTCCATGTGCTGTTTGCCTGCCTGCTGGGCAGCGTGGTGCTGGTGTGGTCGGTGCTGCGCGTCAGCGACCCGCAGGCACGCTACGGCCGTTTCGACGGCGTCGCCCGCTTCCTGTTCACCACCTGGATGGGCTGGACGCTGGCCGTCACCGGCGCGCCGCTGCTCTGGCTCTTCATCGTCCCGGAATTCGCCTGGGGCGTGGCGCAGTGGCTGCCGGTACGCTCTCCGCCAGAAAATCGATGAAGGCGCGCACGCGGGCTGGCTGCTGCTGGCGGCTGGGGTAATACGCGTACAGATCGGCCGAGGGCAGGGTGTAGTCCGGCAGGACCACCTGCAGGCGTCCGCTGTCGAGATACTTGGCCGCGTCCCATTCGGAGCGCAGCAGGATGCCGTGGCCGTCCAGCGCCCAGCCCAGCACCACGTCGCCGTCGTTGCTGGACAGGCTGCCGTGGACTTTTACCGATTCGTGCTTGCGGCCTTTTTGCAGTTTCCATGTGCTGTAGGTGTCGTCGTTCTGGCGATGCAGGATGCAGCGGTGCTGCGCCAGATCCTGCGGCGTGCGCGGCACGCCGTTGCGCTTTAAATAGGCCGGGGAGGCGCACAGGTAGCGGTGATTGGACAATATCCTGCGCGCGCCCAGCCGCGTGTCCGGCAGCTCGCCAAAGCGTATCCCCAGGTCGTAGGCATCTTCCACCAGGTTGATGGCGCGGTCGGTCAGCTGCAGCTGCACTTCAACGTCCGGGTAGCGCCGTGCAAATGCCGACACCAGCGGCGCGATGGTGGTGCGGCCGAAGCCCAGCGTGGCATTCACGCGCAGCAGCCCCTTGGGCGCGGCGCGGCTGCTGGATACCGATTCCTCCATGTCGCGGATATCGGCCAGGATGCGCGTGGCTTGTGCCAGATAGGTTTCGCCTTCGCTGGTCAGGCTGACGCGGCGCGTGGTGCGGTTCAGCAGGCGCACGCCCAGGCGCTGCTCCATCAGCATCAGCCGCTTGGTGACGGCCGGCGGTGTCAGCCCCAGTTCGCGCGCGGTGGCGGCCAGGCTGCCCAGCTTGGCCAGCTTGACGAAGAAAGACAGCTCGGAGACGATATCGTTATTCACTTAAAGTTAATAAAGGAATTAATTTCAGTAAATTATACGACTATCTTTCAAGAGTAAGCTGGCATCCATTGTTCAACGGAGACCGCACCATGAAAATCGTCGAAATTCGCGAAAAGACCATCCCGATCAGCTCCCCGATCCGCAATGCCTACATCGATTTCAGCAAAATGACGCTGAGCCTCGTGGCGGTGATCACGGACGTGATCCGCGACGGCAAGCCGGTGGTCGGCTATGGCTTCAACTCGAATGGCCGTTACGGGCAGGGCAAGTTGATGCGCGAGCGCTTCATTCCGCGCATTCTGGAAGCCGACCCGTTGTCGCTGCTGAATGCAGAAGGCACCAACATCGATCCACACAAGGTGTGGGACTGCATGTTCACCAACGAGAAGCCGGGCGGCCATGGCGAGCGTTCGGTTGCCATCGGCACCATCGACATGGCGATCTGGGATGCCGTGGCCAAGATCGAGCGCAAGCCGTTGTTCCAGTTGCTGGCAGAGCGCTACGGCAGCGGCACGCCGGAGCGAAAGGTGTTTGTGTACGCGGCCGGTGGCTATTACTATCCGGGCCAGAGCCACGATGCGCTGAAAGATGAAATGCGCAGTTACATCGATCGCGGCTACACGGTGGTCAAGAAGAAAATCGGCGGCGCCTCGCTGGACGAGGATCTGCGCCGCATCGATTCCATTCTCAGTGTGCTGGGCGACGGCCAGAAGCTGGCGGTCGACGCGAATGGGCGCTTCGATCTCGATACCGCCATCAAATACGCCAAGGCGCTGTCGCAGTACGATCTGTTCTGGTACGAGGAGGCCGGCGACCCGCTCGACTTTGAACTGCAGGCCACGCTGCGCAATTACTATGACAAGCCGATGGCAACCGGCGAGAACCTGTTCTCGATGCAGGATGCGCGTAACCTGATCCGCTATGGCGGCATGCGCGCGGATCGCGACTGGCTGCAGTTCGACTGCGCCTTGAGCTACGGCCTGGTGGAATACCTGCGTACGCTGGACATGCTGCATCAGCACGGCTGGTCGCGCACCCGCTGCATTCCGCATGGCGGCCACCAGATGTCGCTGAATATCGCGGCTGGCCTGGGCCTGGGCGGCAACGAGTCGTATCCCGATCTGTTCCAGCCTTTCGGCGGCTTCCCGGACGGCGTGCAGGTCGATAACGGCTATATCACCATGCCGGACCTGGCGGGCATCGGCTTTGAGGGCAAGTCGAATTTATACAGCGAGATGGCTGCCCTCTGCGCCTGATTACAGCATCGCCAGCACTTCGGCCGTGCTGCGCACGCGGCCGAGGATAGGGAAGATGTTTTGCACCGCGAACCGATGCATCTCCGCCTTGATGCTGGACATGGCATCTTCCGCAAATACCAGCGCGTAGCCCAGATCCTGGGCAGCGCGCGCGGTCGACTCCACGCCGAAGTTGGTCGCAATGCCGCCAAGGATGATAGTGCGGATGCCACGGCGGCGCAATTGCTGATCAAGCGAGGTGCCATGGAAGGCACCCCACTGGCGTTTGTCGATCAGGATATCGGCATCCTGCTGGCCGGCCGCTGCGACGATTTGCCACGCTTCCGGCGGCAGCGGCGGGGCGGATGGATCGCGGCCGACGGAAATGTCCGCTGGCTGCTGCTGCAGTTCATTCACCAGTACACGCACGTAGACCACGGTGCCGCCGTTGCGGCGCAAAGCTTCGGCCAGCCTCGCACTGTTTTCCACCACCTGTTGCGATGCATGCGGCGCCAGCGTGCGCGCTACGTTGCTGTGTTGAAGATCGATTAATACCAATGCGGTGCTGATTGCCTCCATGGTGTGCTCCTAAAAATGTGAGGGTATCCTCATATATTGTAGCTTATAATGTGAGGATGTCCTCAGATATCGCAAAAACTCCGCGGCGCAAGCCGCAGCAGCAGCGCGGCGAACAGCGCGTGGCCTCCATGCTGGACGCTGCCGCCGCCGAATTCGCCCAAGCCGGCTTCGATGCCGCCACCATGACGGCGATTGCCGAACGATCCGGCTCGTCCATCGGCGCGCTGTATCAATACTTTCCCAACAAGCTGGCGCTGGCGCGTGCCTTGCGAGAGCAGTATGGCGAAGAGATGGCGCAGCGCTGGAGTGGCCTGATTGCCGATGCGGCGCAGTTGAGCGTTACCTCGCTGGTCGACCGCGTGTTTGACCTGATGATCGGTTTTTTTGAGGAGCGCCCGGCCTACTTTACGCTGCTGAATGCCACGCTCGGCTATCAGCGCAATGCGGACTCACGCCAGCGGTTGCGCGCGCAGTTTGGCGCAGCTTTGCGAGAGAAGAGACCGCAAATGGGAGAGGATGAAGCGCTACGTACCGCCAACGTGGCGCTGCAAATCGTGAAAGGGCTTAATCCGCTGTATGCGCAGGCGACTGCGGCGGAGCGCCGGGAATTGGTGGCGGAGTTCAAGCTGGCGCTGGTGGCCTACCTGAAAACCCGCCTGCACAAGTAATCAGGCAGCCTTGGCCAGCGTCTGCGGGCCGCTCCATACCTGCTGCGCCACGCGCATCATATTGCGGCCGAGGACCAGTTCCGCTTCTTTTTCGCTCATGCCGGTTCTGCGCAGCGCGGCCGGCAGGGCGCGCCAGACTTCCGGCGGCGTGAAGCTGGGCGGCTTGTCCATGCTGTAGCCGGCGGAGGCGGGCCACCAATGACCGGGATCGAATTCTCCGGGCGGCGTGTCATCCAGGCCTGGCTGCTGGAAGCAGATGTCCAGACCAATACCGGCATGCTGCACGCCCACCAGGTCGGCAATGTAGGCGGCATGGCGCGCCACGTCGTCCGCGGTTGGCTGCGCGCTGCCAAGGAAGAAGGACAGGCCGGAGACGCACACCACGCCGCCGGTAGCGGCGCAGGCGCGTATCTGCTCGTCGGTGACATTGCGGCCATGTTGCACCAGCGTGTAGGGATTGGCATGGCTGAAGATGACCGGCTGCGATGAGGCGCCCATGATCTCCAGGCTGCACAGGCGGCCGGCGTGGGAGCAGTCCATCAGGATGCCGTTGTCGTTAACCGCCTGCACCATGCGGTGGCCCAGCGGCGTAAGGCCACGCGCCACGTCGTGGCAGCCGTCGGCCACGCTGTTGTTGCGGTTGTAGGCGAAGTGAATCTGACGCACGCCCAATTGCGCGTACAAGGCCACCATGTCCGGCTGATCCAGCAAGGGCATGGAACCTTCAAGGTCGAAGGTGATCGCCATGCGGCCATCGGCCGCGGCCTGGATGATGTCGTCCACGCTGGAGACCAGCACGTAGCATTCGGGATCGGCCGCGATGGTGGCGCGATAGCCGGCGATAACCGACATCACCTGCGATATCGGGTTCATGTCCGCGCCAACGTTCAGCGACACGTAATTGACCCCGGCCGCGTGCAGGCGGCGTACCGGCGTGAAGTCTGCCAGCGGATGTTGCGGCAGGCAGGCGTGTGCGTCCCAGTTGATCATGATGGTCAGTGTGATTAAAAAGGCTATATTCCCACGAAAGCCCGCGCGGGGCAAATTTGCCGCATGCTTTATACTGGCGGCTTTTCATCCGCACCACGAAGGCCGACATGTCTTTCTCCACGCTGGGCCTCGCTCCCTCGCTGCTCAACGCCGTTACCGAAATCGGTTACCAGGAACCGACCGCGATCCAGCGCGCCGCCATTCCCGCCATCCTGCGCGGAGGCGATGTGCTGGGCGCAGCGCAAACCGGTTCCGGCAAGACTGCCGCTTTCGCGCTGCCGCTGCTGCAATCGCTGCTGGAAAAGCGCAAGTGGCCGCGCAAGCTGCATGGCCTGGTATTGGTGCCGACACGTGAGCTGGCGGCGCAAGTGGGAGAGGCGATCAACAAGCTGGCCGCGCATCTGAACGAGCCGGTGAAGGTGGTGGTGGTGTTTGGCGGCGTGTCGATCAACCCGCAGATGCTGGCGCTGCGCGGCGGCGCCGATATCGTGGTGGCGACAGCGGGCCGCTTGCTGGATCTGATCGACCATAACGCGCTGCATATCTCGAACACGCAAGTGCTGGTGCTGGACGAAGCCGATCGCCTGCTGGACATGGGCTTTAGCGAAGAGCTGAACGAGATTCTGGAGCAGTTGCCCAAGCAGCGCCAGAACCTGTTTTTCTCCGCGACCTTCCCGCCGGCGGTGCAAGCGCTGGCGGATAGCTTGCTGCACCAACCGGCGCGCATCGAAGTGCTGGCGGAACCCGAGAGCAAACCGGATATCCAGCAGCGCGCCATTTCGGTCGATGTGCCGCGCCGTACCATGCTGCTCAAACACCTGATCCTGGAGCACAAATGGCGCGGTGTGATGGTGTTTGTCGCCACCAAATATGCGTCCGACCACGTGGCGGAGAAGTTGAACCGCAACGGCATTCGCGCCGCATCTTTCCACGGCGAGTTAAGCCAGGGCGCACGCACGGATGCACTGGCCGATTTCAAGGCTGGCCGTCTGCAGGTGCTGGTGGCGACCGACGTGGCGGCGCGTGGCATTGATGTGGCGCGCCTGCCGGCGGTGGTGAACTACGATCTGCCGCGATCCGCTGTCGATTACACCCACCGTATCGGCCGTACCGGCCGCGCAGGCCTGAGCGGCGTTGCCATCAGTTTTGTCACCGCCGAGGCGGAGCAGCATTTCCGCCTGATCGAGAAGCGCCAGGGCGGGCGCGTGCCGCGCGAGATCATTGCCGGCTTTGAACCGACTGAAGCCGCTGCGCCGTCCAACGGCGTGACCGATACCGTCAACGGCGGCATCAAGGGCAAGCGCAAGAGCAAAAAGGACAAGCTGCGCGAAGCCGCTGCCGCAGCTGCGGCAGACGGCAAGTAATCAGACAGCGCTCTCGCGGAACTGACGCCGGTATTCTGACGGCGATGTGTGCAGCGTGGCGCGGAAGTGCTGGCGCAGCGACAGCGCCGACCCGAAGCCCGCTTCCTGCGCCACGATTTCAATCGAAGCGTCGCTGGTCTCCAGCAATCCCTGCGCGTGCGCCACGCGCTGGTTGAGCAGCCACTGTTTGAACGAAGTGCCGGTCGCATCGCGGAAGTGGCGGGTAAAATTGCGCCGGCTCATGGCGGCGCGCGCGGCCAGCGCGTCAATGCTGTGGTGATCGGCCAGATGCAGATTCACCCATTCCAGTACCTGGGCAAAGCGGTCGTCGCTGCCACTGACCGGCACCGGACGTTCGATGAACTGCGCCTGTCCGCCCTGACGGTGCGGCGCCACAACCAGCTGGCGCGCGACACGGTTGGCTGCTTCCGCTCCGCATAATTCGCGCAGCAGGTGCAGGCAGCAATCCAGTCCGGCAGCCACGCCGGCAGAAGTCAATACCTCGTCATCGACATACAACACTTCGCGGTCCACCGTGACGGCAGGGAAGCGCTCGGCCAGCGTCTGCGCGAACGACCAGTGGGTGGTGGCGCTGCGGCCATTGAGCAGACCTGCTTCCGCCAAAGGGAAAGCGCCCAGACACAGGCCGACGATGCGGGCGCCGCGCCGCTGTGCACGCCGCAGCGCCTCCAGCAACGGGGCTGGTGCCGGCCGGCAGTCGTCATGCCAGGTCGGCACAATCACGATATCGGCGCGGCTCATCGCTTGCAAGCCGTAAGGGACGTTGATATCGAAGCCGGCAGTGGTGCGCAGCGGCGAAGGGTCGGGGGAGCAGATCTTCAGGTCGAATACTTCCTCGTCCCTGAAGACCATGCCGGGCACGGACAGGTGGAAGGGCGTGATGTCGTCAAACGCGACGACGGCGATCTTGTATCGGGCATTCATGGCCCGATTATATCGGAGGTATGCCTTTGGGCCACTGTTTCAGTATTGCGCGCGGGCGCACAATGCCTCTCACCGCAACCCACTCAGGAGAACCAGCATGCGCCGTGCCTTGATCGTCATTGATGTGCAAAATGAATACTTCACAGGGAAAATGAAGATTGAATATCCGCCGGTCGATGACAGCCTGGCGAATATCACCCGGGCGATGGACGCCGCCCGCGCTGCCGGGATTCCGGTGGTGATGGTGCAACACGATGCGCCCGAGCAGTCGCCGATCTTTGCCAAGGGTTCGGATGGCTGGCAGCTGCATCCGGAGATGAGGGGGCGCTCCTACAGCCACTTGATCAACAAGGCTTATGCCAGCGTGTTCACCGGCACCGATCTGGCACAATGGATCGCGGACAATGGCGTGGATACGCTGACCATCGTCGGCTATATGACGCACAACTGCGATGCATCCACCATCTACGAGGCGGCGCACAAGGGATTGGCCGTGGAGTTTCTGTCAGACGCCAGCGGCTCGCCGTCGTATGAGAACGCGGCCGGCAAGGCCAGTGCGGAAGAGATCCACCGGGTTTACAGCACGGTGTTCCATTCCAGCTTTGCCGCCGTGGCCAGCACCGGGCAGTGGATTGCGGCTGTGCGGGAAGGGAAGGCGCTGGAGCGGGACAATATCTTCATGTCGGTCCAGCGCACGCTGAAGTAAGGCTTAGCCGCCCGTGCGCTTGGGTTTGTGGCCAAGCCTGGTCAGCTCGGCCATCACGCGTTCGCAATGGTCGCCCTGGATTTCAAGTACGCCATCCTTGACCGTGCCGCCCGAGCCGCAGGCGCCGCGCAGTTGCTTGCCCAGTGCGGCCAGTGCCTCGGCAGCCAGCGGCAGGCCGCGCACCAGGGTCACGGTCTTGCCGCCGCGCCCCTTGGATTCGCGCGAGACTTTGACATTGCCATCGCCAACCGGCCTGGCTTTGGCGGCGGATTTGCACACGCAATCCGCCAGCGGCTTGCGGCAGTCGGGGCACATGCGTCCCGTTTCGGTGGAGTAGACCAGGGCCATGGCTTAATCCTTCAGCATGCGCGGCATCAGCACCTGGAAAAAGCGCTTCTGATCGGAGCTGAGACAGACGCGCGCGTTGGGCGTGCCGGCTTGCTCGCGGGTGTAGCCTTCGTTATCGACGACGATGCGCAGCGGCGACAGCGGGCACACGGACGGATCGATCATCCACGCCACCGGCACTACGTCGAACAGCGACGGCATGTTGCTGGACCAGGGTTGGTAGGCGTTGATCCATTGGTGGTAGAGCAGGGCCAGTTGATCGGTGACGGCGGAGCCATGGCCCAGCAGGGCGTTGCGCTCCACTTCATCCAGGCGGATCTGGGTCGAGTCGAGCGGCATCATGACGATCGCCACACCGGAGGTGAACAGCTTTTGCGCGGCGCCGATGTCCGAGACGATGTTGTATTCCTTGTCCACTGGCCGCTGCGGCACATATTGCGATTTGCTGTAGCCGATTCGCACCGAACCGCCCATCAGCGCCACTTGCCTGACCTTGCCGAAGGCGGCGGCGTCACGCTGGATGGCGGCGCCGACGTTGGTCAGCGGGCCGAGGGCCAGCAGGGTGATCTGGCCGGGGTTGCGGTTGAACTGGTCGAGCATGAAGTCAACCGCGTCGACCTTGGCTGGCAGCTTGCCGCGCTGGGCGTAACGCGCTTGCGTGAATGGCTGCGGGTTGTCCCTGGTGGGAATGCCTTGTGCGATCGGGATCTGGCTGTGGCCCGTCTCGCGCAGCATGCGTTCCAGCAGTTGCGCGCGCAGGGCGGTGTCGCCCCATGCGGTGGTAATGCCGACGATTTCAATGTCCGGGCTTTGCAGCAGCAGGCCGAGGGCGAAGGCGTCGTCGATGTCGTCGCCGATGTCCATGTCGACGATGACCTTTTGCGGCGCGGCGTGCGCCAGCATTGCGCACGACAGCGCGAATACGGAAAACAGCCCGCGCAAGTGGCGGGAAAGGGAGGAGGCCATGTCTATCCTTGATGCGTTGGAAGCCGAATTTTACAGGAAGCTGGCTTTCCTCAGCGTGGCAGGGACGATGCGGCGATGGGCCGGCGCGACGAAGAACATGTAGACGCGTCCCAGCGTGTTGTTGATGTGAACCACAGTGCTGACGGCGACCTTGTGCTGCGTCTTGCAGACGGAGAGTTCGACTTTAAGATGCTTGTCGGCGTCTCCGAGGATGACTTCCTGTTCGCTCAGGTAGCGGATGCTGAAGATGCCGACACGGTCGCCAACCTGGTAGGCGCTTGCTGGCTTGGCCGGATCGATGGCGTTCAGCAGGCCGAGGTCTTTCAGACCAACCAGCCTGACGATGCGGTTGCGCAGCGCCATGGCGCGGTTGACCCAGCGCGGTGTGGTCGCAGCTACTTTCAGGTAGGCCTCCAGCGCGGACAGCTGGTTCGGCTGGGTGTCCAGAGTGTAGCAGTCATGGAAGTCGGCGCCGGGCAGGCGCCGGGCGATCTCGCTTTGCTGCGGGATGATCGAGGCGGTGATGGCCATGGTTGTTATGTCTTGTTTGTTATCAGGGCGATGCGGCGTTTGATGCGTTGGGCTTCGGCGGTGTCGCCGGCTTGTTCTGCGCGCATGGCCTGGACGCCCAGCCAGGCGAGCAGGGGGCGGCGCCAGCCTTGGGCGGAGGCGGTTTCCACGGCGTCTGCCAGGATTTGCGGATTGGCGCGGCCGGTGCGCAGCAGTACGCCGCTGGCGACCAGACGGGAAAGCGGATCGGTGATGGCTTGAACCGCGCTCACCACGGCCGTATCGCTGGTCGCCGCAGCCACCGCCCGATGCTGCTCCGGCAGCAGCGCGATGTCCGCTGCGCCCGCTGCCGGCTCGGTGGCGGCCGTTGCCGTTGCTGGCGCCGAGGCCACGGCGTTGCCGGCGGCGGGCGGCTGTGCGGAGGCGGCGAGCCGCCCGCCGAGGTAGGCGGCGTAAACGCGGTCGGCCGGGCTGGCGTCTTGGGAGAGCTTGTCGTAGCCGGGGCAGTCTTCAAACACCAGCGAAGCGACGCGCGCGGCGCAGCGTATCAGTTCTGCGCGGATGATCAGGTCTACCTTGCCGGTACTGGCCAGCGCTTCGCGCGCGCGGGCGGCTTCGGCGTTTTCCACGCGCGTATTGCCGGCCATGTAGGCGGTTGTCGCGCGCTCGATGCTGCTGTGCGCATTCAGCTGCCAATCCGGCACCGGCGGATTATTGCCGCAGCCGGCCAGCAGCAGGGCCGCAATAGCGATGGTCTTCCTCATGGCAGCTTGATCTCCGTATCCCGCTTGAACGGCCATTTGCGATTGATTTCATTCACCAGCTGTTCCACCCGGCGCAAACTGCTTTCCACCTCGCCGCGCAGCGCGCCCAGGTCCGCCGTGGCTTCCTTGGTATTGGACGCTACCGCCTGCGCTTCGACCAGCACCGCATCCATCTTCTTGAGCGAATTGCGCGCATCCGCCAGCAAGCCATTCAGCTGGATGATGGTGCCTTGCTGGCCGAATACCCGTTCGTCCGCATGGCCGATCAGGCTATCCGCCTTGACCGCCAGCGCGTTCACCGTCACCAGCAGCTTGTTGGCGCGCTCCGCCAACTGCTGCGCGTTCTTGTCGTCGCCGGCGATCAGGCCCATAGCTCCGTGCGGACCATTCAGCTTGCCGGTGACGCCGGCCACATTCGCCAGCGATGCCGCCAATGCCGAATTCTCCGCCGTCAGGTCGTTCAGGTTTTGCAGCAGGTCGCGGGCGGCAGCCAGCAGGCGCGGGATCTCGGCGCCCGGGTCGCCCACCAGCAGCGCGCGCGCCGCGCCATCTTCCAGCGGCGGATCGGTCGGAATGCCGCTGAATGCGCGCAGCTTGGCGCCGCCCACCAGCCCGCGCTCCAGCGTGAAGATGCTGGAGCTACGCAGCCAGTGCGCATCCTTGCGCGGCACGTCCACCACCACGCGTGCCTTGCCTTCCGGGCTTAGTTCGATGCGCCGCACGCGGCCAATGGGGAAGCCGGCAAAAGTCACATCCATGCCGACTACCACACCCTCCGAATCGTCGGCCTGCAAAATCAGCGTCTGCGTCGCCTCGAAAGCGCCGCGCGCGTACAGCAAATACACCGCCGATCCAAGCACCAGCACCACCATCAGCACCAGCAGCACGGCAGCCTTGAATTCGGCATTGCGCACTGGCGCGGCTTCGTTGTTCTGTTCTGTCATATCAGTAGTAATTACCCATGAGCGAGGCGACTTCGATCAACAGCATCACGCCAAACACGCGCACCATGTCCGACAGGCCGTGCGAGATGCGATTCGAGGTTGCCATCGGTATCAGCCCGACCGCAAAACTGAAGAACACAATCTTCAGCACCAGTATCAGCGCGACCGCAGGATTGAACACCTGCCCGACCACGCGCGTGTAGCCCGTCAGCGCCCATGGCGTAAAGCCGTAGAGCGAGAGATAGGCCAGGATCAGCGTCAGCACGCAGCTGACCGCGGCCAGCATCCAGACCGCAAAAATGCCGGAGACCACGCGTGGAAAGAATTCGCGATGCAGCTCGCCGCCGCTGGCCGTGCCGGCCGCCTGACGGCGCTGCGCCAGTTCCAGCCCGGCGGGCAGGGTGGTGCGCAGGGCAACGAAAGCGGCAGCGGTCAGTGGTATCAATTCCAGCACCAGTACCCGCACCACCATCTCCAGCGCAAAGCGCGACAGGCCGTAACTCTGCGAGGTCACCACCACGATGCGGATCAGCACCAGGCTGACCAGCGCGGATAGCACCCCAAACCACGCCAGATTCGGCACCGTATCGGCCACCAGATGGCGCGCCAGCACCGGCCGGTTGGCGCGGCCATAGCTGGCCGGCGTCAGCGCCATGGAAAACATCAGCACCGCGAAATGCAGCAGCCGCCACCAGCCATGCAGCCAGGCGACAGCGCCTTGGTGCAGTCTTTGCAGGATGCCCGGGGTAGATGCTTGCGTGTTCATGTTGGCAGTTTAGCACCGTCGCGGCTTGGACCGGAGCACGCTATTTGTCCGGGAAGCTGGCGATGATGGCATCGGCGGCCGCGCGCACGCGGGCACTGCGGCTTAAATCGGCATGCATCACCAGCCACACATCGTAATGATCGACGCGCTCCGGCCAGATGCGCACCAGCCGCTTGTCGCTATCGGCCATGTGGCATGGCAGTTCGGCAACGCCCATGCCGAGCCGCGCCGCTTCCAGCATGGCCAGCCCGCTGTTGACCTCCATCGCCACGCGCGCATTGTGTACCGGTTCAAAGCAGATCTTCTCCTGATGGCGTGGCGCCACCGAAGCCTGGTAGATCACAATGTCATGGCCGGCCAGGCCGTTGCCCGGTTCCGGCATGCCGCGCGCCTTCAGGTAAGCCGGCGTAGCGTAGAGGCCCATGCTGCGCTTGGTCAGGTGGCGCGAGATCAGGTCCGGACTGGTGGGCTTGAGCGTACGCACCGCCAGGTCGGCCTCGCGCCGCGTCAGGCTGGTGATGGCGGTGCTGGTGCTGAGCGAGATGCGGATGTCCGGATGCTGCACGTGCAGCCGCTGCATGGCGGCGATGACGAAGTGCGCGGCCATGGTGTCGGAGGTTGTCACCCGCACCACACCGGACAGGCGGTTATCGATGCCCTGCATCTCGCGCTGGAACTGCAGGGCGGCGTGTTCCATCTTTTCGGCGGCGCTGACGGCCAGTTCTCCGGCTGGCGTGGCCATGTAGCCGGACGGCGTGCGCAGGAACAGGCGCGCGCCGAGCGAGCTTTCCAGCGCGTTGAGGCGGCGGCCCACCGTGGCCTGGTCGATGTCCAGCAGCGCGGCGGCGGAGCGCAACGTGCCCTTGCGGTAGATGGCAAGGAAGATGCGGGCGTTGTCCCAGTCCATGAAGTTCTCCTCGGTGATGCAATTTTGCATCAGAGTGCCGATGTTATGCGTATTTACTGCATCAGGCAAGCGGCCTACCATGTGGACATGAATACTTCCACTAGCGCCGCCGTACCAGCACGGCACGTGCCTCCCTTATTGATGCTGATGACGCTGGCCATCGGCTTTGTGATGGCGATGATCGATGTCACCGCCGTGAATACCGCGCTGTCCGATATCTCTGTCAGCCTGGCGGTGCCGCTTACCGGCCTGGTTTGGGTGGTGGACGGTTACACGCTGACTTTTGCCGCGCTGCTGATGGCCGGCGGCGCGCTGGCCGACCGTTTCGGCCCCAAGACCGTGTATCAGGGCGGCCTGAGCGTGTTCATACTCGGTTCGATTTTGTGCGCGCTGGCCCCCAGCGGCAATGCACTGATCGCCGCGCGGCTGCTGCAGGGCGCGGGCGCGGCGCTGTTCATGCCGAGTTCCTTGAGCCTGCTGACGCATGCGTATGAAGATCAGGCCACACGGGCTCGCATGCTGGGCACCTGGTCGGCCATTGTCGGCTGCTCGTCGGCCGCCGGTCCGCTGGTCGGCGGCTTGCTGGTCCACGAATTTGGCTGGCGCAGCGTGTTTTGGGTGAACGTGCCTATCGGCCTGCTGGGGATTGTGCTGACGCAGGCGCTGGCCCCGGCCACCGCGCGCCACAAGCGTGCCTTGTCGATGCTGAGCCACGCGCTGGGGGTGGCGGCGCTGGCAGCCTTGAGTTTTGTGCTGATCGAGGGGCCGGTGCTGGGTTGGCTGTCCGCGCAGGTGTTGACCGCTGGCGCGGCCACGGTGATTGCCGCCTCGCTGCTAGTGCGGCGCGAGCGCATCGGCGCGCATCCGCTGCTGCCCAAGGCTTTGTTCGAAACGCCGGCGTTCGCGGCGGCCAACGGCGTCGGCTTCCTGATTAACTTCGCCGTGTTTGGGCAGCTGTTCTTGCTGAGCCTATTCATCCAGCAGGGAGGGGCGGACGCACTGCGGACGGGCGTCAAGCTGATACCGATGATGGCGGCTTTCGCCATCGGTAACCTGACTTCGGGCCGCATCACGGCACGTGTCGGCACCCGCCCGCCGATGTTGTATGGCTTGATGGTGGGGCTGTCGGTGGCAGTATTGATGCTGCTTGGTCTGCGTCCTGAAACACCATACTGGCTGCTGGTGACGGCTGCGGTGGTAATGAATGTGGCGATCGGGATTGCGATTCCCGGCATGACGGCAACCGTGATGCTGGTGGCCGGCAAGGCCAATGCCAATAGCGCCGCCGCCGCGCTGAACGCCAACCGCCAGATCGGCGCCCTGGTCGGCGTGGCGATGATGGGAACGGTGATGCATGTCGCGCCGCAGTGGGCGCTGCGCCTGCCACTGGCGTTCACGCTGATCGCAGCGGCATACGCGGGCGCCTTGCTACTGGTGTACCGCTACATCAAGCTGGGTAAGCCGGTTTAAACACCGTGCTTGTTGCGCCACTCGATCATCTCCGCGATGGTCAGGATGGGCATCTGGTGCAGTTCCGCGAAACGCTCGATATCGGCGCCACGCATCATGGTGCCGTCCGGGTTCATCAGCTCGCACAGCACGGCCGATGGATTCAGGCCCGCCATGGTGGCCAGGTCCACCGAACCCTCGGTGTGGCCCTTGCGCGCCAATACGCCGCCCGGCGTGGCGCGCAGCGGGAATACGTGGCCCGGATGCACCAGGTCCGACGGCCTGGCGCCGGCCGCGGTGGCGGCGCGGATGGTGGTCACCCGGTCGGCCGCCGAAACGCCGGTGGTCACGCCGTCGCGCGCTTCGATCGATACCGTGAACGGCGTGCCATAACGGCTGCCGTTATTGGCCGCCATCATCGGCAATTCCAGCTCCCGTACCTTGTCGGCGCTGAGACACAGGCATACGATGCCGCTGCACTCGCGGATCATCATGGCCATGGTCTGGACGGTCATCTTTTCAGCGGCGACGATCAGGTCCGCTTCGTTCTCGCGGTCGAAATCATCCAGCAGGATGACCGGCACGCCGGCGCGCATGGCGTCCAGCGCCGCGTGCATGCGGCCTTCCAGATCGTCGGATACCAGGGAATAAGGGGATACTGCTGCTTGGTCAAACATGAAAAACGCTCCTCGCAATAGGCGAAAAACGCGACAGGGCAAGCGAATACGCGCAGCCGGCCACGCCACAAGTGGCGTGCAGGATGCGAAAACCGCACATCTTCTTTCATCCGGACTTTAACCGTCGGCCCTGGAGTTTCACCAGATCTGCGCCTGAGCGCTCGCGGGCTTTACCGCCGGTGGGGAATTGCACCCCGCCCCGAAGACGTCGTTGTTGTACCTGCCGGGCGGCAGGCAGCGAGGATTTTAGCCCAAATTAAGGATTTCAGTGTATGGTAGCTGTTCTCTAAAAAATCCAAGTATCCGGAGACGAAGTTGATTACCCTGCGTACCCTGTGCGGCGCTGCACTTCTGGCCTGTACTTTCCCGGCGCAAGCCGAAGCCCTCCCACCACTGAAACTGAGCGACCAGATTCCTGTCGGTCCGCAGGTAAAAGTTGGCAAATTAGCCAATGGATTGACTTACTACATCCAGAAAAACGGCCGTCCGGAGAAAAAACTGGAATTGCGGCTGGTGGTCAAGGCAGGTTCCATCCTGGAGGACGAGGATCAGCAAGGGCTGGCGCACTTCACGGAACACATGGCGTTCAACGGTTCGACGCACTTCAAGCGCAACGAACTGGTTTCGTATCTGCAGTCGATCGGCGTCAAATTCGGCGCGGACCTCAACGCCTACACCAGCTTTGACGAAACCGTCTACATCCTGCCGATACCGACCGATAAAAAGGAAGTCGTCGAGCAGGGCTTCCAGGTGCTGGAAGACTGGGCGCACGGCCTGTCCTTCAATGATGCGGACATCGACAGCGAGCGCGGTATCGTGCTGGAAGAGCTGCGTCTCGGTAAGGGCGTGGATGACCGCATGAACAAGGTGGTGCTGCCCAAGGTGCTGAACGGCTCGCGCTACGCCGAGCGCATGCCGATCGGTAAAGAAGACATCATCAAGAGCTTCAAATACGATGCCATCAAGCGGTTTTACCGCGACTGGTATCGTCCGGACCTGATGGCGGTGGTGGTGGTGGGCGATATCGAACCGGCCGAAGCCCAGCGCCTGATCGAGCAGCATTTCAACAAGCTGAAAAATCCGGCCAATCCGCGACCGCGCGAGTACGCCAAAATCGCCCAGCGCGAAGAGTCGGAAGGCGTGGTGTTCACCGACAAGGAAGTCGGCGCCAACACGGTCTACATCCGCTACCCGATTCAATCGTGGCCGGCCGGCGAAACGATTGCGGACTATCGCCAGAAGCTGATCGAAGGGATGTACAGCTTTATCCTCAGCCAGCGCATGTACGAATTGACGCAGCAGGCCAATCCGCCTTTCCTGCAAGGCGGCAGCGGCATGAACAAGATCGTGCGCGGCTACCGTTCCTTTGGCGCCGGCGCGGTGCTGGGCAAGGGCGGCGCCACGCCGGCCATCAACGCGCTGGTGCAGGAAGATCAGCGCGCGCGCCAATACGGCTTCAGCGCGGCGGAAGTGGAGCGCGCCAAGAAAGGCATGCTGCGCAACTATGAGCGCATCTACAATGAGCGTGACAAGTCCGATTCGTCCGGTTATGCGGCCGAATACATCCGCAACTTCCTGGAGCAGGAGTCGATTCCCGGGACGGCGGCCGAATACCGCTACGCGACCGAGCTGATACCGGGCATTACGGTGCAGGAGGTGAACGCCGCCGTGCGTGCCGCCATCCCGGACAACCAGAGCAAGCTGGTGATCTATACCGGCATGGAAAAGCAGGGCTTGGCCCAGCCGAAGGCGGACCAGCTGGTGGCAACCGCCACCGCGGCTGAAAAAATCGCCGTCAAGCCGCTGGAAGACAAGGTGTATGCCTCGCAGCTGATGCCCAGGCCACCCAAGGCCGGCAGCATTGTCAGTGAAAAGGTGAATGCCAGCATCGGCACCACGGAGCTCACGCTCAGCAACGGCGTGAAGGTGATGCTCAAGCCCACCGACTTCAATAACGACCAGGTGATCCTGGGCGGCTTGCGCTATGGCGGCTGGTCGCTGCTGCCGGACAGCGATGTCTTTGCCGCGCACTACGCCAGCAGCATCGTCGGCCAGATGGGGGTGTTGAACTACACGCCCAACGATCTGGTGAAAGTCCTGGCAGGGAAGAGTGTGAGTTCCAGCGCCAATGTCAGCTCGCTCAACGAATCGGTCGGCGGCAGCTCGGGCAGCACGGATGTGGAAGCCATGCTGCAGCTGGTCTATCTGCAGATGACGCAGCCGCGCAAGGACGCCGCCATCTACACGGCCTACGTTGACCGTCAGCGTGAGCTGGCGCAGAACAACCTGGCGCGTCCGGAGTCGCTGTTCCACGACACGGTTACCGCCACGCTGTACAACAACAGTCCGCGCGTGCTGCGCGCCGCCAAGCCGGCCGATTTCGACCAGCTGGCGCTGGATCGGGTGCTGGATATCTATAACAGCCGCATGTCGAGCGCGCGCGATTTCACCTTCTTCATTGTCGGCAGCTTCGATGTGGAGAAGATCAAGCCGCTGATTGCCACTTACCTGGCCAGCCTGCCGGTGGGGGAGATTCCGGTGGCCTTCAAGGATGAAGGCGTGCGCCCGATCAAGGGCGTGGTCAAGAAGGAGGTATATGCGGGGACGGAGCCGAAGAGCACCATCTCGCTGTCCTTCACCGGCGAGGTGGAATACTCGCGCGCCGCGCGCATGCGCTTGCAGGCGCTGGTGGAAGTCATGAATATCAAGCTGATTGAAACCTTGCGCGAGAAAATGGGCGCCATGTACAGCGGCGGCATGAGTGGCTCCATGAGCCGCATCCCCTACGGTAACTACACCATCAACGCCAGCCTGCCGTGCGCGCCGGAGAACGTGGACAAGGTGCTGGCCGCCACCTTTGCGGAAATCGACAAGATCAAGCAGGATGGCGTGGAAGAGGCGGATCTCAACAAGGTCAAGGCGGCCTGGATCAAGAGCTACCGCAAGGGCATGCGCGAGAACGGCTATTGGATGGCGTCCCTGCAGAACGCATTCTTTAACAATACCAATCCAGAGGATATACTGACGTACGAGTCGCGCGTCAACGGTTTGACCGTGGCGGACCTGAAGCAGGCCGCGCAGCGCTACTTCGACACCAATAACTACCTGCAGGTAGTGCTGTACCCCGAGAAGTAAGGAGTCATCATGGCAAAGAAAAAGGAAGAGCTGGACCCGGAAACCCTGGAGCTGATTAACTGGTGCATTGAAGTGGAAGGCTTCCTGGTCAAGGGCGGCGCCACGCAGCAGCAGGCGCAGGAGCACATAGAAGAGCAGGTCGAGTGGTTCACCGACCAGTTCTACGAGGGCTTGACGCCCGAGGAAGCGGCCAAGGAAGCTTTGGCTTAATTGTTAACCCGGCTGTGCTTCGTGACAGACGACGCACAGCTTATTCCCCTCTGGATCGCGGAAATAGGCGCCGTAGTAGTTGGTGTGATACTGCGGCCGCAGTCCGGGCGCGCCTTCGCAAGTGCCGCCATGTTCACGCGCCGCCGCGTAGGCGCGGTCCACCATCTCCCTCGACGTTGCCATCAGCGCCAGCATCTGGCCGTTGCCGCAGCTTGCAGGCTGGTTGTCATACGGCGCGCCGATCACGAACAGCGGACGGGCGCCTTCCGCCGGCTGCCACGCCGCCCACGGCCGGTGCGCGTCAACGAAGCGCTGGCGCGCGCCCAGTTCCGTCATCAATGCGCTATAGAACGGCAGGGCTTCTTCAAAGTTGTTAATCCCCACATAAACATGTGACAGCATTTGCTTCCTCCGACGAGTGAGTATATCGTCAACATTGTGAGATATAGTGTACGCGGAGATGAGCGCAAAATGGAAAAAAACACCTTGGAACTGATACCGGGCGTGGCGCCGCCGCGCCGCATCGCGGATTTGCCGGGGCCGAAGGCGCGGCCGCTGTTCGGCAATATACGCGAGATTCGCGCCCAGCCGTTTCACCTGGTGATGGAGAACTGGGCACGCGAGCACGGGCCGCTGTACCGCTTCCGCATCATGCGCAAGCAAATGCTGGCCACCTCGGACCGCGACCTGATCGCCGCGCTGCTGCGCGACCGGCCGGACGTCATCCGGCGCTCCACCCGCTCGGCCGAGATGTTGAACGAGGTAGGCACGCGCGGGCTGTTCACCGCCGAGGGCGACGACTGGCGCCGCCAGCGCAAGCTGGTGATGCGCGCGCTGACGCCGGAAGTGATCCATAACTTCTTTCCCACGCTGGCGGCCATGACGGACCGCCTGCGCCTGCGCTGGGAGCGCGCCATCGCCGCCGGCAAGCCGGTGGACCTGCTGCGCGACCTGAAGGCGTACACGCTGGACGTGACCATCGGCCTGGCGATGGGGCAGGACATCAACACGCTGGAGCTGGAAGAACACCCGCTGCAGCGTGACATCGAATTCCTGTTCAAGCTGGTGGCGCGCCGCCTGACCACGCCGTTCACTTACTGGCGCGTGCCGGTGTTGAAGCGCGCGCAGGACCATGAAGCCACGGCGGCGGCAGCGCGCATCCAGACCGCGATTGCCGGCTTCATTGCCGACGCCCGCCAGCGCATCGCGCACAATCCGGCCTTGCGTCAGAAGCCGGCCAATATGCTGGAAGCACTGATCGTGGCGCGTGATGAACCGGATTCCGGCTTTACTGACGCTGAAGTCATCGGCAACGCCATCACCATGGTGTTCGCCGGCGAGGACACCACGTCCAACACTATGGGCTGGCTGCTGGAGTTCCTGGCCGATCATCCGCCGGCCGCGGCACGCATGGCGCAGGAAGCGTCCGAGGTGCTGGGTGCGCGTGCGGTGCTGGACGATTACCATTTGCTCGATCAGCTCAACTACATCGACGCCGCCACGCGCGAAGCCATGCGTCTCAAGCCGGTGGCGCCGTTCATGGCGGCGGAAACCAATCATGACACGACGCTGGGCGATCTGGCGGTGCCGGCGGGGACCGTGATCTTCCTGCTGTTGCGTCATTCGGCCGAACGCGCCAATGACCTGGCGCAGCCGGAGCGTTTCATGCCGGAGCGCTGGCTGGAAGGGGCGAACGGGCAGGGCGACGACCCAGGCCGCAAGCTGTTCCCGTTTGGCGGCGGGCCGCGCTTTTGCCCGGGGCGATACCTGGCCATGGCGGAGATCAAGATGGCGATGTCCATGCTGGCGCGGCAGTTTGCGCTGGAACGCGTGCCCGGCGCACCGGCGGCGCGCGAGTGCTTTACCTTTACCATGACGCCGGATAAGCTGCCGGTGCGGCTGGCCAGCCGCGCATAAAAAAAGGAGATGCCATGTTCAAGAAAATCATCGTTGGCCTGTCGGTACTGATCCTGATCGTGCTGGCGGTTGCCGCTGTGCAGCCGGCCACCTACAGCGTCACGCGCAGCGTGGCCATCAAGGCGCCGCCGGAGAAGATCCAGCCGCTGATCAGCGACTTCCATAACTGGGTACAATGGTCGCCATGGGAGCATCTGGACCCGGCCATGAACCGCACCTTCAGCGGTGCGCCCAAGGATCTCGGCGCGGTCTATGCTTGGCAGGGCAACCGTCAGGTGGGCGCCGGCCGCATGGAGGTGATCAGCCTGACGCCGTCCAAGGTCGGCATCAAGCTGGACTTCTATGTGCCGGTGGAGTCGTCGTCGCTGACGGATTTCGTGCTGGAGCCGAAGGGCGACGGCACCCAGGTCACCTGGACCATGTCCGGCAAGACTGATTTCGTGGCCAAGCTGATGGGCATGTTCGTCAGCATGGACAGCATGATCGGCCCGGCGTTTGAAAGCGGCCTGGCCAAGATGAAAGCGGTGGCGGAAAAATAAGCGGAGGTGTGTGATGCGAATGCTTGTGGCGGGAGGCTTGGCGTTGATGCTGGCGGCGGCTGCGCGCGGCGAGCCGCTGCGTCACGATCATCCCATCATCGGCACCTGGCGCATCACGCTGCCGGACGGCTCGTGCAGCGAGACGTACCGCATCCGCCCGGACGGCACCACGCTGGTGTTCAGCAACGAGGAGGTGGCCGAGTCCACCTTCACCATCAGCGACCAGCCGGACAAGGATGGCTTTTACCGGCAGACCGATACCATCACCAAGGACAACGGCAAGCGTGACTGCAGCAACCAGATCACCAAGCCTGGTAAGGCCATCACCAACTATCTGCAGTTCCACCCCAACGGCAATCTGTTCGTGATGTGCGTGGACCGCAACCTGGAGCGCTGCATCGGCCCCTTCATCCGCGTGCGCGGACAGTCGATCTAGCTGTTGCGGTAAGCGCCCGGGTTGACGCCGGCCCATTCCTTGAATGCGTGATTGAAGGCGCTCTGCTCCTGGTAGCCGAGCAGGAAGGCAATGTCGATCAGGCTGAGTTCCGGCCGTCGCAAGTAATCCTTGGCCAGCGCAAAGCGGGCCTGGTCCAGCACCTGCTGGAAGCTGGCGCCGGCTTCGCTCAGTTTACGCTGCAGCGTGCGCGGCGACAGTTTCAGTTCCTCTGCAATGGATGCCAGCCGCACCTGCCCGTGCGACAGGTTGGCGACGATGGCCGCGTGCACCTGCTGCGTGATGGCCGGCGGGTGGCTGGCGCTGCGCTGCTGCAGCAGTTGTTCGGCGTGTTGCTGCAGCACCGGGTACAGGCTGACGTCCGCATTTGGTACCGGCCAGGTGAGCATGGCGGCGTTGAAGCTGGCGGCGTTGACGTCCGCGCCGAACACCGGCATGTCGCCCAGCACGCGCGCATATTCGTCGCGCAGCCCGGGCGGGCCGCCATCGTGCGTCAGGCGTAGCTCGTTGGCGGGCAGGGTGATCCCGGCCAGCCAGTTGCTGAATACGCGGATGCCGGAAAATACGCTGTCCACCAGGTGCCGATGCGCGCTGTTGTAGTTACTGTGCCAGCTGTAGCTGGCGATATCGTCTTCCACCGTGATGCTGGAGCGGCCCAGATCGTGCGCCAGCTGTTCGTAGCGCATGGTCTGCTCAAACACCTGGCCGAAGTCACGGCAGCTCAGCAAAATCAGGCCGTAGACGGTGTAGGTCCCCAGTTTGACGCACTGGCCCACGTGCAGGCCGAAGTGCGGGTCATCGGCCAGTTCGGCGCCAATGTCGAGCAGGCGCACGTAGTCGTCTGCGGGCAGGAATTCGGGCAGCGGTTCCAGCGTGCCCGCAGCCAGGCCGGCGGCTTGTTCCAGCGCTTGCGCGCTCACGCCACGCTGGGCTGCGGCTTCCAGCAAGGGCTGCAAATACGAGCCGGCGACACGATTGGCATGATCGAACAAGGTGGCTGTCATGAATGCGCAATACCTGCTGGCGGCATTGTTTTAATCTCAAGTGGTGAATGCTCAGTATAACAAGCGCACCATCAGGGGGATAGCAAAACAATGAAACGCTGGAACGGTTGGGGGGATGAGTCGGTTGAGTTTGCGCTGAACGCGGAAGCGCTGGCGTTTCTGCGGCAGCGTATCGGCGCAGGGCGGCCGGTGGCGGATGCGGCGTTCGGGCAGGCTCGCGGACAGGTCGCGGAGTCGCGCCTGCCGCCGCACCGGCTGGTGGATACCGCGCCCGCAGTTCGGCTGCGCAATGCGCTGGGCCAGAGTTTGCCCGACTGGCTACGCTTGCGTTATGGCGTGATCGGCCGCACGCCGGATGGCGTGGCGTATCCGGAAAGCGCGCAGGATGTGCGTGATCTGATCGATTATGCGCAGCAGTATGGCGTGGCGCTGATTCCGCAGGGGGGCGGCACCAGTGTGGCCGGGCATTTGACCGCGCCTGCCGGGATGCCGGCGCTGGCGGTGAACATGACGCGCATGCGGCAGTTGCTGTATCTGGATACGGAGTCGCAGCTGGCGACCTTTGGCGCCGGTGTGCTGGGGCCGGACCTGGAGGCGCAGTTGCGCGCGCGAGGCTACACGCTGGGGCATTTTCCGCAGTCGTTCGAGTATTCGACCCTGGGCGGCTGGGTGGCGACGCGGTCATCGGGGCAGCAGTCCTTGCGTTACGGGCGCATTGAGCACCTGTTCCGTGGCGGCTCGATGGAAACGCCTTTGGGAACGCTGCATTTGCCTACTTTCCCGGCATCGGCTGCGGGGCCGGATTTGCGCGAGATGGTGCTGGGTTCCGAAGGGCGGATCGGCATTCTCACCGAGGCGACCGTGCGGGTAACGCCGGCCCCGGCGTATGAGGCGTTTCATGCGGTGTTTTTCCCGAACTGGGGAGCGGCCGAGACGGCGGTCAGGCAGATCGTGCAGGCGGGGTTGTCGTTGTCGATGCTGCGGCTGTCGAATGCGCTGGAGACCACCACCATGCTGGCGCTGGCGGGACACAAGAAATTGATCTCGCTGCTGGAAGGCTATCTGTCGCTGCGCGGCTGCAAGGACGGCAAGTGCATGTTGATGATCGGCGTGAGCGGCCGCAAGTCGCTGGCGCGGGCGGCGTTGCGCGAGGCTTTGCTGGTGGCCTTGCCGCATGGCGGCGTGCACGTGGGGCGCTACATGGGCAATAAGTGGAAGCAGAACCGCTTCCGCAATGTGTATCTGCGTAACGCGGCGTGGTCGCATGGTTATGCGATCGATACGGTGGAGACGGCGGTTGACTGGCCGCGCGTGGAGATCATGATGCGGGCTGTGGAGGCGGCTGCCGCGGCGGCGTTGGAGCAGTTCGGGGAGAAGGTGCACACATACACGCATCTGTCGCATCTGTATGCGCAGGGGGCCAGTGTCTATACGACCTTTGTGTATCGGCTGGCCGGAGACTATGAAGCCGATCTGGCGCGCTGGAAGGCTTTGAAGAAGGCAGCCAGCATGGCGATTGTGGAGAATGGCGGAACGATCAGCCACCAGCACGGTGTCGGCAGCGATCATGCGCCCTATCTGGCGGCGGAAAAGGGGCGGCTGGGGATGTCGTCGCTGCGGGCCTTGTTTGAACATCTGGATCCGCAAGGGATTATGAACCCCGGGAAGCTGCTGCCATGAGCGGGCGTGCATTGCCCGCCGGACCGTGGGATATGGTGGTGATTGGCGGCGGCATCACCGGCGCGGGAATTTTGATGGAGGCGGCGCGGCGCGGTCTGCGCGTGCTGCTGGTAGAGCAGCGTGACTTCGCATGGGGGACGTCGAGCAGGTCGTCAAAGCTGGTGCATGGCGGCTTGCGGTATTTGAAGGAAGGGCAGTTTGCGCTCACGCGTGAGTCGGTGCATGAGCGTGAGCATTTGTTGCGGCAGGCGGCGGGTTTGGTGGAACCGCAGAGTTTTGCGTTTGGCGATTATGTTGGCCGCAAGCCGGGCAAACGGGCCTTCCTGGTGGGACTGGCGATTTACGACCGGATGGCGGGGCAGCGCGGGCGCCATTATTTCGACCGCGGCGAGTTTCTGGCGATGGCGCCAAATGTGGCTGCGGAAGGCTTGCAGGGCGGGATGGTCTACTCGGACGCCAAGACGGACGACGCACGCCTGGTACTACGCGTGCTGCAGGAAGCGCGCCAGCATGGCGGTATCGCGATGAATTACATGGCCGTCGAGTCGTTGCTGCGCGATGGTGATGAGGTGTGCGCCGTGCGGCTGCGCGATGCTCTGAGCGGCGCGCAGCACGAGGTGAACGCGCGGCTGGTGATCAGCGCGACCGGCGCCTGGGCCGACCGGCTGCGCGCGGTGAGCAGCGATGGCCGCCAGCAGCGCGGGGACTCCGCCGGTACTGTGGCGTCGACACGGGCAGGGACGGTGCCGGTGCAGCGGCTGCGGCCTTTGCGTGGGAGTCATCTGGTCTTGCCGGCGTGGCGGCTGCCGCTGGCGCAAGCCATCAGCTTGATGCATCCTGCCGACGGCCGTCCGGTGTTTGCTTATCCGTGGGAAGGTGTCACGCTGGTCGGCACCACCGACGTCGATCACGCCGAGGACCTGTCGCGCGAAGCGGCCATCACGCGCGTCGAATGCGACTACCTGATGGCCGCCTTGCATGCCCAGTTCCCGCAACTGAACCTGAGCGATGACGACATCATCGCTACTTACGCCGGCGTGCGCCCGGTGATCGACAGCGGCAAAGCCGATCCATCCAGGGAAACGCGTGACCATGCGCTGTGGCTGGAGCACGGCCTGCTCACCGTCACTGGCGGCAAACTCACCACTTTCCGCGTGATCGCTCTGGACGCCCTCAAGCTGGCCGCCACGCGGCTGCCGGAACTGCAAGGTCAATTGACGCCACAGCCAGTGTTCACTCCTTCGCCGCCACTGCGCTACACGCCGGACCTGCCGCCGGGCCAGGCGCAGCGCCTGCAAGGCCGCTATGGCGCATCGGCACAGGCGTTGGTGGACGCAGCCCACGAGGGAGAACTGCAATGCATCCCCGGCACGGAAACCATCTGGGCACAGCTGCGCTGGGCCGCGCGCCGCGAGGACGTGTGCAAGCTGGAAGACCTGCTGCTGCGCCGCACGCGCATCGGCATCCAGTTGCGCGGTGGCGGCATCGACATCCTGCCGCGCATCCGGGCCATCTGCCAGCCCGAACTCGGCTGGAGCGACGAACATTGGAGCGCCGAGCAGGCAGATTACCTGGCCTTGTGGGCCAAGCATTACAATCTACCAAAAACATAAAGAGACACCATGGCAGACCAATACCTGCTCTCCATCGACAACGGCACGCAGAGCGTGCGCGCGCTGCTGTTCGACTTGCACGGCAACCTCGCCGCCAAATCGCAGATCCACCTGCAAGCCTACTTCTCCGAGCATCCCGGCTGGGCCGAGCACGACGCAGAAGGATACTGGGACGCGGTATGCGCCGCCTGCCAGCAGCTGTGGCAGTCCGCCGGCATTCCGCGCAGCGCCATCAAGGGCGTGGCGGTCACCACCCAGCGCGGCACCGTGGTGAACCTGGACCGCGACGGCAAAGTGCTGCGGCGCGCCATCACCTGGCTGGACCAGCGCCGCGTTGGCAGGCAGAAGCCGCTCAGCTGGTGGTGGCGCGCCGCGTTCAAGGCGGCGCGTGTGGAGGACACCATCGAATACTTCCGCCGCGAAGCGGAGATCAACTGGATCGCTGAACGCCAGCCGGAGATCTGGGCGCAGACCCACAAATATCTGCTGCTCTCCGGTTTCCTCAACTACCGCCTGTGCGGGCGCCATGCCGATTCGACCGGCTCGCAAGTCGCCTACCTGCCATTTGACTATAAACGCCACCAGTGGGCCGGTGCGCGCGACTGGAAATGGCAGGCGCTCAAAGTCCGCGCCGACATGCTGCCGGAGCTGGTGGCGCCGGGCACCGTCATCGGCGCCATCACCGCCGCTGCCGCCGCGGCAACCGGCATCCCGCGGGGCACCCCGCTGGTGGCCGCTGCTGCCGACAAAGCGTGTGAAGTGATCGGCGCCGGCAGCCTGGCGCCGCATATCGCCTGCTTGAGCTACGGCACCACCGCCACGATCAACACGACCAGCAAAAAATACATCGAAGTGACGCCGTTCATTCCGCCTTATCCGGCGGCGGTGCCGGGCGCTTACAGCACCGAAGTGCAGATCTTCCGCGGCTACTGGATGGTGAACTGGTTCAAAGAGCAGTTCGGCCATCTGGAACAAATGGCCGGCGCGCAGCAGGGCATGGCGCCGGAAGTCATGTTCGACCAGCTGGTGAACGAGGTGCCGCCGGGTTCCATGGGCCTGATGCTGCAGCCATACTGGAGCCCTGGCATTCGCATTCCCGGGCCGGAGGCCAAGGGCGCAATGATCGGCTTTGGCGATGTGCATACGCGCGCCCATATATACCGGGCGATTCTTGAAGGCCTGGCCTATGCGCTGCGGGAAGGGAAGGAGCGGATTGAAAAGCGCAGCGGCACGCCGGTGACGGAACTGCGCATTGCCGGCGGCGGTTCGCAAAGCGACGCCGCCATGCAGCTGACCGCCGATATTTTCGGACTGCCGGCGGCGCGCGCGCATGTGTACGAGACATCGGGGCTCGGCGCGGCGATCGCGATTGCGGCCGGGCTGGGGCTGCATAAGGATTTCGACACCGCCACCCGCGCCATGACGCGACCCGGCCGCGTGTTCCACCCGATCGCTGCCAATCATGCAATCTACGACCAGCTTTATCGCCGTGTGTACCTGAAGATGTACAAGCAGTTGCAGCCGATGTACCAGCAGATCGCTGACATCACCGGCTATCCGGAGCAGGTTTAACGCATCACCAGCGACTTGACGGCGGCCAGCGAGGCGCCGCCGGTTCTGGTGGCCTGCACCTGATTGCGGCCGCCTTCCTTGGCCGCGTACATGGCGCGGTCGGCGGCCACGAACAGCGACTCGGTGTTATCCAGCTGGTGCGGATGTATGGTCGCGACGCCGATGCTCACGGTGAGCCATGCCGAGGTGGTCGAACGAGGATGTGGAATCTGCAGCGATTCGATATGTGCGCGTATCGATTCCGCCAGCAGATGGGCAGCCTCCGCGTCCGTCTCCGCGAACAGGATCACGAATTCCTCGCCGCCGTAGCGCGCCGCCAGGTCGGTCGGCCGCAGCGCGTGCGAGGCGATGGCCTGGGCCACCTGCTGCAGACAGGCGTCGCCGGCCGGATGGCCCAGCGTGTCGTTGTATAGCTTGAAGTGGTCGACGTCCAGCACCACCAGCGACAAGGGCTGGCCGCTGCGCATGGCGCGTTGCCATTCCTTTTCCAGGAAGGAGTCGAAGTGGCGGCGGTTGGCGATTTTGGTCAGCGGGTCCACCATGGCGGCGCGCTGCAGCGCGTCTTCCGATTGCTTGTGATGCGTGATGTCGTGCAGCAGGCCGATAAACAGCGGCTGGCGCAGATACATCGGCGTCAGCGTCAGGTCCATGCACACCGAGCTGCCGTTGCGGTGGCGGATGATGACCTCGCGCGTGCCGTGGTTGTGCGCGGACTGCGGCGCGGCGGCGTAGCGCGCGAAGTAGTCGAGGTATTCCTGCGCCACCAGAGGATTCAGCAGATCGTGGATGCTGCGTCCCGCCAGCGGTTCCAGCTGGTAGCCCAGGTATTTGTCGCAGGCAGGATTGGTCATCTGGATGCGGCCGTCCGCCTCGAAGATCAGCAGCCCCTCGGCCATGTTGTTGACGATGGTGCGCAGGCGCTCGGCCTGTTCTTCGTGGGTCTCGCTGCGGTTGCGGATCTGCAGCTGGGTGCGCACGCGCGCGCACACTTCCGGCATGCGCAGCGGCTTGCTGATGTAATCGACCGCGCCAATGTCAAAGCCGGCCACCACGTCCTCGGTCTCGGTGCGCGCGCTCATGAAGATGATGGGAATGCGCTGGGTGGCGGCTTGGCTTTTCAGCTGGCGGCAGGTCTCATAGCCGTCCATCCCCGGCATCATGATATCGAGCAGGATCAGATCGGGATGCACGCGGCGCGCGATTTTCAGCGCACGCTCACCGGTGGTGGCGACAAAAGTCTGATAGCCCTGCTGGACCATCATCTTGCGCAGCGCGCCGAGGTTTTCGGGAGCGTCATCAACGATCAATATTGCGGCATCGCGCCGCGTGGCGTAACTCAGACTTCCAGGGTTCATTGCGATTCGCCTTTAACCGGGTGGGTTGCGTTGGCGTGAGTCGTCAGTTGCGCGGGTCGGCAACGGCGTGGGCAAGCAAGGGTGATTGGTGCGCGTTTCAACAAAGGCTGGCCTGACTTGAAAGTGACTATCCGTTCAAATCATACCGCTTTGCAATGGTTGTCGGGGGAAAAATATCCAGTGTTTTTTTGAGTATTGTCTCGGTGTCATCAGGCCGCAGCGAGACTAGCGCCTAAAGGTGTAAGTAATGTTGGCGGGATATTAAAGGATTGCGCGGTTTTTGTGACTATTGGTGACAATTTCGCCGCCGGTGGTGTTGTATTTTTGTGGGCGGCGAGCGCCGCCCACGGAGGCCGTTTTCAGATCTTGGCGGCGATCAGTTTACCCAGCACTTCAATGCCGTGGCGGATGCGTTCCGGCGGCACCGTCACGAACGACAGGCGCAGGGTGTTGGTGGCCGGTTCGTTGGCGTAGAACGGCGAACCTGGCACGAAGGCGACCTTCTGCGCGATCGCTTCATCCAGCAGCTTCATGGCATCGATGTGCTTCGGCAGCGTGACCCAGATGAACATGCCGCCTTCCGGCTTGGTCCACTCGACGCCGGCCGGGAAGTGCTGCGCCATGGCGTCCAGCATCACCTGGCACTGGTCGCCGTACAGGGTGCGGATTTTTGGAATGTGCTGGTCCAGGAAGCCATCCTTCACCACTTCGTGCACCACCATCTGGGTCAGCTGCGAAGTGTGCAGGTCGGCGGCCTGCTTGGCCAGCTCCAGGCGGCGCGCCAGCGGCAGCGGGGCGCACACGTAGCCCAGGCGGATGCCAGGGGTCAGCACCTTGGAGAAGGAGCCCATGTAGATCACGCCGTCCGGGTTCATGGCCACCATCTTTGGCGATGGCGCGCCCTTGTAGCTCAAGGCGCCGTATGGATCGTCCTCGATCAGCGGCAGGCCCAGACGGGCGCAGGTTTCCACCAGTTCCTGGCGGCGTTCGACGGACAGCGAACGGCCGGTCGGGTTCTGGAAGTTCGGCAGGGAGTACAGCAGGCGCGCGCCCTGTGCCACGGCGTCGATCGACGATGGCACCAGGCCGTGGTCGTCGGTCGCCACCGATTTGAATTCAGGCAGGTACACCGAGAACGCCTGCAGCGCGCCCAGGTAGGACGGGGTCTCGACCAGCACGCGGCTGCCTTCGTCGATCAGCACTTTGCCCAGCAGGTCCAGCGCCTGTTGCGAGCCGGAGGTCATCAGGATTTGTTCCGGCACGATCCTGGCGCCGTCCACCGACAGCGAGTCGGCGATCCACTGGCGCAGCGGGGTGTAGCCGTCGGTCGGGCCGTATTGCAGGGCCACTTTGCCGTTTTCGCTCAGGACCTTGTCGTAGGCCGCTTTCATTTCGTCGACCGGGAAAGTGGCCGGCGATGGCAGGCCGCCGGCAAAGGAGATGATCTCTGGCTGCTGCGTGATCTTCAGGATCTCGCGGATGAACGAAGCCTGCAGCTGCTCGGCGCGTTCAGCGAAGCGCCACTGGATCGGGTTGGGATTTTCGATTTTCATACGTGTCTCACTCAGAGGATGTAATCAGCGCGCTTGTGGCGTGCTTTTATAAAAGGAACGGCAGCGGGTAAGCTGCCGCCCGCTTACGCGACTTCCGCGATCAATTCGATTTCGACGCAGGCGCCAAGCGGGATTTGGGCAACACCAAAGGCGGAGCGGGCGTGTTTGCCGGCATCGCCGAAGACTTCGCCCAGCAGCTCGGAAGCGCCATTGGTGACCAGGTGCTGTTCAGTGTAATCCGGGGTCGAGTTCACGAGGCTCATGACCTTGACGATGCGCTTGACGCGGGTCAGGTCGCCGCCGACGGCCGCTTGCAGCGTGCCGATCAGGTCGATGGCGATGGCGCGCGCGGCGGCCTTGCCTTCCGCGGTGTCGATATTCTTGCCCAGCTGGCCCACCCATACGCTGCCGTCTGCGCGCTTGGCGATGTGGCCCGATAGGAATACCAGATTGCCGGTTTGGGCGTACATGACGTAGGCGGCGGCAGGGGTTGCTGGTGCGGCCAGGGTGATATCAAGCGCTTTCAGTTTTTCGTAAACAGACATGTGGGATTTCCAGTTGCGGTTGTTATGTTATGTGTTGAGACTGATATTGTACTCTTGCCGGGGTGGATGCTCACAATTGAGGCAAAATCAAGATACTGTATGGTGTCAGCCGCGTTTTACCTGCATTTTGCGGCCCGCCCCCACCACGGCGATGACGGCGATTGCGAACACCAGGGTTTGCCATTCCAGCGTCTCGCCCAGCACCACGGTGGCAGCCAGTACAGACAGGAAGGGCTGGACCAACTGTACTTGTCCTACCCGCGCCACCCCGCCCAGCGCCATGCCGCGATACCAGAAGAAAAAGCCGATAAACATTGAAAAGATGGAAACGTAGGCGAAGCCGGCCCAGGCTGCGGCGGCGGCACGCTGGATTTGCGCCGATTCCTGCCAGCTGATCCAGCCTACCACCGGCAGCAGTGGCGGCGCGGCCAGCACCAGCGCCCAGCAGATGGTTTGCTGTCCGCCCAGTGTTTGCGACAGGCGGCCGCCGGCGGCGTAGCCCATGGCGGCAGCCAGTACAGCCAGGAAGATGGCCAGGTCGGCCGCATGCAAACTGCCGCCGCTCTGGCGCAGCGCAAAGCCGACCACCACTACCGAGCCTAAGATCGCCATGGTCCAGAAGCCTTTGGACGGTTTTTCGCCACCCGGCAGGGCGGCGAAAACGGCGGTGGCCAGCGGCAGTACGCCGACCAGTACAGCGCCGTGGGCGGCCGGCAGGCTGCGCATGGCGACCGAGGTCAGCCACGGGAAACCGATCACGCAGCCGCCGGCCACCATGGCCAGCGCCGGCAGGGCGGAGCGCGGCGGCAGCGGGGCGCGGTTCCACAGCAGCCAGGCGCCGGCCAGCAGCGCGGCGGCCAGGGCGCGGCCGAGGGCGACGAAGATTGGCGACAGCCCGGCGCCGGTACTGGTCTCGGCGCCGCCTACTGCCAGCCGGGTGAAAGGCAGGGTCAGGCTGAAAATGGCGACACCAACCAGGCCAAGCAGCATGCCGGCCGTCTCGTCGCTCAGGCGGCGGTGGGTGGTGAGGGTGGTGGCGATGGGATTCATGGCTTCATCCTACGTGACAAAACCAGTACAGTGCCAGTACACTTGGCAACATAATTCATCATACTGTTACGGTAAAATGACCAATACACGAACACGCACTTCCCTGTTGGGGGCCGCAGCGGCTGCGGCAGCGGAGGCAGTCAACGAGGCGCTGGCCGCCGCGCAGGCCCGCGCCATGGCCGCCCCGGCGCCTGGCCCGGCGGTGACCTCCGTGCCGGTCGCCCGCAGCGCCATGCGCAATCCGGCGGCCCGCGCGCCTGGCCATGCGCCGGACGCACGAGGCGGCGCTGGCAGGGGGGCGGAGCCAACCCCGGCACCGGCCGGACGGGGCGCCGGGCCGACCTTTGGCTTGCTGCTGCGCGAATCAGGGGAAACGCTGATCGACCAGATCGTCCGTTCGGTGGCCGCGCGCATCGATGACCGTCTGCTGCGCGGCGGCGCGCGCATGCCGTCGATCCGTGCGTTTGCGGCTTCGCATAATGTGTCGGCGTTCACCGTGGTGGCCGCGTACGACAAGCTGGTGGCCACCGGCTACCTCGAATCCCGCCGTGGCGCCGGCTTCTTCGTGCGCGAACGGCCGGCCATGGCGCTGAATTCCGCGGATGGCGCGGCGGCGGCACTGCCGCTGCGCGCGCAATCCGGCTTCGACGCCAAGCCGATCGACGTGGTCTGGCTGGTGCGGAATATGTTCCGCCAGATGCCGCATCAGCAAATGCCCGGCTCCGGCGTGCTGCCGCCGGAATGGCTGGACGGCCCGGCCATCGCCAACGCGTTGCGCGCCGTCAGCCGTCAGAATCCCAACCTGCTGCTTAGCTACGGCGTGCCGCAAGGCTTCCTGCCGCTGCGCCAGCAGCTGCAGCACAAACTGGCCGAACTGGAAATCGCCGCCATCCCCGACCAGATCGTCACCACCGCAGGCGTGACGCAAGCGCTGGACCTGGTGGCGCGCGAATTCACCCGCCCCGGCGACACCATCTTCGTCGATGACCCGGCCTGGTTCCTGATGTTTGGCTCGTTTGCCGCGCTGGGCGCCAAGGTGATCGGCATCCCGCGCCTGGCCGACGGCCCGGATATCGCCCGCCTGGCCGAACTGGCGGCGCTGCACAAGCCCAAGCTCTACATCATCAACTCCGTGCTGCACAACCCGAGTTCGACCTCGCTGTCGGCGGCCAAGGCCTTCCAGGTGCTGCGACTGTCGGAAGAACATGGCTTCCTGATCGTGGAAGACGATATCTACTGCGACCTGCATCCCGGCAGCGCCGTGCAGCCGGCCACGCGGCTGGCGGCGCTGGACCAGCTGCAGCGCGTGATTTACCTGGGCGGCTTCTCCAAGACCATGGCCGCCAACCTGCGCGTCGGTTACATCGCCACCTCGGTCGAACGTGCCGAGCGCCTGGCGGACCGCAAGATGCTGTCCACCCTCACCACCAGCGACATCGGCGAGCGCGTGGTATACAAAGTGCTGTCCGAAGGCTCCTACCGCAAGCACGCCGACCGCATGCGCGCGCGGCTGGACGGCATCCGCGCCAAGGCCCTGCGCCAGATGGAGCGGGTCGGCCTGAAGGTGGACGCCTCGCCGCCGGCCGGCATGTTCGTCTGGGTCGATGCCGGCTGCGACACCAACGTCCTGACCGAACGCGCCATGACGGACAACCTGCTGCTGGCGCCGGGCAGCCTGTTCTCGCCCAAGCAGCTGCCATCCACGCGCATGCGCCTGAACGTGGCGGCGATGCAGGAGCCGGCCACCTGGCGCTTCCTTGAACGCGAACTGGGCGGCTCTTGAAAACGCTTTTATAATCCCCATTTTCGTGAAATCTTAACCAAAAGACTATTTAAAAATGGCTGATACTGAAAAACAAACCCTTGGCTTCCAGGCCGAAGTGAAGCAGCTGCTGCAGCTGATGATCCACTCCCTGTACTCCAACAAAGAGATCTTCCTGCGCGAGCTGATTTCCAACGCTTCCGACGCATCGGACAAGCTGCGTTTTGAGGCGATCAACAACGACGCCCTGTACGGCAACGACCACGAACTGAAAATCAAGGTCAGCTTCGACAAGGCGGCGCGCACCATCACCATTTCCGACAACGGCATCGGCATGAGCCGCGACGAGGCGATCTCGCACCTCGGCACCATCGCCAAATCGGGCACCAAGGAGTTCTTCGGCAAGCTGTCCGGCGACCAGCAGCAGGACGCGGCCCTGATCGGCCAGTTCGGCGTGGGCTTCTACTCGGGCTTCATCGTGGCCGACAAGATCACCGTCGAATCGCGCCGCGCCGGCGCCGCGGCCTCGGAAGGCGTGCGCTGGGAGTCGACCGGCGAGGGCGATTACTCGGTCGAGCAGATCGACAAGCCTAACCGCGGCACCGACATCATCCTGCACCTGCGCGAAGGCGAAGACGAGCTGCTGTCGTCGTGGAAGATCAAGTCCATCATCCGCAAATACTCCGACCACATCTCGCTGCCGATCGTGATGCAGAAAGAAGAGTGGGACGACGAGAAAAAGGAAACCGTCCTCAAAGACGAACTGGAAACCGTCAACCAGGCCAGCGCCCTGTGGGCGCGCAGCAAATCCGACATCACGCCGGAGCAGTACGACGAATTCTACAAACATGTTTCGCACGACTTCCAGGCGCCGCTGACCTACACCCACAACCGCGTCGAAGGCCGCAGCGAATACACCCAGCTGCTGTACATCCCGGCCAAGGCGCCGTTCGACCTGTGGGACCGCAACAAGCGTGGCGGCATCAAGCTGTACGTCAAGCGCGTGTTCATCATGGACGATGCCGAGCAGCTGATGCCGACCTACCTGCGCTTCGTCAAAGGCGTGATTGATTCGGCCGACCTGCCGCTGAACGTCTCGCGCGAAATCCTGCAGGAGTCGCGCGACGTGAAAGTGATCCGCGACGGCTCGACCAAGCGCGTGATCGGCATGCTGGAAGAACTGGCCAACGCCGAAGAGCAAGAGAAGAAAGACAAGTACGCGACCTTCTGGACCGAATTCGGCCAGGTGCTGAAAGAGGGCATCGGCGAAGACGCGGCCAACAAGGATCGTCTGGCCAAGCTGCTGCGCTTCGCTTCGACCGCCAACGACAGCGACACCCAGAACGTCTCGCTGGAGCAGTACATCGCGCGTGCCAAGGAAGGCCAGGACAAAATCTACTACGTCACCGCCGACAACTACGTGGCGGCGAAAAACAGCCCGCACCTGGAAATCTTCCGCAAAAAAGGCGTGGAAGTGCTGCTGCTGACCGACCGCGTGGACGAATGGATGCTGTCCTTCCTGACCGAGTTCGAAGGCAAGGAACTGGTCTCGGTGGCCAAAGGCGGCCTGGACCTGGGCGCGCTGGAAGACGAAGCCGAGAAGAAGGAACACGAAGAAACCGAAACCTCGTACAAGGATTTGGTTAGCAAGATGAAAGAAGTGCTGGCCGATAAAGCCAAGGACGTGCGCGTCACCTTCCGCCTGACCGATTCGCCAGCCTGCCTGGTGGCGGACGAGCACGAGCTGTCGGGCAACCTGTTGCGCATGTTGAAAGCAGCGGGCCAGGCGGCGCCGGAGTCCAAGCCCATCCTGGAAATCAACCCGGACCACCCGCTGGTGCAGCGCCTGAAGAACGAAGACGTGGCCAGCTCGTTCAGCGACTGGTCCAACCTGCTGTTCGACCAGGCCCTGCTGGCCGAAGGCGGCTCGCTGAGCGACCCCGCCTCGTTCGTCAAGCGCCTGAACGAGCTGCTGCTGGCAAAATAAGCACGCCCCAAACTCCGGGGTCAGGTCCAACATTTCTACACGAGCTCAGCGCTATCGCGAGATACTGCTGGGGCCGTGTAGAATTGGCGGACCTGACCCCGGAGTTTTTATGAAGAAATCCGCACTTGCGCTGGCCGTTCTGGCTGGCGCGCTTATTTCCGCTTACGCACAAAATCCGCTGCCCAGCGAAACGCCGGACGAGTTCAAGGCGCCTGTCGAGAGCTTTGATTACGTCAAGCGCTCGGTCATGATTCCGATGCGGGATGGCGTCAAGCTGAATACGGTGATCGTCATCCCGCGCAAGGCGCGCAATGCGCCCATGCTGCTCACGCGCACGCCCTATAACGCCGCCGAGATGACCAATCACGCCGAAAACGCGCAGATGGAGTCGATTCTGCAAGGCTACGATAACCAGCCGGACGTGATCGTCAAGGGCGGCTATATCCGCGTGGTGCAGGATGTGCGCGGCAAATACGGCTCCGAGGGCGATTATGTGATGAACCGGCCCATGGCCGGCTCGCCGTTCAATCCCACTGCCATCGACCACTCCACCGATACCTGGGACACCATCGAATGGCTGAGCAAGAATGTGCCGGAGTCGAACGGCAAGGTCGGCATCATCGGCGGCTCGTATGACGGCTATCTGCCGCTGATCGCTTTGGTGAATCCGCATCCGGCGCTGAAGGTGGCGGTGCCGATGAATCCGATGGTGGATGGCTGGCGCGGCGACGATTGGTTCCATTACGGCGCGTTCCGGCAAATTAATCTGGGCTACATCCTTGAGCAGGTGGTCACGCGCCGCAACGAGGCGCGCTGGTTCACCAGCCATTACGATGACTACGATATGTATTTGCGCGCAGGTTCGGCCGGCGAGCTGGCGCGCCAGCGTGGCGTGGAGCAGAGCGGTTTCTGGCGCAAGGTGGTGGCGCATCCTGCTTATGACGAATTCTGGCAAAGCCAGGCGGTCGACAAGATCCTGGCCAAACAGCCGGTCACGGTGCCGACCCTGCTGGTGCACGGCCTGTGGGATGCCGAGGATATCTACGGCGCCATCGCGGTCTACAAGGCCATCAAGCCGAACGACAAGGATAACAAGGTGTTCCTGGCGATCGGCCCGTGGAATCACGGCGGCCAGGATGGCGATGCCAGCAAGCTGGGGCCGATCAAGTTCAACAGCGACACCGGCCTGCACTTCCGCGAGCAGATCCTGATGCCTTTCCTCGACCGCTATTTGAAGGATGACGCCTCGGCGCCAGCCATTGCGCCAGTCAATGCCTTTGAGACCGGCACCAACAAGTGGCGCGCGCTGGACAGCTGGCCGGCCGGCTGCACGACAGGCTGCTTTATCGCGCCGGCCACGTTGCGCCTGGCCGCCAATGCGCGGCTCAACCTGACCAATAGCGCGCCCACGCCGCTGTCGGCGCCGGCGCAGAAGAACGCTTACGACGAGTACATCTCCGATCCGGCCAAGCCGGTGCCGTTCCGTCAGCGGCCGATTCCGCCGTTTGGCTACGATGAAGCCAAGGGCCAGACCTGGCCGCGCTGGCTGGTCGACGATCAGCGCGAAGCCTCAGGCCGTACTGACGTGCTGACCTACACCACCGGCGTGCTGACCGCGCCGGTGAAGATCAGCGGCGAGCCGGTCGCCCACCTGCTGGCCGCCACCAGCGGCACCGATGCCGACTGGGTGGTCAAGCTGATCGATGTGTATCCGGACCAGGTGGCGGCGCAGCCGGAGCTGGGCGGCTATCAGTTGATGATCTCGGCCGACATTTTCCGCGGCCGTTATCGTGAAAGCCTGGCCGCGGCCAGGCCGATCGCCGCCAACACGCCGCTGCCTTACCGTTTTGCCCTGCCGACCGCCAATCATGTGTTCCTGCCGGGCCACCGCATCATGGTGCAGATCCAGTCCAGCTGGTTCCCGCTGTACGACCGCAATCCGCAGACTTTTGTGCAGAATATCTTCTACGCCCAGCCTGCGGATTACAAGAAGGCTACCCAGCGCATTTATCACGACAGCTATATCGAGCTGCCGCTGGTCGGCGCCAGCGTCAGGTAGATTTGCGGCGGCGCGCCAGCAGCAGCACCGCCGGCAAGCCCAGTCCCAGCATGGCAAAGCCGGCCGGTTCCGGCACCGCCGTGATGGGGGCGAAGAAGCCGCGGATTTCGCCGTCCGGCTCGGCCATGCTGTGGATGTTGAGGTAGGCCGTGCCGGCGTTCAGGCCGGCAAAGAAGGCCGCCTCGGCGCCGGCCGTGGTGCCGCCGTTCGCGCTCAGGAACAAGGGATTCCAGGTCGCGACCAGCGAGGTGTCAAAGCTGCGGCTGTAGGCGCCGGTGGTGACGCCCAGCGGGAAGCCGGCAAACGAGGGCGTGATGGCGCCCGCCAGGCCAGCACCGGGATCGGCGGTGCAGCAGTGGATGTGGGCGGCGGTGCTCTGACCCAGCAGGCCGGCAAAAGCCACGCCCAGCTCCAGCACGTGGGTGTTGGGATCGAACTTGAGGGCGGCCGCGCCGATGCCGTCCGAGCTGTTGGCCGGCATTTCCTTGGCGCCGGTGAGGATGGTGCTGTAGGTGGCAGCGTTGGCCAGACTGGCCGCCGCCGCGCCGATGCACAGCAGAGCTGCTGCTGCCCAGTTGCGTACGTGTTGTTTCATAGACCCTCCCTGTTAAGTGTTTAGCTTAGAGAGGGCCGGCGCGCGCGAGTTCCCGGATCAGAGCGCCGTGCGAAGCGCAAATAATTCGGGGAACAGCACCACGTCCAGCATCTTGCGCAGGTAGCTGACGCCGGCCGTGCCGCCGGTGCCGGTCTTGAAGCCGATGATGCGTTCGACTGTGGTCACGTGGCGGAAGCGCCAGAAGCGGAAGGCGGTTTCCATGTCCACCAGCTTTTCGGCCAGCTCGTACAGCGCCCAGTAGCGCGTCGGGTCGCGGTAGACTTCCAGCCAGGCTTGCTGCACCGAGTCGTCGGCCACGGTCGGCAGGCTCGGGTCGGCGTTCAGGCGGGCTGCGGAAATCGGCAAGCCATTGCGCGCCAGCAGCTTGATGGCTTCGTCGTAGATCGACGGTGTGGCCAGCGCTTGCTGCAGCAGCGGGAATTCCGGCGTGGTGGCGTGGACGTTGAGCAGGGCGGCGTTCTTGTTGCCAAGGATGAATTCGATCTCGCGGTACTGGTAGGACTGGAAGCCGGACGAGGCGCCCAGGTAGGGACGGATCGCCGTGTATTCCGGCGGCGTCATGGTGGCCAGCACGTCCCAGGCGTGCACCAGCTGGTCCATGATGCGTGCCACCCGCGCCAGCATCTTGAAGGCCGGCGGCAGGTCGTCGGCCTGCAGGTGGGTGCGCACGGCGCGCATTTCGTGCAGCATCAGTTTCATCCACAGCTCGCTGGTCTGGTGCTGGATGATGAACAGCATTTCGTTATGGTTGGGCGACAGCGGGTGCTGGGCGTGCAGGATCTGGTTCAGGCCCAGGTAGTCGCCATAGCTCATGTCCTTGCTGAAGTCCATTTGCGCGCCGTGCCATTCGGCGTCCTTGGCGGCGCCATGCATCGGGCATTTATTTTCGCTCATACTGTTTATCTCGTTTTCAGGTGACGGCATCGCGCTTGGCGTCGATGTTGTAGTCTTTGCGGTCCAGGATGTCGCGCAGGATCTCCACCGCGTCCCAGACATCAGCATAGCTGGTGTACAACGGCGTGAAGCCGAAACGCATGATGGCCGGCTCGCGGTAGTCGCCAATCACGCCGCGCGCGATCAGGGCTTGCATCACGGCGTAGCCGTGCGGATGGGTAAAGCTGACCTGGCTGCCGCGCCGGGCGTGCTCGCGCGGCGTCACCAGTCCCAGCGGATGGTCGGCGCAGCGCGCTTCCACCAGTTCGATGAACAGGTCGGTCAGCGCCAGCGATTTGGCGCGGATGGCGGCCATGCTGGTCTGACGGTGTACGTGCAGCCCGCATTCCACCAGAGCCAGCGAGACGATCGGCTGGGTGCCGCACAGGGCGCGGGCGATGCCGTCGGCCGGCTGGAAGTCGGGCGCCATGGCAAACGGCGCGGCGTGGCCCCACCAGCCGGACAGTGGCTGCTGGAAGTGCGGTTGGTGTTTTTTCGGCACCCAGATGAAGGCCGGCGCGCCGGGGCCGCCGTTCAGATACTTATAAGTGCAGCCCACCGCCAGGTCGGCGCCGTCGGCGTTCAGGTCGACCGGCACCGCGCCGGCCGAGTGCGCCAGATCCCAGACGATCAGCGCGCCGGAAGCATGGGCGAGGGCGCTGGTGGCCTTCATGTCGTATTGATAACCGGTGCGATAGTTCACGTGGGTCAGCATGACCAGCGCCACATCGGCGTCGATGGCGGCCGGCAGTTCCTCCGGCTTGTCGATCAGGCGCAGGGTGTAGCCGCGGTCCAGCCAGGCGGTCAGGCCTTGGGCCATATAAATGTCGGTAGGGAAGTTGGCACGCTCGGTGACGATCACGCGGCGGCCGGCGCGCACCGGGTCGTGCGCCTGCAGCATCAGGGCGGCGGCCAGCGCCTTGAACAGGTTGACCGAGGTGGTGTCGGTCACCACCACTTCGCCGTCCACGCCGCCGATCAGCGGCGCCAGCAGGTTGCCCAGGCGCTTGGGCAGGTCGAACCAGCCGGCCGTGTTCCAGCTGCGGATCAGGTCGTGCCCCCATTCCTGGGCGATCACCTGCTGGGCGCGGGCGAGGGCGGCTTTCGGGCGCGCGCCTAGAGAGTTGCCATCCAGATAAATAACACCGTCGGGCAGGTCGAATTGGGCGCGGAGCGCGGCAAGCGGATCGTGCGCGTCGCGCGCCAGGCAGTCGTGGCGAGTGGTCATTTGGGCTGTTGTTTGAGGTCTAAAGTAGTGAGTGTAACCCGAAAAATAGGCCATGGCGCCGACTTTTCAGCGGCAATTTATGGCTTCCTCCCGCAGGATCACTGGACTTGAGCACTTTTTAAAAAATTTTTCGATTTTTTCAAAAAAGCCCTAAAGTTCCCCCAACCCCTGCCGTTACCGTTCTTAGATGTGCAAAAAACCGCCCATCGTAGCGGACCGAAAAAATTTTAAAAATTTTTTCAAAAAACCCTAAAGTTTCCAAAAGGGATGCCGTTACCGGATTAGATGTCGCAAAAAAGAGTCGCTTTACCGCTTTATTTTTCGAATCAAAACAGGGCTTTTCTTGAAGCTTGTATCCAGCAAGAAACCTACGCCGCAAGGGCGTGGATGAGTGATCTGCGAGTGTTTGTCAGACAAACACCGACAGGTCGCGTTCGTCATTTCCCGGTAAAAAATACGGAGAGTCTCCTCTTCTCGTGCTTTTGTTGCTCAAGCAGAATGTATCTCAACGGAAACGCAAAAGTGTTCCGACAGAGAGAAAAACTGTAAGGAGTAGGGAAAATGACCGCAAACGACATGATGGCTGAAATTCGCGACGCCAACCTGAGCTACCTGATGCTGGCTCAGCAAATGATCCGCGCCGACAAGGTCACCGCGATCTTCCGCCTCGGCATCGCCGCCGAAATCGCCGACCTGATCGAAGGCATGAGCAACGCCCAAATCCTCAAACTGGCAGGCGGCAATATGATGCTGGCCCGCTTCCGTTTCGACGACAGCGCCATCCTCTCCATGCTGACCAACTACAACAAGGATCGCGTGCTGGCCCAGTCGCACGCCGCCATCCTGATGGCTGGCCAGCCAGTCGAAGAAATCGTTTAATCGTCAGCGTTCGGAGCACAGATCATGGCCGCCAAGAAAAGTGTCGTATCGGAAGCCCAGGAAATCCAGCTGGCCATCGAACTGATCCAGCTGGGTGCCCGCCTGCAGCTGCTGGAGTCGGAAGTGTCGCTGTCGCGCGAGCGCCTGCTCAAGCTGTACAAGGAGTTGAAGGGCGTGTCGCCGCCGAAGGGCATGCTGCCGTTCTCGACCGACTGGTTCCTGACCTGGCAGCCGAACATCCACTCCTCGCTGTTCATCAACATCCACAGCTTCCTGGTGACCCACGCCGGCGCCACCGGCATCGAGGCGGTGATGAAGGCTTACAAGCTGTACCTCGAACAAATGCCGCCGGAGCCGGGCGAAGAGCCGCTGCTGTCGCTGACCCGCGCCTGGACCCTGGTGCGCTTCTTCACCAGCAAGATGCTGGAACTGGCGCCGTGCAACAAGTGCCAGGGCAAGTATGTGGTCAACGCCATGGACCTGAACGGCAGCTATGTCTGCGGCCTGTGCCACATGCCTTCGCGCGCCGGCAAGACCAAAAAATCGCGCGAATTGGACGCGTTGGCGGCATAATGCCGGCGTGACCTTACCTTATCTACAACGCCTGGCGCGCGCGCCCGCCGTGCGGGCCATGCTGATCCAGTGCGGCGCCATGCCGCTCACGCTGGCCATCATTTATGTGATGGCCAGTTTTCGTTTCTCCGTCGATTATCTGACCGTGGCCGTACTGCAGGGCGTGCTGGCGGCCGGCCTGACCTGGAAGCTGGCGCTGGCGCGCTGGTGGCGCCTGATCCAGCTGCTGTTTCCGCTGGCGGTGCTGACCGCGCTGGCCCTGCAACTGCCGTCCTGGCTGTTTGGCGCGGCCTTTTTACTGCTGCTGGGCTGGTACTGGTCGACGTTCCGCACCCAGGTGCCGTACTACCCGTCCGGCCCGGCGGTGTGGGATGCGGTGCGCCAGCTGCTGCCGGCCGGTCAGGCGCCGCGTGTGATCGACATCGGCAGCGGCCTGGGCGGCTTGGTGCTGTACCTGGCGCGGGTGCGGCCCGATGCGCAGGTGATGGGCATCGAACTGGCGCCGCTGCCGTTCTTATATAGCTGGCTGCGCGCCAGGCTCAGCGGCAGCGCCGCCCGGTTCGCGCGGGGCGACTACGAAACGCTGGATTTCAGCCGCTTTGACCTGGTGTTTGCCTATCTGTCGCCGGCCGCCATGCCGCAATTGTGGCGCAAGGCGCGGGCGGAAATGTGTCCTGGGTCCATGCTTGTCAGCTACGAATTTATCGTTGAGGAAAGATCACCAGATCGCATCCTGCATGTCACAGAGAGCGAAATTCCACTCTACATATGGTACTTTTAAGCATCATTTGACGTTATTCTCTTGCCCGCCTACCCCGACTCAGGCTATTGTAGTTCTATATGTAAATTCTTGAAAAACCGGCCCCGCTCAGACACAATTCGGCCGGTTTTCGCACTGGGGAGTCAGCACACTTGTTAGTCATCATTGGATATGTCGTGGTTTGCGTCGGCGTGTTCGGCGGCTTTGCCATGAACGGCGGGCATCTGGCCGCGCTGTTTCAGCCGCTGGAACTGGTCATGATCGGCGGCGGCGCGGCCGGCGCCTTCCTGGTCGGCAACAACACCAAGACCCTGAAAGCCACGCTGGCGGCCATTCCGACCCTGTTCAAGGGCTCGCGCTACACCAAGGACCTGTACATGGAGCTGATGTCCTTGTTGTTTGATGTGCTGTCCAAGGTGCGCAAGGAAGGTCTGATGTCGATCGAGGGCGATATTGACAGCCCCGAGCAAAGCCCGCTGTTCAGCAAATACCCCAGCGTGCTGGAAGACCACCACATCGTGGAATTCATGACCGATTACCTGCGCCTGATGGTGTCGGGCAATATGGATGCGTTCCAGATCGAGAACCTGATGGATATCGAGATTGAAACCCACCACCACGAGGGGGCCGCGCCGGCCCACGCCATCGCCAAGCTGGGCGACGGCATGCCGGCCTTCGGTATCGTGGCGGCGGTGATGGGGGTGGTGCACACCATGGAATCGGTGGGCTTGCCGCCGGCCGAGCTGGGCATCCTGATCGCGCACGCTTTGGTCGGTACTTTCCTCGGTATTCTGTTAGCCTATGGTTTCGTCGGCCCGCTGTCGAGCTTGCTGGAACAAAAGCTGGAAGAGTCGACCAAGATGTACCAGTGCGTCAAGGTGACCCTGCTGGCCAGCCTGAATGGCTATGCGCCGGCGCTGGCGGTGGAATTCGGCCGCAAGGTGTTGTACTCGACCGAGCGCCCGACCTTCAACGAGCTGGAAGATCACATCAAGAAATCGAAGTCGAAGTAAGCCATGCAGGTCACGGTAACTATGTTAAGGAAGAATCATGGCTGAAGAGGGCTTGCGGCCTATCATCGTGAAACGCATCAAGAAGGGCGGCGGTGGTCACCACGGCGGCGCCTGGAAGATCGCGTATGCCGACTTCGTGACGGCCATGATGGCCTTCTTCCTGCTGATGTGGCTGCTCGGCTCCACCACCAAGGGCGACCTCAACGGCATTTCCGAATACTTCAAGACGCCGCTCAAGGTGGCCATGTCGGGCGGTTCCGGCAGCGGCGACAGCTCGTCCGTGATCAAGGGCGGCGGCAAGGACCTGACCCGCACCGACGGCCAGGTCAAGGCCAGCGACGATCCCACCGTCAAGAAAACCTTTAACCTGACCGCCGCCAAGGCCGCGCTGGAGGCGGAAGAAAACCAGCGCCTGAAAGCGCTCAAGGAAAAGATCGAGAACAAGATCGACGCCAACCCGCTGCTCAAGAAGTACAAGGAGCAGCTGCTGCTGGACATCACCAACGATGGCCTGCGGATCCAGATCGTGGACGAGCAGAACCGCCCGATGTTCGCGCTGGCCAAGGCCGAGCTGCAACCGTACACCAAGGACATCCTGCACGAGATCGGCTTCGTGCTGAACGACGTGCCCAACCGTATCAGCCTGTCCGGCCACACCGATTCCACGCCGTACATGAGCGAGACCGGCTACAGCAACTGGGAACTGTCGGCCGACCGCGCCAACGCCTCGCGCCGCGAGCTGATTGTCGGCGGCATGCAGGATTCCAAGGTGCTGCGGGTGGTCGGGCTGGCCTCGGCCGTCAACCTGGACAAGGCCGACCCGTTCAACCCGATCAACCGCCGCATCAGCATCGTGGTGATGAACAAGCGCGCCGAGGAAAGCGTGCTGCGCGACGGCCGCCAGATCGAGGTGGGCGCCGAAGAGGCGGCCGCTGCCGCGGCGGCGGCCGGGGCGCCGCTGCCGGCGCAGATTGCACCGTCCGGCCCGCCGGTACGGAAATAAGCAAGCGAAGTAAAACGAGACTGTTATGACGAGAAAAAAAATTCTGGGTTCCCACGTCAAGCGCCTGCTGTCCGGCGTGTCTGACCACGGTCGCCGGCATCTGACCGAAGTCGAGACCGACCTGATCCAGACCGGCCTGTTGCTGGAGGAAGCGATTGAAAAGCTGTCCTTCAACTTCATGGCCATCCACAAGACGGTGGAGGCGGAACAGGCCACCATCCAGCTGCTGCTGGATGGCGGCACCGCCACGCCCGAGCAGCGCGCCCAACTGGAGGCGCTGCAAGGGCAGGTCGGCAATTACGTCAATGCCGCCATCACCAGCCTGCAATTCCAGGACATGACCAGCCAGCTGCTGGATCGGACCCTGAAGCGGGTGACCGGCTTGCGCGAGTTCCTCGGCACGCTGGGCGCTCACGGCGCGGAAATGCTGCCCGAGAGCGACAATGAACAGATCGTCGAGCTGCTGGGCAAGGTCAGCATGGCGCTGGCGATACAGAGCCTGGAGCTGCGCAGCGTGTTGCGCAAGGCAGTCAGTCAGCAACACCTGGAGAGCGGCGACATCGAGCTGTTCTAATAACTACATACATTGATTTACTGAGTGAGAAAATAAGATGGCTAAGACTATACTTGCAGTTGATGACTCCAGCTCCCTGCGCCAGATGGTGGCATTCAGCCTGAAGGCCGCCGGTTACCAGGTGGTGGAAGCCGTGGACGGCCAGGACGGCCTGGAAAAAGCCAAGCTGCAGAACGTCGACATGGTGCTGACCGACCAGAACATGCCGCGCATGGATGGCCTGGAACTCATCAAACTGCTGCGCGAGCTGCCCAGCTACGCCAAGACCCCCATCCTGATGCTGACCACCGAATCGTCCGACGAAATGAAAGCCAAGGGCCGCGCCGCCGGCGCCAATGGCTGGCTGGTCAAGCCTTTCGATCCCCAGCGGCTTATCGAGGTAGTGAAAAAGGTCATCGGCTGATAAGAAAGCGCATGCAATGATGCAAAGCGAACGTAACGGAGTATCACCATGACCATCGATATAAGCCAGTTTTACCAGGTCTTTTTCGATGAGGCCGAGGAACTGCTGGCTGAAATGGAGCGGCTGCTGCTGGCCGTCAATGTCGACGCGCCCGATGCCGAGGATCTGAACGCGATCTTCCGCACCGCCCATTCCGTCAAGGGCGGCGCCTCCACGTTCGGCGTGACCGACATGACCGAGGTGACCCACGTGCTGGAAACCTTGCTGGACCGCATCCGCAAGGGCGAGATGGCGCTGACCGCCGAGCACGTGGACGCCTTCCTGGCCGCCAAGGACATCCTCAAGATGCAGCTGGATGGCCACCGCCTCGGCAGCGAGGTGGATCAGGACGCCGTGGCCAATGTGCGCATGATGCTGCAATCGCTGGCGCAGGATGTGCCGGTGGTGGCGCTGGCCCCGGTGGCGCCGGCGTTTACCACCGGCGACGCCAAGGTGGTCGACCACAGCGGCGGGCGCCGCTACCGGCTGGAACTGCCGGCCATGCAGCACCGCGAGGTGCAGGCCCTGGGCGACGAGCTGGGCCTGATGGGCCACGTCTCCATCACGCCGCTGGACAAGGACCGCAACGCCATGGTGGTCACCACGCACGAGAGCCTGGACGACATCATTGCCATCTGCTCGTTCGTGCTGAACCCGGACGACATGCAGATCAGCGAGCTGCCGGCCCTGAGCGACGGCCAGGCGCAGCTGGAAAAGGCCGCGCGCGACAAGGTGGAAAGCGAACTGGGTTACGGCTTCTTCGACCAGACCGAACTCAAGCCAGCGGCCGCCGGCGACGGCTATGGCTTCTTCCAGCCGCTCGACGAAATCCGCGCCAACGCCAGCGCCGCCTCGGAAGATGCGCAAGGCTATGGCTTCTTCCAGCCGGTGGAGCAGATCCGCGCGGCCGCCGGCATCGTGATCGAAACGCCGCCGGAAGAAGAAAAGAAGGTCGTCAAAAAGGAAGAGAAGGAAAAGGACAAAGAAAAAGCCCCGGCCGCCGGCGCCGAATCGTCCTCGATCCGCGTCTCGATCGAGAAGGTCGACCAGCTGATCAATCTGGTGGGCGAGCTGGTCATCACGCAAGCGATGATCGAGCAGCGTGTCGATACGCTGGACCCGATGGTGCACCAGCGTCTGCTCAACAGCGTCAGCCAGCTGACCCGCAACACCCGCGATCTGCAGGAAGCGGTGATGTCGATCCGCATGATGCCGATGGACTTTGTGTTCTCGCGCTTCCCGCGCATGGTGCGCGACCTGGCGCACAAGCTGGGCAAGAAGGTCGACTTCATCACCAACGGCGCCGCCACCGAGCTGGACAAGGGCCTGATCGAGCGCATCGTCGATCCGCTGACCCACCTGGTGCGCAACTCCATCGACCACGGCATCGAGATGCCGGAGGTGCGGCGCGCCGCCGGCAAGAGCGACGCCGGCCGCCTGTTCCTGTCGGCGTCCCACCAGGGCGGCAACATCATCATCGAGGTGTCGGACGATGGCGGCGGTCTGAACCGGGAAAAAATCCTGGCCAAGGCCCAGCAGAATGGCTTGCCGCTGAGCGAGAACATGAGCGATGCCGAAGTCTGGCAACTGATCTTCGCGCCCGGCTTTTCCACCGCCGAGACCGTCACTGACGTGTCCGGCCGCGGGGTCGGCATGGACGTGGTCAAGCGTAACATCACCGCCATGGGCGGCGTGGTCGACATCCGCTCGGCCAAGGGCTTTGGCACCACCATCTCGATTTCGCTGCCGCTGACGCTGGCGATCCTGGACGGCATGTCGATCCGCGTCGGCGATGAAATCTACATCCTGCCGCTGGGCTTTGTGATCGAATCGCTGCAGCCGGTGCCGGAAGACGTCAAGGAAATCAGCGGCAAGGGCCGCGTCATCAAGGTGCGCGGCGAGTACCTGCCGCTGGTGCCGCTGTACCAGATGTTCGATATCGCGCCGCGCTTCACCGACCCGTGCAAGGGCATCGTGATCATTGTGGAAACCGATGGCCGCAAGGCCGGCCTGTTCGTGGACGACCTGGTCGGCCAGCAGCAGGTGGTGGTCAAGAACCTGGAATCCAATTACCGCAAGGTGGCGGGCATCTCCGGCGCCACGATTTTGGGCGACGGCGGCGTGTCGCTGATTCTGGATGTCGCCGCGCTGATACGTTCGTCGCGTCAGCTGGCGGACGAATCGATTTTTTCTTCATAGGGGGCCAACATGGCAGACGCACAAACCACGGCACAAGCCAACGACATCGCCGGCCACGAATACCTGGCCTTCAAGCTGGGCTCGGAAGAGTACGGCATCGACATCCTCAAGGTGCAGGAAATCCGCGGCTACGAAGCGGTCACCCGGATTGCCAATGCGCCCGAGTTCATCAAGGGCGTGATCAACCTGCGCGGCATCATCATCCCGGTGGTCGACATGCGCATCAAGTTCAACCTGGGCTCGCCGGTGTATGACCAGTTCACCGTGGTCATCATCCTCAACATCAGCGGCCGCATCGTCGGCATGGTGGTGGATTCGGTGTCCGACGTCACCACCCTGACCCCGGAACAAGTCAAGCCGGCGCCGGAAATGGGCACCGCCTTCAGCAGCGATTACATGATCGGCCTGGGCACCATCGATGAGCGCATGCTGATCCTGGTGAACATCGACAAACTGATGTCCAGCCCGGAAATGGGCCTGATGGAACAACTGGCTGCCTGACGGGCACGCCGATCCCCGCCGGCGCCATGACCCCGCGCCGGCTGCGCAGCACCACGGACGCGTCCCAAAAAGAAGGCCGCGCCGCCACATCACGACACAAGCATAGAAAGAGGGGAGATTCACATGAACTTACGCGACTTCAAAATCGGCGCCCGGCTGCGCATCGGTTTCGGCATTATCCTGCTGATCCTGGTGGCCATGGTCCTGATGACCAACTACCTCAATTACAGCAACAAGAGCAAGCTGACCGCCGGCCTGGCCACAACCACGGCCAAGAATCTGCACGCCGGCATCATGAAAAGCGCCATGCTGGAAACCGGGATCGCCATGCGCAACATCGGTTTGCAGTCGGACGTCAGCCTGATGCAGAAGGAAGAGCAAAAGGTCAAGGAGCAGCGCGCGCGCTACGACAAGGCCTTGAGTGACCTGAAGGCGGACGGCCTGGAGGACGCGGAGAAGAAGGTGCTGGCCGACCTGGCGGCGCTGGAGAAGGACACCGACGCCGCCTTCAAGGAAGCCATCGGCCAGATCCTGGCGTTCAACAGCGAAGGCGGCGCCAAGGTGATTGCCGGCCGCATCGACCCGCTGAATACCCAGACCCTGGCCCTGATTAACAAGCTGGTCGATATGCAGCAGGCCAATGCCAAGGAAGTCATGGATGGCTCGGTGTCGGCCGACCGCAGCCTGATGCTGGTGCTGTTTGTGCTGGGCGCGGTGGCGGTGGCGCTGGGCGTGGTGTGCGCCACCGTGATTACCCGCTCGATCACGGTGCCGCTGTCGGGCGCGGTGAGCGTGGCGCAGAAGGTCGCCTCCGGCGAGCTGACCTCGCAGGTGTATGTCGAAGGCAAGGATGAAACCAGCGAACTGCTGCAGGCGCTCAAGGACATGAATGAAAGCCTGGCCAAGACCGTCGGCGACGTGCGCACCGGCACCGAGCTGATCTCGACCGCCTCGCAGGAAATCGCCTCCGGCAATGCCGACCTGTCGGCCCGCACCGAGTCGCAGGCCAGCTCGCTGGAAGAGACGGCGTCGTCGATGGAAGAACTGACCAGCACCGTCAAGCAAAACGCCGACAACGCGCGCCAGGCCAACCAGCTGGCCGTGTCGGCCTCGTCGGTGGCGGAAAAGGGCGGCACCGTGGTGTCGCAGGTGGTGCAGACCATGGGGTCGATTACCGAATCCTCGCGCAAGATTGCCGACATTATCTCGGTCATCGACGGCATCGCCTTCCAGACCAACATCCTGGCGCTGAATGCAGCGGTGGAAGCGGCGCGCGCCGGCGAGCAGGGCCGCGGCTTTGCGGTGGTGGCGTCCGAGGTGCGCAACCTGGCCCAGCGTTCGGCCGGGGCCGCCAAGGAAATCAAGGAACTGATCAGCGACTCGGTGGAGAAGGTCGACGCCGGCAGCAAGCTGGTGGATGAAGCCGGCCAGACCATGGACCTGATCGTGACCTCGATCCGCCAGGTGGCCGACATCATGGGCGAAATCACCGCCGCCACCCAGGAGCAGAGCAATGGCATCGAGGAAGTCAACCAGGCCATCTCGCAGATGGATGAGATGACCCAGCAGAATGCCGCGCTGGTGGAGCAGGCCGCGGCGGCGGCGGAAAGCATGCAGGAGCAGGCCGAACTGCTGTCGCAGGCGGTCAGCATCTTCAAGCTGTCGCATGACGAGGGCATGCGCCGTGCCGCGCCGGCGCCGCGCCGCGAAGTGGTGGCGGCTGCGCCAGCCCCGGCCCCGGCCCCGGCGATTGCGGCCCCGCGTCCGGCTCCGGCGCCGCGTCCGGCGGCACCGAAGAAAGCGCCGACCCCGGCTGCATCAGGCGGCGACGAGTGGGAAGAGTTTTAAGCCGTCGCACCGGCGCAGGCCGGTGCCCATGCGAAGTGCGTATGGACACCGGCCTGCACCGGTGTGACGTGGCATAGTTAGCACGCATCAAAAAGGATTTAACGTATGCCGCAATCAAAAGAGACGGTCAAGGAATTTGACTTCAACGCCAGGGACTTCGAGCGCGTACGCGGCTTGATCTACAAGCGCGCCGGCATTTCGCTGGCCGACAGCAAGCAGGAAATGGTCTACAGCCGCCTGGCGCGCCGCCTGCGCGCCACCGGCATCGATTCGTTCGCCAAGTACCTGGACGATCTGGAAGCCGGACGCCTGGGCGAGGAGTGGGAATCGTTCACCAACGCCCTCACCACCAACCTGACCTCGTTCTTCCGCGAAGCCCACCACTTTCCGCTGCTGGCCGAGCACATCAAGGGCAAGCGCGAGCCGCTGAACATCTGGTGCTCGGCCAGTTCCACCGGCGAGGAACCGTATTCGATCGCCATGACGGTCTGCGAGGCCTTCAACACCCTGACGCCGAACTGCCAGATCATCGCCACCGACATCGACACCAATGTGCTGGCCCACGCCGCCAACGGCGTCTACACCATGGACCGGCTGGACAAGATGCTGCCCGAGCGCCAGCGCCGTTTCTTTTTGAAGGGCAAGGGCGACCGCGAAGGGATGGCGCGCGTGCGCCCGGAATTGCGTAATATGATCACGTTCAAGCAGTTGAATCTGCTGGCCGACAGCTGGCCGATCAGCGGCCAGTTCGACGCGATCTTTTGCCGGAACGTCATGATCTACTTTGACAAGGCGACCCAGCGCAAGATCCTGTCGCGCTTTGTACCGTTAATGAAACCGGATGCCCTGCTGTTTGCCGGGCACTCGGAGAACTTCCTGTATGTCTCGGAGTCGTTGAAACTGCGCGGCAAAACCGTCTACGAGCTGGACGACAACGCTGCGGCCCGCAAAACACCGCAACGCACATGAGAATAAAACATGGACCTTGAACAATTTGCCACGAATGTCTATTACGACCGGACGTTCGACTGCCAGGCGGCCAAGATCTTGCCGGGCGAGTACTACTTCACCAACAAGGACATGTTGATCGTGACCGTGCTGGGCTCCTGCGTGTCGGCCTGCATCCGCGACCGCGTCACCGGCCTGGGCGGCATGAACCACTTCATGCTGCCGGATGGCGGCGGCGATACCGGCAGCCCGGTGTCGGCCTCGGCGCGCTACGGCACCTACGCCATGGAGATCCTGATCAACGACCTGCTCAAGGCCGGCGCCAAGCGCGAGAACATGGAAGCCAAGGTGTTTGGCGGCGGCGCGGTGCTGAAGGGCTTCACCGCCATCAACGTTGGCGAACGCAACGCCGCCTTCGTGCTGAACTTCCTCAAGGTGGAGCGCATCCGCGTGGTGGCGGAAGACTTGAACGATATCTATCCGCGCAAGGTCTACTTCTTCCCGCGCACCGGCAAGGTGCTGGTCAAGAAGCTGATGCAAAGCCATAACGACACCCTGGTCAAACGCGAAATTGAATACGCCAGCCGCCTCAAGGTGGCGCCGGTGGGTGGCGAGATCGATCTGTTTTAAATAATAAGAAGGTAGCACTGTCATGAGTAAGATCAAAGTCCTGGTGTGCGACGACTCCGCACTGATCCGCAGCGTGATGACCGAGATCATCAATTCCCAGCCCGACATGGAAGTGGTGGGCGTGGCGCCCGATCCGCTGGTGGCGCGCGAACTGATCAAGCAAACCAATCCCGATGTGCTGACGCTGGACGTCGAAATGCCCAAGATGGACGGCCTCGATTTCCTGGAAAAACTGATGCGCCTGCGGCCGATGCCGGTGGTGATGGTGTCCTCGCTGACCGAGCGCGGCTCCGAGATCACCATGCGCGCGCTGGAGCTGGGCGCGGTGGATTTCGTCACCAAGCCGAAAATCTCGATCCAGGCCGGCATGCGCGAGTACACCGATCTGATCACCGACAAGATCCGCGCCGCCTCCAAGGCGCGCGTGCAGGCGCGCCGCCTGCCGCAGCCGGGTGCGGAAGGGCATGGCGCGGCGCCGTTGTCGGCCTTGCGCAACCCGCTGCTGTCGTCGGAAAAGCTGATCATCATTGGCGCCTCCACCGGCGGCACCGAGGCGATCCGCGAATTCCTGATGCAAATGCCGTCCGACTGCCCCGGCATTCTGATCACCCAGCACATGCCGGAAGGCTTCACCCGCTCGTTTGCCAAGCGGCTGGACTCGCTGTGCAAGATCTCGGTGCAGGAAGCGCAGGGCAACGAGCGCGTGCTGCCGGGCCACGCTTATATCGCGCCCGGCCACTCGCACCTGTACCTGACCCGCAGCGGCGCCAACTACATGACCCGCATCGACCAGGCTGAGCCCGTCAACCGCCATCGGCCATCGGTGGATGTGTTGTTCCGTTCCGCTGCACAAGCCGCCGGTAAAAACGCAGTCGGTGTTATCCTGACTGGCATGGGCAAGGATGGCGCGGCCGGCATGCTGGAGATGAAGAACGCCGGGGCGTATAATTTTGCGCAGGACGAGGCCAGTTGCGTGGTGTTCGGCATGCCGCGCGAGGCGATTGCCGTGGGGGCCACGCACGAAGTTGGGGCATTGCAGGCGCTGCCCGGCATGGTGCTCGGTTACCTCGCACAACACGGTATGCGCGCCTTGCGTGTTTAAATGAACAACTGTGACGTTTTACTGCTACTTTGTTCGCCTTCAAGCAACGAAAATGCTATCCTACAACTTGTTGCCAATTGTAGGCACTATTAACAACCGCGTAGAGAATCAACGGAGCAATTCATGGCTGATCCAAAGATGAAATTTTTAGTTGTTGACGATTTTTCGACGATGCGTCGCATCGTCCGGAATCTGTTAAAAGAACTGGGTTATGCCAATGTCGACGAGGCCGAAGACGGCGTGATGGCGCTGGCCAAGCTGCGTGCGGAGCAGTTCGACTTCGTCGTGTCCGACTGGAACATGCCGAACATGGACGGCCTGACCATGTTGCAAAACATCCGTGCTGATCCAGCCCTGGCCAAGCTGCCGGTGTTGATGGTGACCGCTGAAGCCAAGAAGGAAAACATCATCGCGGCGGCGCAAGCCGGCGCCAACGGCTATGTGGTGAAGCCCTTCACCGCCGCCACGCTGGACGAAAAACTGAACAAGATCTTCGAAAAACTCGGAGCTTGATATCGTCAGGTAATAAAGCAGGGGGTGCGGACCTTGTTTACGCGATAGTGCCATGCACCAAACCAACTTTCTCGTCCGCGAACCCTTGCTTGACCCAAAACAGCGGGTCGTTGGCTACGAACTGACGTGGCAGCAAGCCTCGGCTGGCGGCTCGACGCTTGATGCGCTGGAGTCGCTGGTCGGTTTCGTCGCCAGCCAGGTCCTTGATGAGGATGACGGCTGGTTGTTGCGAGACAAAATCCTTTTCCTTGAAGCTGTTCCCGCCATGCTGTCGACCGACGCGCTGCACGCGCTGCCGCCGGAGCGCACCGTGCTGTCGATCAAGGCGGCCGAGCTGGCCAATCCCGATACCCTGGCCGCCGTGCAGGGGCTGCGCGCCGGCGGTGTCGGCATCCTGCTGCGGCAGATCGACCTGACCCGCGTCGGCAGCCGTCTACCGACCTTGGCTTCCTATGTGGAAGTGCGCTTTTCGGGTGCGGATGTGGGGGCGCAGGCGCGCACCTATGCGTCCTTGAAACAATCTTCGGTGGGCATGATTGCGCGGCCGGTCAGCAACTGGGCCGACTTTGACGCCTGCGCGGCGCTGGGCCTGAACGCCTTTGTCGGCAAGCTGCATCTGACGCCGCGTCCCTCGACCGATACCAAGGGCCTGAATCCGGCCCAGACCATCATCATGCAGCTGATGCAGATGGTGCGGCAGAATGCCGACATCGCCCAGCTGGAAGCGGTGCTCAAGCGCGACGCCACGCTGTCCTACAAGCTGCTGCGCTTCATCAACTCGGCCGGTTTTGGCGCGGGCAGGGAAGTGCAGTCCCTGCGGCAGGCCCTGACCCTGCTGGGCTATACGCCGCTGTACCGCTGGCTGACCCTGCTGCTGGCGACGGCCAGCACCTCGGGCTATTCGCCGGTGCTGCTGGAGACGGCGGTGGTGCGCGGCCGTCTGGCCGAGCTGCTGGCGCAATCGGCGCTGGGCAAGAGCGAGGCGGAGAATGTGTTCGTGGCGGGGATGTTCTCGCTGCTGGACCGGCTGCTGGGCATTCCGATGCAGGAAGTGCTGGCCAATATTCAGCTGTCCGACGATGTGGTGGCCGCGTTGCTGACGCGCAGCGGCAAATACGGTCCTTACTTGGCGCTGGCCGAAGCCTGCGAACTGAATTCCGACCTGGTGGCCTCGCTGGCCGCTAACTTGAAACTGAGCCCGCTGGACGTCAACAAGGCCCACCTCTCCGCCCTGGCCTGGGCCCAAAACGTCGCCGCCTGATTCACATCAAACACCGGACGCGCAACCGTTGACGCTCCCGATTGCGCAGCGCATGATGGCTTCATCATGAACGCCAATTCCGACAGAGAGTACATCGACAACAAGGTAGGTGACGTGCGCACCGCCGTTGATGACCTGCGCCTGGTGATGACCGAGCGCTTTACCACCATCCATGCGCGCTTTGACGCGGTTGATGCCAAGATAGTCAGTGCGATTGAAACGGCGAAGGCCGAGATTATCAAGTGGATAGCCGGGCTGCTCATCGCCATGATCGCGATGTTCGTTGCAACGTTCCTCGGGATGGCTGGATTGATGATGAATCTGCTGTCGCACCAGCCTCCCGTGACGCCACCGGCTGCTGTGCCCATCAGCACGCCGGCGGTCATCATCCAGCTGTCGCCGCAGGGCGCGGCCGTGTTGCCGGCCGTGCCGCCTGCGGGCAAGCCTTAGATTTCCAGATTGTCGATCAGGCGGGTGGTGCCGAGCTTGGCGGCGGCCAGCACCACCAGCGGCGTGCCTTGCGCCAGATCGCCGGCGTTTGGCGGTTGCAGGTCGTTGCGCTTGCGGATCGAAATGTAATCGGGCTTCCAGCCGCGCTTAGCCAGATCGTCCATCGCCTTGTGTTCCAGCTGGAACACGTCCAGATGGCCCGAACGCACTTCGTTGGCCACCGCATTCAGCGCCTGATACAGCGCCGGCGCCTCGGCGCGCTCCGCCTCCGACAGGTACATATTGCGCGACGACAGCGCCAGGCCATCATCCGCGCGGTAGGTCTCCGCAGCGATAATCTCGGTCGGCATGGCAAACTGGCGCGCCATATTCCGCACGATCATCAGCTGCTGGTAATCCTTCTTGCCGAACACCGCCACGCGCGGCTGCACGCACGAGAACAGCTTGGTCACCACCGTGCACACGCCGTTGAAGAAGCCCGGACGGAATTCGCCTTCCAGCGTATTGCCGAGACCATCCGGCGGCTGCACGCGGTACTCCTGCGGCTCCGGATACAGATCCTTCTCGGTCGGCGCAAACAGCACATACACGCCTTCCTTCTCCAGCTTCTCCACGTCGGCCTGGAAGGTGCGCGGATACTTGTCGAAGTCTTCGTTCGGGCCGAACTGCAGACGGTTGACGAAGATCGACGCCACCACCGGGTCGCCGTGCTTGCGCGCCAGGCGCATCAGCGACAGGTGGCCTTCGTGCAGATTGCCCATGGTGGGGACAAACGCCGTGCGCAGCTGGCCGCTCAGTTGGTCGCGCAGTTCTTCAATGGAGGTGATGATTTTCATGGTGGTGTCAGCTCATTCTTGGTGCCGGCTTACGCCGGCGAGTAGGCCAGCCGCACGTAAATCGGTGCGAACGGTTCGGCCTGGGTAATTTCAATCAGGGTTTCCTTGGCCAGCTCCAGCAGCGCCACAAAGTTCACCACCACCACCGGCACGCCGCCGGCGATGTCGAACAGGTCGGCAAACTCGACGAAGCGGGCCGATTGCAGGCGGCGCAGGATGCTGGTCATGTGCTCGCGCACCGACAATTCCTCGCGGCTGATTTTGTGGTGCTGGGTTAGCTTGGCGCGCTTCATCACGTCCATCCAGGCTTGCTGCAGGTCGATCGCTTCGACATGCGGCCAGGCCGGTGTGAGGCTTTGCTCGATGAAGATCTGGGTGCGGACGAAATCGCGGTCGACTTGCGGGATGGCGTTGAGGTCGTAGGCGGCCAGCTTGATCTGTTCGTATTCCAGCAGGCGGCGCACCAGCTCGGCGCGCGGGTCGTCCGCTTCCACGTCCAGGTCGGCCTGGCGCTGCGGCAGCAGCATGCGCGACTTGATCTCGATCAGCATCGCCGCCATCAACAGATATTCCGCCGCCAGTTCAAGGTTGGACAGGCGGATCTGGTCGACATACTTCAGGTACTGCAGCGTCAGCTGCGCCATCGGAATGTCGAGGATGTTGAAGTTTTGCTTGCGGATCAGGTACAGCAGCAGGTCGAGCGGGCCTTCAAACGCGTCGAGGAAGACTTCCAGCGCGTCGGGCGGGATGTACAGGTCGGTCGGCAGCTTGAGCAGCGGCTCGCCGTACAGGCGGGCGAGGGCGGCAACTTCTTCGGTGAGGGCGGCGGCTTCGGCTGCAGCGGCCTCGGCCGCCGCAGGATCGGCCGGTTTGGCCGGTTCGGCGGCGTCGGCCGGCTGCGGGAGCGCATCGTTGGCGGCAACGGCTTCGGCTGCCTTGGCTGCCTCGGCAAGCGGGTTAGCGCTGCCTTCCGGCGTGCCGAGATCGGCTTCCGGTACTGGCGGCTCCAAGTCAGCCGTATCGTCTGGCAACATCCTTGCCGCCCCGCGTGTGGTGCTTAGACCTTGTTCTGGTAGACGTAAGCTTGTTGCTTGACGGCTGATTCCAGCTGACGCTGCTGCTCATCCAGCGAGATCGGCGGACGGTCCCACAGCAGCGCGCGGCCTTTCTGCTGGCCTTCTTCAATGCCAGGATTCTTTTCCTTCAACGCCTTGATGAACAGGGTGTGCTCGGATTCGTACATCGAATGTTGTTTAGAAAGTTTCATATTATCTAAGTGGGTGGATCAGCAACGGGTATTTTACCGCGCCGCAGCGTTCCCGCGCTATTTCTATCGCTCGCGATCGGGTATGCTCTGGAGGACAATGTTGTACGAATAGTAAAAATGACATCCCGCCTGACACCCAAAACCATTTTCCTGCTGACCCTGCCGCCGCTGCTGTGGGCCGGCAACGCCATCGTTGGCCGCCTGGTGCACGACATGCTGCCGCCGGTGCTGCTGAACTTCCTGCGCTGGGCCATCGCCTTCTTCATCCTGCTGCCGCTGGCTGGCCCGGTGTTCCGTCGCGAGGCCGGACTGTGGCAGCACTGGAAAACCTACGCCATCCTCGGCCTGCTGGGCATCGGCATGTACAACGCGCTGCAATACATGGCGCTGCAAAGCTCGACGCCGATCAACGTCACCCTGGTGGCGTCCGGCATGCCGGTATGGATGATGCTGACCGGCCGCCTGTTCTTCGACGTGCCAGTCAGCCGCAAACAGATTGCCGGCGCCGTGCTGTCGATTGCCGGGGTGCTGCTGGTGCTGGCGCGCGGCGAATGGCGCCATGTACTGGAATTGCGGCTGGTGGCTGGCGACCTGTTCATGATACTGGCCACCATCGCCTGGTCGCTGTACAGCTGGCTGCTGCTGCGCGCCAAGGAACCGGCCGCGGTACGGGCCAACTGGGCCAGTTTCCTGCTGGCCCAAGTGGCGTTCGGCACGCTGTGGTCGGGCGCGTTCGCAGTGGGCGAGCAGGCGCTGGGCGCGATAGCCGTGCAGTGGGGCTGGGCGCTGGCGGCGGCGTTGGTGTATGTTTCCACCTGCCCGGCGATCATCGCGTTTGGCTGCTGGGGCGCGGGCGTGCGAGAGGCGGGGCCGTCGGTCGGCGCTTTCTTCGTCAACCTGACGCCGCTGTTTACCGCCGTGTTGTCCTCGGCCTTCCTGGGCGAGGCGCCGCATGGCTATCATGCCGCCGCTTTCGCCCTGATCGTCGGCGGCATTGTGGTTTCGGCTAGCCGCCGGTAGCGGCTTTCAAGGCGTCGATGAAGACGCGCACCTTCTGCGGCAAATGCGAGGTGGCGGGGTAGACCGCGTGAATATCGCTCTCCGGCAGCGACCAATCGGGCAGCACCCGCACCAGCCTTCCTGCCGCCACATCGTCCTTGACCGAAAACGTGGTGGCACGCAGGATGCCGTCGCCGGCCAGTGCCGCCGCGCGCGTGGCGTAAGCGGTGTTGGACGAGAATACCGTGTTCCGCATGCGCACGTCGACCTCGCTGCCGGCATGGTCGCTCAGGGTGAACTGTGCCGGCTGCGGGATCACGGACAAGGCAATGTAGGGCAACGCCGGCAAATCGTCCGGCGTGGCCGGGGTGCCATGGGCGGCCAGGAAAGCCGGACTGGCCACCAGCCAGCGCGTCAGCGTATCCACCCGGGCGGCCATGTGGCCGGAATCGGCCAGCTTGCCCAGCCGGACCGTGACGTCGATGCCTTCCGCGATCAGGTCGATGCGATGGTCGCCGCAGGTCAGGTCGATCTTCAGCGCCGGGTAGCGGGCGCGCAGCTGCGCCAGCACCGGCGACACCACAATCACGCCATAGTCGATCGGCGACGCCACCCGCAGCGTGCCCTGCGGCGCGTTGCGCCCGCTGCGCACCTGCTCGATGGCTTGCTCCGCCGCCTGCAGCAGCTGGCGGCTGGAATCGTAAAACGTGCGTCCCGCCTCGGTCAGACTCAGCTTGCGGGTGGAGCGCAGCAGCAGGCCTACGCCAATTTCCTGCTCCAGCAACTGCATATGCTTGCTGACCATGGACTTGGCCAGTCCCAGGCGCTCGGCGGCGGCCGTGAGCGAACCGGCCTCGACCACCGCTACAAAGGTGGTCAGGCGGTTCAGGTTGATGGTGTTGAGATCGATCATATTTTCGATTGTACACTTTAAGTGGACTCTGATTCCTTATTTGTCCGGCTTATCAGGACGATGGCAGCTCCCTATACTGGCCTCATCAACCACCAAGGAGTCATCATGAAACTGTACGGCATTCCACTTTCCGGCCACACCCACCGCGTGCAACTGTTCCTGAGCCTGCTGAATCTGCCGCATGAATATGTGACGGTCGACCTGGCCAACGCCGAGCACAAAAAACAACCGTTCCTGAGCATGAACGCCTTTGGCGAAATCCCGGTGCTGCAAGACGGCGCCGTCACGCTGGCCGACTCGAATGCCATCCTGGTCTACCTGGCCTCAAAATACGACGACACCGGCCGCTGGCTGCCGCGCGATCCTGTTGTCGGCGCCCATGTGCAGCGCTGGTTGTCGGTCGCCGCCGGCAAGATCGCCGGCGGTCCGGCCACTGCGCGCCTGGTCACCGTGTTCAACGCGCCGCGCGATCACGAAGCCGCCAAAACCATGGCCGTGCGCCTGTTCGACGTGATGGAGCGCGAACTGCAAGGCCGCCGCTGGCTGGTGGGCGATCACGCCACCATTGCCGATGTCGCCGGCTACAGCTATATCGCCCACGCGCCGGAAGGCGGCGTGTCGCTCAAACCGTACCCCAACATCCGCGCCTGGCTGGACAACGTCCGCGCGTTGCCGGGCTTTGTGCCGATGCCTGCCACCAAAGCCGGTCTGGCACCAGAGGAGGTATAAATCATGACGCCCTTCCATGCTGGCGAATTGGCGATCCAGGAACGCGTAGGCGTGCGCGATCACATGGCCGGCGCGGCGGCATTCATCCGCGACTTCATGCCGGAGCAGCATCGCCAGTTTTATGGTGCGCTGCCGTTCTTCTTCCTTGGCGCGCTGGATGCGTCGGGCCAGCCGTGGGCCACCATGCTGGCGGCTGCTCCAGGCTTCATCAGCACGCCGGACGAATGCACGCTGCACATCAGCGGCGGCATGTTGGCCGGCGATCCGCTGGAAGGGCAAGTGCGCCTTGGCGATCATGTGGGCGGTCTGGGCCTGGAGCCGACCACGCGCCGCCGCAATCGCGTCAATGGCGAGATCGTGGCGGCGGACGAGGGCGGGCTGCGTATCGCCGTGACGCAGAGCTTCGGCAACTGCCCGCAGTACATCCAGCACCGTCAGCACAGCGCCGCGCCGGATGACGGCCACAAAGTGCAGGTGCTGCGCGGCGTGGCGCTGACGGCGGCTGATCGTGAACTGATCGCCCGCGCCGACACCTTCTTCATCGCCACCGCCAACATGAACGAGGAGGCGGGCCGTGGTCGCGGCGTCGACGTATCGCATCGCGGCGGCCGGCCTGGCTTTGTGCGCATTGATGACGAGCGCACGCTGACCTCGCCAGAATTTGTCGGCAACTTCTTCTTCAACACACTGGGCAACGTGAACGAGTACCCGCGTGCCGGCCTGCTGTTTATCGATTTCGAACGTGGTGACATGCTGCACATCGCGGTGGATGCGGAGATTATCTGGGACGGCCCGCAACTGCAGGCCTTTGCCGGCGCCGAACGGTTGCTGCGTTTCCATGTACGCGAAGTGGTGCGCAACGTCGCCGCGCTGCCGTTCCGCTGGACCGACGCGCAGCCCGCGATGCAAGTGGCCCGTACCGGCAGCTGGACTGAAGCGGACCGCGCGCAGTCCGCCGCTGTGATGTCGCAAAGCTGGCGTCCGTTCAACGTGGTGCAAGTGGTGCAGGAAAGCGCCGACGTGCGTTCCTTCTACCTTGAGCCTGCGGACGGCTTCGGCGTGGCCGCGCACGCGCCGGGACAATACATCACGCTGCGGGTGCCCGCGTGGGCCGAGGGCGGCGCGGCTTCGCAGGAGCGCAGCTACACGATTTCCGATGCCGCCAACGGCCGCAGCTACCGCATCAGCGTCAAGCGCGCCGGCGTGGTGTCGGCATGGCTGCACGCGCACCTTGCCCCCGGCGGGCAGATTGAGTTGATGGGACCTGGCGGCGACTTCGTGTTTGAAGAAGGCACCCAGCGTCCGGCGGTGATGCTATCGGCCGGCATCGGCATCACGCCCATGATCGCCATGCTGAACAGCGTGCTGGTTAACGGCAGCCGCACGCGCCACCGTCATCCGATCTACTTCATTCATGGCGCGCGCGAGGTGGCGCATCCATTTGCCGTGCACCTGCAAACGCTGGCGGCGGGGCACAACAACCTGGCGGTGCACGTACAGCGCGAGCGGCTCGACCTGCAACGCCTGCGCCAGCTGCTGCCGCCCGGTGATTACGATTTCTACCTGTGCGGCCCGACCGGCTTCATGCAAACGATGTATGCCGCCCTGCGCGAGCTGAATGTGCCCGACCAGCGCATTCGCTTCGAGTCGTTCGGTCCGAGTCGTCCGGTGCCTCAGCCCAGCGACTTGATGTAGCGGGGATCAACCTGCGCGCAATAGCTGGCGCAGGACTGGCGTGCCGCGTTGGCGGCGGCATGCACCAGCATCTCGGCATTGGTGTGAAGGCACATGGAGACGATAATCGACGGCGGTTCCGGCTGTACCGGCAGCTCAACGAATTCGCCGCTGTCGAGCAAGCCCGCCACGAACAGGCTGGGTATCGCGGCCACGCCATAACCATCCTTCATCAACTGCACAATCGCCGCCACCGACGGCGAGCAGGTGATGCGCGTCTGCTCCAGCGGCACCATGGCCAGGTTGGCCATCTTGCTGACGATCTCCTCCAGCATGCGGTGCGGCGCCGTGCCGCGCCCAAAGGTCAGGATCGGCAGTTGCAGCAGGCGCTGATTCAACCCTTCCTTGCGCGGGTCCAGCAGGCCTTTGCGCGCGATCCAGTGCAGCGGATAGGCCGCCAGCGCTTCAGACACGATATCGCTGCTTTCCACCCCCTCCACCTGAATCACCAGATCCAGCTCGCGGGCGCGCAGCCGGCGCTCCAGCACATTGCTCATGTCGACCGCCAGATCGACTTCGATTTCCGGATACAGCGCGTTCAGCTCACGGATGTACTGCGCCAGCCAGCTGTGCACCACCGATTCGATCACGCCCAGGCGCAAGCGGCCGCGCACCGCACTGTCCTTGTGCGCTGCCGCCTGCAGGCGGCGGGTCGCATCGACCACCGCTTTGGCATGACCCAGCAGGTATTCGGCATTGGCGGTGAGGCGGAAGTCCTTGCTGTTGCGGTCGATGAGCTCCGTTTGCAGCTCTTCTTCCAGCGTCTTGATGCGCAGGGAGATCGCGGCGGGCGTGGCGTGCAGCGCTTGCGCCGTCGCGCGGAAGCTGCGCAGCTGGGCGAGGATGACGAAGGTCTCCAAGAAGCGGGTATTCATGCAACAAGAATACCTTAACCCCATGCACCAGGATAGCGCAGAGTGGTAAGAAAAACTAAACAACAACAGCAACAATAACTAGATAGCCTGTGTGGTTATTCGAGATTATTCTTATCTCATGCAGTTTTAATATGATTAGCGAGCCAGCCATGACACCACTTGAATTGCGCCAGCAGGTCCGGAGCGGCGCCTTCCGCCAGCCCACCGCCGGTTATTGCGGTCCCTATGCCCAGGCCAACCTGGTCATCCTGCCGCAAGCGCATGCGCATGACTTCCTGCAGTTCAGCCAACGCAACCAGCGCGCATGTCCACTGCTGGCGGTGGGCGAGCCGGGGCAATGGAATCTGCCGCGCCTGGGCGCCGACCTGGACATCCGCAGCGACATCCCCGGCTACAACATTTATCGCGAAGGTAAATTGGCCGGGCAAACCTGGGCGCTGCATGAGGTCTGGCGGGATGACCTGGTGGTGTTTGCCATTGGCTGCTCGTTCTCGTTTGAGCACATGCTGCAGGAAGCGGGCATCCGTCTGCGCCATGTGGAGCAGCGCCGCAATGTCGCCATGTTCCGCACCAATATCCGTAACCATCCCGCCGGCCCGTTCGGCGGCGAGATGGTGGTCTCCATGCGGCCGATGAAAGCGGCCGATGCCATCCGCGCGATTCAGATCACCAGCCGCTATCCAGCGGTGCATGGCGCGCCGGTTCATCTGGGCGATCCAGGCCTGATCGGCATTACCGACATCTTGCAGCCCGACTACGGTGATGCGGTCGAGATCATGCCTGATGAAATCCCTGTGTTCTGGGCTTGCGGTGTGACACCGCAGGAAGCCATACGCCACGCGGGTCTGCCGCTGGTGATCACCCACCAGCCGGGCTACATGCTGGTGACCGACATACTCAATTCTTCACTCGCAGCTTTTTAATCTAAAAACAGCGCAGCACCGGAACGGGCCAATACCACTGGCCCGAACGGGGACTGCTGCGCCTTCAAAAAGGGGAACACGATGAGCACACAAGCACTAAGCACCGAACAGCGGGAAGGGTTCTTTTCCTGGTTTTTCGCCCTGACCGGCAAGGAGCGCCGCACCTTCTGGAGCTGCAAGATCGGTTACGCGCTGGACGCAATGGATACGCAGTTCCTCAGCTTCGTCATTCCCACGCTGATCGCCACCTGGGGCCTGTCCAAGGGCGACGCGGGCCTGATCGGCACGGTGACGCTGCTGACTTCCGCTGCCGGCGGCTGGATCGCCGGTATCCTGTCCGACCGCATCGGCCGCGTGAAAGCGCTGCAGATCACGATACTGTGGTTCGCCTTCTTCACCGTGCTGTGCGGTCTGGCGCAGAATTTCACCCAACTGCTATGGGCGCGCGGCCTGATGGGCTTTGGCATGGGCGGCGAGTGGACGGCCGGCGCCATCCTTATCGGGGAAGTCATCCGCGCCAAGGACCGTGGCAAAGCGGTCGGCATGGTGCAGGCCGGATGGGCGATCGGCTGGGGCGTGTCCGCACTGCTGTATGCCCTGATGTTCTCGCTGCTGCCGGCCGAATGGGCGTGGCGATCGCTTTTCCTGCTGGGGATACTGCCAGCGCTGTTCGTGATCTTTATCCGCCGCTTTGTCGATGAGCCGGAAGTGTACGTGGCCGTGAAAAAGAAGGCTGCGCGTGCCGAAGGCCAGCCATCGTTCTGGCAGATCTTTTCGCCAAAGATGCTGAGCGTGACCCTGCGCGCCGTGCTGCTGACCACCGGCGCACAAGGCGGCTACTACGCCATTACCACCTGGCTGCCGACTTTCCTCAAGACCGAACGCCACCTGACGGTGCTGGGCACCGGCGGCTACCTGGCCATGGTGATCGTCGGCTCCTATGTCGGCTACATCGTCAGCGCCTTCCTGACCGATTACCTGGGGCGCAAGAAGAACTTCATCCTGTTTGCCACCGGCTCGATGTGCATTGCCCTGGCTTATACCCGTTTGCCCGTGACCGATGGCGTGATGCTGTTCCTCGGCTTCCCGCTGGGCTTCTGCGTGTCCGGCGTGTTCAGCGGCATGGGCGCTTTTCTGACGGAGCTGTTCCCGACTGCCATCCGCGGCTCGGGCCAGGGCTTCAGCTACAACATGGGCCGCGCGGTGGGATCGCTGTTCCCGCTGATGATCGGCATGAGCAGCCAGTCGATGGCGCTTGGCGAGGCGATCGGCATCTTTGCCGGCACGGCGTACGGCGTCATGATCCTGGCGGCTTTGACCTTGCCGGAAACCGCCGGCAAACAACTCGAATCCTGAAGTACAGATCATATACACAGACTTAAAGGCATCATCATGAAAAACGACATCCCCGCTCAACAACTGCGCTGGCAATTCTGGGTCGACCGCGGCGGCACTTTCACCGACATCGTGGCGCGCCGCCCCGACGGCAAGCTGGTAACGCACAAGCTGCTGTCCGAGTGCCCGGAACGGTATGACGACGCGGTTACCCAAGGTATGCGCGAGATGCTGGGACTGAAAACCGGCGAACCGCTGCCAACCGGGCAGATTGAAGTCATCAAGATGGGCACCACGGTGGCAACCAACGCGCTGCTGGAGCGCAAGGGCGCGCGCACGGCGCTGGCCATCACGCGCGGTTTTGCCGACCAGCTGCGCATCGGTTATCAGGACCGACCGGACATCTTTGCCATGCACATCGCGCTGCCGGACCTGATCTACGAAGAGGTGATTGAAATCGACGAGCGCATCGGCGCGCGCGGCGAAGTATTGCAGGCGCCTGACGAAGCACTGCTGCGCCGCCAGTTCCAGACGCTGCGCGAACGCGGTATCGATGCAATTGCGATTGTGCTGATGCACGCCTACCGCTATCCTCAGCACGAGCAGCGCCTGCAGGTGCTGGCGGCGGAAGCGGGCTTCACGCAGATTTCGGTCAGCCACCAGGTCAGCCCTTTGATGAAAATCGTCGGTCGCGGCGACACGACAGTGGTGGACGCTTATCTGTCGCCGGTCCTGCGCGACTATGTATCGCGCGTCTCGGCTGATACCGGCGATACACGCCTGATGTTCATGCAGTCCAATGGCGGCCTGACGGACGCCAGCCGCTTCCAGGGCAAGGATGCGATCCTGTCCGGCCCCGCCGGCGGTATCGTCGGCGCGGTTAAAAGCTGCGAAGCGATAGGTTTGAAGCAGGTGATCGGCTTTGATATGGGCGGCACCTCGACCGACGTCGCCCATTATGACGGCACTTACGAGCGCGTATTCGAGACGGTGGTCGCCGGCGTGCGGGTGCGCGCGCCGATGATGCACATTCATACCGTGGCGGCGGGCGGCGGCTCGATCTGCAGCTTTGAGAACGGCCGCTTCAAGGTCGGCCCGGAGTCGGCTGGCGCCAACCCGGGGCCGGCGAGCTACCGCAAGGGCGGGCCGTTGACGGTCACCGACTGCAATGTAATGCTGGGCCGTATTCAGCCCGAGCACTTCCCGCACGTGTTTGGCCCCAACGGCGATCAGCCGCTGGACCGGGATGTGGTGGTGCGCCGCTTCAGCAAGCTGGCGGAGCAGATCCACGCCGAGACCGGCACGCGTTTGTCGCCGTCGGCGGTGGCGGATGGCTTCCTGGCGGTCGCAGTCGACAACATGGCGCAGGCGATCAAGTCGATTTCGGTGGAACGCGGTTATGACGTCAGCCGTTATGCCATGTGCTGCTTCGGCGGCGCGGGTGGCCAGCACGCCTGCCGTGTGGCCGACGTGCTGGGTATGAGCAAGATCGCGATCCATCCCTTTGCTGGCGTGCTGTCGGCATTCGGCATGGGCCTGGCGGACATCCGCGCCATGCGCGAAGCCGCCGTCGAGCAGCCGCTGACTGCAGCGACCCTGACCGCGCTGGAGCCGCAACTGGCTGCACTGGCGCAGCAGGCTGCCGATGAGCTATTGGCGCAGCAGGTCGCCCAGGCCGACATCAGCGTGGAACTGTGCGCCCGCTTGAAATACCAGGACAGCGATTCCACCTTCGTGGTCGCCCTGGGCAGCGAAGTGGCCATGGCCGAAGCCTTCTCCACGCTGTACCGCAGCCGTTTCGGCTTCGTGATGGAAGGCCAGCCGCTGGTCATCGAGTCCATCTCGGCAGAGGCCATCGGCGCTGGCGACGGCCTTGACTTTGAAATCTCGGTGCCGGCTGGTGGCGAACGCGTGACGGATGGCCGGGTCTACAGCTATGTAGACGGTGACACCGTGCCGATTCCGCTGTACGTGCGCGCTGAACTGCCGGTGGGCAGCCGCGTCGCCGGTCCGGCGCTGATCCGTGAAGCCATCGCCACCACCGTGGTGGACGCCGGCTGGAGCGCGCGCGTACTGCCCGACCATACGCTGCTGCTGGAGCGCGTGGTCGCAGCCGGCGCGGCGCACAGGATGACTACCGCGGTGCATCCGATACATCTGGAGATCTTCAACAACCTGTTCATGGCGATTGCCCGCCAGATGGGAACGACGCTGGAAAACACGGCCTACTCGGTCAACATGAAAGAGCGGCTGGACTTTTCCTGCGCGGTGTTCGACCGCCACGGCAACCTGATCGCCAACGCGCCGCATATTCCCGTCCATCTGGGATCGATGAGCGACAGCGTGCAGTGCGTGATTCGCCAGCATGCGGCCAGCATGGCGCCCGGCGATGCGTATGTACTCAACGTGCCATACAACGGCGGCACCCATCTGCCCGACATCACGGTAGTTTGTCCGGTCTACGGCAAGGATGCGGATGCGCCGCTCTTCTACGTCGCGGCGCGCGGCCACCACGGCGACGTCGGCGGCATTACGCCGGGCTCCATGCCGCCGAACAGCACCAGCATCCTGGAGGAGGGCGTCCTGCTGGATAACGTGAAGATCGTTGACCGGGGCGTGTTCCTGGAAAAGGAAGTGCGTGCGCTGTTTGCCGCCGGTCCCTGGCCGAGCCGCAATATCGACCAGAATATCGCCGACCTGATCGCGCAATTGGGTGCATGCGAAACGGGCGCCAACGAGTTGCTGAAAGCCGCCGCCACTTATGGCGAGGACGTGGTGCTGGCCTACATGCAGCATGTGCAGGATAACGCCGAGCAGGCGGTGCGCAAGGCCATCCGCAAGCTGCACGACGCCAGCTTCGCCTATGAAATGGATGACGGCGCGTTATTGCAGGTCAGGCTAACCATCGATCGCACCAACGGCAGCGCCATCGTCGACTTCACCGGCACCAGCGAACAGCGTCAGACCAACTTCAACGCGCCGCTGTCGGTGTGCAAGGCCGCCGTATTGTACGTATTCCGCACGCTGATCGACAGCGATATTCCGATGAACGAAGGTGTGCTCAAGCCATTGCACCTGATCGTGCCGGAAGGCTCGATGCTCAATCCGCGCTACCCGGCTGCGGTGGTCGCTGGGAATGTGGAGGTGTCGCAGTATGTCACCGATGCCTTGTACGGTGCGCTGGGCGTAATGTCCGCCTCGCAGGGGACGATGAACAACTTCACCTTCGGGAACGACGAGCACCAGTACTACGAAACCATCGCCGGTGGTTCGGGCGCGGGGCCGGGCTTTGACGGCACGGCTGCGGTGCAAACGCACATGACCAATTCGCGCATGACTGATCCGGAGGTGCTGGAGTGGCGTTTCCCGGTGTTGGTGGAGACGCATGCGATCCGCCGTGGCAGTGGCGGCGCCGGTGCGCATCGCGGTGGGGATGGTGCGCTGCGCCGCATCCGCTTCCTGGAAGCGATGACGGCCAATATCCTTGCCGGCCACCGCCGCATCGCACCGTTTGGCTTGCAGGGCGCGCAGTCAGGCGCTTTGGGGCGCAACTGGGTGGAGCGCGGCGATGGCTCGGTCGAGGAGTTCGGTGCGACGCATACCGCCGAGATGCGGGCAGGGGATGTCTTTGCGATTGAGACGCCGGGCGGCGGCGGCTTTGGCGCTAAATGAAAAAAAACAGGGAGATGACAATGAAAAAAGGCATGATGGCGCTTGCACTGAGCGCAGCAGCAGGGATGGCGGCGGCACAATCCAATGTAACCGTATATGGGATCTTTGATATGGCGCTGGTGCGTGAGAGCGGCGGCACGGCCTCCAGCACCAAGGTGACGAGCGGCGTAGAGTCCGGATCGCGCATCGGTTTCAAGGGCACGGAGGATCTGGGCGGCGGCATGTCGGCCATTTTCCTGATGGAGAATGGCTTCCAGGGCGATACCGGCGCCATGGGGCAGGGGGGCTTGCTGTTCGGCCGTCAGGCCTACGTGGGGTTGCAGGGCAGCGCGGGCACGGTGACCATCGGCCGGCAGTACACGCCGCAGTATCTGGCGGTGGCGGCGATCGATCCTTTCGGCTCGGGCACGGCGGGGGATACCAAGAATCTGATGGCGTCGACCGGCAATAGCGCCAGCCGCATGGATAATGCCGTCAAATACGCCTCGCCCTTGCTGCATGGCTTCAGCGGCGAGGTGGTGTACGGTGCCGGCGAAGTAGCCGGCCACGGCAGCGCCGGCCGCCAGTTCGGCGGTACGCTGGCGTATGCGAGCGGGCCGTTGACGCTGCGCTTGTCTTCGCACTATCGTAATAACGAGACGGCGACCGTGAAGAACGTCAGCAGCGCGCGCAACTCGGTGTTTACCGCGCTGTATGACTTCGGCGTAGCGAAAGCGCACTTTGCATATGGCGTGGACAAGGGCGTCAACAGCGCCTTGCCGCGTAATCTGGCCAATCCATTTGGCGCGTCGGTGGCGCCAACACCGTCCACCGACAGCGATGTGCTGCTGCTCGGCGTGACGGTGCCTGCGGGCCTGGGCACCTGGCTTGGTTCCTACATCCGCAAGAACGATAAAACCCGTTTCAATCAGGATGCCGAGCAGTTTGCGGCGGGCTATCGCTACTACCTGTCTAAGCGCACCGATTTGTACGGCGTGTACGGCTACATCCGCAACAAGAACGGCGCCGGCTACACGGTCGGCAGCTCGATTGAGGGCGGCACCGGCAACCGCGCGGTCAACCTCGGCATTCGCCATCTCTTCTAGGAGGAGCCATGTTCAAGCGTATTGTGATGGTGCTGCTGATGCTGTGGATGAGTATCGCGGGCGCGGCGGAGAAGGGCACGGCCGACGAGGCGGTGGCGATGGTGAAAAAAGCCGGCGAATTCCTGAAAAAGAATGGCAAAGAGAAGGCGTACGCCGAGTTTAATAATCCGAAGGGGCAGTTCATCCACAAGGACTTATACATCTTCACCTTCTCCGCCAATGGCGACGGCATCGAGACCGCCAATGGCGCCAACCAGAAGCTGGTCGGTAAAAACGTCAAGGAGATGAAAGATGCGGACGGCAAGTTCCTCATCAAGGACATACTTGCCGTCGGCATGGGCAAGGAAGGCAAAGGCTGGGTCGATTACAAATGGCCTAACCCGAGCACCGGCACCATTGATGCAAAGCGCACGTATGTCGAACGTGTCGACGACGTGATCATCGGCTGCGGCATCTACCAGTAGCCCTAGCGCTTAACGCTGGGTTTTGCCAGCGCCGGTCTTGTCATCCTCGCAGCCAGCGCGTGGGGCGTGGGCTGGCGCGGTTGAGTTGCCGTCGGTGTGGGCCTGGTTGCAATCGGTTTTGTTCTTGCTGTCCTTGCTGGCCTTGCGATCCTTGGCGTTTTGCGCCATCTTGTTGTTCTGACGGTTGCTGTTGTTCTGCATGGCGGTGGCGTTTTGCTCGCCGCTGGTGGCGTTGCTCTGGCCCTGCGTCGGCGTGCCGGTATTGCTGGTGCCCGAAGTTTGAGTTTGCGCGATGGCGGCCATGCTCATGGTAGCCGCGGCAAAAAATGCGATCAGTTTGGTATTCATGACAGTCTCCTGTAAAAAGGGTTATCGAAGGACCGGGTCCTTGGTTTCTGGGTGCGCCGTGGTCGGCGCGGCTTCCGGTGCGGCGGCCTTGCCATTGTGTTTGCCGCAATTGGCGCTGTTGGCGGCAGTGGTCTTGCCGGACTTGGCGTGCTGCTCGACACTCTCGCCGCCGCTGGCATCCACGCCGCCTTGCATGCCGGTGCAGTCCTTGTTCGCGGGCTTTTTGGCCTTGGCCGCTTTGCCTTCGCTGGTCTTCACTGCTGGATCAGGATTGGTTTGCTGGGCAACGGCCGTTGTACCCAGGAAGCCGGTCAGCAGCAACATTGCCAAAGTCGTTTTCATGATTGCCTCCATTGGAAGCCGTCATTGTTCCACCGAACAGGCGAACGCGGCGTAGGAGCATTTCCCGTGCTATGGTCGGACTGGAGGCGTCGTGTTGTTGCCGGTGACTTGGTGTTGCGATGGGGGGACGAACATTCTTTCACGCGGGCGCGTGGGCCGGCGTAGGACGATCTCCCGTGCCGATGTCAGTGCCGCAGTGAGCGGCGCATCACCAGTGGCGCGGGTTCCAGCGGATTGGCGTGCGAATACTCCAGCTCCTCGGCCAGCTCGAATTCATACGCGGCGTAGAAGTCGATCAGCTTGGGTTGATCCGCGCGCACGGCAAGGCGCACTTCCTCCACGCCGGCCGCCAGGCCGTGATGGATCACCGCCTCCAGCAAGTGCTGCGACAGATTGCTGCCCCGGTACGCCGGCAGTACACCCATCCGGCACACTTCCCATACATCTTGCTCCGAATCCAGCGGCAGCCAGCGCACAGAGCCGATCGGTTGATTGTCGACCTCCAAAACAAAACCGCCGCCATCGCGCAGGTGTTCTGCAACGATGACGGCGGTTTCGCGATGGCCACTGGAAGTGACGCTTACCTTGCCGGCCCACGCTGCACGCGTGAGCTCGGCAATCAGTTTGGCATCATCCTTTGTCGCTTCCCGGACCACAAGGTTCATGCCGGCTTCCTTAACGAATGCGCATGCCTGGCTCGGCGCCCGGCCATGGATTCAGGATGTAGATGCCTGGATTGGCTTTCTCATCCACGGCCGATGCGGCCATGACCATGCCCTCCGAGACGCCAAACTTCATCTTGCGCGGCGCCAGATTGGCCACCAGCACAGTCAGTTTGCCGATCAGGTCTTCCGGCTGATACATCGACTTGATGCCCGAGAAGACGTTGCGGTGGCGGCCTTCGCCAGCGTCCAGCGTCAGGCGCAGCAGCTTGTCCGAGCCTTCCACGTGTTCGCAGTTGACGATTTTGGCGATACGCAGGTCGACCTTGAAGAAGTCATCCACCGAGATTTCCGGCGCCATCACTTCAATGCCGGTTTCGGTCACGGCCACCGCTGGCGCGGCCTTGGCTTTGGCTGGCTTCTCGGCCTTGGCGGCAGGCGCGGCAGCTTGCGCGGCGGCCGCTTGCGGCGCGTCGAACAGGTCTTCGATCATCTTCGGATCAACGCGGGTCATCAGGTGCGAGTAAGCGCCGATGGTACGGCCCAGCATCGCGTTGGCGACCGCGCCGCTGGCGACATCGGTTTGCGCCCAGTCGAACTTCTCGTCGTTGAGGAACTTGGCCACGTTGGCGGCCACGCCCGGCAGCACTGGCGACAGCAGGATGGACAGCTGGCGGAACAGGATCAGCGCGGTGGTGCAGACGTCGTGCAGCTCGGCGGTTTTGGCTTCATCCTTGGCCAGTATCCATGGCTTGTTCTCATCCACGTACTGGTTGGCGAAGTCGGCGATCTCCATGATTTCGCGCAGGGCCTTGCCGAACTCGCGCGACTCGAAGCTGGCGGCGATGTTGGCCTGGCGTTCCACGCCATCGGCCGTCACCAGCGCGCGCTTGATCCACGACTGGGCGTTGTCGGACAGGCTGCTGGCCAGCTTGCCATCGAACTTCTTGGCGATGAAGCCGGCGCAGCGTGAGGCGATGTTGACGTACTTGCCGATCAGGTCCGAATTCACGCGCGCCACAAAGTCTTCGCCGGTGAAGTCCAGGTCTTCCACCTTGGAATTCAGCTTGAAGGCGATGTAGTAGCGCAGCCATTCCGGATTCATGCCCAGGTTCAGGTAGCGCAGCGGCGAGATGCCGGTGCCGCGCGACTTGGACATTTTCTCGTTGTTGACGGTCAGGTGGCCGTGCACCGCCACGCGCATGCGCTCGATGGTCGGATGATCGGCAAACTTCAGCATCGCCGGCCAGAACAGCAGGTGGAAAGACACGATGTCCTTGCCGATGAAGTGGATCTGCTCGGTGCCCGGGTCTTTCAGGAAGGCGTCATAGTCGATGCCTTTCTTGCCGAAGTAATTCTTCAACGAAGCCAGGTAACCGACCGGCGCATCCAGCCAGACGTAGAAGTACTTGCCCGGCGCGTCAGGAATCGGGATGCCGAAGTAAGGCGCGTCGCGCGAGATATCCCAGTCGGCCAGCTTTTCACCGGCTTCACCCAGCCACTCGGACACCTTGTTGACCATCTCCGGCTGGAGGCGGCCCGGGGTGTTCAGCCAGTCGCGCAGGAACTCGTAGCAGCGCTTGTCCGACAGCTTGAAGAAATACTGTTCCGACGGCTTCAGCACCGGCGTGGCGTTGGTGAACACCGAGAACGGGTTCACCAGGTCGGTCGGCTGGTAAGCGGCGCCGCACACCTCGCAGTTGTCGCCGTACTGGTCCTTGGCGCCGCATTTCGGGCACTCGCCCTTGATGTTGCGGTCGGCCAGGAACATGCCCTTGACCGGGTCGAAGAAGCGGTCCACGGTCTTGGTCTGGATCAGGCCGGCATCGCGCAGCTTGCGGTAGATGCCTTGCGACAGTTCGACGTTTTCCGGCGAATCGGTCGAATACCAGTTGTCAAAAGCGATATGGAAACCGTCCAGGTACTGGGCGCGGCCGGCGGCGATCTTGGCCACGAATTCCTGCGGCGTGATGCCTTCCTTCTCGGCGGCGATCATGATCGGCGTGCCGTGGGTGTCGTCGGCGCCCACAAAGTGGACTTCGCGCGGCGTATATTGACCATTCGCGCCGTCGCGCTGCATTCGCTGGAACCGGACCCAGATGTCGGCCTGGATGTACTCCATCATGTGGCCAATATGGAAAGCGGCATTAGCGTAGGGCAGGGCAGTGGTGACGAACAGCTTGCGAGTCATGGTTGTTGCACTTTGTGGGTGGAAAAAGAGCATTTTAACAGCGGATGCGGCTATTGCGCATGTTGCGCTAGAATGAAGGTCTAATCAACGGAGAGTTACATGAGCATCGCAGTAGAAGACGTCAAGGCCGCCCTGTCGAAAATTGTTGATCCAAATACAACTAAAGACTACGTGAGCGGCAAGTCGGTCAAGAATTTGAAGGTCGATGGCAGCGATGTGTCGCTGGACATCGAACTGGGTTACCCGGCCAACAGCCAGATCGATGGCATCCGCAGCAGCGTGATAGCCGGCCTGAAAACCCTGCCCGGCATCGGCAATATCAGCGTCAGCGTACACAGCAAGATCATTGCGCACACCGTGCAGCGCGGCCTGAAGCCGATGGTCAATGTGAAAAACATCATTGCCGTGGCCTCGGGCAAGGGCGGCGTGGGCAAATCGACCACCGCCGTCAACCTGGCGCTGGCATTGGCCGCCGAGGGCGCGTCGGTCGGCCTGCTGGATGCCGATATCTACGGCCCGTCGCAGCCGATGATGCTGGGCGTGTCCGGCCGTCCGGAAACCAAGGATGGCAAGTCGATGGAGCCGCTGGAAAACTACGGTGTGCAGGTATCTTCCATTGGTTTCCTGATCGATCCAGACGAGCCGATGGTCTGGCGCGGCCCCATGGTCACCCAGGCCCTGCAGCAACTGCTGGAGCAAACCAACTGGCGCGACCTGGATTACCTGATTGTCGATATGCCGCCAGGCACCGGCGACATCCAGCTGACCCTGTCGCAAAAAGTGCCGGTCACCGGCGCCGTGATCGTCACCACGCCGCAGGACATCGCCCTGCTGGACGCGCGCAAAGGTCTGAAAATGTTCGAGAAAGTCGGCATCCCCATCCTCGGCGTGGTCGAGAACATGAGCGTGCACATCTGCACCAACTGCGGTCATGCGGAAGAAATCTTCGGCCATGGCGGTGGCGAAAAGATGTGCAAGGACTTCGGCGTCGACTTCCTCGGCGCGCTGCCGCTGACCATGGCGATCCGCGAGCAGGCCGATTCCGGCAAGCCGACCGTGGTGGCCGATCCGGACGGCAAGGAAGCGGCGATCTACAAGCAAATCGCCCGCAAGGTGGCGGTGCAAGTGGCCGAAAAGGCCAAGGATATGACCAGCAAGTTCCCTACTATTGTTGTCAAAAACGACTAAACAGGAGAATCAACATGATGAAATCGGTATTGGCTGCAACTCTGATGTCCCTGAGCGCTGCGGCGTTCGCGCAGCAATCGGTGTCCTTTGTCGAGCCGGCCAACGGCGCGACCGTCAGCAGCCCGTTCAAGGTCAAGTTCGCGGTGACCGGCATGGAAGTCAAGCCGGCCGGCGACATGACGGCCAATACCGGCCACCATCATTTGCTGGTGAACGCCACCCCGATCAAGGCCGGCGAAGTGATCCCGGCCGATGAAAAGCACATCCACTTCGGCAAAGGCCAGACCGAAACCGAATTGAATCTGCCGCCGGGCAACTACACCTTGACCATGCAGTTTGCCAACGGCCTGCACCAGGCGTATGGCCCTGCCATGAACAAGGAAATCAAGATCACCGTCAAGTAATGCCAGCACGGCCAGCCGTCCTCAGCATCCGCAAAGCCCCGCGCCAGAGCCGCTCCGCCCACACGGTGGACGCGATACTGGAAGCGGCGGCGCTGGTGCTGGAGGAGGGCGGGCTGGAAAGCTTCAACACCAATGCCGTGGCCCGTCGCGCGGGCGCCAGCATCGGCACGCTGTACCAATACTTTCCCAGCAAGGATGCCCTGACCCTGGCGCTGCTGCAGCGCGAGGAAGGCAAATACCGCGAAGCCGCAACCGCCGCCGCCGGATTGCCCGACTGGCGTGCAGCTCTAGGCACCTTCATCGAAGTCTCCGCCCGCCAGCAACTGGAGCGTCCCAACCTGGCGCGCCTGCTGGATCAGGAGGAAGGCCGACCCGACATCCGTGCCGCACTGGACAAAGGCCACAGCTTCGTCGTGCTGATGACCACCATTCTTGAGCGAGCAGGCCGTAGCGACAGCCAACTGGCCGCCGCCGACCTGCTGGCCCTGATCCGCGGCATGACCGACGCCGCCGGCGAACGCGGCGAGCGCGACCCCGACGACTTGGCCCGTCGCATCAATGCAGCCGCCTTCGGCTATCTCAACACGATTATATGAACACTACTTTGGAAACCCCGGCGCTGTTGCTGGATGAGGTGCGCTTGCAGCGCAATCTGGAGCGCATGCAGTTACGCATGGATCAGCTGGGCGTGGCGTTCCGGCCGCATGTGAAGACCAGCAAGTGTCTTGAGGTGGTGCGGCGGCAGGTGGCGGCTGGGGCGCGTGGCATTACCGTGTCCACGCTCAAGGAGGCGGAGGAGTTCTTCCGCGCCGGCATCAACGACATTTTGTACGCGGTCGGCATCGTGCCGAACAAGCTGGATCACGCGCTTAGGCTGATACGTGAAGGCCTGCGTCTTACGCTGCTGCTGGAGTCGGTAACGATGGCGGAACAGGTAGCCCGCCACGGCACCGAGCATGGCGTCTGCTACGACGTGATGATCGAGATCGACACCGACGGCCACCGCTCCGGCGTCAAACCGGACGATCCGGTGCTGCTGCGCATCGCCGCCGCGCTGCAGGGCGGCGCGCGCCTCAAAGGCGTGATGACGCACGCCGGCGCCTCCTACGATTGCACCACGCCCGAGGCGCTGCAGGCCATGGCCGAGCAGGAGCGCTCGCGCTGCGTTGCCGCTGCCACGCTGCTGCGCAATGGCGGCCATGCATGCGAAGTGGTCAGCGTCGGCTCCACGCCCACCGCGCTGAGCGCCCAACATCTGGACGGCGTGACCGAAGTGCGCGCCGGCGTCTACGTGTTCTTTGACATGGTGATGGCCGATGTCGGCGTCTGCACCACCGACGACATCGCCATCAGCGTGCTGTGCACGGTCATCGGCCACCAGGCCGACCAGGGCTGGGTCATCACGGACGGCGGCTGGATGGCCATGAGCCGCGACCTCGGCCATGACAGCCACGGCTACGGCCAGGTCTGCGACGCCGACGGCCAGCCCATCACCGATCTCAGCTTCGGCAAAGCCAACCAGGAGCACGGCGTGCTGCAATGGACCGGTGCCGCGGGCGTCGATATCAGCCAACGCTTCCCGGTCGGCAGCAGCCTGCGCATCCTGCCCAATCACGCCTGCGCCACCGCCGCGCAGCACGGCCAGTACCATGTGCTCCCGCAAAACGGCGGTGACTGGCAGGTCTGGCCGCGCTTTAACGGCTGGTAAATGCGAGCAATCCGTTCAAGGCGGTGCCAAGTCATTGATCCCAAAGGTTTTTGCGCCGCCGGAAAGCGAGTTGAGGGCAGCGCGGGCCGGTCTTATTCTGATGACTCCAATCACAGGAGTCAGACCCATGAAATTCAATCACATCAGCTTCCCATCCAGCGACGTCAAAGCCACCGCCAACTTCTTCGTGCAGCACCTGGGCTGCACGCTGGAATACATCGGCCCCGACGCTGCCGTCCTCAAGCGTGCAGGTTTCGACATCGTCATCGAGGCCAAAGACCACGCCGTGGTGTGGCCGCACAACTTCCATCTCGGCTTTGAGCTGGCCTCGGTCGATGAGCTCGGCGAGCTGTACCAGCATCTGCTGGCGCAGGGCGTGACCATGCAAACTGGCCTGTTCAAGCATGAACGGGGATCGCGCTTCTTCTGCGCCGCGCCCGGCGGCCTGCTGTTCGAAATGAACACCCGCGCCGACGCCGCGGAACGCTACCGGGCCAGCTTTGAGCGCCAAGCCAGCGCCGACGCGGTAAAATAGCTGCTTTTATATCTCAGCATTTTTACTTCGATGACTAACGCACCAGCCAAGCCAGTCCGTACCCGTTTCGCACCCAGCCCGACCGGCTACCTCCACCTCGGCGGCGCCCGCACGGCGCTGTATTCGTGGGCTTTCGCCCGTCACTTCGGCGGCACCTTCGTGCTGCGCATTGAAGACACCGACCTGGAGCGCTCCACCCCGGAAGCCGTGCAAGCGATTATCGAGGGCATGGCCTGGCTGGGCCTGAACCACGATGAAGGCCCGTTCTACCAGATGAAGCGCATGGACCGCTACCGCGAGGTGGTGGCCCAGATGCTGGAAGCCGGCACCGCCTACCACTGCTACTCGTCGCCGGAAGAAGTGCAGGCCATGCGCGACCGCGCCACCGCCGCTGGCGAAAAGCCGCGTTACGACGGCACTTGGCGCCCAGAGCCGGGCAAAGTGCTGCCGGCCATTCCGGAAGGCCGCAAGCCGGTGGTCCGCTTCAAGAACCCGCTGGATGGAGAAGTGACTTGGAACGATTTCGTCAAAGGCACCATCACCATCGCCAATAAGGAACTGGACGACCTGGTGATCGCCCGTCCGGACGGCACCCCGACCTACAACTTCTGCGTGGCCATCGACGATCTGGACATGGAAATCAGCCACGTCCTGCGCGGTGACGACCACGTCAACAACACCCCGCGCCAGATCAACATCCTGCGCGCCATCGGCGCACCGCTGCCGGAATACGGCCACCTGCCGATGATCCTGGGTTCGGACGGCGCCAAAATGTCCAAGCGCAAGGACGCGGTCAACGTCATGCAATACCCGGCCGAAGGCTATCTGCCGGAAGCCATCCTGAACTATTTGGCGCGCCTGGGCTGGAGCCACGGCGACGATGAAGTGTTCTCGATGGAGCAGGTATGCCAGTGGTTTGACGGCACCCACCTGTCCAACTCGGCCGCCCAGTTCAACATCGAAAAACTGAACTGGCTGAACAACCACTATATTAAGCAGGCTGACAACGAGCGCCTGGCCGAGCTGGCCAAAGCGCGCATGTTGGCCAACGGCGCCGTGTTCGATGGCGCGCCGTCGCTGCCTGTCGTGCTGGGCCTGATGAAAGAGCGCACCAACACCGTCAACGAACTGGCCGATGCCGCCATGTTGTTCTTCCGCGAGCCGCAACCGGATGCTGCGCTGCTGACCCAGCACGTCACCGACGCCGTCAAGCCGGCGCTGGCCGATTTTGCCGAGCGTTGCAAAACGGTGGAGTGGAACAAGGCTGCGCTGGCCGCCATGATCAAGGAAGTGCTGGCGGCGCATGGCCTGAAAATGCCGCAGATCGCCATGCCGCTGCGTCTGTTCGTCACCGGTCAGCTGCAAACGCCGGCCATCGACGCCGTGCTGGAAATCTTCGGCCGCGACACCGTTGTGGCGCGTGTGGCGAAGTTCCTCTAAGTTTTTCATTGAAGCAGGGGCAAAGTTGCAAAAGGGTATTTGCATAATACGGCGCCTCTGCTATACTCTTGTCTCTCGCGCAAACGGGGGTATAGCTCAGCTGGGAGAGCGCTTGCATGGCATGCAAGAGGTCAGCGGTTCGATCCCGCTTACCTCCACCAGTTTGCAGAGAGTGTAGTACGGTAGTTCCAAGGTCCCCATCGTCTAGAGGCCTAGGACATCACCCTTTCACGGTGAGTACCGGGGTTCGAATCCCCGTGGGGACGCCAGCTTCGCCAAGGCTGGTCAGTAGTAAGGCTTCTGTGCCCTGAGGGGGTATAGCTCAGCTGGGAGAGCGCTTGCATGGCATGCAAGAGGTCAGCGGTTCGATCCCGCTTACCTCCACCAACAAGCACGGGAGAGTAGTTAAGGTAGTGCCGAGGTCCCCATCGTCTAGAGGCCTAGGACATCACCCTTTCACGGTGAGTACCGGGGTTCGAATCCCCGTGGGGACGCCAGCGATGCCAACGTTGGTCGGTAGCAGTAATGTGTTTTACGCCCGGGGGGTATAGCTCAGCTGGGAGAGCGCTTGCATGGCATGCAAGAGGTCAGCGGTTCGATCCCGCTTACCTCCACCAATAGCGTAGAATGCAAACAGAGAAGTTCCTTGGTCCCCATCGTCTAGAGGCCTAGGACATCACCCTTTCACGGTGAGTACCGGGGTTCGAATCCCCGTGGGGACGCCAAACAGCGAAAGTAAATGACCAAGCCGCCACTGAAGCGGCTTTTTTGTTTTCTGCGCCTCCCTCCGCGCAACAATCTGCGCATTTTCCGCCTTGGCAACATGCTATCCTTGTGGAAATGATCACAGGGCTTGAAGACATTTTTCACGAAAGAGTTGGATGAAGATGCTTCGCGCTCTGAAGGTGTTTTTCGCGTTTTCGTTATTGGCACCCGCGGTCTTTGCATATGACATGTCTTCGAATAGCCTCTGGGTGGCGGTCAAGGTGGACTTCACCTTGGATGGGTCTGAGATATAAGAAATGATGAAGTTCCATACTTGTGAATAAGCCTCCGCTATCGCGCAGCGCCGATCGCTTGCATTGGGCGCCAGCAACCGGCCAGAAGCAGCCCGTCAGGAAAACGAAGTCCATGATACACAACGCTAAAAATGAGTATTAAGAACCAACTCCCAAATACGATTACGGTCACGCCTAACGGTGATGAAATCGGCTCGCCAGAAGTGGCGAATGGCATACATCACTTTCTGTCGGCGTCGGTCAACGTCGCCAACAAGGACATCTGCCTGAATTTTTCCACGCGTCCCCTCCGTGCCAATATAACTTGAGACACCTACCCGATTAATTTAGAGTACAGCGGTAGGTCCCCAATATGCACAACCGAAAGCATCAAATTAGCACTCCAGCAGCCCATCAAGACAGCCTCAACGC